>CADBBH010000001.1 GCA_902792905.1 Oscillospiraceae bacterium
ATATGTTTCGGCATAAATTTCCTTTCTGCCTGACAGCGACTCTATTATACCATTTGCAAAACTAAATGCACGTTTGCAAAACTAAATGTTCAGTTTTCCCTGCATTTACTTTTTCATTTAAGGAAAGAATATATATTTTGAAAGGGAGTTTTATCGGACACCGGAAAGCGCATAATTATCTTGTAATTGAACGGGATGTAAAACATCTGTGAACTTCACGCCCGGGCTGCAACAAAAATAAAAAGAAACAACACTGATGAGCGGATGGAGAAAAAACCGCTCAACGAAAGGATGGCTGAATTATGAAAATCTGGTGTCTCAAATGCGGAAGTCTGATAGCTCAGACAAATACCTGCGAAAAGCACGAAACGCTCTGCCCCTGCTGCAGCGAAAGAATCGCCTACTCCGTGAGCGGAGACGAGGCGTATATCGCCTGCCTCAATTATGACCTGAGCGTCAATAACGAGCTCAGAGTTGTCGGCAGCTATATGTCGGCGGGTTAAAACCAAAAAGAGCATAACGAAAGGGCACGGAACTTCCGTGCCCTGTTTTTTATATGATTGATTATGCCGTTATGCTCCGCATATCCTTGGGCGGGCGGATGGTATCCGGTCTCGCCTGTCAGCTCGGTCGGCGCTTCTGTCTCCGGCAGAGGTCTCCACCGGAGACCCGCGCCCCTACGGGGTTGCGTTAATTAAAATGCAGTGTTTTGTGCGGGGCGCCAAGTTGTCGCCCCCTACGTAATTATATAATCAACAAACCTTGACTGCCGACTGCTGACTGCAACCTGATTCTCTCTATTGATTTATTTATTTTAATATAGTATAATAAAAGGACGAATATGACGGAGGTGGGAAAATGAGCGCGCGCAAAGACAACGGAATGAAAAAGCATTTTGACTTTCTGCTTATTGATATTATTACTCTGCTCGTTTCGTTTGCCCTCTCCTACCGCATCAAATTCGGCGACTTCGGCTTCCTTAAAAGCGAGACCTGGCTGCCGCTTATTCTCATAATCGCGCTGGTCCAGGCGGTTATCTGCCTCTTCTCAAATCCCTATCTGCATATTCTCACCCGCCCGTATTATGAGGAAATCCTCAGGAGCCTGATTCTCACCTTCTATAATCTCGTGGCCGTCTCGGTCGTTTTCTATATTTTCAAAATCGGTACGGTCTTCTCGCGGCAGACGGTTCTTTTGATGTTTATCTTCTATTTCGCGCTGTCGCTGATTCTCAAATGCCTCTGGAAATGGCTGATAAAGGCTAAAAAAATACGCCCGCTCAACGCGAAAAAGACAAATCTGCTTATCGTCGCTCCCCCTTCGGGCGCTGAGGAAACTATCGCGAACGCGCTCGCCGGCGATGCCGATGAATTCGAGCTCAGAGCTGTCTGTTTCACTGGCGAAGGCGTATGCACTCTCCCCGAAGGCATTCAGTCATTCAGCGGAATTGAAAAGCTTGCGCAATACGCTGTTTCGGGCGCGGTTGACGAGGTCCTTATAGCCGCTGATCCCGGCTCGATACCGCCCGGAGTCTTCGATACGCTTATCCGCAACGATATTCCGCTTCATTTTTCGCTCGATTCCCTGCTCGGCTTCGCCTCCGAAAACTACGCGGTTGACTCGGTCGGCGTTCATAATACGCTCTCGGTCGGCAAATACGAATTCACTCAGGGGCAGACGGTCTATCTCGGCGTGAAGCGGGTTATCGATATTCTCGCAGGTCTGCTCGGAATGATAATCCTCCTGCCGGTCGCGGCGGCCGTCAAGCTCGCCTACCTCCTCGGCGGAGACAGGGCAAAAATCCTTTACAGACAAAACAGAATCGGCAAAAACGGCAGGCCGATTAAAATCTATAAATTCCGCACTATGGTCCCTGACGCCGACGAGAAGCTCAAGGAGCTCCTCAAAGACGAAAAATACCGCGCGGAATGGGAAGCGAATCAGAAGCTCGCCGATGACCCGCGCATAACGAAAGCCGGCAGAATTCTCAGGAAAACCTCGATAGACGAGCTACCCCAGCTGATAAACGTCCTCAGGGGCGATATGTCCGTAGTCGGCCCGCGCCCGCTCGTTGACGGCGAACTCGAAGCGCACGGCGGCATGAAAATCTATCAGCAGGTAAAGCCGGGAATCACGGGCTGGTGGGGTTGCAACGGCAGGTCGAATATCTCCTACCGAGAGCGCCTCGAACTCGAATACTATTATGTCCGCAACTTCTCGGTCTATCTCGATTTCCTCTGCGTGCTGAGAACAGCCCTGACAGTGGTGAGAAAAGAAGGGGCGGAGTGATGGGAACTGAAAACTTCGGTCTCATAAGTATAATTATGGCGGCATACAACGCCGAAAATACCGTCGGGTTCGCTGTTGAATCCGTTCTGAATCAGACATATAAGAATCTCGAATTGATTATTGTCAATGATTGCTCAAAGGATAACACCGAATCTATCGTTCAATCCTATACAACGAAAGACAATCGCATTAAACTTATCTCAAACGAAAAGAATCTCGGCGTTTCGCTTACCAGACTTGAGGCGCTCAAAAACTGTTCGGGCGAATGGATTGCCATTCTTGATAGCGATGATGCATGGATGCCTGATAAGCTTGAAAAGCAAATAGAATTACAGCAGAGCAAAAATGCGAGCTTGATATTTACCGGCGTGAAATACATTGATTCCAAAGGAAACAGCCTTGATTGGGAACTGAAAGTTCCCGAAAGTATCGGGTATAGAAAGCTTTTGAAGCAGAATCTGATTGCGAATCCCTCAGCTTTGGTTCGCAAAGAATTATACTCGGATTATTATGCGGTTGGTGACGATATGCACGAGGATTTTGCAGTCTGGCTGGGCATTCTCAAATCGGGAATTGATGCTTTTGCCGTCACAGAACCGCTTACAACAGTGCGGATTTCTCCGGATTCCAAATCAGGAAACAAATTTAAATCTGCTATAATGAACTGGAAAACCTACAGATATATGGGCTTGAATGTAATTGAATCGGCCTATTATATGATATGGTATTCAGTCAACGGCATAATGAAATATAAAAATCTGAAGTGAGCGAAAGAATGAGAATACTTGAAATCGGCATGGGTGCCCATCTCGGCGGAATCGAAGTATATTTTCACAATTATTATAAAAGGATTCATGATAACTGCCATTTTGATTTCACCGATAAAGACGGCGGGCTGTATTTTTCTGAGGAATACTCTTCAAACGGCAGCGTTATCTATCATATGCCCGATTTCAATAAGCAGCCTTTGAAGTATTATCTGACACTTAAAAGAATAATAAAGAACGGCAAATATGATGCTGTTCATATTAATATGCTTTCTTTGGCGAACATTTTGCCGGTATTTGCCGCAAAAGCCGCAAAAGCAAAAGTAATTATTCACTCTCACAATGCCGGTGTGCCTTCAGGCGGACTCAGAAAGATACTGCATTTTATCAATAAACCTTTTGCTTCGCTTGCCGATCAAAGATTGGCCTGTTCCGAGCTCGCGGGCAAATGGATGTTCGACAGTAAATCTTTCTCTGTCATTCCAAATGCTATTGATACGGACATTTTTAATCTGAATAACAAAATAAGGAAGAATCAAAGAAGCGCGCTCAATTATTCAGCCGATGACCAGGTTATCGGCCATGTCGGCCGATTTGCCGAGCAGAAGAATCACGAATTCATTATTGATATATTCACCGAACTTCACAAAAAAAACAACAAGTTTAAGCTCCTGCTTATCGGCGACGGCGAATTGAAAAAATCTATTGAAAATAAAGTCAACAAAGCGGGATTAACCGACAGTGTAATATTCACCGGCAATATCAAAAATGTTCAGGACTATATGCAGGCTATGGACTTATTCATTCTGCCCTCTCTATTTGAAGGGTTGCCCGTTACCGGAATCGAAGCGCAGGCTTGCGGGTTACCCTGCGTTTTTTCTTCGAGTATTACAGAAGAATTAAAAGTCACTGAAAATGTAGAATTTGTTTCGCTTGATGATAAGAATAAATGGATAGTTACCATAGAAAAAATGATATCATTACCTAAATCAGATAATACTGAGCAAATTCGGGCTGCAGGGTATGATATAAAAGGAACAGCGAAGAAACTGGAAAAAATATACTTGAGCAGGTGAATTATGGATTTAATATCCGTTATTGTTCCCGTATATAATGTGGAAAATTATTTGAGCAAATGCATAGATAGCATCCTTGCACAGACATATACCAATCTTGAAATAATCCTCGTGGATGACGGTTCACCGGATAACTGCGGCAAAATCTGCGATGAATATGCCAAAAAGGATTCGCGGATAAAAGTAATTCATCAGGAGAACGGCGGATTATCAGCCGCGCGAAACGCGGGACTCGATACCGCAACTGGCGATTATATCGGATTTGTTGACAGCGATGATTATATTGAACCCGACATGTATAATTGTCTGCATAATTCTATAATTAATTCAAAGGTTAAAATTGCTTGCTGCGGACGTTTTCGAGAAATAACAAGTAATTACAGCGTGAAAGCTTTTTGTTGCGAAAGAGCAACTGAGTTTAATATAAAAGAAGCTTTTTCAGAAATGCTATTGCAACAGAGAGTTGATGTTTCAGTTTGTGACAAGTTGTTTAGCCGCGATTTATTATATGATATAAGATTTCCTGTTGGAGAGATTAACGAAGATGTTGTGGTGGTATTTGAACTTATCAAAAAATCCAACGGCATTATTCACTCCGGCGATGTGTTTTATCATTACGTATCACGAGAAGACAGCATTTGCCATTCAGAATACAACGAAAAGAAATATGTTGCTATCAAGCATCTTAATCAGATTAAAGATAGTTTTTTATCTCCTTATCCTTCGCTTGAAAGAGAATTTAAGATTTACAGTTGCCTGGTGGTTCATTCTCTTATCCTTGATGTTTTATCACTTAAAAAGGGGAAATCTAAATACAAAGAACACTTGAGAGATTACTATTGTATTTTTAATGAATGCTTTCTTATCACTCTTTTTTCAAAAGAAGTTGACCTAACAACTAAGATTAAAATAATCCTTTGTAAGCTTCGCACACCGAGACTGTTCAGAGCCTTAAAATGGATATACAGAAAATTAGCAAAAAACCGGAAGCAATCCATGGGGTGAAACTATGATACCCAAAACAATACATTATTGCTGGTTTGGCGGGAATCCCCTGCCGGAACTGGCTCAAAAGTGCATAGCAAGCTGGAAAAAATACTGCCCGGATTATGAAATAATCGAGTGGAATGAGAGTAATTTCGATTTCAGCGAATGCGACTACGCCCGCGAAGCATATGAGGCAAAAAAGTGGGCGTTTGTTTCCGATTATGCAAGGTTCAAAATCCTTTATGAGTATGGCGGGGTTTATTTTGACACCGATGTAGAGGTAATAAAGCCAATCGATGAAATTATTAAAAACGGCGCGTATATGGGCTGTGAAACTGACGGCAAATATTCTGTCACAAAGGATTTGACTTCTAACCGCATAGCGTCAAAAATGAACACCCATATTACCGTTGCCCCCGGGCTTGGTATAGCCGTTAACCCCGGGCTTGGTTTATATAAAGAGATTCTCGATTTTTATAATAATATTCATTTTAAGCGAGAGGATGGTTCTCTCAATTTGAATACTGTTGTAAAATATACTACAGACATTCTTGTTAAACATGGCTTAAAGGATATAAAAGGCATTCAGAAAATTGAAGGTATAACCATTTATCCAACTGAGTATTTCTGCCCTAAGAACCTTGAAACAGGCACTGTAGCTATTACCGATAACACACTCACCATACACCACTTTGACGGCAGTTGGCTTTCCGAAGAAGAAAAATACTTTAACTATCTTAAGCTCAAATTTAACCGTTTTCTTCCAAAAAAGCTTGCGCATTGGCTCTCCGTCATAGTTGGTTTTACAAAATACAGGGGATTATTAAAGATGCCGATAGAAGTGGTTAGATATAAACTTAGAAACATAAAAAACAGGTCTTTTTAAGGAGTTATTAAGCATTAAAGTTTAAATACTATTAATTAAGCGGTATTAAGGAATGGATTACAATGAATAAGAAACAGGTATCATGCGGAATAGTGACGGAGTATTACAATAATTATAATTACGGCGGCAATCTTCAAGCATTCGCACTTCAAAAATATGTCATGGATAATTTGATGCAATGCGAACAAATACAGTTCGACTATGAATATAAACCCAATCTTTCCAAATGGATTTTAAAGTTTAAGAGTATAAAAAGAAAAGAAAAGTTTAAGTTAGTCACTAATTCTATAAAAAGCAGAACAAGCAAATATATTCATCCTTTTTCTATTTCATTGATTAAAAAAAGGAATAGTGTTATCTCTTCGTTCACCAAGACTATTCCTCATTCAAAAGATATATTTACTCTGAGTAGCATTAATACCGCAGATAGTTTATATGATTTTTTTATTTGCGGTAGCGATTGTATCTGGGATATTAGCAACAACCCTTTTTACTCGGCTTTGGGGTTTGTTAATGATGGTAAAAAAAAGATAGCATATGCTGCCAGTGCTGGTTGTATGTATTTGCCAAATGGTTGGAGCGAAAAGTTTCTGCCATATGTAAAGCACTTAGATGCTATCTCTGTCCGAGAAAAAACAATAGCTTCAGAACTACAGTCCTTGTTGCCTGATAAAAAAATCTCAACTGTTGTTGACCCGACTCTGCTTTTTACTAGACAAGAGTGGGATCGTTTTATTTCACCTTTAGATTCTATTAGCGGGTTTTCTTTGATATATTTACTAAGCGAAAACAGGTCACAAGCCAAAAGCGCGTTGACCTACTCCAAAAAGAACGGAGTTAAGTCATTAACCTTTCCAAATATTCAGGGATTTGTTCATACCTGGCAACGGAAATATGGAGAGGTCCAAAATTATTCTGCTGACCCTTTCCAGTTCATTGAACTCATCAGAGATTCAGAAGTCGTAATAACTGACTCTTTTCACGCCGTGGTTTTTTGCGTAATATATCATAAATCATTTTTTGCGTTAAAGCGAGAAACTCACCAGGAATATGTTGGAAGAGTCGAAAACTTTCTTGAAGACATAGGCCTATCTTCGCAAATGATTACAGAGGAAGAGCTGAACAATATAAACACTATTCCCAAAATAGATTTCTCTTACGCAGATAAAGTCATAGAAGAAAAGCGGAGAATTTCAATTGATTTTTTGAAAGAAAACTTAAGATGAACAAAGATTCTAAACAAATTAAAGTTGGAGCAATTCTATCATATTTACAAATTGGTTTAAGCATCATTATTGGCTTATTATATACGCCGGCTATGATAAGGCTGTTAGGACAAAATGAGTTCGGATTATACAATACGGTAGCATCAACAACTTCCATGCTATCGGTTATGAGTCTCGGCTTAAATGCCGGATATATTAAATTCTATTCCAAATACAAAAAAGAAAACGATAGTCAATCAATCAATAAATTAAATGGCATGTTTCTGGCAATATTTCTTGTTTTAGGAATCATATCATTTTTATGCGGTTTGTTCCTTTCATTTAATCTGAATATTGTTTTTAATAACGGCCTTACCGAAAGCGAATACATTACAGCTAAAGTTCTTATGATTTTGATGACTATAGGGCTTTCTACTTCGTTTCCGCTAAGCGTTTTTACAAATATTATAACTGCAAGCGAAAACTTCATCTTTCTTAAATCTCTGAATATAATTCAAACTGTTTTGACACCGTTAGTTACATTACCTTTGCTGCTTATGGGCCATAAATCCGTTTCAATTGTAACCATTAGTCTGACTTTACAGACAATAACAGGATTTTTAAATATCTGGTTTACAGTTTTTAAGTTGAAACACAGATTCACATTCAGAGGTATAGATTCCACTGCGTTTATTGACTTATTCGGATACACTGTATTTATTGCAATTAATATTATTATAGATCAGATAAATTGGAAAACAGACCAAATTATTCTTGGGCGTTACTGCGGAACAGCCTGTGTAGCAGTTTACTCGGTTGGCTCTACACTTAACAATTACTATATTATGTTTTCTTCATCGATATCTGGATTTTTTACCCCTCGCATTCACAGAATTGTGAACGAATTGAATGATTCAAAAAAAATGATGGAAGAGAAACTTTCAGAATTATTTATCAGAATCGGAAGAATACAATTTTTAGTTTTAATGATTATCGCAACAGGCTTCATCTTTTTTGGAAAATCTTTTATATCATTGTGGGCTGGAACAAAATATGAAAAATCATATTATGTAGCTTTGATTTTAATCATTCCCGTTACTGTTCCGTTAATTCAAAACATCGGAATAGAGATTCAAAGAGCACTGAACAAGCACAAATTTAGAAGCATAGTTTACTTGGCTATGGCTTTTATCAATTTGTTAATTTCAATTATTCTATGCAAAAAATACAGCGAGATAGGGGTAGCTTTTGGAACTGGTTTATCTTTACTTATTGCAAACGGTATTATAATGAACATATATTATTACAGAAAATGTGGAATTAACATTCTGCTTTTTTGGTATAATATAATCAAGATGTCATTAGGACTTATACCTCCCGTATTTTTGGCAGTACTATTTACATCTTATTATAAAATTGATACAATAATAAAGTTGCTAATCGGGATTATAATTTACACTTTTGTATACTCTTCCTCTATGTGGTTCATATCAATGAATAAATATGAAAAAGAATTAGTGTTAAATACAATAAAAAAACTGAGGAATTAATATGAGCATTTCTGCATACGCTGCATTCAGCAAAAGTGATAAAATACGGTTCAAGAGTTCTTCCGGTGGTTTATTCTCAGAGTTTGCAAAGTATATATATTATTCAGGCGGTTATGTGGTCGGTGCCGCTTTTGATAAAGACTTCAAGAGCATCTCACATATAATTACCGATAATCCGGATGAACTCGACAGACTCACGGGGAGCAAATATCTTCAAAGCAAATTCAGCATCCACAAAGAAATCAAAGAAATCCTCGAAAATGGCAAAACAGTATTATGTTGCGGAACGCCCTGCCAGATTGCAGGTCTCAAATCATATTTGAAATCCGATTACGAAAACCTAATCACCATTGATTTTATATGTCATGGGACACCTATACAAAAAGTTTGGAAAAAATATCTGGAATGGCAAGAGGGACTTCACAAATCATCAGTAATATCTGTTAATTTTAGAAGCAAAGAAAACGGATGGTCCAACTATTTATTACTATTATTATTTACAAATGGTAAAAAATATGCACAGACAAGTGATAAAGACCCTTATATGCAATTGTTTTTGAGCGACATGTGTCTCAACCGCAACTGCTATAATTGTCAATTCAAAGGAAAGAACAGGCAAAGCGATATTACACTTGGAGATTTCTGGGGAATCGATAACATTGCTCCCGACCTCAATGATAGCGAAGGAATATCATTTTTATCAATTAATACTCAAAAAGGAAAAGAACTGCTCAATAATATCAAATCGAATATATTTTTAACTGAGGTTGATGAAGAAATCGCTTTTTCATACAATGTTGCAGCAATTAAATCTGCTAGTCAACCAGACTGTTACAATAATTTTATAAAAGACCTTGAAGCAATGCCTTTTAATAAACTTGCAAGAAAATATATTCGCAAATCACCAATAAAAAAGCGGCTAAAAAAATACAAGCTGATTAAAATAGGAATAAAAATCCGAGACAACTTATTGAAACGATAAATATTTTCGCTTGAAAAGTATATAAAATATATAACCGCCTCACTGCAGGGAGATAAAAATGACGAATAATTCCAAACTCAAATCCTTAACCGAAGATAAATACACGCTGAGCGACATTTTTCTGAAGCATCATGAGCTATGGTTCATGGTGCCGGTGGTGATTTATCTGCTCACGCCGGTAGTGCATATGATATCCTTCGCGATTCTTTATAAGGATCCTGATGACTGGTCACTTAAGGACTGGTTCCATTTCTATGACACGGCTGAGCTCGCCGGCGACTACTATTCCCCCATTATCCATTACGCCTTTTTCCTGGGCGCGATTTTCGCGGTTCTCGCGATAATAGTCTATATTACTTTCTGCAGGAAAACCGGTGTCAAACTTGTTACCGCCGATAAAATCCCGCTCTTTTTCTTCATAGCGTATTCGGCGCTGATAATCGTATCAACCATCGTCAACAAGACCGATATTAAATACATCCTCGGCGAAACCTCACGCGCGGAAGGCGTTCTCCAGATTATCGGATATATGCTGGTATTCTACCTCTGTGCGTCACTGGTCAGGAAGGAAAAATTCAAGGAATTCGCAATCTGGTTCTTCCTTGCGACCGGCGTTGTGATTGCGGTCCTCACACTTATTAATAAATATGTGACCGATGTTACTATCATCGGCGACGCCTATGTCTGCGGTATCTTTTACACTCATAATTTCTACGCGTATTACCTGACGGTTACGATAATGCTCTGCGCCGGAGTTACCGCGCTGGGCGAAGGCAGAATAAAGAGAATTGTCGCGTTCCTTATCATGTGCCTCAACACTTTCGTCCTCGCAATAAACGACAGCCTCGGGCCCTTCCTTGCGGCAATCGTGGCATTTGTTTTCCTGTTTGTTGCCGTATCTTATAAAAAGAAAAAAGTCAGCTTTACGGTGCTTGGGCTTTTCGCCGTATTCATGGGAATTGTCTTTGTGACCGGGCTTTTCACTCCGAGTTTCTTCAGCGAATTTGCTGGACTCGGCAGAGATGTAAAAAAGATTGTTACCGACAGTGAAGACGCGGGCAACGCCGGCACCTTGAGGTGGACTCTCTGGACCCACACAGCCAAATATATCAGGGAAAAACCGTTTATCGGCTGGGGACTTGAAGGCACAGCTGAGCGTCTCGGAACGGAAACCCACGCAGACAAGGCGCATAACGAATACCTTGAGAATATGGCATATTATGGTATCCCGGCAGGACTTATGTATCTCTTCGGTTTGATGTCGGTATATATCAAGGCGCTGATAAAGAGAAAGAGCATCGATAACACAACGATTATCTGCCTCGCAGGCGCTCTCGCCTATATCGGTTCGGCGCTTGTAGGAAACTCGTTCATTTTCACCGCACCTTTCTTCTTCATTTTCCTCGGCCTTGCTAACAACACAACCGGGCAGTATCCGCCATATTCTGAAGAGGTAAAAGAAACAGAAACCACATTTTTGGATGAAGAAGCAAAAGCGACTGACGATGCGGCTGAAATTGACACTGAACTTGAATCAGCGGAAGCAGAAGCGGAGACTATTGAATGTGAAACAGAAACACCCGCTGAATCCGAAGAAACCGCAGGAGTTGCAAAATAAAATAGTTTAAGCCGGGCATCGACGATGCCTGGCTGTTTTTTATTACTAGTAAATATGCAGAGCGGGCAGTGCCGAAGCACTGCCCGCTTGGTCTAAATTATGGATTTTAGGGATATCAAGGATTCATTATCCGAGGTTGGACATATCAAGTCTTCGGATTTCGACCCATCCGGTCATGCCCTCATACACTTCTTCGGGCTCATTCAGCTTCTTGATATGGACTATGGGCAAGATATAAATCTTGATTGCCATAAGTTTCTGATTGTTTTCAAACAACTCAAGAATAGAATCGGGAACCGCGAAGTGAAGGAGCTTCTGCTTGGGAACATTTGTATTCGAAAGCGTACCGTGGTCATCCTTTATCTGGACCTCATCGGTAATGAATACTTTTGCACCGGTGTCGGGATCAATATAGTAGAACTTCGTCTCATAGGTGATGTTTGTCTTTGACGTACCGACATTATTATCAAGAACCTTGAAGAAAACATCGCTCTCGGGGACGAGAATCTCATTGCCCGAACCATCAACATCGGGGCTCGCAAGAATATACTTGTTGCTCGAGGAATCATTCTTATTACGGAACGTAACCGAAGGAACGGTAAATGTATCCCTGTAGGATGCAACGAGCGTATTGATGAACAGCATTGCCTCGAATTCGGTGAATTCATTGGTATGGCCTGCGCCGGTGTAGGTAACATTGCCGCGTGAATACATATAGTAAGCATTAGCGGCGTCGTTTCTGATACCGATATAATTCTTGTTCGCATCATATTTCCAGAAATCCTGGGCAGCGAGCGAATACCATACCGTGATATCGTCACCGTTCATGTTACACTGATAAACCTGCTCGTGAGTGGTCTTGACCTTGATAAGCTGGTTCATATCCTCAACAGAGTGGAGGAAACCGTCAACCAAGCCGTCATGGTCAGCACCGGATGAAGTCTGAATATTTCCGTTCTTATATTCATATGTCGGCAGACCTACGGTCGGAGAACCGATATTGATATTATAGGGATAAGTTGTAATCTTACCGCCGTTTACCTGAGTTACATACTCGGTGCTGAATATCTTCTGATACTTGTCATCATCCTTGAGCTGTGATCTCGGGAATCTCTCGGTCGCAGCCGTCGGGAACTGCTGATCAGCATCATTCGGATTAATATATCTTGCGATTGTGTAATCCGTGAAGCCCTGTGCATAGCGGTCGAATTGAGCGTGAATGTTGCCGCTCGCATCGAGGATGGGCTCATTCTCATAGTGCCTTACGCCGTTTGAATCCTCTGTGTAGTTGAGGGCCGGGTTAGCAGTGTTTCTGCCATAGACATTCGCTGTGCCGGGAACCCAGGCTATTGAGTGATCAGTCGAAAGCATCTTCTTGACCGTGAGGTCTCTCGCGGTGAAGCTCTCAACCTGTCCCTCGTCGCCGGCAGTCTGATAACCGTTATAAATGTAGTTATACATATGGGCTCTGCCGAGCGGCGCATTTGCGAAGGGATCTCTGAGGATGGATGCGTAGTCTTCATTATCAACATCGCCGCTGACTATCGCGTCGGACCTCGTAATTATTGCTTCGGTTATACCATACCGGTCGAGGCCCAGATCCTCTCTCAGAACAATGTTGTTCCAGTAGCCCTCCTTGATCTTGGTATCTTTGAGTTTTTCGTCTTCAGTATCCATACGCCAGTCGGGACCGACACCGAAGATTGACTGAACTCCATCGAGAACCCAGTTAACTATGTTACCGAGATGGCTCCATATATCGGCGCCTATTCTCTTGAGCTTATCAACATAGAGATCGAGGAAGTCAACCGCTTTACTGGTTGTGTCGTGGCAGAAGAGGATATTCTTATCGCTTCTGATGAAGTTTCTGATAGCGAGAGCCGAGTAATTCGAAAGGCCCTCCTGATAAATAACCTGATTGCCGAGAATATCGAGGAATGTTGCGGCAAGTTTGCCGTAGGAGTCGCCGAAGCCGAGAATCATCATATCATAAGGAGTGAAGAGATCTTTCTCGCCGGCATTATTCTCATACTTGATAGCGCCGCATTCGGGGCAATACATACCCTGAATATCCTTGCTGTGGTTATCGCAACCGGCTTCAGGGCATCTCCACTTCGTGCCGCCGAAGCCCTCGCCTGCCTGCAAGCCATAGAACTGGTTAATCATATGGACGCTCATGCAGGTTATCATTATCTTGATATCGCCCTCGTTGACGACGAAGCCGAGATGGTAGTAGCCGTCAACGTCATCGACGCCGCCCTTGCCGTCCCATGACGAGAAGGTGATGCCGGCTGTGCCGAACTCTTCCTGAGTCATGCGTCGGGTATTGGGATTCTCAAGGTGATCAAAGACATCGCTGCCGAAGACAGTGCCCATATAGACATTGCTGCTCCAGAAGTTCTGCTCAATGTGCTTTGTCCTGCCGTAAATTGTGAGATCGTGACCTACAACCTCGTTATTGATATTAAGATAGGGCTTGCCGTATTCGGTCCACTCCGCGGGGTTCCACGCGCCGGGAAGAATCATGACCGCATTGATAAGCATCGGATCGTCCGCAGTCGGCTTCACATAGGCGTAGCCGGTATGAGTCATATGCTGCGGAATTCGGCCGTCCGCAGTCAGGCCGGTTGAGGCGTCATGTTCCTCTTCAATATACAGCTTCCAGGGAATAATACCCTTGAATGACGGGTTAAGGCCTGTGGTATATGTGATTGCCGTTCCTGTACTCAGATTGGATATACCGCCGTCATTAAGGCGTTCGCCATTGCTTGTAACTTCGCCTGCAGAATTATATGTCGGATCCTTGAACTTGCCGTCGCCGTCCTGATCTATATAGAGATAAGCGTGATATTTTGAGCTCTTGAAGGTCTCGGTTGGCTCATTGATCTTGAACTTAAGAGTAAGATTGATGCCGCTGTCGGTCTTCGTGAGGGATTCGCTGTCCGCACCGATTGCATACTCGGGAGCGGAGCCTGCGAGCATCTCGATTTCAGGTCTCGGAGTTTTGAGAGCAGATGCGAGCTTACTGGACGCAGCGTCGACATCCGAAACACCGTCATCATAGCAGAATACGGTATCATGCTCATAGTATTCGCCGACGATAAGTCTCCACATATAGGAGCAGTTATCGATATTAGCCGAGCTCGCTTCGGAATCGGTATCAACACGCCATCTTACAGGGTCAGATTTGACGGGAGTTTTGTCGACTTCCGCAATCTGATAAATGTATTCGGGCATATTGGTGCCTTCTTCTGATTTTCCATTGCCATTTTTGTCAAGTTCATAGGTGTTCTCGAGACTGCCGTTTTTATAGTGATAGGCACCATAAAGCTCACCGAAATGGTATGCATTATAGTCATCATGTTTCTCATCGCTTGTTTCAGGGCCAGTACATCTTGAAACAAGCACTGTTGCAAGAGAACCGCCCGGCTTTGCCGATTGTAACACGACCTCCTGACCTCCGACAGTAAACTTCATTCTCAATATCGCACGGTTCCACGCCTTATTAATAACTCCTGCTTGTGTTAAGGTATGAGAATTGAGATAGTCATCAGAATACGTGATAACAGCTGAATCCGCTGCTGTAAGTTTCCTGTTATCTAGACCAGCACCAAGTCCATGTGAACCATAAGAACTTGGATTATAATCAATATAATCCTTATTAGTACTACCGTTATAATAAAAAGTCTTTTTGCATTTTTTATGATTGCAATAAGCCGAGAAAGCTTGCGTATTACCATTCGTATAATACCAATCATTAAAATTGGTGTAATCACTAGGAGATCTTAGAACACGAGGTATTTTTCCACAAGTATCATGAGCCCACTCATGGTTTTGGCAAAGCAAACCCCAATCATGTTCTTCATCCCAATACTCAAATTTAACCTTATATTTTTTAAGTATATAGTCAGTAATATTATCACCGCTGTTATATGTAGTGCTAACATTACCTTCTAACTGTTCGGGAGTAATCGAATGGAATTCCACCCAGAATGTTGCGTTCTGAAAACTTCCGAGATTACCTAACCAGTTCTTATCAAAATAAACATTAGCAAACAATCTTGCAACGAAATAGTCAGTTCCGCCCATTTTGATATTGACTCTGTTTGTAGCATTGCCGTTTGCTGTAAAGCCATGATACGAGAAATCTACCACACAATAATAGTCGCCAATGCCCGATGTTACAGTACGGTATCTCGGAACCTTATAGGTTTCAGATCTTGTCCACCAAAGAATCTTTCTTGTTCTAGTTTTGGTATCATATATTATATTACCGGAGGAGTCTCTTACCGGTTCCATACTGCTGGTGGAAACATTAACAGAGCAGTCCTTCTCTGTTTTGCCTTCAAGCTTCTGCGGGGCCTTAGGACCAGATACTCCGTCTTCATCATAATACCACTGATATCTTACAGTAATATCAGCATTCGCGTTGTTGCCGTTAAGAATCTGACTGTTAAGTCTTCCCGCTTTGATATCTGCATCTATGGTATCATAATTTACATCGCCCTTGATGATGCGACAGTGGAAATTGGCAGAATAACCGCCGTTCTGATAATCCGGAGTAAGCTCATCACAATAGTTATAAGCGGTGAGATAATCATGAATTCCTTTGGAAACAAGCGCATCATCAATAATAAGCGGTCTGCCGGTATCGGCATAATTCTTAAGGCGCTGCATTGACGCTTCATTGAGGTCAAAGCCCGATGAGCGCATTGAGGCGTGACCGCCGAGCGGGATATAGACGGTCTTGAGAGCATTGAAGCCAACCTCGTCACCAAGATTGAAATAGTCTTCCTTCAGCATACCGCCGAGGGCGGGAGGGCTCGCGAGGTCACTTGCCATGCTACCCCAGTTGCCGGGATTAATCCAATACTGCCAGCGCTTAAGCTGACTGTTATCAATAGCTTCTTTATTCGCGGTCTCAATAATATCGCCGACATTGGTATAGAACATTCCGTTCATATGCGGGTCGTTATAGACAGGGTCGCCCGCACGCATATTCTGAACCTTGCCCTGCTCCACAAGATGACTGTAAGCGTCATCGGCAGTGCCGTCCGCGCGGATAGTCGCGGTTCCTTCAACACCGTCTTTAGTTATATAATCGAAAGTATCACCGGGTTTGAGAACACGGGACATATTATCGGTCGAAGCGCCGATATAGACTATATCATAGTTCTCGGCAAAGTCCTCATTCTTCGCGACAAATTCCGCGACTGACATACCGATAATCTCAACATCATCGGCAGAATACTGAAGAGTTGCGGGCATCATTCTGTTGAGCTTTTCAAGAGTCAGCGAAGGATTGGATGAGCAGGGCTCAATATCCAAAACCGTAACCTTATCAAGAATATGATAAATACGCTGGTTCTTATAATTCAAAACATATCTGATACAGGTTGCCTCATTGACCATATTGTTGATAAGAGGCGAGTTGCCGAGATTGTTGCGGACATCATTTTCGTTATCAATCTCTTCCCTGACAGGATAGTAGGGAGAATCAGTGCTTGAAGCGGATGAGATAATGCCGGGAGTTGTGCAGAAATTCTGGTTTGCCAGAGTCTTCGCGACACTGTCTGACTGGGAAATGGCAGAATCGGAGAAGACATAGATGCTGCCCTTGACGCCGCCTATCGCGGTGCGTTCGGAAGTAAGTTCAGTAACAAGGGTCGATAATCTGGTCGGCAGAGGCTGATTGTTATTTGAAAGGATTGCCTTATCAACCACAACGGCATCTTTAGCCGCAACCTTCTGGGTAATAAGGTCGTATACGGAATTATCCGCAGGAATATCCTTTGCACTGCTATAGGCCAGATTCCAGCTACCGTTTGCAGCCGCCTCGAGATTAAGACCGGATGAAATAACGATAAGGTCCGCATAACGAAGCTCCTCAAGAAGAGCGGGATCATCAGGCTCGATAACCTCAACGACTATCGGGAAAGTATAGAAATCGACTAAGTTGCCGCTTTCATCCGTTCTTTTTTCATCGGCGTCAAGAACTTTATATTTGAACCAGTTATTATTGACAAAGCCGCCGAGATAATAAACATATTCGGAATTGACGATTAAATCACGGCTGCCGGAAAGATCAATCTTATAGCTGCCGTTGCCGTTGCCATTCTCATCCATACCGACATAGGTAAGCTCGCCGTCATTCTCAGAAAAATATGCCGGTTTGTCGCCTGCTACTGTAAACTCACTTGAGACAGCATAATAGGGATGCGCGTCATCCTTCGCGGTTGACGGGAAAGTCCCTGCCTTGACATCAACCGAGTAGAAATCCTTACCGGTCTCCATATGGTAACCGAAACGGTCGGTCGGGCTGTAAACTCCGGCGAAGACAAATTTCTCGCCTTCTTTGGTATAAAGCGAAGTTCCTTCGGGAGGAAGCTTACGGTTGGTATTACTGTACTGATAGAAAACATCCGTCTGCTCAATATCATAGTAATAAGCCGTTGAGGGAGAAACCTTGCGGATTCTGACATTTGAGTATTCCGCAGTAGTAGATGCGGCTGTAACACCAAAGCGAAGCTTGAGGAATACAGTATTATTGTCTACGGTAAACACGAGCTTTTCGCTCTTGGTGCCTGAATAGCTGTGAGCAAAATCCTTCAGACCACCTTCAAATGTAACCTTGGCGCCTGCGCTCAAGCCGGATTTATAAGGGAAGATATGGAACTGAGCATTGCCGCCGCCGGTAACCTTGACATCATAGGTAACTTCATAGGTAGCACCCGGATCGGCGTTCATAAAGTAGGCATCGCGCTCACCGTAGCCGGTAAAGATATCATGGGGATACTGAGCACCGGAGCCTACATCGTCAGACTTGATGGTTATGGTCCTTGTATCTCTGTCATAGATGAGCTCATCGCCGGCAGTCTTATTGGAAAGGGTCTGGGAACGAATATTGTCAACCCAGACATTGGGATTGAAAAGATTCGCCGAATACTCAGACGGAGCGTCACCATAGACAAACTGCTCAACATTCTGAATATGGGTTGCGCCGGTATAGGCGAAAAACTGAATGCCGGAATAGGTAACCGAGCCTCTGCCGAGCGCTCCGAATTCAACAAGGAACTTATCGCCGGCGGCCGTAAAGGTATAAGACTGCCAGCCGGATTTATCAAATTCCAGCTCCGCCATGGATTTGAATTCATTGCTGATTTCTTCGCCCTCGTCGTTATACTCTTTGACATAGCCGTAAAGATTAAGTTTCGCCTTTAAATCATATAACTCGTCGCTGCCCGCAGCTTTCGCTTCGGGATTGACACCGACATTGAGATAAAGGGTATAGGTTTTGCCCTCTTCAACAGGAATGATTGCATGATCTTCCGCTTTATTTGCGGCAGTCCTGATATAACCCTCATCCTCATCGGTCATAGTAATTTTAATTGAATCAGCCTGGGTATAATCCGCCTCGGTGGGAGTAAAGCTGCCCGCGCCGGCATGCGGCCAAAGCTGATGGAATTCGCCGTCATTATTCCAATTTGACTTTGCCTGCTCATACCAATTATTAAAATTGAAGAGATTCTCCTGATTGATAAGAGTATAGGTATGGCCCATATTAAAGGCATAGCCCTGCTTGGAAACGCCGTTTTCCTGATCTTCCTGAGTATAGGGAACGGGAACGCCCTTGACAGAGAATTTCTCAGCATTATTCAGATGAAGCTGATTTGCTTTATCAGCTTTATAATACTCATTGGTATAGAAATCTGCATCCCAGGGATAATGCTCCTCGTAACCGTTGGATGGAGTGGCAATCTTGGTAAGAGGTGTCTGATCGGTATAGGAGAGGAGCTTCTTTCCCTCAAGTGTCGCAAGTACAACATTATTTGAATAGCTGATTCTCTCCGCGGCATCGTCCATATTCGCAATGGTGGGAATCCATTTGCTTATTACGGGCGCCTCCTGACCGGGAACATAATAGCCCATAGCGCCATAATTTGCGTTCGGAGCGATTTCAACAATTTTGAAAGGCGCGCCGCTGTTTTGCTTGGATGCCTTAATATTCTCAATGTTATTAAGCGATACCGAAGCGCCGGCGGGAACACGGAAATAGGCAAAAAAGGTCGTTCCGACAATTACAGTTGCCAGAATAGCTGAAGTCATTCTAAGAATCTTGGAATTTTTCATTAATCACGCCCCCATTTCTTCAGCAAGTTTTTGTTCGGTGTCTGCCGCGCTGTCTCCGCTGACAAGCGTCGGATGGTTTCTTAACGATAACACTTCATTTCTGGGATAATTCAACCCGAATTTTTCAATAGTCAAAACAAACTTCAGGGCATAAGCCTCGCCGGTTTCATTATTTGCAAACGGCTCATAGCTTATATCGTGGACATTGTAACAGAAGGGAACCGCCTCGCCCTGAGTAATCTCTCCGGTGGTTCCGATTCTATCTACTCTGAGATAAATCGTATGCTCATCTTCATCAAAGTAATAGACATCAATTACATTATCTTCGCCGTCTTTATCGCCAAGAAAAAGGGTGTCATCATGAACGGAGAAGGAATACTTGCAATCGACGATTGCTTCGGTAAGCTGAGTGGACGCGACCTGAGATTTGAAAAGGACCGTGCTCCGCCTGTGAACTCCGCGATACATATTGGTACCCGAAGTCATAAGCATTGCAGTGGTCAAGCCGATAACACCGAGGATTGCGGTGCCCACGATAAGCTCGACCAGAGTGAAGCCCTTCTTATTCTTAATGAGTTTCATAGAGCACCACCTCCTTATGTAATATTATGCTCGCCTGTGAGCTTCCACAGGTTGATGCAGTAAGTGTTTCCGAAATGGAAATAAATCTGGGATTTATCTGCAGCAGAAGCCGGAAGATCGGTGGTTGAAGTGACAGCCGTTCCCGCGAGGACAACAGCACCGGTTTTTCCATTGAAGACAACGCGGATAGCCTTGTCCTTCTCGATGTCAACATCTCCGAATTTTATATTAAGCCGGTCGTTACCGATAACCTCCGATTTAATTGGTGATGATAAGCTGAGAGTATAATCGCCCGAATCGGACTGGGTTGCCTTGAACATTTCTGCATAATAACCGCTCTCGGTATATCCTCTGGCGGTATCTTTACCGTGATAAGCTACCTGAAGGCAGTTATCGTCACCGCTGAGGGCATATACCTTGCTCTGGGAAAGAAGAGCGTCAACGGAATTCGCCGCCTTGCTTGCACGGGCACGCCACGCCGCACTGAAACTGATAGATGAAATACCTATCAGCGCCGCGAGTATACCCATTACTATAACAAGCTCAACGTATGAAATACCCTTGGTATTCTTTCTCATCATACCATCCTCCCTTCTGCGAAATAATCATACCTAAAAATAAAATATAATTGAAAACTAAATAATAAATCTAAAGAACATTATTCTCTGTTCCACTTGGCGAAAGTAACAAGCGCGGCAACATTCCATGCATCGCCCGAGCTTGACTCTGATTCCTGATACTGCTCAAGAATATCTATGTTGAAGAATTCTTTGAGCTGATAATCACCGACCACTCTCTCAAATCTGCTGCCGACTTTGACATCGGGAGCTGTATCACCGACGAATGCCGCCAGCACATTCTCTGAAGAATTGGTGAAATTCGCTTTGCTGTTTATAATAATATCTCCGGAGCATATAATCAGGCCATTAAAATCGGCAGTAACGGTAACATCACCGGTAGCTACTATAAGACAGAGATCGGAGTTAGCGCCGTTAAAGGTGAAATCACCATTTGAAACAACACCTGTAAGCTTGTCTCTGGTGTAGAAGAATTTTCTTTCGTTCGGCTCAAGTACAGAGTCAATCTTCGCAGTATTAATGTAATACTCGAACGGATTGGCAGCGTCAGTCTGAACTTCAACGTTGGTAAGAGTCTTACAATAATTGTCGAATACAGACTCAACAAATACAGCATCCGCCGCAAGGGCTTCAATTTCTGTAGTACTTAAAGTGACAGGAGTTGTAAAATGTCCTTTTCCATCATGAATGTCGGCAATATCTGTATAAAATGCACCTGCTGTATTATGAAGCAAATATCTTATTCCTCTGCCATTTTTATTTACGGCATTGAGATAACTGAAAAGCATCTCGGAAACATTATCAGAACCGCCGTTAATTGAAGCGTTGAAATAATCTATAAAATACTGGTTCGCATGCTCCTGTGTGTCAAACGACAGGAAGAAATACACGATTACGGTATCATTATCATACCATCTATAAACCGGCTTGAGTTCTATTCCGTAATATGTATATGGCCTGTTAAGCTCAGGGATTGTTTCTGAATTAAATGCGAAATGATGAATGCTGAAGAATTCATCCTTGGAAAGAATAGTAACCTTAGATTCGCCCGGCTCAAGAGCATATTCATTATACTGCGGCCTGTATTCTTCATCGGGAAGATAATGCTTGACCTGTGTAGCGTCTTCGCCCTCACCCTGAACTATAAGTTCATAATACTTGTGGACACCGTTTTCATCTGTTTCGATATAATGACCGTTATAGTTAACTTCGTCGCCGTTGCTCAAAACAACTTTCTTATATCCCGAAACTGAACCGTATGGAGCTATATACAGCTTCTGATTAAGCTTGCCTGAAAGAGATTCGCCCATACGAATAGCACCACTGCCTGAAAAAATGGTAGAATCCAATCCTGCGCCCAGATCATCAATCTCACCGACTCTGTCTTCGTTTGTGATAAAACTGACGCCGGCGAGAGTCATCTGCTCAAGAAATTCCATATTGATTATGGCGCCCTTGCGATTTGAGATAATGGAACTGCTTCGCGCAGGGTCTGTCTCGCTGCAACCGAAGCCGTAGTATCTTCCCCTGAGATCTGCATAGGAATCATTTCCGTTGAAAACAAGATCATTGGCAACTCTTGTGGTGCCGAGCAGGCGCACAGAACTGTATGGACCGATTTCAATGTTCTTGGTCCAGAGGGTTGAGTTAGCGCTGACCATGAACCTCGGGTTGTTCTCTCTTTCAGAATTGGTTGCATTGCCGCCGTTAACCTTTATATTGCCTTTGCAGATAAAGGTGGAGTTATCCGTTATGCTGAGTTTGGTATTATTGCCGAGTTCAACTGCACCTGCATATGCGGAACCTGAAACTGTCGCGCCGTTTGTCAGACCGGAAACGTTTGTCTGACGCATAGTGCCATTACAAACAAATGTGAACTCCGGAATACCCTGAATTGCATACTGAGTAAGAAGATAACCGATATTCGGAACGCCTATTTTGATATCTGCGGTAACGGCAGATTTCCTGCCTGCTCTGCCTGTAAATGTAACCTTTATTCCTCTTAACACTATGCCGAGCGGGTTTGTTTTTTGAGTATCCGCAGCATCATATAATACTTCGGCAAGGTTACCGCTTGTACTTGAAACCGTGCATGTATAACCTCTTTTTTCCTTGATAAGGTTCTCTATTGCCGTGGGGTTATAGGTGCCGTTCGAATAGAACGAATAGCTTTCGTTGGTTTCGGTATTGATTGCAGTCTGCTCATGTATGGTTCCCTGATTAATAATCCTGTTATCCGGATTATCTCCGCCGGCTTCGACTATATGGCTGAAATAGTTCTTTGCAAACAGCGCCGATATATCCGCGGCATTGCGTATATAGTCCGGCATAACATCACGATATGTCTCTTCTATAGCTTCGGAGACAATGTCCTGAACACCGGCCTTTACCTCTTCCATACAAGTATTGGCGTTATATGTTACTTCTTTGCTGTATCGGTCGGAAGTTGCAACCTGAAATGAAGTATATGTAAGATAAAGGGCAAGCGAACCAAAAGCCGTCAGAAACAGCACAGCAAGCATAACGGTCATTATGCCCGAGCCCTTTTTATCTTTTAAAAATTTATGTAAACTTTTCATAGCAACCTCCGAATACAATAATATTCTTGCTATAATTACGGGGTCTTTGTTCCCTCAACCACATAAATCGGATTACCTGAAAATACGCAAGATGTTATAACTGTATCGTCTTCTCCCATTTGGGTTGAAATTGTAGCTGAATTCTTTTTATATAGCGTGATTTTAATGTTGTAAATTCTTATTTCTTTGTCTTTGCGAACCAAATCAAGAGAAATATCCAACGGCGGAGTATCAATCGGATAGTAGATTGTCGGTGCGCCTTCTTCGGTAGGATCCCAATCGGGATCATCGGGGTCAAATCCCTCGTATCTTGCCTGTGCAAGAATAAACCTGAAATCTCCGGCAGGAAGCTGTTCACCCGTTCCAAGTTTTTCATCAACATTGGTATAAAGCAAAGTCTCTCTCTGCTCACCCTCGGTAATCTCAAAACTATCGGGCTTGAACATCGTTACGTCGGCCTTGTAATTGGTTCCTGCAAGCTGAGTATCAGTGAACTTTTCATAATTGTCACTGTAATAGTTAATGGGATTCTGCTTATAGAGGAACACTCTCAGATCAACATCGTATCCTTCATCGGCGATGTTATAGATATCTATGGTATCTTTTCTGCATTTAACTGTATAGTTCGTTTCGTCTGTATAATCCGCATAATAATCGGGATAATACATGATATAAATCGAAACCGAACCGTCTTTGTTTCTCGGCTCAAATCCACCCGGGAAAATAGAATAAGAATAAGTACAAGCCGCATAACCGGCCGCTCCCGGTGAAGGGCTGTCCGGCCAGGCTTTGACTATCTCTGTCTTGAAGCCTTCATTGTCAAGTTCGTAGTATTTGAACTGATATGTGTAGGAAAGTCTGGCCCAAACAAGTCCATCCGAATCCTTATACGCTTCAAGCCTGATGAATCTCTGTCTGCTTATATAGTCGGCGGGCATTTTGACGTTAGTCTTCGCTTCAGTCTTATAGACCTCATCGACCATGTAGTCCGGATTTCCGGTCTTATAAAAAGTCTGACAGAAAACTCCGTCCATTCCCGAATACTTTGCTATCTTCTCGCCGTTAATCAGGTAAAGACCGTGAGAAGTAGAATTCTTGGTCTCTCCGTTTACGGTAAACTGCGCGTCTTCATCACCGCGTGAGAATTCAACCTTGGCATCATAAAGAGCGTTGCCGACCTTTACGTTCTGAAGCGCGACATCAAATCCGCCTTTTTCATCGGGAACAATATCGCCGTCTATATCGAGCTGACCGATGGGAGTAATCGTGGTTCCTGAACTGTCATCGCCGAGAAGCATCGCGGCCGAATTACTGTCAGATACCTGCTGAAATTCAGACAACGGTCGTGCATCCACAGTCTCGAGAATATTCTTACCGGCAAGAGTCGCCTCGCTGATTTCGGTCGCTCTGTTTGATACCTTTGAAGATGTAACAAACGAATGAAGGAGCGGAGTAACCACGACCGCAAGAATTGCGACTGCCGCAATAAGCTCAACAAGGGAAAAGCCCTTGTTATTCTTTTTTAATCTTTTCATGGTGCTTTTCCCACCTTGAGTTGATTTTTATGCTTTACTTGCTGCTTGTTTATCAGCTTGTATGGAACGGATCGTCAACACCGATTCCTACATCCGGAACGGGAACGGGAACATACTCGCTGCCGTCAAATGTAATGAAATACTTTGAAAGCCCGAATGTGGTGTCAAGCTTTGCGCCTTCAGCATTATAAGTAACGACAAAGTTATCAACAAATGTGACATTGTCACTCTGATTATAAACATAATCGAGATAATTCTTAAGCTGAGCGTAATTCATCTGAGCCGTAAAGCTTGCGCTGACCTGATAACCCTTGCATTCCTGTTTCTTACCGTCAACCACAGTGCTGAAAGTGGCAATTTCGCTTTCATCGCGGAAATTGACTGTATAGAGATCCGCGTTTACCTCTGCTGTAGAATCCATGATATAAACAAGGAAATCTTCGGAATTAATTCCGCGCGGAAGTCTGGAAAGATTTGCAGCTATATTGACTTTACCCTCTGAAGTGCCTCTTTCGTATTCTTTGAGGTTATCATAGTAGCCCTGGAGCTCCTTGAGGTGAGCTTCGCGTTCAGTAAGCTGTGAATCAAGCTCCGCATTCTTTGCCGAATAATTCTGATAAACGAGGAAATAAGTAGCGACCAAAATAACAAGACCTACTACAACGAGAATCATGTTGATGTCGCGTAATGATAATTTCTTTTTCATCTGTCCTTACCTCCTTACGCTGCTTCAGTTTCTTCTGCCGCAGTTGTTTCGGGAGCCTCAGTGGTAGTCTCTTCCACTACATAGCGGCAGTTGATTGTAAATGATGCCGTGCTTGCGCCGCCCTCACCATCTGAAGATTTGGCTATAGAGCTGACGCTTACGATACCTATGGATTCAAAAGATCTGAACTGTCTGATAACATTTGCCGCCTCTTCAAAGCCGGGAACGGTGACATTCAGACTGACACCTTCATTTGTAAAGTTGGCAGTCAGGACACTGATATCGGTAGGCATCTTGGCTTCCATCTCTTCGAGGAAGTCCTTTGCCTCGGCATTGCGGGTAATATAACCGTCTACAAAGCCCTGAAGTTCAGTATCGCCGGACTTGTAAATTACATAATCCTGATATTCTTTCTCGGCGTAGGCAAGCTGATCTATCTGGGCGTTAACCTTATCGAGTTTTGACTTTTTGATAAGGTTGTTGCCGATGAGCCAGCCGCTGAGAGCGAGAGCGATGATAGCACAGATTGCTATCGCAACGATACCAAAGTTATCGCCGTTGATGCCGCCTGATTTCTTCTTACCGGTTCTTGCAACGTAATCAGCAGGAAGAAGGTTGAGCGGAGCAACTCTCGCGCCGAGGCAGTTGATATAAATCGAAATATCATCTATCGAGTTAGCAAGGCTTTTGATATCCTTGATTTCCTCAAGCCAATAAGTATCGGCGCCGATAGATTCGAAGATTCTGGTCTTGAGGCCTCTGAGGTGACCGCAGCTGCCTGTGATGACAATCTTCTCAATATTCTTTTCGGTATATTTGCTTCCCTGGAAGAAGTCAACGCTTCTGATGATACCGCCAACTATTCTTGTGAGGGAATCGTCAAGCTCGGGGAAGGGATTCTCCTCGCGCTCGTAGGTAGGAGTGTCGTCTCCTCTGATGCCCCACATTGCGGAATTGTCGCCGCTGTCGGCATCCTCTTCCTCAACCTCGGCCGCGCCGTCGTCTTCATCCTCATCATCGGAATGGACTCCGTATTCGGAAGCGTCCTCTTCGACTACCGCTTCGCCGTTATCATGCTCATCCTCATCAGAGGGCTTTTTGCGCTGAGCGTGAACGGTGGGGGCGATGTCATCGGCGGTCTCGCTTATTGCGCCGAGTGCCGAAATATATTCACTGTCTTCCATACTCTTGAGGCCCATATAGCGGACTATCATTTCATCGCCGCCGATGGGAAGGAATCTCTGGAGCAGGAGCTGACCGTCTTCAACGAAAGTAACGGATGACGAATCTGTGTCAACATTGACATACATATTGACGCCGTCGCCGCCGATGCTTCTGAGCACCTGGAACTGGGAGTTTCCGCTGAAGTCGAGAGCCTGGATAACGAGGCCGGTGTAATCCGCAAGGGCGATATAGCTCTCAATGATTACATTCGGAACCGCAATTACGAGGACTCTGCACTCTTCCTCGGTTCTCTCGAGCAGAATAGCATCGAGCGCGTATTTTGAAGTGTCGATCGGGAGATAGTCGGAAGCGTTTGTCTCAACGATGCTCTTAATCTGGTCATCCTTGACCGCGGGCATGGTAACCTCACGGGTTGCAATCTTGGAGGACGCGATTGAGAAGTAAACGTCGGTCGCTTTGATGTCGCGGTTGCTCAGTTCGCCCATAAGCTTATCGCCCAGGGTAACTTCACTGACAACCTGACCGTCAAGAACACAGCCGTCGGGGGTCGGGAAGGTGAAGCTTTCGCTTATAGCGTAGCCCTTGCCTTTCTTTTCCGAGACGCAGATCTTGACAACTCTTTTGCCGACTTCAATGTTCAGCGTTTTTGCAGCCATAATTCGATCATCCTTTGCTGATAGTTTTTTGTCTCTATACAATAGCAATCGGAATTGCTTAATTGACAATGAGTAATGGGTAATTGCGGAAATCTGTCGGGGCGACGGTTTCGGGGGTGGGTGTAACGGCTTTTAACCGCGCCTGCAAATTTTTCTAAATCAAAATAATATTTTATATTTAAAAGGGAATAGAATTCCCTTGTTATATTTTCAATTATGCGCCGGTGAGAAGATGCAGATACCACGCGGTGATTTCGCTGCCCCAGAGCGCAGATACCGCTATGCCGAGCGAGAGATATGGACCCATCGCGAGCTGTCTGCCGAGATGGCGTATTTTCATGAGAGCGACATGGATTACGGAGCCCGCAATGCACCCTATTACAAGCGCAAGAACGGTGCCTTTGAGGCCCAGAAACAGGCCCGCGGCCGCCATAAGCTTCACATCTCCTCCGCCTATCGCTCCCCCGCCCGAGATAATCAGAATGAGCATAAGTACACCCGAAACTACTACCGGACCGAGCACAATATCGAGGACATTTCCGTGAGTTTTGATGACGGGAACTATATTGATAACGGCTCTGATAAGGCCTATTACCGCTATGAATATATTGATTCCGTTTGGTATTTCTTTGGTGCGCGCGTCAATGACCGAGAGCACGAGAAGCGCGCTCATCAGCGCCTGACACAGGAGCATATCGACTGTAAGCCCTTTAACCGCAAGACAGAGCACAAATAGCAGGCCGTTTGCCGCCTCGATCAGCGGATACTGGACGCTGATTTTCGACCTGCAGCCGTGACATTTTCCGCGCAGGAAAAGCCAGCTGAAAACAGGTATCAGCTCATACCAGTGAAGGCGTTTCCCACAGGTCATACAGTGGGAATTGACCTTAACTATGCTCTCGCCCTTAGGCAGGCGGTATATGCAGACATTCAGAAAACTTCCGAAAACAATTCCGTATAAAAATACGATAATATACACGAATGCCGGGGCATTTTTCATTAAGATTTCGGCTGTTTCTCTGAACATATAATTATGCCTCTAAGCAAAATTGAGATGATAAATCAAGGATTATTCTCGGGATTTTCAACGGTTTCCATCCTTGCTTGAAGATTGGGATGCCCGCTGACAGTCTGAGTGGAATAAATTTCTATTTCATATACAAGATCTGAGCGAATCTGCTTAGTATCATCAACGCCGCAACCAGCAACGAATTCAGCATATCCATTATCATCTGCCAAAACACTACCTGGCTGATATGCCATAGTGTTTTCGCCTTCTTCATTAGCTTTCCATAAAATATTTATATATTTTTTTCCAGTAGTAGAGTTACGAACACCTTTTATTTCCATAACCCCGACACCAGTGAAAGAACCATCTCCCATTTCAGCTTTAACAAATTGAAGAGCAGATTCGGCAGCAGCTTGGACAACCGCATCATGAGATTTTTGAACATATTTGACATATGCAGGTGCCATTACAGCGACAAGAGCAACCATAATCGCTATAACGATTATAAGCTCAACGAGTGAGAAACCCTTTTTGCTTTTTTTGAACCGTTTCATAATACTAAACCCCTTCAATATAATGATTAATTGGTAATGTGTAATGAGTAATTAAGGGTCGCTTCGCTCCGATTATATCGGGGCAACTCTTTACACAAGACAATTACTTATAAATATAATACAACTCTCTGAAATAAGATTCCGCTTTTTTGGTAATCAACAATCAATACCGGTTTGGAAACCGATACTCATTGCAGATTGCCATATATAATAGCCGACTTGCCAATCACCGATACTCATTGCAGATTGACATACATATAATCGCCGGCCTGCGGGCAACCTCTCAATTACTCATTACAAATTACTGATTAATAATTGATGCACTGCCTGCAATTTAATCATTATCTGCCCCGGCAAGGGGAACCGGGGCGTGATAATGAATAGTTTTAGTTAGGTTCGTCTGAACCTTATGATGCATAGCCCCTTTTAGTACTATGCTCACTCAAAATAGAGAAATGCCTAAATTATGCCTTTGTAGTGGGTTCACCCATAACTACACTTACATTCTTAGCAGAATCAACAGAAACAGTGATAGTATAAACATTTTTAGTAATACCCATTGTCTTAGCAGTATCTGCGCCGGATGCCTTCATAATGTCATCCCACTCGCCGTCTGCAAAAGTTCCAGTCTTATCAATAGCGAGTTTCTTCTCTGTAACCTGAAGTGTAATGGTTGCTGCATGAGGCGTATATTCGCAATCGGGATCACCATAGAAAGTCTGGATGGTCTTCTCAAAATCTTCAGCTGCGGTTGCAAGAGCAGCGTCTCTTGACTTCTGAACATACTTAACGAATGCGGGAGCCATAACAGCGATAAGAGCTACCATGATAGCGATAACGATGATGAGCTCGACAAGGGAGAAGCCCTTCTTGTTCTTGCGAACGGAATCAAGTTTTGCCTTTAACATAGGAATAACCTCCATTGTTTAAATTTGGGTTTGTTTGCTTATATGTTATCTTCCGAAGCACCCCTTTTTGCTTGGGAAGAGATAACCGGGAGTTAAATGCTAGGGGTTTTACATTGAATCAAGCGAGTCATACATGCTCATCATCGGCATGAGCAGGGCGATAACCATTGTTCCGACTATGCCCGCCATTGCGACGATAACCATCGGCTCGATTGCAGCAGTAACAGACTGGGTTGCCGCTTCGACTTCTTCATCAAAGTAATTCGCAGCGCGGTCAAACATCTCAACGAGCTGACCGGTTTCCTCGCCGATTCTCGTCATCTGGGTAATCATCGGCGGGAAAAGTTTTGTCTCTTCGAGAGCGTCGCTGAGCGGAGTGCCTTGCGCGACCTCAAATTTGCATTTTTCAAGCGCTTCTTTATAGAAAATATTCGTCATTGTGCTGGCAACTATATCGAGACCGTCAAGAATCGAAATACCGGTGGAAACAAGAGTCGCGAGGGTTCTTGCAACATTGGCGCAGGCGGTTTTAGTCGTCAGAGTTCCGAAAAGAGGCGCCTTGAGCATAATATTATCGATAAAGTGTCTTCCTACAGAAGTCTTTTTGAACATCTTGATGCCGACTACAAGAGCTACAACAGCAATCAAAATTAAAACAAAGTGGCTCTTGAAGAAATCTGACGCACCGACTATTGCTTTGGTAATGCCCGGAAGCTCGCCGCCCAACTGACCGAGGAAATCAGTAAACTTGGGAATAATGAACTCAAGCATTACAACAACAACGACTACAAGAACGATACCGAGAACCATCGGATACATCGTCGATTTCTTAACGAGGGCTTTAAGCTTAGCGTCTTTTTCGAATTTCTCCGCCATTCTGGTGAACGAAACTTCAAGGGAACCGGATTCCTCACCGGCGGCGACCATTGTCGCGAAAATGCCTTTCATGCAGGAGTAATCTTCCATCGCCTCATGCATTGAGGAACCGGCTTCAATCTTCTGCTGACAGCCCTGAATTGCAAGCTTCAGAGTCTTATTCTCAGTCTGCTCGCCGAGCATCTCGAGGGCTTTACTCATCGAAACGCCTGCGGAAAGAACCGATACCATCTGGCGGCAGAAAACCGACATATCACGGGGTTTGGGCTTCGCAGTTCCGAAACCGATAGAGACCGATTTGGTCATCGCGGTTGCTTCGCTGAGCTCCATCGGGGTCAGGCCTTTTGCCTTGATTTTATCAAGAGCTTCAGCTTCGCTGTCGGCGTTGATTGTGCCCTTCACCTGCTTACCGGTATCATTATTCAAACCTACATAGTTAAAATCAGGCATCAAATCACCTCTGAATTAAATGGTAATTAAATAAGTGATTTTTAATAAATCTTCTTAGACATTTCTTCGCGGTCAACTGCGTATGAAAGCGCATAATCGCCGGAAATCTTACCGCGAACATAGAGATCATAGATGGAATCGTCCATCATATGCATACCCTGCTTCTTGCAGGTAGCCATGGTATTGGGAATCTGGAAGGTCTTGCCTTCACGGATATGGTTGCGGATAGCCGAATTCGCAATCATAAGCTCGGTAGCAACAGCGCGGCCGCCGTTTATACGCGGTATAAGCTGCTGGGAAAGAACGCATTCGAGAACATCCGCGAGCTGAGAGCGAATCTGCTGCTGCTGATGCTCGGGGAAAACGTCGATAATACGGTCAACCGCGCCCGCGGCGGAAACTGTATGAAGGGTCGAGAGAACCAAGTGGCCGGTTTCAGCGGCGCTGATAGCGGTGGTGATGGTCTCAAGGTCACGCATTTCGCCGACGAGAATGACGTCCGGGTCCTGACGAAGGGCGGCGCGGAGTGCGTTGCCGAAATTCAGGGAGTCGGAGCCGATTTCACGCTGGTTGATAATCGATTTACCTCTGGGGTAAATATACTCGATGGGTTCTTCTATGGTAATAATATGATGATCATATCTTTCATTCATTGACTGGATGAGCGAAGCAAGGGTCGTCGATTTACCTGAACCGGTGATACCGGTAACAAGAACGAGGCCGCGGCGCTTATCGCGCATCTGAAGGATTTGCTCGGGAAGACCGAGGTCCTGAATATGGGGGATATGGTCGTTCAGAAGACGGGCTGCGAGAGCAACGGAACCGGCCTGCTGATAAACATTGATACGAAGTCTCGGGATACCGGGCTTCTCGTAAGCAAAGTCAACCTCGCCGTTTTTCTCGAATACGTCTTTCTGACGGTTGTTCATTATACCGAAAGCAAGCTTCTCACACTCATCGGGATAAAGACTCTCCTCGGTAATGGGTATAACGTGAGAGTCAACTCTCATTGAGGGGAAATAACCTGCACAAATGTGAACGTCTGAAGCGCCCTTGCTGAACGCCTTGTTGATATAGTCTTCAAAAGTAAACACAAATCCACCAACCTATAACAAAATATGTGCTGCAGCGCCGAGAGGGGCGCACGGGTGCACTTTTACATCTATATATTAATATGAAACGGCTCAAATTGCAATACTTTTTTTTGAAATATTTTTTCATTTCATTAAATATTTCAATTTGAGAACTATTTTTTTGTCTAATTCTAACAATTATTTTTTCAAAATTTCTACTGAAATCAAAAATAAAACTGCAGTCTAATCAGCTTTTTCGCCTTTTTTGCTCATTGAACTATATGTTAAACGCACAGGGAATTGTGTTTAGAATGCACCAGCAGATTCGGAATTGTCAGCAGGACCTTGAAACTGCGATTCTTCGGCACGCTTCGTTCCGCTCGGAACAGCACAAATTTATAACTGCAACGAAACTCATTCTTTGAAATCTGAGGTCCGGATGAGAAGAATATCACCCGAGCATATTGAAAATAAAAAGCATAAGCCCTCACCTTCACGGTGAGGGCTTTGAAGCTATCAGCTCTGCTTAAGTGATAACACTCCAGAATAGCGTGATCACGCTCCGGCATAATCTCAAATCAGATTATGCCTTTTTCTTGGAGCATACATAGGCTGCTGCAGCCGCAGCTGTGATAGCAGCAAACACTGCTATTCCGGCAGTCGCGGAACCGGTTTCTACAGGAGCTTCTGCACAAGTTACTTCTTCTGCTACTACTGCTTCATCATGGGCATAGAAATCTTTAATCTTCTGCTTGATAGCAGTCATAAAGTCTTTAATGCCGGTAAGCTTGACTTCGGGGAGGCTGAGCTTGCCGATTGCAAGGTCGAGTTTGTCAACTGCGCCTGCAACTTCAGCTTCGCCTGCACCTGAACCGGCAGTACCGTTAACGATATATTCCATTACTCTGTTGTAAAGATCCCAGAAGAGATCGAGAATAGTGGTCATAACGCCGCTGGTCTGCATATAGCCAAAGAACTTATCCATAAGTTCAGGGAGAGAAAGCTTAACGTACTGTGACCATTTGTGATCAACTACGTTGTAGTGTGTCTGCAAATGTGCATTATAAGCTTCTTTATCTTTGAAACGGGCATCGCAAATATTACATACATATTCATCATTTCTGATGTGACTGTTAAGGTCTGCAACGTATGCGTCGGGGTTTTCAAATTTTCTGCCGCATTCCTGGCATACATAATAACCGTTCATTTCGCCGGTTACAGCATCCTTCTCCCAAGTCTTATGAGAATCAAGATGCTCATTGTATGCGGGGATCTCAGTATCGTAATTCAGAAAACGCTTGCCGCAGATGGGGCAATTGATAGTCGGAATTGTCGACGATTCTGTAGTATCCTCTGCGAATGCGATTGCAGAAACTGAGAGTGCAAGTACCAATGCTAATATAACTGCAATTACTTTCTTCATGTCAATCATTTCCCTTCGGTTTTTCCTAAAATAGGGTATTTTAGATATCGATATCTAAAAAGTTTCGGTGTCCGGTGAGCTAAACCGGACTGTGAGCAAATAAATTACAAAATAGTTTCCAATTATTTTGCATGTGCCGGGTGAGTGTTATCACTTAAGCAAAACCGATAGTTGAAATGTTGAATTGTATTCATCCCTCGATGAATTTCCTTTTTTCACCTCCGTTGTAATATGTTGTATGAAACACTTAGAGATAATACTCTATATTGTATTCATCTTAATTTAGCACACATTTTTCAAAAAATCAAGTATTATTTTTTATTTTTTCACATTTTTTTCACTTTTATAGCAACATAATACATAATTACATTATACAATAAGGCGATATCGGAATATACTGAATGTGAAATAATGCGCTCCTCTTGATTTTAACCGCAGTTTATGATAGTTTTAATCTGATACGGGGTGAAAACATGAACTATGACGATATTTATGAAGCGGTAAAGCGCATTCCGCGCGGAAGAGTCGCAACCTACGGCCAGATTGCCGCACTCGCCGGCAATCCCAAGGGGGCACGCGCCGTAGGCAATGCCCTTCATGTGAATCCCTCGCCGGATACCGTCCCCTGCTACAGAGTAGTCAACTCTCAAGGAAAGCTTTCGGGCAGATTCGCCTTCGGAGGGCCGGAGATTCAGAAGGAACTGCTTGAAAATGACGGCATAGAAGTCATAGATTACACGGTGGATATCAAAAAGTATCTCGCCGATTTCACAAGGGAAGAATGATATGAAGCGATGTGTTATAGTCGGCGGAGCCGGCATAGAAAACTATAAGCGGATAAAAGATATGCTCCGCGATAATGATTTCGTTATTTACTGTGACTGCGGGCTTAAGCATCAAGAAGCTCTCGGAATTGAACCCGACCTGATAATCGGCGACTTCGATTCGTGGAAAAATCCCAATGCTGATACGGAAACAATAGTTTTACCCGTTGTCAAGGATGACACAGATACCTTTTTTGCAGTTAAAGAAGCGGTAAAACGCGGATATGATGAATTCCTGCTAATCGGTGTATTCGGCGGGCGACTTGATCATACTCTCGGGAATCTGTCAATTATGCTGAACCTTTTCAAGCAGGGTAAGAAGGTTACTGCGGCGGATGAATATTCGATTATTACCGTTGTCGGCGAAAGTGCCGAATATATCAGCGAAGAATTCTCCTTTTTTTCCTTGCTCGCAATCGACGGCGAAGCTGAGGGAGTTACAATCAAAGGCGCTAAATACCCGCTTGAAAGCGCTGTATTCACTCCTGATTTCCCGCTCGGGGTCAGCAATGAGGTGCTGCCCGGAAAGACAGCGGAAGTCTCTGTAAAAAGAGGAAATCTTATTCTGATAAAGGATTTCTGATTCAGGTATCTTTGCCGATAGTTTTGATTACTCTGCACGGATTTCCGACAGCGACGGAATCTGCGGGTATATCTTTCGTTACCACGCTCCCCGCTCCTATTACGCTGTTATCGCCGATGTGCACACCCGGAACAATCACGGCACCGGCACCTATCCAGACATTATTACCTATATATACGCTTTTATTATATTGCAGAGCTTTCTTTCTCATTTCGGGGTCGAGCGGATGATTGGCGGTAGCAATATTCACATTAGGGCCGAAAAGCACGTAATCGCCGACAAAAATTTCGGCGTCATCTACGAGCGTCAGGCCGAAATTCGCATAAACATTATTACCGAAATGAACATTCTTTCCGCCCCAGTTGGCATAAAACGGCTGCTCTATGTAACAGTTTTCGCCGCATTCGGCAAATACTTCCTTAAGGTACTTTTCTTTACCTTCTAAATCATCCTGTTCAAGCTTATTGAATTCTCTGAGCTTTTTCATATATATGAGTTGCTCGCTCATTATTCTCTCATCGCCGGGATCATAAATCATCCCGGCTTTCATTTTTTCATATTCAGTCATTGCAATTCCTCCTTTATCATTTCATTTAATTATACCACACAATATGTGGTGTTACAACGAAATAAATCAGATGTTTTTTTCATAAATATACGACTTTTTTAAATTTTGTAATACTCTGTTAATATTTTTATTTTATCATTATAATGTATTTTTATGTGTACCAAGAATAATTAATCCGGAGATAAAAATGGAAGCATTCTATAAAGTCAGAGAATTCAATACGATAAGAGAGCTTATCGATATGAGTGCCGAGGAATATGCCTGGCGCCCGGCTTTTGAAATAAAAAAGAATAAACAACACTATAATATCAACTACAGAGATTACAGAGAAGACCTCAACGCTTTCTGTTCGTCAATTCTCTCTTACGGTCTTGACGGCGGCGCTGTCGGGGTCTGCTCGGATAACCGCTACGAATACGCTGCGACATATGTCGGCACTATCCTCGCAGGCGGCATTATAGTTCCCACTGACAAGGAACTCCACGAAGATGATATAATCGGAATTTTTGAGACATCAAAAATCAAATTCTTCTTCTGCGATGCGAAATTCCTTTCAAAGTTTAACATTGACAGGATACCCGATGTCAAAGTTATCTGCTATGATCCGGAACCGGCCGACGGCGAAAGGATAATGAGCTGGGAGAATTTTATCACCCGCGGTAAAAAGATGAATAAGGTCGGCAGGGAACTTTATAAAAATGTAAAACACGATCCAGATAAGCTCTGCACCCTGCTCTTCACCTCGGGTACAATGGGAGCTCAAAAGGGCGTTATGCTCTGCCAGCGCAATTTTGTTTTTGAAATCAAGGCGGCAATGGGAGTTATCAAAATTCATCCCGAAGACTGCGGCATTTCGCTGCTCCCGATTCACCATACTTTTGAAAGCTCGATTATTCTCTTCTTTGCGCCCTACTGCGGAGCGAAGGTTACCTTCTGCGACGGTTTCAAATATGTGCTGAGCAATATGAAGGAATTCAATCCGACTGTTTTTGTAGCTGTTCCTATGGTGCTTGAGATAGTTCATAAAAGAATCATGAAGCAGATTCAGGCGAGAAAGAACGGCAATGCAAAATTCAGAATCGGCAAAGCACTCTGCAAAGGCGCCGATAAGCTTCATATAGACCTGAAGAAGGTCTTTTTCAAGGAGATTCAGGAGGCGTTCGGCGGCAGAATGCGTATGATAATCTGCGGCGGCGCGCCTATTGACCCTCAGATTATAAAAGACTTTGACGCCTTCGGAATTCAGGTGGTTTACGGCTACGGTCTGACCGAGTGCGCTCCCCTCGCTATAATCAACCACGACAGATGCAGGACAACCGATTCCATCGGAGAGCCGCTTCCCGGAGTGGATGTAAAGATTGTGGATCCCGATGAAAACGGCGCGGGCGAAATCTGTGTTCGCGGCGGCATGGTAATGCTCGGCTATTATAATGATAAAGAAGCGACCGATGAGGTCATTGACAGAGACGGCTTCCTTCATACGGGCGACGTCGGTTACTGCGACAGGAAGGGCAGATATCATATCACCGGCAGGCGCAAGAGCGTAATCGTTACATCCAACGGCAAGAATATCTTCCCCGAAGAACTCGAATACCTGCTTGATAAAAATGAGTTTATCAATGCGAGTATGGTAGAAGGAGTCGGAAAGCGGGAGGATCCGACGGTTACAGCTCAGATTTATCCCGATTATGAAGAAATAGCAGGCTACCTTGACAAGGAGCCGACCGAGCAGGAAGTGCTCGCGGTTATCAAAAAAGCGGTCGAGGCAGTCAACGCCAGAGTCCCCGATTTCAAGAAGATAAGAAAATTCATAATCCGGACCGAAGATTTCGAGAGAACAACCGCGCAGAAAATAAAGCGCGGCGCAAATACCGTAAACAAAATGGTTCAGGAAAAAAAGAATAAAGAAAAGAACAAGAGCGGAAAGAAGAATAAATAACGCAAGAGCACCCGTCAGGGTGCTCTTTGTTTTTTTAACCGTATTTTCTTTTATAAGCCGATTATTCTGTTAATTCCTTCGGCTACTCCCCCGTCTGCGGCATTGCAGGTGACGATATCCGCTATTTGCTTTACTTCGTCGGGCGCGTCGCCCATAACCACAGCTTTGCCTGCGGCATTCAGCATTTCAATATCATTGATGCTGTCGCCAACGGCAACACTGTATTTTTTATCAATGCCGAGATAGTCCATGACTCTGTCGATACCTGTAGCTTTAGTATTGCCTCTAACACAGAATTCGGCATAGCCCGTATGCTGATAAAAGGTATATTTCCTACCGAAACGCTTCTGCTCTTCTTCGGTAAGAACATGCGGAACAAAAAACTTTGGAATATGTCGATCGGGATATCTTCTGATAAGCTCCGCGCCGGATTCTATTTTTACGGGGAATAGATTTGTCTCCGCCTCGTTTGCAATTGAAATATCCTCACCCTCGACATGAACGGTCCTGCCGCTGCGCGTGAAATAATCAAAGATTTCAGCAGCTTCTTTGACAGAAAACGAAACACCGTAAACCTGCTCCCCGCCGCAGACTATGTTGCAACCCATCGAGGTAACATATCCGTCAAACTTCATTTTCAGCACTTTAGGCGGAATAATGAAGGAGGAACGCGCAGTATTGATAAAAACGAGATGTCCGAGCTCACGGGCGCGGGAAACCGCCTGCCGGTTTGCGCGGCAGATTATGTTATTATTCAGAAGTGTCCCGTCAATATCGAGAAAGAAAACATATTTTTTCATTAAGGTTCTCCACTCAGCCTGCTCTTAAACCATTCAGTGTTTTGAAAAATATAACTTTTCAACCTTACGGACTTGTCTTGTATCAAAATCAAGCGCCATTATATCTTCAATAATAACTGTTTTCTTTCCGTCTGATTCTCCAAATTCATCCACCATATCAAGTTTAATCACATCTTCATTAATCTCTGTTATAAAACCGTTCTCCCAGTCATCCGCATTGTCAGCAAAAAAGCTGACAATTTTCTTCTGTTCGAGTGAAAGGTTTAGCATTTCACTTACTATTTTATCCGTCTTAAAGATAACAGGTTCAATCTTGTTTTCTCCGATAACAATTTCAAGACCGTTAAGGTATTTTGTTTCAACTGCTATTTCACTTATATCCGCGATGGTAATTATATGATATCCGTCATAATCTCCGTAAGGACCGTAACTCAAATATGCAAAGTGCTCATCATCAACGCCTACAATTCTACCGCAATAGAATTTACCTTCACTGTTTGAAAGCAAATGCAATTCTGCCAAAACACCGCTATTTAATAGTTCGTTGAGTTTTTCTTTCATACAGTTCTCCCCTTTCCTTTATATTACAGAAGAGACAAACCGTCACTTTTTGCCAGCCGTATTTATCCCATTACATCCGTAACATAGATTGTATAGTCTCCAAGATTTTCGGAGTATTTGTATTCATTTGTCCAGTTCTTGTTGAAATAGAGATTGGTCATCTTATAGCAGACCGGATAAAGTTCCATATTATCGGGCACTTCATAAGTCTTGCTGAAATTGATTATCTCCATATTTTCATCGTGGAGTTCTGCAACAACCTTTACCTTGCGGAAAGGCCTGTCAAAGCCGTCAAACATACCGTAGTCATCGACCTTAACGCCGTAATAGTATTCGTTTGAATTCTCATATTCGGTGTCCTGCATCCATACTATCTTTTTAAGAGCAAGAGTTCCTTTATCAACCTCGAATTTTACCGGAATAACATCCTCATCATCCTCGGTATAAGAATAATCATAAACCATATCAAAAGTGTAGGTTTTTCCGGTATCGACTACATTTGAAATTGAGCCGTAGTCTATTGCCTGCGAAATACGTGTATCAATACCGTATTCGTCATAGGATTCGGGATAGAGAGAAATAAATTCGCTTGATGAGAGATAGGTCTTTTCCGGGTTATCCTCAAAATGACAGAGCGAAAATTCGCGGTTTCCGAAGAAGCCGTAGTAAGAAGCGCCTCCCGGCATGTCCTCATCCTCGTTGCGGCTCGCCATACACATCTCGCCGTTTTTCATAAAGTAATTATTGACAGCAAATTCTTTGCCGGCATAAAAGCAATGCACCTGAACAGTCTTATAAATATTCAAGAGATTGCTCAGCGAATTGGCCTCGATAAGATCCTGTGCAGTGAAGTCGGCATCATTCTCAACTGCGGTCTGAACGGGCGGAAGCTCCATACTTTTAAGGACATAAGGAAATTCGCCGCCTATCGCTTCATCCTTCTCGAACCCGAAAACATAGGTCTCTTTTTCTTTATCCTCATTAGTAAGAACGACTTTTACATAAGTGCCGTCAATGACAGATAATTCCGGCTTGAGATTCTTTTCAAAATCTTTATAATTATCAATAAATCCCGGGAAAGCGTATCTGGTTTCGCCGTCAACCTCTTTGATTTCAAGTGAGCCGCCCTTGACCCAGTTGTCGGGAGCGCTTATAGCGGCTGCTCCGGGGCGAAGTGCATGCTGGAGGGCATCAACCTGAGTCCTTGTGAGATAATCTTTTCCGCCTTCAGATTCCTGACGGCAGCAGTACCAGCCGAGAGTATTCCAGAGCACAGAGGCATTATCAAGATAAGAAGAGTCGTCAAAGAATCTCATCCCCATTGAGAGTGCTGTTGAAATGCCGAAAGTAGCCTCCTCAAAATCACTGACCTGCTTAATTACGGTCGTTTCGGGAGCGGCGGTAGTGCCGTCTTCCGGAGAATCGGGCTTTTTGCCGCAGGCGCTGAATACACAAACGGAAATGACAATGCAGAGCAACGCGGATAATACACGCTTGAAATTCTTCATACAAATGACTCCTTTCGGAATTTATAAACATATTATAACACTTAATTCTGAAATTGTATATAACAAAAAATCAAGAGGACGGCGGAGCCGTCCTCTTTCAAGCTGTTTATTTTGTATACTTCTCTCTTGCAACATAGGAAGTATGAAGATCATGGTGAGCCTTGTGTCCGCCGAATCCGTCGGTATACCACTCTTCGTAAATCTTCTTGATAAGCGGGGATTCATGGCTCATTCTCAGAGTCATACCCTTATCCTGATCATAAAGAGCCTTCGCGCGGACCGCCTTGAGATCGACGGTATCGCGGATATACTGAGGCTGGATGGGCTGACCGCCGCCGTTTACGCAGCCGCCGGGGCAGCACATAATCTCGATGAAGCCCCAACCGTCGGGATTACCCGCGGCAAGCTTATCCATAACGATTTTAGCGTTCTTAGCGCCTGATGCGACGCAGAGTTTGATATCGGTGCCGGCAAGGTTGACAGTGGTCTCCTTGATAGCGTCGGTACCTCTGACCGCTTCAACTTCGATAGCCTGCTCCGCTCCGTTGAGCCATGCGTTCGCGGTTCTGACTGCAGCTTCCATAACGCCGCCGGTCGCGCCGAAGATGACTGCGGCTCCGGTATCATCGCCGAGAGGAGAATCGAATTCCTCATCGGGAAGATCTGCGAAGTTTACGCCGAGACGCTCAAGCATTCTCGCGGCTTCTCTGGTGGTGAGAGCAACATCAACATCGGGATAACCCGAAGCGCTCTGATTTTCTCTGCCGCACTCGAATTTCTTCGCAGTACAGGGCATAATCGAAACGGAGAATATATCTTTGGGATCGATTCCCATCTTCTCTGCATAATAAGTCTTGACAACCGCACCTGTCATCTGCTGCGGTGATTTGCAGCTTGAAAGATGGCCGAGAAGATCGGGATAATAGAGCTCGCAGAATTTAACCCATCCGGGTGAGCAGGATGTAATCATCGGCAGAGTTCCGCCGTTCTTGATTCTTTCAACAAGCTCGTTTGCTTCTTCAACTATTGTAAGGTCAGCGCCGAAGTCGGTATCGAATACTTTATCGAAACCGATTCTTCTGAGACCTGCAACAAGTTTGCCTTCAACATTGGTACCTATGGGCATACCGAAGCATTCGCCGATGGTCGCTCTGATTGAGGGAGCGGTCTGGATGACAACATGCTTGGTCGGATCGGCGAGAGCGTCCCATACCTTCTGGGTATCATCCTTCTCGGTGAGAGCGCCGGTCGGGCAGACGGCGGTGCACTGGCCGCAGGAGATACAGGGAGTGTTGTTAAGAGGAAGGTTGAATGCCTGACCTATCTTGGTATCAAAGCCTCTGTCATTGGCACCGATTACAGACACATACTGCTCTCTGCAGACTGCTACGCAGCGGCGGCAGAGGATACATTTATTATTGTCGCGGACAAGGTGAGCCGCGCTGAAATCGAGCTCGTGCCTGGGCTTGGTACCGCCGAAAGCGGTCTGGTCAACACCGTAGTCACGGCAGAGCTTCTGCAGTTCGCAATTGGTGGAGCGCTTGCAGGAGAGACAGCTCATATCGTGAACGGAGAGGATAAGCTCAAGCGTGGTCTTTCTCGATTTCTGGATTTTATCGGTATTTGTGAGGACCTCCATGCCCTCAGTAACAGGATAAACGCAGGCGGTAACCTGACGGAAACCTTTGCCTTCATTTGCTTCAACAACACAAATACGGCAGGCGCCGATTTCGTTGATATCCTTCATGAAGCAGAGGGTGGGAATTTCAATTCCCGCCTGACGGGCGGCATCAAGGATGGTTGAGCCCGCAGGAACGCTTACGGCGATGCCGTTGATTTTCAGATTAATCATTTTTTCCATTATACTCAAACCTCCTGATTATTTCTTGCTTATGGCCTTGACTTTGCAGTTTGCCATACATGCGCCGCACTTGATACATTTATCGGGAATTATCTCGTAAGAGGGCAGCTTGTGACCGGGTGCGGTATAATCGGTCTTAATAATAGTATCAACCGGGCAGTTTCTCGCGCAGAGACCGCAACCGATACACTTCTCTTTATCAATTGTGTAGGTAAGAAGGTCTTTGCAGACGCCTGCCGGGCACTTCTTTTCATTTACGTGAGCCTCATACTCGTTTCTGAAGAATTTGAGAGTCGCGAGAACGGGGTTGGGAGCAGTCTGACCGAGACCGCAGGCAGAATTCGCCTTGATGTAGTAGCAGAGCTGCTCAAGTCTGTCAAGATCCTCGGGCTCGCCCTTGCCGCTTGTTATCTTATCAAGCAGTTCAAGAAGGCGCTTTGTACCTACGCGGCAGGGGGTGCACTTGCCGCAGGATTCGTCAACAGTGAAATCAAGGAAGAATTTTGCGATATCGACCATACAGGTATCTTCATCCATAACGATGAGACCGCCTGAGCCCATCATACAACCGATAGCTGTGAGGTTATCATAGTCGATTTCGGTGTCAATAAGACTTGCGGGGATACAGCCGCCGGAAGGACCGCCAGTCTGAGCGGCTTTGAACTTCTTGCCGTTCGGAATACCGCCGCCGATATCATAAATAATCTCGCGAAGGGTGGTGCCCATCGGAACCTCAACGAGACCGGTGTGCTTGATTTTTCCGCCGAGTGCGAAGACCTTGGTGCCCTTGGATCTCTCAGTACCCATTGAAGCGAACCAGTCCGCGCCCTTGAGAAGAATCTGCGGAATATTTGCGAATGTTTCAACGTTATTTTCAACAGTGGGCTTATCGAAAAGTCCCTTGACTGCCGGGAACGGCGGACGGGGCTTGGGCTCGCCTCTCTTGCCTTCGATTGAAGCCATAAGAGCAGTCTCTTCGCCGCAGACGAATGCGCCCGCGCCGAGGCGGATTTCAAGATCGAAATCAAAACCGCTGCCGAATATGTCTTTGCCGAGAAGTCCGTATTCTCTCGCCTGCTCGATTGCCTTCTGAAGTCTGGCAACGGCGATGGGATACTCTGCTCGAACATAGACGAAGCCCTTGGTTGCGCCGATTGCGTAGCCGCAGATTGTCATAGCTTCAACTATGCAGTGCGGGTCACCTTCGAGAACGGAACGGTCCATAAATGCGCCGGGGTCGCCTTCGTCGGCGTTACATACAACATATTTCTGATCTGCTTTGTTCGGAGCGCAGAATGACCATTTGAGACCGGTCGGGAATCCTCCGCCGCCTCTGCCTCTGAGACCGGATGCCTTGACAACATCGATAACCTGCTCGGGAGTCATTTCGGTAAGAACCTTACCGAGAGCTGCGTATCCGTCAACAGCGATGTATTCATCAATATTTTCGGGATCGATAACGCCGCAGTTGCGAAGGGCAACTCTGTGCTGCGCTTTGTAAAAATCGGTATCGTTGAGTGAAACCGCGCCCTTGACTTCATCGATGGGAACACTTGTTTCATCGTAAACAAGGCGCTGAACAACTCTTCCCTTGAGAAGATGCTCTTCAACTATCTCGGGAACATCCTCGGGCTTGACCTGTGAATAGAAGGTGCCATCGGGATAAACGATGACCACGGGGCCGAGCTCGCAAAGTCCGAAACAACCGGTCTGAACGAGCTTGATTTCTTCCGTAAGCTTGAACTCCTCAAGACTCTTTGCAAATGCTTCCTGAATCTTTTTGCTTCCGGAAGAGGTGCAGCCGGTACCGCCGCAGACAAGAACCTGTGAACGAATCATAACTTAACCTCCAAATTATAAATTCTCATCCTTGAGCGTGTATTCGGTGATTACGCGACCGCCCTTGAGATGTTTTTCAACTACTTCTTTTGCCTTCTCGGCAGTCATCTTTACATAGGTGACTTTTTCTTTGCCTGCTTCGAAAACTTCGACAACGGGCTCAAACTGGCAGATGCCGATACAGCCGGTCTGGGAAACGGTGACCTTGCCGTTGAGACCTTCTTTGTTGACCTCCTCGACCAGAGCGTTGAGAACGGGTCTTGCGCCTGCTGCAATACCGCAGGTAGCCATGCCGACCACGACTCTCATGTCGCCGGTGCCTTCGCGAAGGATAACCTTATCCTTCATTTTGTCTTTGATTGCCTGAAGTTCAGCGAGTGATTTCATAAAATCAATCCTTCCTTTATTCCAATAAAATTAAAAACAGATTTATACAGACGGAATTGCTTCCGCATATTGCTCTTTTAAATTTTCTTCAATCCACTTTATGACCTCGTAAGTGTCAAGCGGAACATCCTCGAGTACCTGACGCAGTTCTCTTGTGTCAAGCGAAACAGCTGCATCGCCGAAAGTGTGGGTAAAGAGAAAATCAGTATCGGGATGCCCCTGAATCAGCGTTGTTATCGTCGATACGATATCTCCCAGCGGAGTGAAGTCTATGTGTTTTTTATTGAATGACGCTCTTACGAGTGTGCCGTGATCCTCAGGGGAATCGGAGGAACTTATTTCAAAGTTTCCTCCCGTCTGTTCGCTCGCAAGTTTCAGAAGCGGTATCCCCATTCCGACCTTGCGCGTTGTCCTCGTGGTATAGAACGGATCGATAACCGATTTCACGGTATCTTCGCTCATTCCGCAGCCGTCATCCTTAATTGTAATAGTGAGAGTTTCCGGAGTTTCGGTGAGCGTAATCTCGGTAAGAGACGCGCCCGCCTTGACCGAATTCTCGGTAATATCAAGTATATTGAGAGATAATTCCTTCATCGGCTTTTCCTCAGAAGTTCAAATAGTTTCCGCCTTATCAGCGCGTCATCGCCCGGCTTGCAGTCGAGATCAAAGAAATGCACGCCGTCTCTCATATCGGTCAGGCGGTGGGCATCTGAACCTATGACCGTTCTTTTGCCTTCAAGCGAGTATTTTCCGGTGTATTCCGGAATATTCCTTTCAAACGCAAATTCAACAATATCAAAATGCGGAGTTTCGGGAAAAACACCGAGAGTGGCGATTATTCCGTTTGCAGGGCGGTCAATATGCGCCGGATAGCAGATTCCCGCATATTTCTCAACAAGTGCCGGAGCCTCTTCGATTGAAATCCCTGTCGCGTTCGTGAGGTAATATTTCTCTTCCCCGATAAGATTGTCTTCGCCGTCGAGTATCAGCTGATTGCCGAACACCTCGGTCTTATTCGGAATCTTTATCCTTTGACTGTCAATTTCGTCATTGAAGCGCACAGCGTCTTCAAGATTCTCAAAAAGGCAGATTACGTGTATATCTTCGCTCGTTGTCAATTCCATACCCGCGACGGGTGTTATCGAATATCTCTTTGCCGCCTCAAAAAATGCGGGGCAGTTTCTGCAGGAATTATGGTCAGTCAGCGCAATAATATTCAGCCCGCAGAGGGAAGCCATTCCCGCGATATTATTAGGAGTGTTGTCATCATCCGCACATGGTGAGAGACACGAGTGAATATGAAGATCGTAAAAATAATTCATTGAATTATGCTGCCGAGAAGCAGAGCGGTTTCATAGGCCGCGAAAGAAGTTGAAATTACATTTATTCCCTTCTGCGCGGCGGTGGAAGCGACATCATCATCGAGGGTCACACCCTCGGCGAGAATCACGCATGAAACATCGGAGAGCGATGCGACCGCGGCGACATTGATATTTGACATAATCGTAATCCAGGCGTTATCCTGCCTGGCTCTGCCCATCACCCAGCTGAGCAGATCGCCGATATAGACACCGTTGATTTCTCTTTCGGGTTCAGGGAGACAGACCGCTTCAAATTCGCTGAGTTCGCATAATTTTCCGACTGTCAAATTGCTTCTCCTCTCAGTTTTCTTCTCTGTTCTTCAGCGGACATCCGCCTGCATCGGCAGTACCTCTGATGCAATCCTCGGCAAACGCTCTGCAATTCGGTGCGCCGCACGCGCCGCAGTCAATGCCGGGAAGGGAACTCCTGAGATTCTGGATATCCGCCATCATTCTCATCGATTCCGCAATGCTGTCGGAAAGGCGGGAAATCGGGGCGTATTCGGGAATCTCGTTGAAAAGATAATTCTCGGGTATATATTGGGATTCTTCTTTGGTAAGATTGTTTCTTGAAACGGGCAGACCGTGGCGCAGCGCCTGCAGACGGGCCTTAGCAATGAAAGGATTCTGCATAGTCATAACTCCGCCGACACAGCCGCCGGGACAAGCGTTGAGCTCAATGAACTCAAGCTGGGGAATATTCCCGTTTTCAACCTGGTCAAGAACTCTGTTTACATTTTCTATTCCGTCGGCGGCAAGATATTTTTCATTGAAAATCGCGCTTGCCTCTCCGCCGGAGCCCGCCCAGCTTATGCCGATGATTCCGCTGTCGCAGAGCGTTTCAATATCGCTGCCGTGAGACATTTCATTTATCAGGCGGAAATAGATATCGCTGATTGAAACGACCTCATCAACTTTGCTTTTATAGTCTGCAAAACCATTTTTGACATAGCTGACTTTTGCAGGGCACGGGGATATGAAGCAGACTCCGATATCCTCGTCTTTTAATTCCGGATGATCCTTCAGCGCCCTCTGCCTTGCAAGCGAGGCGGCAACTTCCATCGGCGGCAGCATATGAATTATGTTGCCTGCAAGTGACGGAAAACGCAGACCGATAAGCCTCACTATGACCGGACAAGCGGAGCTGATCACCGGTTTTTTTATTCCTTCGGTTTTGAGATAAAGTCTTGTATATGCGGAAACGAGCTCGGCCGCCTTTGAAACCTCAAAGACATCGTCAAAGCCGATTTTTTTGAGCCCGTCAAGCACATAGTCGATATCATCCAGATTATCAAACTGACCGTAAAGCGTCGGCGCCGGCAGAGCAATTTTGTATTTGAATCTCTCCATTGACTCGAGCTTTGAGGAAACGGCCTTCTTTGCCTGATGAGGGCAATTTCTTATACACTCGCCGCAGTCGATACACCTGCTGTCGTTGATGACGGCGTGGCCGTTCTTAATCCTGATTGCCTCGGTCGGACAATGCTTGAGGCAGGTGGTACAGCCGGTGCATTTATTGACATCCAGCAAAACCGAATGCTGGTATTCATTCATAATATCACTACTTATCCGTGAAGCTTATGCGAGTTTTATAACCATTCTGACTGTCGTTCCGACTCCGATTTCAGTGTTGATTTCCATTTCGTCGGAGTATCGCTTCATATTGGGAAGACCCATACCTGCGCCAAAGCCGAGGCTTCTTATTGTATCGGATGCGGTCGAGAAACCTTCCTGCATAGCTTCATCGATATTCTTGATGCCCGGGCCCTTATCTGCGAGAATAATCTCAATACGGTCCTCATAAAGTTTAACATCCGCTTCGCCGCCCTTGGCGTGAATGACCATATTGATTTCCCCCTCATACATAGCGATTGAAACGCGGCGTATGATTTCGGGGTCAAGCCCGATTCTTCTTAAATTCTTTTTGATTTGTATAGATGCCTGACCGGCGGAGATAAAATCCTCGCCGTCAATATCGAAATGAAAAACTAGCGGTTCGCTCAAGAGTTCTTTACCTTTCCGGTAAGGCCGTTGGAATACAGAATTCCGCAAGCCTCATAGAGTCTCTTGGAGGTGTTCATAACGACAATGCCGTTTTCCCTCGCAAGCTCAACAATATCTTCGGTAGGTTCTTTCGAGCGCACAAATACTATACAAATCAAATCCATCATAACGGCTGTTCTGACAACCTGGGGATTCACAAGACCTGTGAGCAGTGCGCCCTGGTCCTTTACATAGGCGAGCACATCGCTCATAAGGTCGCAGCCGCAGGCTGAATCTATCTGACGTCCGAGATTTTCCTCGCAACAAAATACTTCGGCGTCAAGAAGCTCTTTCAGATCCTTGATTTTCATTGAGCGTTCCTTCGTATCAGTTGAATTTGGCCAGAATGCCGGGGATGGCATCGGGTGTGAGCTTGCCGAAAACCTCGTCATTAATCATCATAACGGGGCCGAGACCGCATGCGCCGATGCATCGGCATGCTTCGAGAGAGAACTTCTCATCAGGTGTGCATTCGCCGACACCGATTTTGAGCTCCTCGGAGATTTTGTCAAGAATTGCCTGGGCGCCCTTGACATAGCAGGCGGTACCGAGGCAGACCGAGATATTATATTTACCCTTGGGCGAAAGGGCAAACTGAGCATAGAAAGTAGCTACGCCGAAAACCTTCTCGAGAGAAACATCCATACCGTCAGCTATCATCTGCTGAACTTCCATGGGAAGATATCCGTAAATCTCCTGCGCTTCCTGCATTACTGCCATAAGGCGGCTGGGATCGGATTTGTTCTCTTCGATAAACGCTTTAAGTTTTGCTTCCTGCTCGGGTGTCCCCTTAAAAGGAACACTGCTGATTTTCTTTTGCATAAATACACTCCCTTATGTTATTCGGGTTACGGGCCTAAGCCCGAAAATTTCCGTTAATTATAATATCATATAAGGCGCAAAAAATAAAGTAAAATTTTAATTTTATAAATATTGATATTTTTACCAAACTATCAATTAAAAAACTGTGCATTTTCACAAAATGCACAGTTTGATTCGGGTAATCCAGATTTTTATTTTCTGTTTACTTTAACAAGTATTATTTTAATCGAATTCTGCCAGTTCATAACAGTATCGAAATCATATTTCTCAGGGGCCGATTCAAGTGCTTTCTTCAGTTTTGCGCCCTTGATAAGGCCTTTTATTATTGCAAAGAAATACGGCGGATTACGCATGCCTCTGACAAATTTCCCGAGCAGTGAAACGACACTTGTTTTTGTGCCTGCTCCCGCAAGGTCGGATGACTGGATAACACCATTGTCAAAGAGGAAATCCACACCCTCTCCCGGCATTTCAAGAAGAGAATTCTTGAGGCCTTCGTTTTTGGAAGTAAAACCACCATATTTAACATGAAACTGCCTGTTATATTCCCAGAGTGTTTCGATGTCTGCGCTGCCGCTCCGGATTATCGTCTCAGCAAGAAGACGGCCGGCGTTCATTGAAAGATCAATACCCATTCCGTTCATCGGAGTTGTCATAAATGCGCTGTCACCTGCAGCGGCATAGCCGGGTGCAACCATAAGAGCCAGCGGTCGCCTTACAGGTATAACTCCGCTCTGACCTCCGTGGAGAATATCCGTTCCTATGCATGGACACAGCAGACGGAAATCTGCAACGCATTCCTCAAATTTTCTCTCGGTAAGAGGATCGATTCTGCCGATTAAAATATCTACACTGTCCTCATTTACACAGCACCAGGAAAGCCCCTGCTCCCTGTTGTGACAGAGGCAGACCTCAAAAGGTGTATTCGGAGCGGGGTCGTCTGTTTTATTTAAATATGCGCGCTTTGCATAGAACAAATCACCGCGTGCGGGCATTTTTTCAATACCGAATGAATCGGGAAGATTTGTTCTGACGGGAGAGAAAACTCCGGCGGCATCTATAACCAGATCTGATTTGCATTCGCCCTTTGATGTGCCGATACCCGTAACATTTCCGTCATTTATCAAGGGAGCGATAACATCTGTTCCGAATTCGAATTTCACTCCGCTCTCTCCTGCAAAATCAAGCAGAGCGCCGATGAGATACTTGCGCCACATAATCTTCTGACGATTCGAATCATTATAGTTAATGACTACACTGCTTGTACGCGATGGACTGACGAAAGAACAATCCCCTCTGTATCGCCATGCGGTTTCCGGAATCTTTTTCCCTGTGATTTCTTCAAGCAGAGAGAATGTGAAGCGATCCTCCCAGTCGTGACCTAATTCGCTTTTCTGTTTCTTTTCATATACGGTAACATCGTGTCCCGCTTTAGCGAGCAGAGCCGCAGCGACAAGTCCTCCGTGACCGGCTCCGGCAACAGCAATTTTCATCTTCTCAGCCCCATTCGGAATAATTTATATTAATTCTATCATTTTTTGCATTTTTTGGCAATATTTTGAATAAAATCATTTGAAAGTGAGTTTTATGGGACAGACAAATGCAATATAATATAAATGGAACCAAAAAAGTTTTCCCCCTTTGCGAAAAATAGGAGGATTTATTTTGCCGCAAAAGCTGTTTTTTTTGCTTCTTCCGTATGGTATTATGCAATTGAAAACAAGCGAAAGAAAGTGATGAAATGAGGAGAAGCAGAACACTTTTCATGATTCTGCTGAGGCTGTCAATTGCATTAACAGTCGGCATCATCACTTATTTCGGGCTTAAAGATATGAGGCAGAGTATGGATATGCCGGACAGCGAATCAACTGTTCAGAGCGAAACAGAAGAATATTATGGCTGGACACAGGACGAGTTCATATGAGCTCTTGAAATAATGAAAGTGAGGTATTTATTATGGGATTTTTCGGAGACTTTTTTGACGACCCCCTGTTTGACCTTGACGGGAACGGGAATGTAGACACCTTTGAAGAAGCTGTCGCTTTCGATTGGTTCTTCAGCGATGATTCGGATGATGACGATTTCGACAGTGATGACGAAGACCTCTTTGACGACGATGACGACAGTTTCGATGATTGATTAAAGGCATACTCTAAAAGGAGCGTGGTTTTATGAAAAAGAATTCTAACCGTTTTGAAATCTTTGTTTCAATACTTTCGGTAGCATTCATATTTCTGATGCTCTATCTGCTGGTAGCGTCTTTTATCCCCGCCAGAAAAAGCAGGAATGATGAGCGTACAACGGTATACCGCACTACGAACGCAGCAACAACCGAGGAACCGTCAACAAAGGCGCTCGAAACCTATACTCAGCGATACACTTACCGCACGACGGAACCGTCAACCACAAAAGTATATACGACTTCATACAGATACCGCATAAAGCATACAGAGCCGGATTATGATCCTTATAACGCGAAGGATTTTCGCGACGAAGAGGATTTTTATGACTGGTATTATGATGATTTCTACGACTTTGAGGATGCGGAGGATTACTGGAGAGAACATCATGATGATTAATTTCAGGCGGAACGCCCGCGGGCGTTCCCTTTTTTGTTCATAAACAGTCTATTGATTTTATAAATCGAATATGATATAATGCGAATGACCTGAAGGAAAGAGATGCTCTGACCCTAAGCGAAACACACCGATTGTGCCGCGCCTTCAGGGCGCGGTTTATTGTTTTAAGGAGAATAGTAATATGGAAACAAAAGTAGCAGTTATCGGAATCATCGTCGAAAAACTTGAGAGCGTGTCTGCTCTCAACGAGATTCTATCGGAATACGGTGAGTTTATCATCGGCAGAATGGGTATTCCCTACAAAGCAAAGGGTATCAACTGCATAACAATCGTAATTGACGCCGAGATGAATGTGATCAACACCCTCTGCGGTAAAATCGGAAAGCTCGACGGCGTGTCCTCAAAAGCAGCTTTTTCAAATGTATAAGCAGCTTATAGACCGGCTTGAAAAAGAGAATAATCTGACAGCGGATGAATACCTTTCGCTGATACGTCACAGAGATGAAATCCGCGGGTATGCCGCTGAGAGAGCGATTGTCGTAAGAAAAAAGCACTACGAAAAAAAGGTCTATATCCGTGCGCTGATTGAATTCACGAATTATTGCAGAAACAACTGCTTTTACTGCGGTATCCGCGCAGGAAACAGCGCCGCAGAGCGTTACAGACTGACGGCTGATGAGATTCTCGCCTGCGCCGATGACGGCTACGCTCTCGGTTTTCGCACATTCGTTATGCAGGGCGGCGAAGACCCGTATTTTACCGATGATATTCTCTGCGGTATTATCAGGCGAATCAAAGATAATCATCCCGACTGCGCCGTTACTCTCTCTCTGGGTGAGAGGAGCTACGAGAGTTATAAATCACTCAAAGAGGCCGGCGCAGACAGATATCTTCTAAGACACGAGACCTGCAACGCAGAGCATTACTCCAAGCTTCATCCGGACACAATGAGCTTTGAAAGACGTATGAAGTGTCTCTCGGAGCTGAAATCTCTCGGCTATCAGGTCGGCGCAGGATTTATGGTCGGTTCGCCTTTTCAGACAGAAGAGGACCTTGCTAACGAGATGATATTCCTGCGTGAATTCAAGCCGCATATGGTCGGAATAGGACCTTTTATACCGCATAAGGATACCCCTTTTTCAGAATATGAGAGCGGCACGGCAGAGATGACGGTTTTCCTGCTCTCGCTTATACGCCTTACTCTGCCACGCGTGCTTCTGCCGGCGACAACTGCACTCGGAACGATTGACCCCAAAGGTAGGGAGAAAGGTATTCTCGCCGGTGCAAATGTGCTTATGCCGAATCTTTCACCTCTCCACGCGAGAAAAAAATACCTGCTCTATGACAACAAAATATGCACGGGTGACGAGGCGGCAAAATGTATAGTTTGCCTTTCGGAAAGAATAAAATCAACAGGTTATGAAATTGTAACAGACAGAGGAGATTACAATAATGGAATATAATATGAAATCAATGAAGGCGGAGGAATTCATCAACGACGCCGAAATTCTCGAAACTATTGAATATGCCGAGAAAAACAAGAACAACATAGCGCTTATCGATGAAATTCTCGAAAAAGCAAAGCTTCGCAAAGGTCTTTCCCACAGGGAAGCAAGCGTTCTCATCGCCTGCGAAGACGAGGGAAAAGTGGAGGAAATCTATAATCTGGCCGAGCAAATCAAAAAGGATTTCTACGGCAACCGAATAGTTCTTTTTGCACCGCTCTATCTTTCGAATTACTGCGTGAACGGCTGCCTCTACTGCCCCTATCACTTGAAGAATAAGCACATTCCGAGAAAGAAACTGACTCAGGAAGAGGTTGCCAAAGAAGTAATCGCGCTTCAGGATATGGGTCACAAGCGTCTTGCCATTGAAGCCGGCGAAGACCCGGTCAACAACCCGATAGAGTATATACTCGACTGCATAAAAACCATTTATTCAATAAAGCACAAAAACGGCGCTATCAGAAGAGTCAATGTAAATATCGCCGCAACAACAGTTGAAAACTATACAAAGCTCAAGGACGCGGGAATCGGCACATATATTCTTTTCCAGGAAACCTATCACAAAAAGAATTATGAAATACTCCACCCGACAGGCCCGAAACATGATTATGATTATCACACCGAGGCTATGGACAGAGCCATGGAGGGCGGAATTGACGACGTGGGAATCGGTGTTCTCTTCGGACTCGACAATTATAAATACGAATTCGCAGGTCTGCTTATGCACGCCGAGCACCTCGAAGCGGTTCACGGAGTAGGACCCCATACGATAAGCGTTCCGAGAGTCAAACCGGCGGATGATATCGACCCGACCGAATTTGACAATTCTCTCTCCGATGATATGTTTTGCAAAATCGCGGCCTGTATAAGAATTGCCGTTCCCTATACCGGTATGATTATTTCCACCAGAGAGACTCCTGAGGTCAGAGCAAAGATAATACGCCTCGGAGTCAGCCAGATAAGCGGCGGCTCAAGAACTTCGGTCGGCGGTTACGCCGAAAAAGAGAGGCCTCATGATACCGAACAGTTTGACGTTTCGGATAACAGGACTCTTGACGAGGTTGTCAACTGGCTCATGAGAACCGGTTACATTCCTTCATTCTGCACTGCCTGCTACCGCGAGGGCAGAACGGGCGACCGCTTCATGTCACTTTGCAAATCAGGGCAGATTCAGAACTGTTGCCATCCCAATGCGCTTATGACGCTCAAGGAATTTCTTATCGACTACGCGAGCGAGGATACGAGACGCATCGGCGAGGAAATGATAGAAAAAGAAATCGGCAACATTCCCAAGGAGAAGGTACAGGAAATCGTCCGCGAGCGCCTTGTAAAAATAGAAAACGGCGACAGAGATTTCAGATTCTGAGGAAAGATTATGTCATTGAACGATACCCCTTCGGGCGAAAGAATTCATATCGGATTCTTCGGTGTGAGAAACGCGGGAAAAAGCTCGCTCGTAAACAGAATAACAAATCAGCAGATGTCGCTCGTCAGCGACGTTAAGGGAACTACTGCCGACGCGGTAAAGAAAGCAATGGAGTTGCTGCCGCTCGGGCCGGTCGTTATAATTGATACTGCCGGAATCGACGATGAGGGCGAGCTCGGAGAACTCAGAGTACAGGCAACGCTCGAAATACTGAAAACATGCGACATCGCGGTTATCGTAACCGAGAATGACGAATTACAAAAAGCCGAAAAAGAACTGGTTTCGCTTATCGAAGACAGGAAAATTCCGTTTATCACCGTACGCAACAAATCGGATCTTTCAGAGACACGCAAAGGCGGGAAAATTTATGCCAGCGCTCTGACGGGTGAAGGAATTGAAGCGCTGAAGGAAGAAATCGCGAGAATCGCTCCGAAAAAAGAGAAGGAAATTCACTTAGTATCGGATTTTATCAAGCACGGCGATACGGTGATACTCGTGACTCCGATCGATGAGAGCGCTCCGAAGGGAAGGATGATTCTGCCTCAGCAGCAGGCAATCCGCGACATTATCGATCACGGCGGAATAGCTGTTACCGTGCAGCCGGATGAACTGACTGCCGCACTCAAAGGGCTTAAGAATCCACCTGCGCTCGTTGTCACGGATTCGCAGGCATTCGGTAAGGTTATGAAACTCGTTCCTGCAGATATTCCCCTCACGTCTTTTTCAATTCTTATGGCCAGATACAAAGGCTTTCTCGACACTGCCCTGAAAAGCACAGCGGCAATAGACAATCTTCCCGATAACGCGAAGATTCTTATTGCAGAAGGTTGCACGCATCACAGACAGTGTGAGGATATCGGTACTGTGAAACTCCCCCGCTGGCTCAAAGAATACACCGGCAAAAATCTTGAATTCACATTCACTTCAGGTCACGGCTATCCCGATAATCTCGGTGAATTCGACCTGATTGTTCACTGCGGGGCGTGTATGCTCGGCGAAGCGGAGATGAATTCACGCCGTCAGGCGGCGCTTGAAGCCGGAGTGCCGTTTACCAACTACGGAATGGCAATTGCTAAAATCAACGGAATTCTTGACAGAAGCACGGAGATATTATGATTAAACTGATTGCTATGGATATGGACGGGACTCTTCTCTCGCCCGATCACAAGACAGTCGCCGAAACAGATAAATCGGCTTTGAGAAAAGCGCACGAAAGCGGCATAAAACTTGCAATTTCAACGGGTCGCACACTGTCAACCGTCGGCAATATATGCTCGCAGATACCTGAAATTGATTATATAATCTTTTCAAACGGCGCGGGAATTTTTGACAGACATGCCGATAGAATTATTTACCGCAATAATATGCCGCCGGAGACAGCCGAAAAGTATCTGCCGTTCATTAAGGAGAGAAGCGGTTTTATCGAGGCGTATATTGACGGAGTCGCCTATGCCCTCGAAAACGAGAATCAGAAAATCGATTATGATCTGATTCCGCCTGTATTCAAAGCAATGCTCGGAAAAGGCGTAATTATAACCGATGATTTCAAAAAAGTTTACGGTGAATACGGAATCGAAAAAGTCATTTTCTATATAGCGGATCCTGAAATCTGCATTGAAGCTGACAGATATCTCAGAGGCGAAGAGGGAATATTTGTAACCAGCTCGGTCGGCAGAAGCATAGAATTCACAAAAGCAGGAACCGACAAGGGTGACGCTCTGAGAGCTCTGTGCGCGGAAATCGGTTCAACGGCAGATGAGGCTATGGCTCTGGGCGATGCCGGAAACGATATACCGATGATAAAAGCGGCGGGATACGGAATCGCTATGGGAAACGCAGACGAAAAAACGAAGCAGGCGGCGAAATATATAACGAAGACAAATGCCGAAAACGGCGTTGCCGCGGCAATATATGAATATGCGATTGAATAAAAAAAGCGGCAGTCAGACGACTGCCGTTTTTTATTATCAGTGATATCCTATCCAGATCGAAAAATGCATAAGCGCAATGCTCATCAGAATCTGCAGAGCAAAAAGCTTCCAACTGAATTTTATCCACTTGCCGTAGGAGACATTGACTAGCCCTATTGCAATAATAATGAGTCCGCTAGTGGGATAGAGCATATTCGTGAAGCCGTCGCCCATGCAGAAGGTCAAAACCAGCGTATTGCCCGAAATTCCGACAAGATGCGCGAGCGGAGCGACTATCGGCATAATGAGGAACGCTTTTGCAGTCCCCGAACCGATAAAGAATTCAAGCAGGGCAACAAACACGAAGATTAGCAGAATGGCTCTGTAAGGCGTGACGCCGTTCATCAGGCCATAGAGTTTATAAAGAATCGTGTGGACTATCATGCCCTCCTGCAGGATATAGGTAATGGAGAGAATGAAAAGAATCAGCGGGAGAGCGGGTGCTATGGTCTTGACGCCTCTGAAGAAGCTCTTGGCAACCTCTTTGCCTTTGAGACCGGATTTAAGACCTGCGGCAATTCCGCCGAATGTAAAGAGCAGCGCCATTCCGCCCATTGAGAGATAACCGTTGAGACTGAAAATGAAATCAAGGGCAACGCACACGAGCGCGCACGCCATAAAAATAAAGAATACAACGCTGGACTTCTTGATTTTTTCATCCTTGATGATTGTTTCGGTATCGTCAAGTCTGAATTTTTCGCGCATCTCTTTATCTGTATCAAAGCAGAGAGATTTCTGCGGATTCTTCTCTATTTTTTTTGCGTAAGCAAAAGTAAACAGGAAGAGCAGAATATAAGAAAGTGCAAACATAACGAGGCGCATCCATATTCCTGAAAAAACGGGAATATTAGCGAGCTTCTGAACCGTTACAACATTGAAAGGGTTAAAAGTAGCCGCGGCGAATCCGAAAGCCACCGCGCCGAAGCTCATCATGATACCTACAAGCGAATCCCAGCCGAGCGCCAGGGAAATTGCTACCGAAAGCGGAACAAGGGTAATGGTCTCCTCAAGTATGCCCGCGATTGACGAGAGTGCCATCAAAACAAGGATCATAACCGCGAGAAGAACATATTTTTTATCGGAGAATCTGCGGATGATTATTGCCATAAGGTATTTGAGAACCCCGACCTCGTCAAGTATCAGGAAGGTGCCGCCGAGGAGAACGATAAAAAGAACTATTGCGATTCCGGTAGTGATATTCTCTGAAGCAAATACAAGAATCGGCGCGAGTGCAATCTTCCATATCGGAAGCTTGAATTCGACTGAATGGTAGGTGCCGTCGATTATTTTCCCCGCCTCGTCAAGGTTATATTCGCCCCTCGGGACTATTTGTGTCAGCGTGCCGGCAACAACCATAAGCACAAGCAGAATTGCGCAGACGCCTATAATCGTCTTCACATTAAGCTTGAGACCGGACTGAGTCTGATCTTTATTCCGGACTTTCTCTTCCATAATTACCCCTCATATTTATAAATTTCCAAGTGAATATTTATACAGATTATTATAAAAAAGAAGCAGTTGATTGTCAATAGATTTAGCGAAATAAAAGGTCGCCGCTTGACATTTGGTATATATAATGATATGATATACTATATATTGTATATAATGGAGTATTATGGTATGTTTAATCCGAAAAAATTGACAGCCCTGTTGCTGGCGCTGATTATTGCATCCGTCGGAATATTAATTGTCTCTGCGGATGAATATATTACCGGTACCGTTTCGCTCAAAACTGTTTTTTATGATTCGGACGGGAACACTGATGACGTGCTATGCTGCGAACCGGGAGAAAAAATCAGAGCGGATGTTTATTTCACTTCCGATTTTCCGGTAAAATCAATGGCTTTCCTTTTTCAGTATAACAGCAATGTTTTAGAACTTGATACTGAAAAATTGGAACCGGTCGGAGGAGAATACGTCCTTACGGTCAACACTCCGCTTCTCGGAGCAGGCACTTTCAAGGACGGGAAGAATCTTCTTCCCGCCGCCTCAAAAACCGACAGCACCGGAGCAATACTGATAAGACTTATCAGACCTGCATATAATCAATATGAAAATGTTAACGCTTTCTCTCTGTATTTCGAAATCAGTAAAACTGTCACGCCGGGTGAATTCAGCGAATTGATAATTGCGCCGGGGTCCGTTATGACACCGGATAATAAATACAACTCCACCGAGGTCTCATATATTACAAACCCCGACCTTATCGGTATAAATCCAAACGACAGCGGATCGCCTGTTGCAAAACCCGCCGATTTTCTTTCGGCATCCGGTTATAATCTCATTGTTAATTCATTCTCAAATGCAGTCGGATTACCGTTACCTAAACATTCGGTAACTTTCATGGCAGACGGCAAAATAATCAATACCGTAGAATTTGAAGAGGGAGCCGGTTCGGTCACCGCTCCGCCCGTTCCCGAAAAGACCGGTTACACAGGCAGCTGGGAAAACTACACGCTCGGAAACACGGATATAATTGTTCATGCAGTATACAGTCCGATAGTTTATACCGCGACATTCGTTGCCGACGGCAAGACGGTTTCAACTGCGGGTTTTACGGTTGAAAACAAAAATATTACTCCTCCGCCGGTTCCCGAAAAGCCGGGATATGCAGGCAGATGGGCTCCATACACACTCGGAGCAGCCGATATTACAATAAACGCGATTTATGATTATATAAATCCGACAGCAAACTCATCGCTGATTGTAAAATCATCGGCAACAGTTGACTACCGCACAATAGTAAAAGTAACAGCGCGAGCCGAAAATGTGCCCGCCGGTTACAAAGTGGCGCTCTATGACGGAGATACATTCATTACCGCAGGCGATAACACTTACGTTTCATACGAATGCGGTGAAATGAAAAGCGGCAGAGTATTTAACGCAAGAATAATAAATGCGGATAATGTTACAATGAAAAACGATGCCGGCAACGAGCTTCGCGCGAACATCAGCATCTCGGTAAATTCCGGATTTTTCAAGAAGATAATTGCATTCTTCAAGTGGCTTTTCAGATGCCTGCCTTCAGTGACGGTAGGACCTTAAAACAAATTTCAAGCGCTCCCTCGGTGAGGGAGCGCTTATGTTATATTCTGGCATTCAGTCTTTGAAATACTGCGGAAGATAATCTTTATGCGCCTGCTTCATTTCATTGAAGCATTTATATGCCTTCTCCCAGTCACCGACAAGCGGATGAAGAAGAAGGGCGTTGAGAGCGATTTCATCGCATCCGGTAACCGCCGCTTCAACCGTCAGGTTCTCATAATCCTTGACCGTTCTCATAAGACCGATGATATGACGGTTGGTTACATCCCCGACAGGAACTGCAACGGCGCCGTTTTTGCCGATTGTGCACGCGACTTCGATTACGTCATCGGGTTTCAGGAAAGGCAGTGTATCGCCGTTTTTAATATTGACAACCTGTATATCGTTGATATCATTGGCTATCGCATCAATCAGATTGACGGCAACCAGCGAATACTTGTGGCCGCCTCTCTTGTCAAGCAGAGCGGGCTTTACATAGAGTCCCTCATCGGAATACATTTCAAGGAGCTGTTCCTCTATTTCCATGCACTCCTGAGCCCTGCATTTATCGCCGGAAAGCTGATGATCGAGCTTTGCCTGCCTGCAATAATAATACTGAAGATATGATGACGGAATCGCATGAATCGATTTGAGATTCTCGATAGTGAAGCCGTCGTCCTTTATATTAGCCATTACCTTGGGAGTAAAGCCCTCGCCGATAAGCTTGTCGATAAGCTCCTCACCGTTTTTACGCACACTTGTCATCCAGCTCAGATGATTGAGACCGACATAGGTGTATTCCATATCATCGCCGACATCCTCTTTGATATCGTCAATCATATCAATGGGAACGTTACAGAGGCCTATGCATTTGACATTGGTGTGATTGAGAACGAATTCGGTGATGATACCTGAGGGATTAGTGAAATTGATTAGCCACGCGTCAGGGCAGACTGCCTCGATTCTCTCGCAGATGTGCTTCATTACTGGAATGGTCCTCTGCGCCTTGAAGAATCCGCCGATACCCGTTGTTTCCTGACCGATAAGACCGTATTTATTCGGAATAGTCTCGTCAAGATATCTTGCGGGAAGCTTGCCGACTCTTATCTGGGTGATAACAAAATCTGCGCCTTCAAGCGCTTTATCGAGATCATCGGTCAGAACCGTTTCACAATCGAGTCCGGCAGCTTTCAGCATACGTATGCAGAGATTGCCTACGATGGTTCTCTTGCGCTCATCAATATCCATAAAGGATATCTTCTTTATTTTAAGTGAATCCTGTCTCTTGAGAAAGCCGTCGATAAGCTCGGGGCAATATGTGCTTCCGGAGCCGATTACAGCAACATTGATTTCTTTCATTTATATCATCTCCGTTTTTAATTTGCAAATTCCTGTAAAATCCAGTTGATACATCCGGTGACGGGCATCGCGGTAAGCTTTATGAATTTGAGCCTCTTTTCGCAGTATGCCTGAGCCTTGCTTTTAAGCATATCAATATAAAACGCGTTGTCGAGCTTAACGTTAATTGAGCCGGAAAGGACCACTTCAATTTCATCGCCGTCAAATTCAAGCTGATTCGCGAGGGCAGAAATCGCCTGCGCTCCCCTCTTTGCCATAACGGCGCAGTAATCGAGAGCAGGGCCGTCCCCCCGCTTTGCAGCTTCAAAAAAGAAGCCGACAAAATTTCTGATATATTCCGCTTCGCCGTTTTCCAGCTTTTCAACCAAAGCCAGCAATTCTTCCCTTTTTTCAATTCTGTACTCTTTTTTTACTGATTTAGTTATAAGAGTTTTTTCGGCATTGAGAAAAAGTTCATTATAAACAAGCTCAAATGCCTTGACCGCAATATTCACGCCGCCCGAGACATCGCCTGTAAAATCACCGAGACCCATAAGCTGGAGCATGTTGCCTCTTGAATCAACGGCGTTGCAGCAGACGCCGGTGCCGCAGTTGTAGCCGATTGCGGCGCCTGTTTCACTTCCTGCTTTAACAACGATGAATCCGTCGTTGAATATTTCAAAGTTACCGAGCCCTTTTTCTTTCAGAAGAGCGCACATTCTGTCGTGCTGATAAGGGTGATCTATTCCTGCAAGGCCCATCAAGGTAAAAGAGATATCTTTAATCTCAACTCCGGCCTTGCGGCAGAGATCGTTAATCCCCTCAATTATATAGTCGCTCGCTTCGTCAAATGATCTGGGAAGATTCTCGTGGTTGCTGCCCTTTCCCTCAACATTCGCAAGCATTTTTTTATTCTCATCAAAGAGGGCATAGGCGGTTTTTGTGCCGCCGCCGTCAACTCCTATATAATATTTCATTTATTCTCTCCCTCGAAGCATTCATTGCAGACATCATCAAGGCAGAAGATACCGCGCCTGTATGGCTCTCTGTCTATCCACATACCGTTTGTGAAATCCGGAAACGGTACGGGTGCCGAACCGGTTGCGATACTCTGCTCCGAAAGAGTTGTGACCGCCATCCATGTTGCCGTGTCATATACATCGATGGGAGGCCTCTCCCCAAGCTTGACGCTCTCGACAAAAGCGGAGATTACCAAATAGTCCATTCCGCCATGTCCGCCAGCGTGAATACCCTCTTCTGAATATTTCTTCCAGAGAGGATGCTCATATTTTGCAAGGTATCCATCTTCTTCGAAACGTTGGAAATCATGACGCCAGTCTCCGTCTTTTATAGGAGTAACGCCGTCAAGATAGATTCCGTCGCCGTCCTCCTGATAGATGCCCTTGGTTCCCTGAACAACATAATTTCTCGAATAAGGTCTGGGAAGCGAGCAGTCATGGGTAAGAGTAACAGTTTCGCCGTTGGCGCATTTAAGAAGTGTGGTTACGATATCGCCCTCATTGAATGCGTAACCGGCGAGGTCATATTCCTCGCCCTTATTCTTCTTTATCCACTCATTGAGACCTCTTGATTTCGATGCCATTGAAACAAGGGAAATAAATCTGTTGCCTCTGTTAATCGAGAGCACTTTTGAAATCGGGCCAAGCTGATGAGTCGGATAAAGCTCGCCGTTTCTCAGCTGGAAATTAAAGAGCCTTCCGTGCCTGTTCTCTCTGCCGAGTGATATTTCATCGCGCAGATCGTGACGATATCCACCTTCAAGGTGGACTATCTCTCCGAATATTCCCTGCCTGACCATATTATAGATTGCCATTTCAGTTCTGTCATAGCAGCAATTTTCAAGGAGCATGCACATTTTGCCCGTCTCCTCGCTCGCGCGGACCATCTGCCAGCATTCTTCAATACTCGCGGCACCACCGACTTCAATGGCGACGTGTTTTCCCGCACGCATGGAATCAATCGCTATTCTGCCGTGGGTAATCCAGGTGGTGCAGCACATAATCGCGTCAAGATCGGCGCGCTCGATAAGATTTCTGTAATCAAGATATACATCGGGAGTGATTCCTGATTTTTCCTCGACTATTTCTTTTCCGCGGTTTGCGCGATCTTCGTATTTATCACAGACTGCCGGAACAATCACGCCCTCGCAATTGAGAAGCTCGCCGAGCTGGCCCTGTCCTCTGCCTCCGAGACCTATGAAGCCGATTCTGACTGTATCTTTCATAAGCAATACACCGCCTTACTTAAAATATCTTCTGAAATGCTTTCTCCACTTGAGGTTATAGATATAGACAAGTTTTGATAGCGCAATATCATAGATTATAAATGCAAAAGTACCCATAGCGAGCAGAATAGGAATTGCCCACTTTCCCCATGTTTCGGTTTCATCTATGGTGACTCCCATGAACTTTATCATAAGGTAATACGATATAACCATGGTTGAAAGGAATGACAGAAGTTTGAGCACCCATTCAAGTACTCCGGGACATTTGCTCTCAATCAGGGCCTTGAGTATCGGATAATAGCCGAAAAACGCGAGATACATCACCGCAACTTCTTTATCGGGGACAAGAAAAATTCCGAGAATTGCTACTGTGACATATATACCGAAAGCCCACCGCTTGTTAATCTCCATCACGGCAAAAACCATCATCGCACCCGCCACCGCGGGAAGCGCATAGGTCAGAAACGGAACAACCGCAACAGATATCATCAGAACAAGCGAGAAAGCTGCTACTATACCGCCGATGGCACATTTTGAACTCTGTTTCATTTGCTCACCTCAGCAACCGGGGATACAGTCGCCGCCCATACACTCACAGCAGCTGTCGAGACAAAGCAGACCCATACACATACTGCAGACCGAATCATCGCAACCGGAATTGGATGACCTGCTTCTCTGTGCTTTATAACCTCCGCTCTGCTGAGAGATGACATTTTCATATGCCTGTCTGTATTTACCGTTCTTGGGATCCATCCCGTGCGCAGTCGCAAACATATTTGCCGCCTGGTCAAGCCAGCCTTTCATCTGAAAGACTGTTCCTTTGAGATAATACCACTCTGCGTCGCGCGATGATTCCGGGATACCGTCAAGCAGGATCTGTGCATCCTCGAGACGGTGAGCGTTGATTTTTGCAATTATATCATCATAATTATTGACGGTTTTGTAGCCGTATGAATACGATGAAGATGAGCTCTGCCTCTGTCCCGATGAACCGGCATTGAGGATAACGCTGTCATAAGCCTCATTCAGCTCGTCGAGCTTACTAATCTGATTTTTCTCGCTGTAAATGCGCGCCTTTTCGCGGTAGGCCGCGTTTATCTGCTCTCTTGTCGCATTCTGCGGCACTCCGAGCACATCATAAGGATTACTCACGTTATCACCTCATTTCACGATAAATGTTTTATTATCACTGCTTTTGTCTTGATTGTATTTTCCCAAAACAGTCATTCCCGATTTATCAAGACCGCCGAAAAGAATATTCTCTAGAATCGCTCCAAAACGCCGGAATTCTATTTTATCTTTAACATCAAGCAGCTGTGCCTGCGTATGATTGAGAAGTTTTCCCGTTCGCTCTGAAAACAGAGCTATTCTATCCGGAGTATCAAGAGGGCCGAATTCTTTAATAAAAGGATTGAAATTGCCTTTTTTAATGTCGTCCTCATAATCATCAACAGCATCGAGAATATAGATGTATCTGCCGGTCAGATATCCGAGATTATAGATTGCCTGCCGGTTATTATCGACGCCGTTAGCGAAGATTTTTCCGAGAGCATCAGCGGAAGGGTGAGCCGCTTCGTCTATCCCGCAATCGTTATTTTCTTCGGCTTCTGATTGCGCCTCAATACTTTCGCTTATTATTGCTTCTACATCGGGGGCCAGGCGCTTTGCCTTTTTATGCATAAGCGAAATCATCGGAAAAGCAAGGGCAGAAAAGATTTTTTTGAGTATTCCTCTGTCCCCGAGGTTATCCTTAAGCTTATAATAAGCGATAATAATAACACAATGCGCACAGAGATCCAGCTCGCCTCTGCTTCTGCAGAACGCGCATTTTTTTGCGGGATTCAGCGGGCATCTGCGGCGGTCAAAGACGCAGGACTCCTCTCTCAAAGCGAGGCAAAGAACAGCCGCAAGCGCAAAATCATAGCTCAGAAGCAAACGGGCAAAGACGGAATAATTCCTGCCCAGCGCGTTGCAGAGTGAGCAGTAAACTGCGCGATACACTTCGTAATCGCCCATTTTCATATTCGGCTTATCCGCTTTCACATATCCGAGCATAGCATATCCTTTACACAATTAATCATTATGATTATATAATTATATATAATGTAATGGGTTAACAAAATGTAAATTCTGTTGACGGAAAATGAGTTAAATGATATAATAACGGCGTTCTGAAAGGATTGAAAACAATGTCTTATAATTCATTTTCCAAGTATTACGATATACTGATGGCTGATGCCGATTATCCCTCCCGCGCAGAGTATTATCATAAGCTGCTGAGCGATAACGGTGCTTCATCGGGCATCATGCTTGATCTCGGCTGCGGCACAGGCTCGATGAGTTTGCTGATGGATTCATTCGGCTATGATGTGATAGGAGTCGACTCAAGCGTTGAAATGCTGAATGTCGCAAGAGAAAAAGTAACCGGCAAAAGCATTTTGCTGCTCAATCAGCCTATGGAGGAGCTTGACCTTTACGGAACGGTTGACTGCGCAATAAGCGTACTCGACTGCATTAACCATCTTGACGGTAAAGAGGCAGTAAAGGAAGCTTTTTCAAAAGTATCTCTTTTTATGAACCCGGGCGGAATCTTCGCTTTTGATGTTAATACCGTTTATAAACACAGAGAAATACTTGCAGACTCCTGCTTTATCACCGAAACAGATGAAGTTTTCTGCGCGTGGCAGAATTCACTTAACGATGATAACAGCGTTGATATTACTCTCGATTTCTTTGAGAATAACGGTGAAGTCTATTGCAGAAGCAGCGAGTTTTTCACAGAATACGCTTATGAGATCGGCGAGATAAAAGCATTGCTGAAAGAAGAGGGTTTTGATATCATAGGAGTATATGATGATATGAGTTTTGAAAATGTAAAAACTGATAGTGAAAGAGCCGTTTTCGCGGCCAGGAAGAGGTAATTATGGGAAAAGCGGTAAGAATGATTTCACAGGACGGCACACTGACCGTCATGGCAATAGATTCAACCGATATAGTCGCATTTGCCGAAAAGGTTCACAAGACCTCGGCAGTTACCTCCGCGGCGCTCGGAAGATTGCTCACTGCAACGTCGATGATGGGTGCGGTTATGAAAGGAAAGGACGATTCGCTGACCGTGAGATTAAACGGCAACGGACCCGCAGGCCCTGTTATCGCGGTTTCGGACAGCGAGGGAAATGTCAGAGGATATATATCCGAGCCGATAGTTGAAATACCTCTCAACAACAAAGGAAAACTCGATGTTGCCGGAGCGGTGGGAACCGACGGCACATTGACGGTTATGATGGATCTGGGGCTTAAGGAGCCATATATCGGTCAGGTTCCGATAGTCAGCGGAGAGATAGCCGAGGATATTACGGCATATTATGCACAGAGTCAGCAGACTCCGACCGTATGCGCGCTCGGAGTGTTTGTAAATCCCGATTTATCAATCAGGGCTGCAGGCGGTTTTATGATTCAGCTTCTTCCTACCGCCGATGATGACACAATCACAAAGGTTGAGGAATGCATACAGGGTATTCCGCCCGTAACCAATATGCTGACCTCCGGTCTTACCCCGGAAAAAATCTGCAGAAGCGTATTGAAATCATTTGATCTCGATCTGCTTGATGAATTCAGTCCGGAATACAGATGCGACTGCAGCAGAGAACGTTTTGCTCGCGGAATCGCCTCGCTCGAAACCGGCGAGCTCGAGGAGATGGCTGAGGAGGAATTTACAGAAGTTCAATGCCATTTCTGCAACAAGAAATACCGCTTTGCGTCCGCTGAAATAAAGGCGATTCTTGACAGTAAGCGCAAATAAAAGCAATGCCCGCAGGACAATTTCCTGCGGGCATTTTGTTTTAATATGTTTTCAGTGGCTGTTCTTTTCAGAATTCTATGTATTTTCCGATGAATTCCTTGACCTTTCCCCAGTAGAGCTCGTTGTCAAAGAAGGCGGAGGCGGTATGAAATGCACCAGGAACGACGAGCATATCCTTATCGGGCGCTCCGCAGGCCTCATAGAGCTCAGGCATCATGCTGGGCGGAACAAAGGTGTCCGAATCACCGTGAATAAAGAGGGTCGGAGTTTTGGAGTGAACTATTGCTTTGATAGGTGACGCTTCCTTGAAATCGAAGTTCCTGCGAAGTTTGGAGATGATGTTACCTGCGGCAAGGACAGGACCTGCCGGCAGGTGGAACATGGGACCTACCTGGCTCGCGTATTCCGCATAAGCAGAGGTGAAGCCGCAGTCCTCAACAGCCGCTACTACATTTGAAGGCAGATTCTCGCCTGTTGCCATCATAGTTGTGGCGGCGCCCATTGAAACGCCGTGAAGAACTATCTTTGCATCTTTATTGAGAGAAACGATATAGTCAATCCAGTCAAGGATAATCAGCTTATCATAGAAGCCCATCGAGGTATAGTTACTCTTATCGGAGCCGTGCCCGACCATATGGGGCATAATCACATTGAAGTCGTGCTCATAATAAACCTTGGCATAGTGCGCCATACCGCGCGGTCGGGATGAATAGCCGTGAATGACTATCGCCCATTTATCGGATTTTTCCTCCTGAAAATAGACCTTTGCGAAGGTGTTTCTCTTTAATCTGTCTGAGGCGAGAACCGTATCGCCCGCCGCCTTTGCATCATACCATTCCTCTGCCTCGTGACGAAGATCGTTGGTACCCCAGTATTCATTTTCGTTGGAATTCTCAAATGCGCCGTTTCTGCGGATAAAGTGATTGAGAGGAATATTCAGAACTCCCTCATACATCAGCTCGCCCATAACAAGATAGGCAGCACCTGCGCCGATTGCGGTTTTTGCAAGAACTTTCAGCGGTTTTTTCATTTGATTATCCCCTTTTCAATATCAGTTTTTCTATAGCCGAGCCGACACCGCCCTCTTCGTTTGAAAGAGTAACCATATCGGCATATTTCAGAAGCTCCGGCTGAGCGTTGGCAACGGCTATACCCGTGCCTGCAGCCTGAAGCATTCCAAGATCGTTTCCGCCGTCGCCGAGAGCGATACTGTTTTCAACCGGAATGCCGAGAATATCAAGAGTCATCAGCATCGAGTGGGATTTATTGTTCCCGGCGCTGACGATGTCATAATACCTGTCAAAAGTGAAATAAGTAATCTCTTTGCTGAGTGAATCGAGAAACGCTCTGTCGGTTTCTTTGCTTCCCGCGATAACCTGAATATCGTCATCAGCAGATTTTTCAAGGAATTCTTCAAAAGAATTCACCGGAATCTCAAGCGGTGCGGGCTTTCTCGGTCTGCCGGGTATCGTATAGCTGCGCTTTTTACCCTCAAAAGCCGCCCAAAGATTGTCATTATCAAAGTAATAGCATACAAGCTTCAGGCAGATATCCCCGGGCATGAATCGCTCAAATACGGTCTCTTCACCTATGGTAATCATGGTTCCGTTACCCGAGAGCACGCCGTCAAATTCAAGCTGCTCAAATATTACGGGCGGTATGTTTCCGAGAGAACGTCCGGTATTTATGAATACTTTATGCCCGAGCCGCCGTGCTTCGTTAACGGCATTGATATTCCGTTGCGGAATGATATGATCCCTGACGGTCAGGGTATTGTCAATATCCGTGAATACGGCGTAAGGAGTCATTTAAGCCTCAACCTTATGGAAAATCTTTTTGCCTTTTTTAACTATTATCGGATTCGCCGCGAGCGCCTCTTTGGTATATGAGGTGTAGGTATCGGTGACCTTAACATCGTCAACAGATACACCATTTTGCTCGCAGAGCTTTCTGCCCTCGCTTCTGGATTTCGCGATTCCGGTCTTTACGAGAATCGAGAGAATATCAATTTTGCCGTCTGTGAAATCCTCATCGGCAAGCTTTGTGGAAGGCATATTGTCATTGCTTCCGCCGCCTCCGAAGAGCGCTCTTGCCGCAGTCTGGGCTTTATTTGCCTCTTCCTCACCGTGAACGAGTTTGGTAAGCTCGAAAGCAAGGATTTCTTTTGCCTCGTTGAGCTTGCTTCCCTCCCACTGAGCCATTTCGTCTATCTGCTCAAGAGGAAGGAAAGTTAGCATACGGATGCACTTGATAACATCATCGTCGCCGACATTGCGCCAATACTGATAGAAATCATAGGGCGAGGTCTTTTCGGGATCGAGCCAGACGGCGTTGCCCGCGGTCTTGCCCATCTTCTTGCCCTGAGAGTCGGTAAGAAGGGTAATTGTCATTGCGTGAGCATCCTTGCCGAGCTTCTTGCGGATAAGCTCGGTGCCGCCGAGCATATTGCTCCACTGATCGTCGCCGCCAAACTGCATATTGCAGCCGTATTCGCGGAAGAGATAGTAGAAATCGTAGCTCTGCATTATCATATAGTTGAATTCCAGGAAAGAGAGCCCCTTTTCCATTCTCTGCTTGTAGCACTCGGCTCGCAGCATATTGTTAACCGAGAAGCATGGGCCTACGTCTCTTAGCATATCAATATAATTAAGATTGAGAAGCCAGTCGGCGTTATTGACCATCTGCGCCTTGCCCTCACCGAATTCGATGAATCTTTCCATCTGCTTTTTGAAACATTCGGCGTTGTGGTCGATATCCTCTTTGGTGAGCATTTTTCTCATATCAGTCCTGCCGGAAGGGTCGCCGATCATGGTAGTTCCGCCGCCGATAAGCGCAACGGGTTTATTGCCCGCCATCTGAAGGCGCTTCATAAGAGTAAGGGCCATAAAATGACCGGCTGTCAGCGAATCTGCCGTGCAGTCAAAACCGATATAGAACTTCGCCTGACCGCTGTTTACCATTTTTCTGATTTCTTCCTCATTGGTAACCTGAGCGATAAGACCTCTCGCCTTTAATTCTTCATAAATCTGCATAGTAATCTCATCTTTCTGTAAACTTTTATTAACTATATTATTTTAATATGACGATAATAATTTGTCAAGTTAAATGTACCTTCAAATTTGAGTTTACAAAGCGTGTTTCAGATGCTATAATATTTTCAGTTATGAACAAAGGAGAATAAAAATGAATTCATTTCTTGTTCCTGTTTTCAAAAAGATTTTTCTGCTGATTTTTTCAGCCTATCTTTCAATCACGGGCACGGCGCTTATTAGCCCTTCAACGGAAACTCCCATAACTCCTTCGGGCAACGCAAATCTCGTATTCGCGGCGATTGCAGACCCGCAGGTGAGCAACTATCTGCCCGAGAGATACAATTATTTTCAGGCAAGCGCAAAAGACCTTCAGAATGCCGAGGGACTTGACGCTCTTATCAACGCCGGAGATGTTGCCGAAAACGGGCTTGCGATGGAATATTCGCTCGTCATTGACGGACTTATGGGGATGAAGGTCCGTCACATTGCCTGCGAGGGAAATCATGATATACGCCTTAGAGTCTATGAGCAGAGTCTCGCGAGATTCGGCGAATTTGTCAACACTCTCAACGGCGACAGCGACTACACCTGTTTCCATTACAGTGAGGAAATAAACGGATATAAATTCATCGTTCTCGGCTCCGACAGAACCGAATTCGAAGAAAATTATCTAAGCCCTGAGCAGCTTGAATGGCTCGATAAGGAACTCGCTTCGGTTGAAGACGGGATGCCGAGATTCGTGCTTGTTCATCAGCCGCTCAAGAATACGAACGGCCTGCCAAAGGTCTGGAACAGCCCGATTGACTCCGCCGGCTCAATAGGTCCGCAAAGCGATGAACTCAAGGCAATTCTCGATAAATACAGCAATGTTTTTCTGCTGACAGGTCACGAACACACGGGTTTCGGGGAATACACCTACGAAAAGGTCGGCGAAAACATTCACTCGGTCAATATCCCCTCCCTCTGTGTCAATAACAAGGACGGCAGGAACAACGACCACGGTCTCGCTTTTATAGTTGAAGTCTATGACGGGAACGTGCTTTTCCGCGCACGCGATCTCTGTAAAGGCGAATGGCTGCCGGAATTCAATCTGGATATTGAACTTATGTAAAAACGCTGATAAATAATAATTGAATTTTAAGTGCAGTTATGCTACAATGCAATTTGAGGTGTTGCTGAATGTCCATATTAGACAAATTATTCCCAAAAAAGCCGGATGACTGGGAATGCCCCGAACTTCAATACGGCTTCACGGTCTGCCATCACGCGGGCGCACTCAAGCAGAAGCCGAATTCGCTCGAGGGAGTAAGCTATTCGATTTATCACGGCGCAAAGTGCATCGAACTCGATGTTTCTTTCAGGCCCGACGGCACTCCGGTTATTATTCATAATTCCGCTCCGACTATGAAGCAGGGCGAATCGCTTGACATGGCGTTCAAAATCATCGCAGGCAGCAGAAAATGCAAGATTAATCTCGACCTTAAATCGACCGCCAATCTTCCCGCTATAGATGAAATGATTCACGAATACAATCTCAAGGACCGCGCATTCTATACAGGCGTAGGTGAGGGCTGGATAGAGAAGGTAAAATCAACCTCAATTATCCCCTTCTATCTCAATCACGAGATTACGGAGGAAGAGGCGAAAGACAGAGATGTGGGTAAGGCGCTGGTCGAGAAAGTCAAGGCAATGGGCGCGATTGGCGTCAATTCACCCTACGGAAACTGTTCAAAGCAGCTCTGCGATATGATGCACAGGCGCGACCTTTATGTTTCAATCTGGACCGTCAACCGCATTGACCAGACTAAGGAGCTCCTCAGCTACGGGGTTGACAACATAACCTCGATGAAACCAGATATTCTCGAGCATCTTATCTTCGGCGAGGATGAATACGCAAATATAAGCGTGTTCCGCGATGATAACTACGATGACGATGACTGATAAAAGAAGCACAGCCTCTAAAGCTGTGCTTCTTAATTTATATTTATTCTTTATTTCTCAGGAATTCAAGATACTCATCATAGGTCATCTTCTTATCAAAATGGTGGCCCGTGGTGATATCTATGATTCTGTCAGCAACGGTCTGTACAAACTGATGATCGTGAGAGGTAAAGAGAATCGTTTGCGGGTACTTAATGAGACCGTCATTGAGAGACGCGATTGATTCAAGATCGAGGTGGTTCGTCGGCTCATCGAAAATGAGAACATTTGCTCCCGAGAGCATCATTTTGCAGAGCATACAGCGAACTCTCTCTCCGCCCGAAAGCACCTTTGCTTTCTTGAGAGCTTCATCTCCGGAGAACATCATTCTGCCGAGCCAGCTCCTGACATCACTTTCGAACACAAGATCGGAATAGCCGCGCAGCCAGTCGATAAGATTATCCTCCACTCCGTCAAAGAAAGCTGAGTTATCCGAAGGAAAATAGGACTGTGATGTGGTGACACCCCACTTGATTGTTCCCTCATCAGGTTCGAGCTCGCCTGCGAGTATCTTAAACAAAGTGGTTTTTGCAACGGCATCGGTACCGACAAAAGCGACTTTTTCGCAGGGCAGAATCGTGAACGATACATCATCGAGCACCTTACGGTCGCCTATTGCTTTTGAAATACCCGTAACAGTCAGCACATCATTGCCGACCTCTCTGTCCGGCTTGAAGCTGACAAACGGAAAGCGTCTTGAGGAGACGGGCATATCTGTTAAATCCAGACTTTCAAGCAATCTCTTTCTGCTCGTTGCCTGCCTTGATTTAGAGGCGTTTGCGGAGAAACGTTCGATGAATTTTTTCAGTTCCTCTGCCTTTGCCTCGTTCTTTTTATTCTGCTCCTTGAGCTGGCGCTGGCGAATCTGGGTATATTCATACCAGAAATCGTAGTTGCCGGCATAGAGCGTGATTTTGCCGTAATCAATATCCGCGATATGGGTGCAGATCATATTCAGAAAATGGCGGTCATGCGAAACGACGATAATAGTTGACTCAAGATCCATCAGAAATTCCTCAAGCCAGGTAATTGCCTCAATATCAAGGTGGTTCGTCGGCTCGTCCATAAGAAGTATATCGGGATTTCCGAAAAGTGCCTGAGCGAGCAGAACTTTGACCTTGAGGTCGTTCGGCAGCTCGTTCATCATCTTATAATGCCATTCGTTTGTGACTCCGAGACCGTTGAGAAGAATCTCTGCATCGCTTTCGGCGCTCCAGCCGCCCATCTCGGCAAATTCCTCTTCGAGTTCGCTTACACGGATGCCGTCTTCCTGCGAAAAATCCTCTTTCGCATAGATGGCGTCTTTTTCATCCATAATATCGCAGAGATGCTTGTTGCCGAGCAATACCGTGCGGATAACCTCGCAGTCATCAAACGCAAAGTGATCCTGACGCAGGACGGAGATTCTCTCGCCGGGTGTAACGATTACCTTGCCGCCGGTCGGCTCAAGTTCGCCTGAGAGAATTTTGAGAAAAGTCGATTTACCCGCGCCGTTGGCGCCTATAAGTCCGTAGCAGTTGCCGCGGGTGAAAGTAATATCCGCGTGCTTGAAAAGTGCTTTGCCTGAATATGATAATTCTACATCCTGAGTTGCAATCATAGTTTAATCCTTATTTTTTTGTTAAAGTAACGAGATCAATAGCTCCGACGGGGCAAGCGGCGTGGCAGGCTCCGCAGCCGATACATTTTTCATAATCGACTTTCGCGCAGAATCTGTCAATCGTAATCGCCTCGCTCGGGCAGGCCTTGACGCATTTCATACAGCCGATACAGCCGGCGGTGCATTCCTTACGGGTCTGGGCGCCCTTGTCGTGGTTCTTGCAGAGAACCGCCGCCTCCGTCTCTTCAAGAGGAAGCATTTCGATAAGGCCCTTCGGGCAGGTCTTGACGCACATTTTGCATGCTTTGCACTTATGGGGATCGATTCTCGCTATTCCGTCGCAAATCTGAATTGCTTCATATTCGCAGACAGCCATACAGTCGCCGAAACCGACGCATCCGTAGATACATTCCTTGGGACCGCCGAAAACGAGCGATGCCATTTTACAGTTTTTGACGCCCTGATACTCGAGTTTCACCTGAGCGTTTCCGTTATGACCCCTGCAGAGAACAATCGCAGCCATGGGCTTAACGGTTCCCGCTTCTACGCCGAGAATTTCGCTGATTGCCTTCGCGGCTTCATTTCCGCCGGGATTGCAGAGCGCGGTCTCGGTTGTTTCGCCCTTTGAAAGAGCTGAGGCATAGCCGTCGCAGCCCGAAAATCCGCAGGCACCGCAGTTTGCACCGGGAAGACACTCTCTGATTTTTTCTGCCTTTTCGTCAACGGGAACGGCAAATACTTTTGATGCTATTGAAAGGAGAAGGGCGGCGAGAGCGCCTGTTACCGCAACTATTGCGACGGCGATAATTATAAGTTTATAATCCATATTCTACCGCCTTTCTCATGAGAATAATCCGAATATGCCGTCAACTACGCCTGAGAAGCCCTGGAATGAGAGCGAGACGAGAGCCGCAGCTATCAGAGTGATTGGAAGGCCTTTGAGCGCTTTGGGAATATCGCATCCCTCAAGGCGCTCACGAACACCGGCGAACATTATCATCGCTACCATAAATCCGGCACCGCCGCCGATTGAGTTAATCATCGATTCGGCAAAGTTGTAGCCGTTGTCAACATTTAGAAGGACAACGCCGAGCACAGCGCAGTTTGTGGTGATAAGCGGCAGATAAATACCAAGCGCCTCATAGAGCGAGGGGATGAATTTCTTGAGCACTATCTCAACGAACTGAACGAGAGCGGCAATAACAAGGATAAACACTATTGTCTGCAGATAGTCAAGTCCGTTTTTCTCAAGCAGATACTTATTTATAGGGAAGGTAACAGCAGTGGCAAGGGCCATAACGAAGATAACCGCAGTGCTCATACCGATTGCTGTCTTGAGTTTCTTCGATACGCCGAGGAAGGGGCAGATACCGAGAAATTTACAGAGAATGAAGTTCTCAGTGAGGATAGCTGTCAGAAAAATACCGGCAAGTTTCATACGGCGCTCTCCTCCTTTTCATTCTCTTTTGCAGGTGCGGTTTCGCATTTTTCATCCTTTTTGACAAGCGCACAGGATGCCGCCATCGGGCATGCGGCGCAACCGCTGAGCTCCGCTTTAGGCTTGCCCTGATGCTCGGCGATTCTGTTTGCTGCCGCCATAACAAGACCGAATACAAGGAAACCGCCCGGAGCCATTGTCAGCATTGCTATCGGCTGCTTGAGAAGAGTGAAGCCGGTGAAACTCGTGACTCCGAAAAGTTTTGTGAGAGAATCGATGCTGTCAAGGAATGTACCTGCACCGAGAATCTCACGGATTGTCGCCATAACTATCAAGGCGAAGGTAAATCCGATACCCATTCCGAGTCCGTCAAGGAATGAAGCGGGAACGGAATTCTTGCCTGCGAAAGCTTCCGCTCTGCCGAGGATGATACAGTTGACGACTATCAGAGGAAGATAGACGCCGAGAGCGTCATTGAGCGCAGGGACAAACGCTTTGACAAGCATCTGAACTATTGTAACAAACGAAGCGATAACAACTATATATGCGGGAATTCTGATTTTGGAAGGAATAACCTTTCTCAGAAGCGAGATAACGACATTGGAGCAGACGAGAACGAGAGTCGCCGCAATACCCATGCCTATTGAATTGGTGACCGATACGGAAACCGCAAGTGTCGGGCAGGTTCCGAGCACAAGGCGCAGAACGGGGTTCTCTTTTATCAGGCCCTTGCTGAATTCCTTCGCGAGTGATTTATTCTCAGCCATTTGCGCTCACCTCCCCTTTGATATTCGAATAACAGATAAGAGCGTTGTTGACGGCATCGGTTATGCCGGTGGAAGTCTTGGTAGCGCCCGAAACGGCATCTATCTGACCGCCCTTTACCTTTAGTGCGGCAGAGCCGCTGATTCCGAAGAACTGACCGAGGAAGCTCTCGTTCGTTTTCAGCTTCATACCGATACTCGGAGTTTCATCAATTGAAAGAAAGCTGAGTTTCTGAACAGCGCCTTCCTTATTAATGCCTACCATAAGCTTGATTTCGCCGTTGTATCCGCCTTTGCCGGCAGCTGTTACGGCATAGCCGATGACGTTGCCCGAGGCATCCTTAGCCTCGGCCCAGGAGCAGCCGGATTCAGCATCCTCTGTGATTTTTCCGAATTCCGCGGCGTCGGGCAGGACCTCCTGCATTGCCTCCTGTGTCTGCTGCTTCTCTATCTCGGCGATTCTGGGAGCGGTGACTCCGTTTGTAAGGCCGAGCAGAGCGGCGGCAACAAGGCAGATAAGGAAAAGAGTCAGCGTCGGGACTACATAATCTTTAATGCTTTTCATGCCTGTGCCTCCTTCTTTTCCGCTTTCTCCTTTTTGGGAGTGCCGAAGGGTTTCGGAGTGGTGACTCTCTCAATGAGCGGAGTCAATATATTCATAATGATAATCGAATATGATACGCCCTCGGGAAGAGAACCGAACAGGCGGATGAGACAGGTGATAAGTCCGCAGCCGATGCCGAAGATTATCTTGCCTTTTGTACTTATCGGGCTTGTGGTGTAGTCGGTCGCCATGAATACAGCGCCGAGGAAAAGGCCACCGCTCATAAGCTGATAAGCGATATATTCTGCACCCTCGTGCTTTACAAGCATTGCGATTGCCGAAATAACGGCGACAGTGCCGATAAACGAGAAGGGAATTGCGGGGGAAATGACTCTGTTTATAAGCAGATAGAGACATCCGAGAATGAGAGCGAGAATGCAGGTCTCACCCAGGCAACCGCCTCTGACACCCATAAACATATCCATAAGCTTCGGAAGGTCGTCGGAAACAAGCGGGGTTGCTCCCGAGAGAGCATCAACACCGCCGAGGTTCATAAAACCGGCTCTGGGGGCAGTCCACTCGCTCATTTTGCTTGAGAATGAGAGAAGCATGAAAATTCTGCCGCCGATTGCGGGATTTACGAAGTTCTGTCCGATACCGCCGAAAAGCTGCTTAACAATTACTATAGCAAAGAAATCGCCGAGCACAACCATCCAATAGGGAATACCCGACGGAAGATTGAAAGCGAGGAGAATGCCGGTAATAACAGCGCTCAGATCACCGATTGTGTTGCTGCGCTTGACTATGAATTTGCGGAATGCCCATTCGAACACTACGCAGGAAACAACAGAAACGGCTGTCACAACAAGAGCACGAAGACCGAATATCACGCCCGAAGCGATAAGGGCGGGAATAAGCGCGATGATGACATCGAGCATTATGCTTCTAGTTGTCTTGCGGCTTCTCGCGTGAGGAGAGGCGCTGACATATAATTTTTTATCGTTCACCATTTATTTTGACGCCTCCTCTCTGAGAATTGTCTTTGCTAGGCGCATATACTGAACAAGCGGAACGCCCGCAGGGCAGGAATAGGCGCAGGAGCCGCATTCCATACAGACATTGACGCCGATTCTCTTGAGCGTGTCTGTATCCTTTGCCTTGGTTGCTCTGACGATATTTGTGGGAGTCAGTGAGAGCGGGCAGGCGGCGGCACAGGAGCCGCAGCGAATACAGTCAGTCTCTTTCTTTATAAACGCATCATTTTTATCGAACGCGAGAATCGCGTTATTCTGCTTGAGTATCGGCAGATCCGTGCCGACTATGGCAAGGCCCATCATCGGTCCGCCCGTAATTATTTTTGCGGGCTCAGTCTTGAATCCGCCGCAGAAATCGATGATTTCGCCGATATTCGTTCCGATCGGAACCCTGACGTTTTTGGGATTTGCTATCGCCGAGCCGTCAACAGTCAGCGAACGCGAAACGAGGGGCTTTCCGAATTTGAGATATCTTGAGAGATAAGACACGGAAGCGACATTCATTACGACGCATCCGACATCCGCGGGAAGCTTTCCCGGCGGGACCTTTCTGCCTGTCGCAGACTGAACCATCATCTTCTCAGCGCCCTGGGGATACTTTGATTTGAGCACCATGAGCTTGACGGCATCGTCATCGTTGTTATCCTTGTCGGCGATATTCTTCAGTACCTTGAACGCCTCGGGTTTGTTATCCTCCGCGGCGATTATGACATTTTTGAAGCCGAGAAGCTCCTTGAGAGTATAGACAGCGGAAATGATATTCCAGGAATTGTCGAGACACTCGCGATAGTCAACAGTAATATAGGGCTCACACTCCGCCGCATTGACGACAAGCGTATCTATTCCCTTATCCTGCGGAAAGGCAAGTTTTACGTGGGTCGGGAATCCGGCTCCGCCGAGACCTACCAGACCACTGGCACGCACGGCTTTAAGTAAATCCTCCCTGTTTTCCACCTTGGGCGGCTCGATGCCCTCCCAAAGGCGCATTTCACCATCACTCTCGATTGTGACAGCCTTTGATAGCGTGCCGTTAGGCAGTTTGACATCGCCGACCGCCTTGACCGTGCCTGAAACAGAAGCGTGAATAGGTGCGCTGACGAACTTGTCGGTGTCGCCTATCAGCTGACCTACGGCTACGGTATCGCCGGGTTTTACAACCGGCTCACACGGGGCACCGATATGCATCTGCATCGGGATAACTACGGTTTCCGGTGTCGGTATTCTCACCACTTCCATATCAGCGGTATTCTTGTGGTGATCGACCTTGACGCCGCCTCTGACTTTCTTAACGGCTGTCAGAACTCCGCCGGGGACCTTGCTCATATTGATCTCCTCCCAAACTTAACTGAATTGCTTCAGAATTATTAACTCTTATAGAAATATTTTCTCTGCTTCTCGAGGGCGGGCAGAATCGCTCTGAATATAAGACCTGTTGCTATACCCGTAGCAAGACCGAAAAGCGCGAGAAACGGTGCGTAATATAATGTCTTTGCGCTTCCCGTAACAAATACGGAAGCGACAAGCTGACCGAGATTGTGACAGAGAGCAGCCGTCACGGAAACGCCGATGATGCCGAACTTTTCTCTGAAGAATCTCATAAGGATAACTGTCGCCGTGCAGGCGAGTAATCCGCCGGACAGGCTCATAACCGCCGCTGTAGCTCCCCTTGTAATAAATACAAATCCGCTTTTTACAAACGTGATTATAAAAGCCTGAGGAACACCGAGCGAACCGGCAGCAAACATAACGATAATATTCGGAAGTCCCGGCTTCGCCCCGGGCGGCATAAACGGAATCGCGGGCAGAAGATTCTCAATAAAACTCAAAGCGAGCGCCTGTGCACAGAGAATTCCGCCGAGCGCGGTTTTAAGCGCGATATTGTTTTTTTTCATATCAGTAGGTGACGGCATCGAGTTCTGACCCTCTGACGGTAATAACCGTCTTTTCGGGCAGACAGACTGCCGTGTCCCCCTTCCGATATAATTCCCCCTGCTTAACGCAGAGTTTGTCGGGGCAATCCGAGAATTCAAAACGAATTCTTCCGTTTTCCGCGACTATAAGCACATCGACCGTTCCCTCGGGCCTTATTTCAACGCGGTCCGTAACCTTCGATAAATCAACACTCTCCACCGTTTTCCCGTTTACGGAAATATCGGCAGTAAGAGGCGTCTTCCCACTCCTCTGCCAAAGGATGAAGATAAGCGCCGCGAGCGCGACCGTGAGTATTATTATCAAATCTGTTTTTCTGAAAAGTTTATTTCTCATCCGCAAAGCTGTATGCGCCGTCGGTTATTTCGAGAGAATTCTTTATACCGTCTGTCGCATAAATCCCGTGATTATTATCTATGAATACTGCCTCACAGCCATATTCCTCACAAAGAGCAATACCATCCTCTACACCACAGACGAAGCAGGCAGTCGACAACGCGTCGGATAGAATTCCGCTCTGTGAGATGACCGTGACGCTTATGAGTGAATTTTCTGCGGGGCATCCTGTTTCGGGATCAAGTATATGATGATACTTTTTCCCATCGCTTTCGAAATATCTCTCATAGCTGCCGGAAGTGGAAACACAGCACTGCGGAACGTGAAGAACGGCTATATAACCGCTGCCGCCCTCGGGGTCTTTTATGCCTACGGTAAATTCGCGGCTGCCGTAAACGAGAATACTGCCTCCTGCGGACATAACTGCTTCTTTCACTTCATAATCATCGAGAATCGTCTTGATTTCATCGAGAACTATTCCCTTACCCGCGGAACCAAAATCAATAATGACTCCCTGCGGGAATTCAATATTGCTTCCGCTGAGCGTAAGCTTATCCGCCCCGGCCAGATTCAGAGCTGCATTCAGTTCATCTTCACCGGGAACGGCAGGGGCTTTCCCAAATCCCCATAAATCGCTGACCGCTCCAAGAGTGAAATCATATTTTCCGCCGCTTTTTTCAGAAACATCAAGCAAGTCTGAAATATATTTTCCGAGCTTTGCGCTGAGTTTTCCGCCGTGATTCTTATTCAGCAGATTCACTTCGCTGCCATCTCTCTTACGGGAGAGTATTTTTTCATCAAGGCAGATGATTCTCTCTTTGACTATTTCTGCTACCTTATCCGCCGCTCTGCCTTTGACAGTGAAACTCATATAGGTATCCATCGCAAAGAAATCTACAGACTCCGACTTCGGAGCATAAACAAAATATGTAACTGCAGCGAATGCAAATATGATTAACGCAACTGCTACTAGAGCCTTTTTTTTCATATTAACACCAAAAAGCACACAAATATCGATTATATATTAAAGATATAATACACCTATATTATAAAATAATCAATGAAAAAATGAAAGTTTTTATTGATTTTTGAGTCAACGGAATTATAATTAAATTATAAAATTAAGGAGGCGTTATATGACTTACGATGTTTATATGCCCGTTCGCTGTATTTACGGCTGTAACGCGGTAATTGAAAAATCCGCCCTTCTTGCAGAACTGGGCAAAAGATGCCTCATCGTTACCGGCAAAAGCGGAGCGGAAAAATCCGGCGCGCTCGCAGATGCGAAAACTGCGCTTGAAAATGAAGGCATTTCTTATGATATTTTCAACGGAATCGGCGAGAATCCTCTGATTTCCGCCTGCCATGCCGCAGGAAAATCTGCGTATGATTTCAAGGCAGACTTTATACTCGGAATAGGCGGGGGTTCCGCTCAGGACGCCTCCAAAGCGATTGCCTTCTATGCTTCAAATCCGCAGTTTGCTCCGATAGATATTTATTCGAGAGAGGGCTGCAATCCTCCTCTGCCAGTTGCCCTGATAGGCACAACGGCGGGAACCGGCAGCGAGGTGACGGCAGTCTCGGTTCTCACAAATGATGAAACAGGTTTCAAAAAGAGCATAAAAGGTCCGGACTGCTACGCGAAGGTATCATTCTGCGACCCGAAATATACAGCGTCTCTTCCGTATAATTTTACGGTTTCGACGGCTCTTGACGCATTTGAGCACGCCATCGAGGGCTTCTTCACGGAAAAATGCGAGGGAGTCGAGAGAATATATGCCGAAAAGGCGATTCCTCAGATTTATGAATGCCTTGTCGCGCTGTCAGAATCGGGGACGGTCGATGAGAGTCTCAGAGAGCCGCTCTATTACGGTTCAATTCTTGCGGGGCTTGTAATCAACACCTGCGGAACGGCATTCCCGCATCCGCTCGGGTATGTTCTGACCGAAAACTTCGGCACTCCACACGGAACCGCCTGCGCCGCATTCTTCGCGCCGTTCATTGACAGATGCGTGAAATTTTCGCCGGAAAAAGCAAAATATTTCTTTAAGATGACCGATGATATTGATAAGGTGAAATCGGTAATAGCTTCTCTCGTAAAGATTGACAATGTAAAAATTTCTCCCGAGCAGGCGCATAAGTTTTCCGCACGGTGGGAGAATACCATTCCCGGCAATTTCACCGCCTCTCCCGGCTCGCTTACGCGTGAGGAAGCGGAAAAAATGATAATCTTCGGGTGATAATATGAGTAAAATAATCTCCGCTCTGCTCGCGTTTCTTACTGCGGTCTTCTGCTCGGGAGCTCTCGGCAGCTACAATTATGTGTTTGACGCATCCGCGACCGCAGGGAAAGTGGGCAACAAAGTAAGCAACGTAAATGTATGGGAAATGGGGACCGCATTTTATAATGCGGAAAACGCGGAAGAAAACGACATCTATGATTTCGTAGAATACATTCAGCTTATGCAGTGCACGGGCGGAAATGACCTGAGAGATCTTTTCAGGTACCCGGACGACCGCTCGGTCCTTGACGATTACGATTTTGAAAGACTTATAGAAAACTGCAGAGGTATTCTGCATCTCGGGGCAAAACCCTGCTTGAAGCTCGGCAATATTCCTTCAAAATTCTCCGCGAATCCCGAAACCGGCGGATTTGAAGTGAATGTCTGCCCGCCCGAAAACTATGATGTTTACTATAACTATATCTCGGCGATGGCGAAGGCTCTCGCCGACGAATTCGGGAAGGACGAGCTGCTGACCTGGCGTTTTACGGTATTCACCGAATTTGAAAACGCGGACTGGTTCAGATGCGATACTCCGGAAAAAACTGCGGAAGAATTCTGCAGAATATATGATTATACGGTTCAGGCACTGATTGACAATATCGGTGAGAAAGTCTGTGTCGGTGCTCACTCAATGGCTACGACAGAAGGGTACTGGGATGAACGCATTTTTATCAAGCACTGCGCCTCCGGAACGAATTACGCAACCGGTGAAAAGGGTTCGAATCTGAATTATCTGACCGCTTCATACTATGAAGATGAGCCCGGAAAAACCGGCAAAAGACTCAGCGTCGAGGACACAATAGCCCACCTTCGCAAGGCGGCGGAAAAGAACGGACTAAACGATCTCTTCTACGGCATTGATGAAGGCAGGGTGCTCTGCTCCTCGCCAGGAAAAGACAGCGACCAGCTGCTTTCGAGAACAGTCGGCTTCCAGTGGCAGGCGGCGCTCGACGCGAGAATCTACGCTCGCTGCATAGAGAACAACATTGATTATTTTTCAATGTGGAGTTACAAATCGAACGGCCTCAACAGCGGTAATCCCACTTTGAGTTTTCATGTTGCAAATCTGATTTCGCGCTGGAAAAACGCGGATATTCTTAAATCCCAAAGATGGCCCGGCGGCTTCCTTTTCGGCTCCGAAGTAAGAGCACTCTCATCAATCGAAGACGGAAAACTAAGGGTAATGGCATATAATTTCAGAAATAAACTCGATTACGATAAAACAGCGAAACTTAATCTGAAATTTGAAAATCTTCCTCTTGATGAAGGAAAAGTCAAAGCAACCGTCTACACTGTCAACGAAAACTGTAATTATTTTGACGACTGGATTAAGGACAGGGAGAAATACGGAATAGACGACGACTGCTTTGAATGGTCACCCGACTGCCCGAATATCGGTGGCAGTCTGAAAGATCCGAAGGCGCGGGAAATCTATTATGGAAAACTTGAAAAGATATATGCCGAGAAATCGACTCTTGTTCCCCACGAAACTGAATTTGAAATCAAGGACAGTAATCTGGTAATACCTGCCGAAATCAAGGCGAATAATGTTGTCTTCTATGAGATTGAATTGTCTTAAGCATAATTTTCTTTCATATTATTGTATTTCTTTGATAAAAATGTTATAATTTATTATTGATTGAAATACTGTAAAGAAGTGTAAATATGAAAAAACAAACGGTTCAGCAGTTTTTTTCGGCTGTAATCTCGCTTGTAATCATAATCGCCGCATACGCATATGTGGTCGGCGGCGGCTCGGTTTTCAAGGGAGAGATGGAAGGAAAGACCATCAGGGCGAGCGTGCTGAGTATTGACAATACTCAGCAGGTAAATGCAACAGGCGAAGGAAATACGGTTAAGATAACATTCAGCGCCAGAGCGCTCTCTTCTGATTTACGCGGCAAAACTCTTGAGGTTACTCAGGAGATTGATAAATCCTACGCATTCAGCCCGCGTGAGGTTCGCGAGGGAGATAAGATTCTCATAGAGGCCTATACAGAAAACAATTCAACATCTTACTATTTCGGCGATTATGTGAGAATCACTCCGATAATCTGGCTCGGTGCGATTTTCTGCATTCTGATTATTCTCTTTTCAAAATCACAGGGCCTTAAGACGATTGTTTCGTTGGGACTTACCTGTATGGCAGTATTCGGTGTGCTTCTTCCGGCGATTCTCGGCGGCAAAAACATATATCTGTGGAGCATACTTATCTGCCTCTATATAACGGTTATGACTCTCTCCATTATCGGCGGATTCAATAAGAAGACACTATGCGCCGCTATCGGATGCCTCAGCGGTGTAATCTGTGCGGGGCTCATCACGACGGTGATGGATAAATTTCTGAATATGACCGGCCTGCTCGAGGAGGAATCCATTTATCTCTATCAGCTGTATCCGGATAACCCGATAAATATGAAGGGCATCATCTTCGCGATGATTATCGTCGGCGCACTGGGCGCTGTTATGGATGTGGCAATGTCGATTTCTTCATCTCTCTATGAACTCAAGGAGAAATCCCCCCGCCTTTCCCCGAAACAGCTTATGAAATCGGGATTCACAATAGGCGGAGATATGATGGGTACAATGGCAAATACGCTTGTGCTCGCCTACATAGGCAGTTCTCTGACCTGCGTTCTGCTCTATGTTTCATATAACGCGAATCTCTCGCAGGTCATCAACAAAGAAAAAATAATTGCAGAGCTTCTTCAGGCGCTTGCGGGAAGTATGGGAATGCTCCTGACTCTTCCGCTCACAAGCGCGGTCTGCGCTCTGATATACTACGGGAGGATAAAATCAAATGGCACTCGTCAGGATGAACGAACTGCTCGTTGAAGCCAAAAAAGGCGGTTACGCAGTCGGCAGTTTCAGCGTTGCAAATATGGAAATGGTGCTCGGCGTGCTGAAAGCTGTCGAGGAAACAAAAAGCCCGGCCATTCTGCAGATAGCGGAAGTAAGACTTAAGCAGTCGCCCCTTGAGGTAATCGGTCCTCTCATGGTGGCAGCGGCGAAAAATTCGTCTATGCCGGTTGCAGTGCATTTTGACCATGGAAAAACGGCGGAAAAGATTTCGGAGTCACTCGAAATCGGATTCACAAGCGTTATGTTTGACGGTTCGCATCTCCCGTTTGAAGAAAACAGCGCGCTGACCGCAGAGGTCAACGCTCTCGCGAAGAAATACGGCGCGACCTGCGAAGGCGAAATAGGCTGTGTAGGCGGAAGCGAAGACGGCAGTGAGGATATTGCAATTAACTGCACATCCCCCGCCCAGGCGCTTGAATTCTGGCAGAGCACGAAGGTTGACGCGCTCGCGGTAGCTATCGGAAATGCCCACGGCAACTATAAGCAGACTCCGAAACTCCGATTTGATATTCTTGAGAAAACAGCGTCGCTCGTTCCTGTTCCACTCGTTCTTCACGGAGGCACAGGAATTGAGCCGGATGATTTCCGCAAATGTATTTCTCTCGGAATACATAAGATAAATATTGCGACAGCAACCTTTGACAGCGTTGAGAATTCGGTCAGAAGCGCCTACGCCGAAGGAAAAATCGGCGGCTACTATGATCTGCAGGCGTCCGAAGTCGATGGCGCATACAGAAACGCAATGAAGCATATTGAAATTTTCGGCTGCGCCGGAAAAGCGTGACAAATAATAATTCGGAGGAATTTTTATGAGTATAATCAATTTTGACAGCACAAAACCGTTTGATGTTATCCCCATCGGCAGAGTTGCCATCGACTTCAATCCCACAGATATGAACAAGCCGCTCAGCGAGAGTTCCAACTTCAACAAGTATGTGGGCGGCTCACCTGCGAATATCGCGGTAGGCCTCGCCCGTCTCGGTGCAAAATGCGGATTCATCGCGAGAGTTTCCGATGACCAGTTTGGTGACTATGTTGAGAATTATTTCAAGGCAGACGGCATTGATGTTTCTCATATCTTCAGATGCGAAAACGGTGAGAATTTGGGCCTCACATTCACCGAAATTCTCTCCCCCACCCAGAGCAGTATTCTTATGTATCGCGACGGCGTAGCCGATCTTCAGGTCTGCGTTGATGACGTTGATGAAGATTATATCAAACAGGCGAAAGCTGTTGTGATTTCAGGCACAGCACTTTGCGCATCTCCCTCCAGAGAGGCCGCACTCAAGACTCTTTTCCTCGCTAAGAAAAACGGCGTGGTTGTAATCTTTGACATAGACTACAGATCATATACATGGAAAAACAAAGACGAGATTTCCCTCTATTACTCGATTGCCGCGAAAAACAGCGATATAATCCTCGGCTCAAGAGAGGAATATGATCTTACCGAGGCACTTGAAGGAGTATGTGCCGACGACGAGGAGAGCGCTGCCCGCTGGTTCTCATACGGCAATAAGATTGTCATAATCAAGCACGGCAAAGAAGGCTCATGCGCCTATGTAAATGACGGCTCGGCTTATAAAGTTAAACCGTTCCCCGTAAAGATGCTCAAGGGTTTCGGCGGCGGAGACGGCTATGCGAGCGCATTCATTTATTCTCTGCTTCAGGGCAAAGAAATAGACAAGGCACTTGAATTTGCTACCGCTTCAGCTTCCATGCTTGTTTCCGCTCATTCCTGCTCAGCGGCAATGCCCTCTGCTCAGGCAGTTCAGGAATTCATCGACGGCGCAAAGCCGACAAGCGGCGAAGTCATTGAAAAGATTAAATAAGGTGAATATATGATTCATAAAATTCTGGCCCTTCTCGGGATAGTCATTGCAGTGGCTCTGACCGTACTTTTGCTGCTCAAGGACGAGGAAAAGCGTCCGAATCTAAAAGCCTTCGGTTGCTCCGCGCAGGAAAGAGACAGATTTCTGAAATCTCCGGGATACAGAATTTATCTCAGTGCAAAGCGGATAACCTTTTTGAAAAGAGAGGGTATAATTCTTGCAATGCTTATCGTATCCGTTATATTCACGATAATCATAAGGTCAAGAAAAAATTCTTTTGATTCGCTCTGCATTGCATCACTGATTCCGGCGGCGGTTTTTGTTACCGTTATGCTGTTTTATCTGCTTGTTTTTCTCAAAAAAGACCCGGTTGCGCTCGCTCTCGGCAAAATCAGCGAAATCAAGATAGTCAGCGGCAAAAACGGTTCCGGCAGAGTGAAGGCAAAAGCGACGCTCAGAAGCGGACTGCAGTGTGAAGCATACTGTCCCGGACTCAAAACCGGAAAAGAGAATAACCAGGAAGGTATCCGCCCAGGTGAAATCTGCTTCTTTTTTGTGACCGGCGCAAATGATATATTTGTTGCTTCCGACCGAGTAAAAAATAAGCCTGTCGAGCCTTCATATGATAAGCCGCAGGCGGTAAATCTGAATATATAAAATCAACCCGCAGGGAATCAGACCCTGCGGGATTTTCAATTAATAATAATTATTAACCCAAGGCAACATCAAGTATCATCATCAGTACAAAGCCGAGCGCGAAGGAAATTGTGCCAACGTTGGTGTGCTTGCCCTGCGCCATTTCGGGAACAAGTTCTTCAATAACAACATAAATCATAGCGCCTGCTGCAAATGCGAGCAGATAAGGCAATACAGGCACAATAACCGATGTTGCCGCTATGGTGATTATCGCCGCTATCGGCTCGACGACACCTGACATAACGCCGTAAATAAACGTCTTCCATTTTTTCATTCCGCCGGCAAGCAGGGGCGCCGAAACAACGCCGCCTTCCGGGAAGTTCTGAATCGCAATACCGATCGAAAGTGCGAGAGCTGAGGTCATGCTGATAGAGGTCTTGCCCGAAAGCCATCCGGCAAACACAACTCCGGCCGCCATTCCCTCCGGGATATTATGAATCGTGACCGCAAGGAAAAGCTTTGTATTATGGCTCATTCCTTTTCTTTCAGGTCCCTCCGCCTGATTATCAATATGCATATGCGGAGTTATGATATCGAGCAGAAGTAAAAACCCTATGCCGGCAAGGAAACCGAAAGCCGCCGGTAAAAATGCGAATTTACCGTAAGAAGAGGATTCCTCGATTGACGGCTCAAGCAGACTCCAGAATGACGCCGCGACCATTACTCCGCCGGCAAAACCGGTCAGAATCTTTCGCAGAGTCTGCGACATCTCGCCTTTCATAAAGAATACCACACCTGCACCGAGAGTCGTTCCCAGCAAAGGTATGAGTACTCCCGCAATTACTTTAAGATTCAATTCAACCATTCCCTCCGAAACTTATGATGTTATTATATACCGTTATTATATATATTACAACAATAATATTTCTTGAAAGATAAAAATATATGTGATATAATGACCTGAAACGGAGGGATACTTATGCGAACGGTCATTAAAATAGGAACTTCGACCCTGACCTATGAAACGGGCAGGATAAATATCAGACGTGTTGAACAACTCTGTAAAATCTTTTCCGATCTTAAAAATGCGGGTCACGAGATAATTCTCGTTTCGAGCGGCGCTATCGCAATGGGAGTCGGCAAGCTTAATCTCAGTTCAAAGCCGGATGATATCTCCGCAAAGCAGGCAGCCGCGGCAACAGGCCAGTGCGAGCTGATGTATATTTATGATCAGGAGTTTTCAAAATACAATCACAATATCGCCCAGCTTCTCATCACCTATGCCGATATTGAAAATGAAAAGAATCACAATAATTTCCGCAACACTTTAAATAAGCTGCTTGAATTCGGAGTAATACCGGTTATCAATGAAAATGACACAGTCTCAACTGAGGAATTCACAATCGGAGACAATGATACGCTTGCAGCGACGGTATCGGTCAGCGTCGGCGCTGATATGCTCATACTGCTCTCGGATATCGACGGTCTCTATGACGGCGACCCGAGAAAACATCCCGACGCAAATCTCATCAGCGAGGTGAAGGAAATCACCCCCGAAATAGAAGCAATGGCCGAAGGCAAAGGCACCGCTCTCGGGACGGGCGGCATGGAAACCAAAATTCATGCGGCAAAGACAGTTACGGAAAAGGGCATAGATATGGTTATCATCAACAGCAACAATCCCGAGGCCCTTTATGATACAGTCGAAGGAAAGCCGGTCGGCACTAAATTTTACGGAAAAGGGAAATAAAATGACTACTTCTCAGATACTTTCAAACGCAGTCAGTGCGAAACCGTCAATCCGTTCGCTCAGTGCGGAACAGAAGAACAGAGCGATAGAAGAAATGGCGCTTAAGCTCGAAAACTCCGCCGATGAAATTCTCAGGGAAAACACGGCTGATATTGATGCTTCAAAAGATAAGATTTCGCCCGTTATGATTGATCGCTTGACTCTCACAAAAGATAGGATAGCAGGAATGGCTCAGGGAATGCGCGAGGTTGCCGCCCTGCCCGATCCCAACGGGAGGATAATCAGAGAAATCGGGCGTCCCAACGGACTTAACATTCAAAAGGTTGCAGTACCTATGGGCGTTATCGGAATCATTTATGAGAGCCGTCCGAATGTTACAAGCGACGCCGCAGTATTATGTTTCAAGAGTTCAAATGTCTGCGTGCTGAGAGGCGGCAAAGAAGCATACCGCACTTCAAAAGCGATTATCGGGGCGCTTCGCAGAGGGCTTAAAAAGCTTGGAATAAACCCCGATGTTATTCAGCTGATTGACGATACCACCAGAGAGAGCGCAAACGAAATGATGCGTGCGAGAGGTCAGATTGATTTGCTGATTCCACGCGGAGGCAAAGGCCTTATCAGGGCAATCACGGAGAATGCCACCGTTCCCTGCATTGAAACGGGCACCGGCATCTGTCACATATATGTTGAAAAGACCGCGGATATTGAGAAGGCGCTCAATATAGTTGATAACGCGAAAACATCGCGTCCCTCGGTATGCAACGCCTGTGAGGTCTGCCTGGTTGACAAGGCAATCGCCGATAAATTCCTGCCGGCACTCAAAGAAAGACTTACCGAAGGCAGAGAAAATCCCGTAAAGTTTGTCGTTGACGACAAGGCTGAGAAGATAATCGGGGGTACTCCGGCCGGCGAAGACGGATTTGACACTGAGTTTCTTGATTACATTCTCGCAGTAAAAGTGGTTGACGGGGTTGAAGAAGCGGTTGATCATATCCTCGCTCATTCGACAAAACACTCCGAGGCAATAGTCACCGCAGACAGCGCGGCAGCGGAGTATTTTGTCAACAACACAGACAGCGCGGCGGTCTATGTAAACGCTTCCACAAGATTCACGGACGGCGGAGAATTCGGGCTCGGCTGCGAAATGGGAATATCAACCCAGAAGATGCACGCGAGAGGCCCGATGGGACTTGAAGAACTGATGACTTATCATTATGTTATTAAAGGAAACGGACAGGTGAGATAAATGTTTAAATTCGGATTTATCGGAGCGGGCAATATGGGTTCCGCACTCGCAAAGGCAATCTGCAATAAAGTCGGCGAAAATGAAGTTGTAATCTGTGACGCTGATTCTTCAAAAGCGCAGGCGCTTGCGGAAAAACTCGGCTGCGAATGCGGTGACATTCATAAGGTTGCCGATGAAAGCAAATATATATTCATCGCCGTTAAGCCCCAGACTCTGCCCGCGATGTTCGCTGAAATAAGCGGTCTGCTCAGCGCAAGGGATGACAGATTCATTCTCGTCTCTATGGCGGCAGGCACGAAAATTGAAAAAATCGAATCGCTTGCAGGCGTTAAATGCCCTGTTATAAGAATCATGCCGAATGTCGCTGCATCTGTCGGCGCGGCAATGACTCTCTGCGCGAGGAATAAACTCACAAGCGAGCAGGAATACGATTATTTTATAGACGCGATGAGTGCTTCGGGAAAGCTCGACAAGGTCGAGGAAGAAAAGATTGACGCTTATTCACTTGTCACCGGGTGCGGCCCAGCCTGGGTATATCTTATGATTGAGGCACTGGCGGACGGTCAGGTGGATATCGGAGTTCCCAGAGATAAAGCATATCTCTACACGGCTCAGATGGTTGAGGGAGCAGCAAAGCTAATGCTCGAGAGCGGCAAGATTCCGGCGGCACTCAAGGATTCGGTATGCAGCCCCGGCGGTACTACAATAGAGGGAGTCCGAGCACTTGAAAACGGCAATTTCCGTTCTGCACTCATAGACGCAGTCAGAGCTTCATACAATAAAACACTGAATATGTGATAAAAGGCACGGAATAATCCGTGCCTTTTTATTATTCTCTCCCGCCCGTCGTTTTACACATTAATTTATTCTTTTTTTAGGCATTTTCACAAGATTGACCGTATAGAAATACAGCTTTTTCCGATTTGTTCATACTATGTTAATATTTATAGTATAAATTAAACTACAGTATAAAAATATACTTTAATTAAAATTCTTCAAAGGAAAAAGGAAGCAAACTATGAAAAAGATTATTTCCAAGAGAGAGTATGATACCTCAAAATCCGAACTCATCAAGAAGGTAACCGTAGGCACATTCGGCGATCCCGCCGGCTACGAAGAGACTCTCTACAAGACCGAAAAAGGTTATTTCTTCCTCTATGTAAACGGCGGCGAAGAATCCCCCTACACCAAGGAAGATATCAAGTGCATGAGCGCCAAGAAAGCAGAAGAGTGGCTCGCAAACAAATAATCAATATGCACTGCAACTGTCGGGGCAACAGCCTCGGCAGTTTTTTCTTCATTTATGTGGCTTTCAAATGCGCTTTTGATAATTGACTCATAATCATATCGATGATATAATTCAAATGTATTTGTCATAATAGTAATAAGGGGTGAAAAGATGAGGTATATAAAACTCCAGAAAGAGAAGGCGCCGGTCGTCAAAAATGTTGTCTGGGCGCTGAAGCTTATCCTGAAAACCGATAAGCGTCTGCCGATGAGCGCTTTGCTCATGCAGTTTTCGTCGAGCTTTTTTCATGTGTATGTAAAGAACATACTGTTTCTCAAGACGCTGCTCACTGTCATTGACTCGAGGGGCGATTTCTCGCAGTATATAAAATACCTGCTGATGTTCCTGGCAGTATCGGTGCTGTGCGAAGCTCTGTCATGGTATGGAAGCTATGTGAATTACTCTTCCGTAAAGGTTGTGCTCAAAAAGCTGAATAATCTTATATTCAGGAAGGCCCTTTCCCTCGATGTCGCAAATTACGAAGACCCGCAGTTTTATGATAAATATCAGCGTGCGACAGATATAACCGACAGGGGCTATTTCCATATTCTTTGCAACAGTGTCGCTTCGATTTTCGGCACTGTATTCTCGTTGATTCTTGTTATTATAACGGTTATTCAGGTTAATCCTCTGTATCTGCTTTTTACGCTTCCGTCAACCGCTGTTTTCGCAGTTGAACTCGCGAAGAGCAGAAAGCTCTACAAACGCGACCTGGCGATGACCGGCAATGAGAGAGTGAAGGCATATATCAAACGCACTGTTTTTCTGCGCGAATATTCGAAAGATATGCGCACCTCCAATATTTTCCTCGTAATGATGAAAAGATTTGAAGCCGCGGTAAAGGCGAATATAATGATTTACAAAGAATATGGCTTTCCTCTTTTCATTTACAGCACTGTCAGCTCATTTTTCTCCGAATTTCTGCCGACTGTCGGCACCTATGCCCTCGCAGGCGGTCAGTTCATTTATACCGATACAATGACGATTTCTGCTTTTTCGGTCGTCATAAGTTCAATAAACTCGGTCAACCGTGCCGCAAATTCGCTTGTCAGCGCATTCAACAACATTTCACAGCTCGCTCTGTATTTCAGCAATCTGAGAGAGTTCTTTGATTATGAGCCGGGAGTTAATTCCGGAAAAGAGATCCCCGGTAAATTTGAATCTCTTGAATTCAGGAATGTATCCTTCCGCTATCTCGGCGCCGAAACCGATTCTCTTAAAAAAGTTTCGTTTACCCTCAACAAAGGAGAGAAACTTGCCGTTGTCGGCCTCAACGGCGCGGGCAAGACTACTCTCGTAAAACTGATGATGAGGTTTTATGATCCGACCGAGGGTGAAATACTCTACAACGGCAGAAATATAAAAGAATTCGATATTGAAAAATACCGTCTGCTGTTCGGCGCGGTTTTCCAGGATTATAAGAATTTTGCGCTCTCCGTCAATGAGAACGTAATATGCAGAGTGTGCGAAGACAGCGACCGTGCCTTTGCCGAGGAAGCGATGAAAAACAGCGGCGCATGGGATAAGATTTCCACCCTTCCCGATAAGGGCGAAACCGTGCTGACAAAGGAATTTGACAAAAACGGCGTCGGTCTCTCGGGCGGCGAAAACCAGAAACTTTCAACAGCACGTCTCTTCGCTCACGATTTTGAGATTGCTGTGCTCGACGAGCCATCATCTGCGCTCGATCCGGTTGCCGAATACAAAATGTATGATAATCTTGTCAGGGCTACCGAAGGCAAATCAGTGGTCTATATCTCCCACCGTCTCTCGAGCGCCGTGCTCTCGGACAGAATCATCGTGCTCGACGGCGGTTCAATAGCCGAGCGCGGAAATCATACCGAGCTTCTTGCTTTAGGTGGCATATACGCGGAAATGTTCAATCATCAGGCTGAAGCCTACGGAAAAGCGGAGGTGGGCTGAGATGAAGAAACTTAAGAATACCACCTCAATGATAGGGCATATGATTTATTTCGTTCGCCTGATGTTCTCGATTTCACCGGTATTTGTCATTCTGGAATTGATATACGGACTGTTATTGAGAGTCCCGGGGCGGCTTATCAGCGTGCTTGGAATGAAATACATTATCGATGTTGTCGAGAGCGGAGAGAATCTTGAGCGGATCTGGATCGGCGTCGGAGTAATTGCAGCCATACTTGTTATATCCCATCTGCTCTCCTGGCTCTACATGGAGTTTTACTGGAACATCGCCAAAGAAAAGCTTTCGGCAGGCCTGTGCAAAAAGCTCTATGAAAAAGCTCGTGAAATTGACCTGGAGGAATACGACAATCCCGGGTTTTACAATGATTTTATCCTCACTATCGAGACGAGCGCAGATAACATTCAGAATCTGCTAAACTTCGTGAGAAATTATTTCACGGAATTTGTGCTGCTTTTCACAATAGGCGCGGTCATTTTCACTATTGACCCGATATGCCTGCTGATAATTGTAGTTACGGTAATTATCTTCCTGCCTTTTAGCGGGATAGTCGGCAATCTGCATATGGGCAGGCGCAAAGATAATGCCGAACTTCACCACAGATCCGATTATTTCCAGCGTATTTTCTATCTTCAGGATTACGCAAAAGAAGTGCGTATGAATAATATCAGCCCTCTGCTGATTAACCGGTATAACGAGGCGGCAGATGCCGTTATTGAAAACCAGAATAAATACTGGAAAAAGATTTCATTCTTCTCCGGACTTCAGGAGACGGGTATAGATGTGCTGGGATTAATGTTCGTGCTTCCAGCCTATCTCGGATACTGCGTGCTCGTGAAGCACAACATCGGCGCAGGTGATTTTGTCGCAAGTTTCAACGGCGCATATCAGATTGCGATTTCAATAGAATTCCTGACGGTAACGGCGCTCATGGTATTCTCGGAAAGAGGAAAGATGATTGAGAAATACCGCGAATTCCTTGCCTGCACACCGAAAATAAAGGGCGGCGAAGAGACCGCCTCATGTGAAAAACCGGAAACAATCGAAATCAAGAATCTGAGCTTCACATATCCCGGCAGCGATCATCCGGTATTGAAGAATATCAATCTGACGATTAAGCCTTATGAAAAGATTGCACTTGTCGGCTACAACGGAGCCGGAAAGACAACGCTGACGAATCTGCTCCTGCGTCTTTATGAGGCAAGCGATGGCGAAATACTTATCGGCGGCAAAAACATCAAGGATGTTACACTCGAGTCCCACAAAAACCGTTTCGCCGCAGTTTTCCAGGATTTCCAGACCTACGCCTGCACCATAGGAGAAAATGTGGCGCTGGATGTGAATCCGGATAAAGACAGAGTTACTCAGGCACTAAAACACAGCGGATTCTCGAAGCCGCTTAAGAACGGCGTTGACACGGAAATTCTGCGTGAATTCGACGAAAGCGGAACTATGCTCTCGGGCGGAGAAAGCCAGAAAATGGCGGTTTCAAGGGCGTTTTATAAAGACTGCCCTTATGCCATTCTCGACGAGCCCTCGGCAAATCTCGACCCGATTGCCGAGTATGAGTTGAATAAAACAATGCTTGAAGCGGCTGAGCATAAAACCGTCATCTTCATATCGCACCGCCTTTCGACCACGGTCGGCGCGGATAGAATCTATGTGATGGCAGACGGCGAAATCATTGAAAGCGGCTCTCACGCCGAACTGATGGAAAAGAACGGCACCTATGCCTATATGTTCAATCTCCAGGCGGAGAAATACAGGCAGGATAAAGCAAAAGAAAACATTTGACATTTATTGAAAGCGGTTATATAATATATTCCGTTAAAGGCAGAGAAGGAGACCGAATCCGTAGCGGAACACCCCAGAGAGATGCGCCCCGGCTGAAAGCGCATTGTGTGACAGCGGAGGAGACCGCTCCCGAGCCGCCCGCGAAACAAGCGGAGCCGTTTCCCGCGTTAAGGGCCAAGAGTTAAATTCAAGGTGGAACCGTGCAAAGCACCCTTGTGATACAGGGGTGCTTTTATTTATTGCAACGTGAATAATTCTCAAAGGAGATAAAGATATGAAAATCATTTACAGAGACGGAACTGTTGCGGAATGTCCGCCCGAAGAAGTTCAGCATGTCCTTCGCCATTCAACGGCTCACTGCATGGCTCAGGCAATTCAGCGCCTCTGGCCAGATGCGGATTTCGCATACGGCCCCGCGACCGAAAAGGGCTTCTACTATGATGTTGACCTCGGCGACAGAAAACTGACCGATGAGGACCTTGCAGCTATCGAAAAGGAAATGAAAAAGATAGTCAAGGAGAATATCCCCGTTAAGCCCTTCATCCTGCCGAGGGACGAAGCTGTCAAGCTCATGCACGAGCGCGGCGCAAAATACAAGGAGGAGCATATCGGCGACCTTGATGAGGATGCCGTCATCAGTTTCTATCAGCAGGGCGATTATATCGATATGTGTGTCGGCCCCCATGTCTGCTATACCAAGGCTCTCAAGGCCTTCAAAATCACTCAGCAGAGCGGCGCTTACTGGAAAAACGATTCCGAGAACAAGATGCTCACCAGAATCAACGGTGTCGCCTTCCAGACTCAGGAAGAGCTTGAAGAATATGAGAAGGCCGTCGAGGAAGCCAAGCAGCGCGACCATCGCAAGATAGGCAAGGAAATGGGCCTTTTCATGACCGACGAGCTTGTCGGCAGAGGACTTCCGATGTTCCTTTCAAAGGGATATACCGTCTGGCAGGAACTTGAAAACTATATCAAGGATAAAGAGCGCAAACTCGGTTATCATCATGTTATGACTCCCTGTGTCGGCACTGTTCAGCTCTATAAGACCTCCGGTCACTGGGACCATTATAAAGAGAATATGTTCCCGCCTATGGAGGTCGAGGGCGAAAGCTTTGTTCTGCGCCCGATGAACTGCCCGCACCATATGATGATTTACGCCAACAAGCCTCATTCATATAAAGAGTTGCCCATCCGTATCGGCGAAATTGCCCACGATTTCAGATTTGAATCATCAGGCACGCTCAAGGGAATTGAGAGAGGCCGCCATTTCTGTCAGAATGACGCACACCTCTTTGTCACACCCGAGCAAATCAAAGATGAGGTCGCCAAGGTAGTCGCTCTTATCCGCGATGTCTATGAGGATTTCGGAATTACCAATTACCGCTGTGTTCTCTCTCTGCGCGATCCGGAGGATAAGAAAAAGTATCATCAGGATGACGAAATGTGGGATAAGGCGGAGAGCGCACTGCGCGAGGTTATGACCGATCTAGGTCTTGATTTTACAGAGGAAATCGGCGAAGCCGCCTTCTATGGTCCGAAGCTTGACGTAAATGTTACCCCCGCAGTCGGCGCCGAATATACCCTCTCGACCTGCCAACTTGACTTCTGCCTGCCCATGAAATTCGATCTCAAATACATCGACAGCGACCAGAGCGAAAAGACACCCGTCGTACTTCACCGCGCAATTCTCGGCTCGCTCGACAGGTTCATGGCATATATCATCGAAGAAACAAAGGGCAAATTCCCGGTCTGGCTCGCTCCTCTTCAGGTCAAGGTGCTTCCCGTTTCTGAGAAGACCATGGACTACGCAACAGAGGTTTATGAGGCAATTTCAAAGGCCGATATCAGAGTTCAGCTCGATGACAGAAATGAAAAAATCGGATATAAAATCCGCGAGGCACAGCAGATTGACCGTGCTCCCTATATGCTCATAATCGGAGCCAAAGAGGCGGAGAGCGGAATAGTCAGTGTCAGAAGCCGCGATACAGGCGAAACAGCCGAAATGTCACTCGATGATTTCATCTCGAAAGTCAAAGACGAAATCAAGAACAAAGTCAGATTCAGCAAATAAGCAAAAGAATTACGCCGCATCGGTTGATGCGGCGTGGTTTTTTTACGGAGTATAGGTTGCGGCTTCGGAGTAGAAATATTTATACGGATTGTCAAGGCCGTCAAGATATCCGGACATATCATAACCCTGGGGATTCACGGCCTCGCCGTCGGGAGTGATGACTATCTCCATAAAGCCGGAGTAGACAAAGAGCAGCTTTTCGCCCTTGTGCTTCTGAAGGAACGCATTGTAATCATCAAAATGAGGGCCGCCGAATGCGGGATTTGCGCTGAGCTTACCGTTCTCTTTAGTGAGGGTAACAATGGCGACAAGTTTTCCGTTATTATACACAAGATAATCCCTGAAATTCTGCCTAACCTCGAGCTGCTTGCCCTCTGTGCCGTCATATGAGACATGGCAGTAGCCCTTATCGGAAAACTTCAGATTATCCGCAGGAACTCCGCTTGACGAGAGAGCCGAAACGATCCAGGTATTCTCCGCGAAATATGCCTTTGCTTCGGCATCGGTAATCTTTTCACCGGTTATTCTAACCCCGGGTTTTGCGCCCGACACGGCCGGAACAGCGGGAATATACCACCCGCCTACCCCATCTCCGCCGTAGGTTCCGCCCGAGTTGTCATTGGGAGAAGCTGTTGTGTTCTCTTTTTGTGACTTCGTATTCTTTCCTTTTTCAATATCTTCCTTATCAATAAAGCCGGATGATTCACCGGGAACAATTGCACCGCTGTAAATTTTATCAGTTGTCTGCATCTCCTTGCCGGTCCACTCTGTTTCATTCGGGTTTCCGGCGGCGTTATCATCATCCGCCTTTGACACAGCGGTCTGTTCGGCCTCTTCGCCGTAAATATCTTCGCTCGGTATAATCTCACTGCCTTCATATCCGGCGGCATTCTGCGATCCGGCGGCGGTGACTGCCTTCAATGAACCGTTTTTTGCGGCAACGCCGAGCGTAACACAAACAGCAACAGCGAGAACTGCCGACCCTATTGCGCCGACGCGCCTGTTTCTTGCACGACGATGAACTTCGAATTCATCTTTGCGTTCCATTACAATATCGTATATTTCCGCGTTAGTCTTCATAATCAAAACCATCCTTTCCGAGTTGAACTTTCAGCGCCTCGCGCGCCCTGCTCAGAAGAACCTTTGTATTTCCCTCGTTTTTGCGCATAATCGCGGCGATTTCCTTCACCTGAAGATTCTCAAAATACTTGAGCCAGAGGACTTCATAATACTCGCTCTTAATCTTCTTCATTGAAGACAGGAGCTGACGGTTTCTCTCCTCTTTGATATATAATTCCTCGGGTGATTGTTCCTTATCAACCGCCGGATTTTCTGAGCCTTCAAGATTTACCGTTTCGTGCCTTTTTGCTTTTCTTATGATATCGGCGGCTGTATTTCTGCCTATTCTGAAAATCCATGTTCTGAATGAGGCTTTCCCGTTATACTTTGGCTTTTTGGTTGCCAGTTTCACAAAGGTTTCTATCGCCGCATCCTCTGCAGTTTCATGGTTCTCGGTAAATGAATAAAGGAACATCTGCAACGGCATGCGGTATTCTTCAATCAGGTCTGCGAGGCCCCGGTCGTCACCTTCAAGAAAACGGCGGTAGCTACTTGCACCGTTGTCCATAAGGTTCCCCCTTTCCGAAAGAGCGGTGCCGTATTTGCCCTTTCACTTATTATACGTCAAAGTCGGCAAAAAGGTAACAGCTTTTTTGAGAAAATGAATTTTTAAATAAAACTTCTTGCATATTTTAATTTAATATGATATGATAATTAATCATTAAAAGAGGCATTTTTTCGTGAGATGGCTGTAAATTCTTTTAAAAACCGGAGTTGATGTAATGGAAAAAATAATCGTATGTATGACAGGAGCCGCGTCACTGATTGCAATTCTCTTCGCGGTGCTCAAGTCAATGAAGGTGCTCAAATTCGATGAAGGCACCGACATTATGAAAAAAATATCACAGTCTGTGCGCAAGGGCGCAAACGCCTATCTCAACAGGCAGTACAGAATTGTCATCATCTTCTTTGCCGTGATTTTTGTCATTCTCGGCGTTATGGCATTTCTGAAACTTCTCACTCCCTATGTACCGTTTGCGTTCCTGACCGGCGGCTTTTTCTCGGGCCTCTCGGGATTTATAGGAATGAAAATCGCTACTGCATCCAACGCGCGCACCGCAAACGCCTGCCGCGAAGGGCTGAACAAAGGTCTCAGAGTCGCTTTTGACGCCGGTTCGGTAATGGGTTTCACCGTAGTAGGTCTCGGCCTCCTCGATATAACCCTCTGGTTCTTCCTGCTCAAGTTTGTATTCAAGCTTCCCGACAATGAAGTTACGGGCGCTATGCTGACCTTCGGAATGGGTGCTTCGTCAATGGCTCTTTTTGCAAGAGTCGGCGGCGGAATATTCACCAAGGCGGCGGATGTCGGCGCGGACCTTGTCGGCAAGGTTGAAGCGGGAATTCCCGAGGATGACCCGAGAAACCCTGCGGTTATTGCAGATAATGTTGGCGACAATGTCGGCGATGTTGCGGGTATGGGTGCAGACCTCTATGAGAGTTATGTCGGCTCAATTATTTCATCCTGCGCTCTCGGCGTTTCGGCTTATGCTTCATTCAAGGCAATGGCTCTGCCGATGTGCATAGCGGCAATCGGTGTGCTCTGCTCGGTTATCGGCACCTTCTTTGTAAGAACAAAAGAAAACGCCTCACAGAAGGAACTGCTCAGGGCGCTTTCAAAGGGTACAAATCTCTCGGCGATTCTCATAGCGGTTGTTTCTCTTCCACTCGTATATTTCCTGCTCGGCAAAGAGCACTGGCATCTGTATTTCGCGATTCTTGCAGGCCTTATCTCGGGCGTGCTTATCGGCCAGTCAACCGAGCATTACACTTCCGACAGCTATAAACCTACTCAGAATCTTGCAAAATCAAGCGAGACGGGAACTGCAACAATCATCATCAGCGGCCTTTCGGTCGGTATGCTTTCAACTCTGATTCCGATTATCATCGTTTCAATCTGCGTCCTTGTGGCATACTTTGTTTCAGGCGGTCGGGACGACGGTGCTCACGGCCTTTACGGCATTGCTCTTGCAGCGGTCGGTATGCTCTCAACTCTCGGCATCACTCTCGCGACTGACGCATACGGCCCCGTAGCAGATAATGCCGGCGGCATCGCGGAGATGGCAAAGCTTGACAAATCCGTTCGTGAGAGAACAGACGCTCTCGATTCGCTCGGCAACACAACGGCAGCTACCGGCAAAGGCTTCGCAATAGGCTCCGCTGCGCTCACAGCGCTCGCGCTGATGGCATCCTATATTGATAAAGTAAAAATTCTTCCCGGGGGCGCTGAGAAGATAGCAAATCTCAACATAAACAATCCTTCGGTTCTTATCGGTCTCTTCATAGGCGCGTGCCTTCCCTTCGTATTTGCGGCACTGACCATGAACTCTGTCGGCAGAGCGGCCCAGAGTGTAGTTATCGAAGTCCGCCGCCAGTTCAAAGAAATAGCAGGCCTTATGGAAGGCAAAGCGGACGCGGATTATGCGAAATGCGTTGACCTGTGCACAAAGTCCAGCCTTCACGAAATGATCCTGCCGACCATCGTCGCGGTCATCGTTCCCGTAATCGTAGGTATGGTTCTCGGATGCACCGGCGTTGTCGGAATGCTCGCGGGTGCTACGGCGACCGGCTTCCTGATGGCTGTATTCATGTCAAACTCGGGCGGTGCCTGGGACAATGCCAAGAAATACATTGAGAGCGGACACTTCGGAGGCAAGGGCTCTGAGAATCACAAAGCCGCTGTTGTCGGCGACACGGTAGGCGATCCTTTCAAGGATACAAGCGGACCGTCAATCAACATTCTCATCAAGCTCCTCTCGATGGTTTCAATAGTATTCGCTGCGCTCATAATTAAATTCTCGATTCTTTAATCAAATCAATTATTAAAGGGACTGTCCACGACAGTCCCTTTGCTTTTTATATTCAGATTGTTGTGCTTTCCGAGCTAGGTTCAGCCGGAGCAGGATTTTCGCCAGTCGGTGGCTCGGGAGGAGTTTCCCCTTCTGCCTGAGGAGGTCTTTCTCCCCTCTCAGGCCGCTTTAAAGTTTCACCGTTTTCATTTGTAAAGTTCTTGAAATCCGGCCTTGTGAGCGTTTCGCCGTTTTCATCAGTCATAGGTTCTCTTTTTCCGAATCCGTCCTGTCCGCCGTGCATACCACCACCGAACTGATTGGATATCTCAGTAATCTTTTCGCCGTTTACAGTCACTTCGCCGCCGTTGATTTTGCCTTCAGTTTCGAAATCAAATGCTGACTGAGCGGTGATATTGAGAGAGCCGCCGTTTACCGCTATGCTTCCGTTTGAGTCGACAGCGTCGGTGTCGCCCTGCCCCATAACGATTTTAATATTGCCGCCGTTAATCTCAACCTTCGGGTCATAGAGTTCACTCTTCTTCGCAGCGTTGATACCGTCGTCCGAGGCGCTGATTGAGATTTCGCCGTCATTGATTATTACCTGCGTGGCTTCAAGCGCTTCGTGAGCCGTGATAATAAAAGTTCCGCCGTCTATCGTGAGGACCGTCACCGCGTGAATGCCGTCATCATCGGATTCGATATTGAAGCTGCCGCCGCTGATATAGACAAAGCCCTTATCCTTATCGTTTTCTTCATCCGCGTGCAGAGCGTCGTCGCCTGCCTTTATTACGAATTCTCCGCCGCAGATTCTGATTGAATTCTCGCCCTCAAGCGCCTTTTCCGCGCTCGTTATTTCATAGCTGCCGTCGGTTATTGTAAGATCTTTTTTGCTGACTATTGCGTGCTTGTAACCCGCTGTTACGGACAGTTTTCCGCTGCCGTTGAGTGTCAGATCGCTGTCGGCGAATATCACGCCGTCAATGCTTTTTTCGCCGGATTGCGTGTATTCCTCGCCTGAATCAGTGAGCGTATTTTCGGTTCCTTCCGGGAGGGTGATGAATACTTTATCTGCCGATTTCACATATATTGCGGGACCGGTTGAATTCGTGATTTCTGCGTTATTCAGTACAAGCTGAACCTTTGCGCTTTCACCTGCATCAATGATAACTCCTCCTTCATACTTGCCGGACAATATATAAACGCCTTCTTCGGTGATAGCCGTGCCGGAGTTTCCGGGCCGGAGCTGTTTCGCGTCTTTTTCTTCATAAGAAGGGTCAAGATCGCGCTCGGTGAAATAGTCGCTCTGCGCCGCGTCTGTCTTAACCTCTGAGGTTTTTCCTGACGATGTATCTGTCTGATTATCGGTATTGTTTTTATTAATAGAGCAGGCAGTAACCGTTATTGCCACCAGAATAACCGAAACAATAATCGCAATGTATTTAATGTATCTTTTCATAATAATTCTCCTTTTCTAAATTGTTTTTACAGTTCGCCTTCGCCGCTGCTCGGATAACCGCAACTGATCTCAAGGTTTCCGTTCTGTTCCCTGAGGGAATCAATGAAATTTTTAAGTGATGCACCCTGCTTCATTTGAATTTTATATGTCAGCTTATAGAGAGTTCCCATATTCGTTGTTTTCACATCGGTCATTTCACGGTAATCGGTATATTCGGCGAGCACATTTTCAAATACGCCCTCAAACTCAAGATTCTCTGGAACGGTGATTTTAAGAATTCTGAAGCCCTCTTCCTTTTTATCAAGGAACTTGCTCATAATCAGCAGGATAGCGGAAATCACGACGGCGAAAATCGCAGCTATGCCGATATATCCCATACCTGTCGCAAGGCCGACGGCCATTGCGAGGAATACCGCGGTAATCTCCTGCGCCTTGCCTGCCGCCGAGCGGAACCTGACTAAACTGAACGCGCCGGCTACGGCGACGCCCGCGCCGATATTGCCGTTTACAAGCAATATCACGAGTTGAACTATTGCCGGTATGAGTGCGAGGGTTATCGCAAAGCTCTTTGTGGTTTTTATCTGCCTTGTATAAAGGAACGCTATTACCGCGCCGAGAAGAAGGGAAACCGCGGTGACGAGTAAAAAAGTGATTCCTGTGAATGTGCCGTTTTCGAGAACGGTTCCCAATAAATTATCAAGCATATCTTATGACTCCTTCCTTTGTTAAAACAGGTGTAATGATTCTTGCGTTATCTCTGGTTTTCGTCGATGAAAATTCCGTATACGCGTTGCCATACTTTGAAAAACCGGAGGGATAGATTCCGTAACGGGACAGCAGGCGTGCTATTTCCAGCGGAACCGAGCCGGACACCTTCAGTTCCATAAGTTTTTCGCCTTCTTTAAGCAGCTCTTTTCCGCCGTCTCCGTAAGTCAGGTCGAGAGCGGTCGTGCGGTAGCGGATATTGTCATCGAAGGTGATTCTTAAATCCGGATCACTGTCACCGGCAAGCGCTATTCTGTCATAGCTGATAACCGCGGCGGGGCTGAGATTTTCCCAGATTTTCATAGTATAATCAATTTCATTTGAAATCTGGTTTTTCACAGGCGAAGGCGTCCTGCCCGCGAGATAATCAAGAGCGAGGGAATAGGGCATCGAAATTCTTCTCTTATAAACTGTTCCTTTATACTTCTTCTTTATCTCCGCAAAGGCGTTTGTTTCTCTGCCGGGTATGCCGTAGGTTCTCAGACGCAGTTTCTCTTTATAGAGCGGCTTTTCGAGCGATGCTCTTATCATTCTGAAATCGGGTGTGTCATAATATATATTCATTATTTTACTTTTTCCGTATTCATCGATATGAGCTATTCCCGAAAGAGATGAGAAAAAAGAATCGAACTGCGAAGCCGAAAGACGGTATTTTATTTCAGTTCTGGCAAAGCTGGTTTTGAACATTTCAGTCACTCCTTCGTGTTTCTTTGACTGCATAATAACCCGCTTAACTTAAATGTAACTTAAAGTTCAGAATAATTTCAAAAAAGTTCCGGCAAAAAAATTGTTGACATATTTGCGATAACGTGATAAAGTTATTTACAAGATTTAAGGAAGGAGTTCCCGGAATGAAACTTTCAGCAAAAGGGAATTCATATTCATACGCTTACGTTCGCTTTTTTGCGGGCTTTTATTTCCGCACCCAAAAAGGATAATTTTACCGACGTAAGCAGATTAGTATAAGACCAAAGCGGTTCTGTTTCGTACGGAGCCGCTTATTTTATTAAGGGAAAGGATAATGATTATGAATCCCGATATCAGCAAAGCAAGGCAGGAAATTGCAGAGGCGGACAGAAAAATCGCCGAGTATTTTGAAAAGAGAATGAACGCTGCCGCCGAAGTAGCGGCATATAAAAAGGAATACGGTCTGCCGATTGAAGATAAATTCCAGGAAGCCGCGGTAATTGAGAGAAATTCAGGATATATAAATAATAATGAAATCAAAGATTATTATTTATCCTTATGTGAGACTCTTATGGAGCTGAGCAAGAAATATCAGTTCCGTCTCAACGAGGGAACAAGGGTGGCATATAACGGCTCGGTCGGAGCATTCGCCTATATCGCGGCAACAAAGGTTTTCCCCGGCGCGCTGCCCATCCCTTACGGCTCATTTGAAAAGGCATATAATTCGGTCTGTGAAGAAGAATGCGACCTTGTTATTCTGCCGGTTGAAAACAGCTATGCGGGCGAGGTAGGAAAAGTTACGGATCTGATGTTTTCCGGTCCTTTATACGTGAACGGGGTTTATTCACTGCCTGTCAGCCATAATCTAATAGGTACACAAGGCGCATCGCTTGAGGGAATCAAAGCGGTAATCAGCCATCCGCAGGCACTGGCGCAATGCGAGAAATATATAAAGGCGCACGGCTGGAAAACAATAGAAGCACCGAGCACCGCAGGCGCGGCTCAGACTGTCGCCGCCAACGGTGATTCCACTCTCGCGGCAATAGGCAGCGTTGAATCGGCAGAAATAAATTCTCTTGATATTCTCGCACAAGACATAAACGAAAGCAGGGACAATACAACAAAATTCGCCGTATTCTCAAGATCCTTCATACCGGAAATTCCTCTTAAAAAGAGCAGTGAATTTATAATGATGTTTACTGTCAACGATGAAGCGGGCGCTCTTGTAAAGGCGCTGAGTGTCATAGGCAAATACGGCTTCAATATGAAAGCACTCCGTTCAAGACCGGTAAAGGAAAAGGCCTGGCAATATTATTTCTATACGGAAATAGAGGGCGACGACAATTCGGAGCAGGGAAAAGCGATGATAGCGGAGCTTACACAACAATGCGAAAAAATACGCATAATCGGTCATTTCAATGAAAGCGGGGCCGGAGAATGATAATCGAAGCAAATGGATACGATATCATAATTGAAAAGGGCTGTCTTGACAGAGCGGGAGATTATCTGCCCGCGGACAGAAAGACGCTTGTGGTTACAGACAGCGGAGTTCCGGCGGAATACGCGAAGAAAGTTCTTTCCTTCTGCGGCGAAGGATCGCTGATAAAGACGATTCCGCAGGGTGAGGAGAGCAAGAATTTCGATATTCTCAGGGATTTGCTCAAGACTATGCTCGATGCGGGATTCACGAGGCGCGACTGCGTAACGGCAGTCGGCGGAGGGGTAGTCGGCGATTTATCCGGCTTCGCGGCTAGTATATATATGCGCGGAATAGATTTTTACAATATTCCGACCACTCTGCTCTCGCAGGTGGATTCCTCGGTCGGCGGCAAGACCGCGATTGACTTTGAGGGAGTCAAGAATATTGTTGGCGCGTTTTATCCGCCGAAGCATGTGCTTATTGACGAAAATGTGCTCTCCACGCTGCCGCTCCGTCAGCTCAACAACGGGCTCGCGGAGGCACTTAAAATGGGAATGACGAGCGACAGTGAGCTCTTTGAAATATTTGAAAACGGCAACCCTTATGAGAGCATTGAAGCGATTATAGAAAAATCGCTGCTCATAAAGACGGATGTAGTTAATAAGGACGAAAAGGAGCAGGGACTGCGCAGAGTTCTGAATTTCGGACATACAATCGGCCACGGAATAGAGGCGGAGCAGGCCGGCGCACTTTATCACGGCGAGTGCGTCGCAATCGGAATGATTCCGATGTGCTCATCCGAAACGGCAGGTAGATTAAAAACAATTCTTGCAAAGCTCGGTCTGCCCTCTTCGTGTGAGGGTGACGTAGAAAAGATTTACGAAGCGATGCTCCACGATAAGAAAAGCGGTAAAGAAAGTATTACCGCGGTATTTGTTGACGAGCCCGGCTTATTCAGATTTGAGGAAGTATCGCCGGATTCATTAAAAGAAAAAATCAGGACAGTTGTAAGGGGGAAGAATCAATGAAAAACACATTCGGCTCAAGCGTTTCTGTTACGCTTTTCGGCGAGAGCCACGGCGAATGTATCGGCGCTGTGATTGACGGTCTCGCTCCCGGAATTGCGGTCAACGAAAAATTTATCTCATCCCAACTTTCCCTTCGCAGACCCGCCGGCAAAACGGGCACCAAAAGAGTTGAAAGAGACAATTTCAGCATCGTCAGCGGAGTATTTGAGGGCAGAACAACCGGCACGCCTCTGTGCATTATCATCCCCAATGAAAACGTAAAGAGCGCGGACTACGCCCTGAATTCATTTATTCCGAGACCCGGCCACGCCGATTTCACCGCGAACAAAAAATATCACGGCTATGAGGATTACAGGGGCGGCGGACATTTCAGCGGCAGACTTACCGCGGCGCTGGTCGCGGCAGGAGCGATAGTCATCGACGCTCTCAGGAGCAAAGATATATATATCGGAACTCACATATTAAGGTGCGCAAAAATCAACGACAGGCGTTTCAAGAATCTCAAAGACGATATAAACTATCTGAATAAGCAGAAATTTGCAGTGCTCGACCCGGAGAAAGCGGAGCCTATGCAGGCAGCAGTCAAAGAGGCCGCGGCGCAGGGCGACAGCGTGGGAGGAATCCTGGAAACCGCTGTCATCGGTCTTCCTGCGGGAGTCGGCGAGCCCTGGTTTGACACACTTGAAGGAACGCTCTCACATGCTCTTTTTTCAATCCCTGCGGTCAAGGGAATTCAGTTCGGAAACGCTTTCAGGGACATAGATCTCAGAGGCAGCGAATATAACGACGCGTTTACCATCAAAGGCGACAGGATTGAGACGAAGACCAACAGAAACGCGGGAATCAACGGCGGAATAACGAACGGTATGCCGGTCATTTTCTCGCTCGCGGTAAAGCCCACGCCTTCTGTTTTCACAGAGCAAAAATCGGTTGACCTGATGCAGATGAAGGAGACAGAGCTGAAGATTTCGGGCAGACACGACCCTGCAATCATTCACAGAGCAAGAGTAGTCGTTGACTCCGTGACGGCACTTGTTATTGCCGATATGCTCGCTCAGAGATACGGCACCGATTATTTGGGAGAATGATATGAGAGCGGAATTTTTACCCTCACACATCAGTGGAAGAATCACGGCTCCGCCCTCAAAGAGCGAAGCTCACAGAGCGATTATCTGCGCCTGTCTGGCAGACGGCGTAAGCCATATAGATAATATTGAGTATTCTAATGATATACTCGCTACGGTAAACTGTATGCGGTCGCTCGGTGCGGAGATTGAAACCGACAAAGACTCCCTGACAGTCACAAATCCCGTCTCCGGGAGAGAATACGCAAAGCTCGACTGCGGAGAGAGCGGCAGCACACTGAGATTTCTTATTCCGCTCGCCGTCAACCTCTGCGGTGAATGCGAATTCACGGGCAGCGGCAGGCTTATGGAAAGGCCGCTGACTGTATATGAGGATATATTCGGCACCTGCGGCGTTGAATATTCAAGAGACGTCGGGGTTCTGAAGGCCGTGGGGAAAATTCCCGCGGGCTGTTATACGCTCGCCGGCAATATCAGCAGCCAGTTTATAAGCGGACTGCTCTTTGCCCTTCCACTCACAGAAGCCGACAGCACTTTAATTATCTCTCCCCCGTTTGAATCAAAGCCGTATGTTGATATGACTCTGGATACGCTTTCCGCTTTCGGAATCAAAGCGGAATTCGGAGAAGAAAATATGATTTTCATAAATAAAGGAACATATAAAGGCAGAAATATCAAAGTGGAGGGCGACTGGTCAAACGCGGCGTTTCTCGAAGCGTTCAATCTCGCCGGCGGAAACGTGGTCGTTGACGATCTTGATGACGAAAGCCACCAGGGGGATAAGATTTACAGGGAATTCTTCAAAATAATGCAACGCCCGCTCGCGCGGATAGATCTTACCGACTGCCCCGATTTAGGTCCCGTCTGCATGGCTCTCGCCTACCGGAACGGTGCTGAATTCAGCGGCACCGCGCGCCTTAAAATCAAGGAGAGCGACAGAACCGCGGCAATGGCGCAGGAGCTCGCAAAATTCGGAATTGCGACACAGGAGAGCGAGGATACTTTCACTGTTTTCCCGTCTGAAATCCACGCGCCCGTTTCTCCTCTCAATTCTCATAACGATCACAGAATCGTAATGGCACTCTCTGTATTATGCACAGTTACCGGCGGCGTAATCGACGGCGCCGAAGCCGTTTCAAAGAGCTTTCCGTCATTTTTTGATAATATAAAATCACTCGGAGCAGAGGTGAAATTATATGAAACTGCTTAACACTCAGAATGTGATGATAATCGGCCTGGGTCTTATGGGCGGCAGCTACGCCAAGGCACTCAAGCGGCTCGATTTTCATATTTCGGCAACAGACACAAACGCCGATTCCATTGAATACGCCCTTGAAAACGGCATTATCGATGAGGGATATACCTCGCCCGACCCCGATGCTCTTGGGAAAGCCGATATAGTGATATTCGGCCTTTATCCCAATGTTTTCAAACGGTGGATTGCCGAAAACCAAAAGTATTTCAAGAGCGGAGCGATCATCACCGATGTAACGGGTGTAAAGAGCTGTATAGTATATGATATTCAGAACATACTGCGTGATGATGTTGAATTCATAGCGGCTCACCCGATGGCAGGACGCGAGGTTTACGGAGTCCGCAACAGTACTGAAAAAATGTTCCGGGATGCGAATTTCCTTGTAGTTCCCACAGAAAAGAACTCCGAGGAAGCGATAGAATGGTGCAAGGAAATGGGCAGACTTCTCGGATTTATCAACGTGACGGTCCTCTCCCCTGAAGAGCACGATAAGATGATAGGCTTTGTCTCTCAGCTGACTCACTGTATAGCAATTGCGCTGATGACCTGCTCTGACAGCACCCATCTCGCGGACTACACAGGCGATTCCTTCAGGGATCTTACCAGAATCGCGAATATCAATGATAAAATGTGGAGCGAGCTTTTCCTGCTGAATAAAGAACCGCTCCTCGCAGATATGGACAGATTCATTTCGGAGATGCAGACTATGCGCTCTCTGCTTGCAGAAGACAACCGCGAGGGACTCAGAGAAAAAATGCGGCTTTCAACTCAACGCAGAGCCGCATTCAATAAGAAATAAGGAGATAATAAAAATGAGTATGAATATGGTTTTTGATAAAAAACTCCCGATACCTATGGAGGTTAAGGAGATGTATCCGGTTTCCGTCTCGGTTCAGCAGACGGTTGAGCAGAAGGTGGCACAGCTCAAGAAAATCATCGCGGGCGAGGATGACCGCTTTCTGCTGATAGTCGGCCCCTGTTCCGCCGACTGGGAGGAGAGCGTTCTGGATTATGTCCACCGCCTTGCTCCCGTTCAGGAGAAGGTTAAGGATAAAATAATGATTATCCCGAGAATCTACACCAATAAACCGAGAACCACCGGCGCGGGATATAAAGGAATGCTCCATCAACCCGACCCGACCGCAAAGCCGAATCTCTTCGCGGGAATCATCGCTATCAGAGAACTTCATATGAAAGCGGTCAGCGAGACGGGTCTTATCTGCGCAGATGAAATGCTCTATCCAAGCAATCACAAATATCTCGATGATATTATCGGATATGTAGCAATCGGTGCGAGAAGCGTTGAAAACCAGGAACACCGCCTGACAGCGAGCGGTATAGATGTTCCTGTCGGAATGAAAAACCCGACAGGCGGCGACATCGAGGTAATGATGAACGCAATCACGGCAGCTCAGGGAAGTCATCACTTCATCTATCGCGGATGGCAGGCAAAATCCATGGGCAACCCTTACGCTCACGCGATTCTCAGAGGCTATATGAATAAGCACGGCAACGCCCTTCCGAATTACCATTATGAGGATCTTGTTTTCGTAAACGAAAAATATCTTGCGGCAGGTCTTCAGAATCCCGCCGTCATAGTTGACTGCAATCATTCGAATTCGGGCAAGCAATATCTTGAACAGATAAGGATTGCAAAAGAAGTAGTCAGCAGCAGAGTATATAACCCCGATATAAAGAAACTCGTCAAAGGACTTATGATTGAGAGCTATATTGAGGACGGATGTCAAAAGGGCAACAGCGAATACGGTAAATCAATCACCGACCCATGCCTCGGCTGGGAAAAGACGGAAAAGCTCATCTACGACCTTGCGGATATACTCTGATAGGATGAATAAAATGTTCGGTTTACTCGGAAAAAAGCTCTCGCACTCTCTTTCACCCGAGATTCATTCGGTTTTCGGCGACTATGAATATAAACTTTTCGAGCGGGAAGAAAATGAACTTGACGCTTTCTTCGCCGATACATCAATCGACGCCTTCAATGTTACAATCCCGTATAAGGTTGAGGCATATAAAAGATGCGATGTGCTAGACGAAACAGCGCGGGTAATAGGAAGTGTAAATACGGTTGTGCACAAAGGCGACAGGCTTTACGGCTATAACACCGATCTCTACGGCTTCGAATATATGGTTAAAAAACTCGGCGCGGATTTTGCCGGAAGGAAGGTTCTCATACTCGGTAGCGGCGGTGCAAGCAAGACGGCGGTCGCATCTTCAAATCGTCTTGGCGCAAAGGAAACGGTCATAATAAGCCGAAGCGGCGAAAATAATTATGATAACCTTGAAAAGAATTATGATGCCGGAATTATCGTCAACACAACACCCGTCGGTATGTTCCCGGGAAACGGAAAAGCACCGCTTGAATTAAAATATTTCAAAAATATTGAATTTGTCATAGATTTGATATATAATCCCTGTATGACCGCGCTCCTACTGGAAGCAAAAAAGCTTGGGATTCCGTTTATCAACGGTATGCCGATGCTGGCGGCTCAGGCACTTCGCTCGGCGGAGCATTTCTTCTCAAAGGAATTTGACAATTCTCTTATTGACAAAGCAGTCAAAAGAATAAGCGACAATATGAAAAACATCGTACTCATCGGTATGCCCGGATGCGGCAAGACTACTCTCGGAGCATATCTAGCTTCAAAAGCGGGCAGGGAATGTGTTGATACGGATGACATTATCGTACAAAAAGACGGGCGGAAAATTCCCGATATTTTCACTGACAGCGGCGAGAATTATTTCAGGGATATCGAGAGCGAAGCTGTTGCAGAATGCGGAAAACGGCTCGGAATAATAATTGCAACAGGCGGCGGAGCGGTAATGCGCGAAACAAACAGGAACGCCCTCGCGCAGAATGGTATCATCATCTATCTCAAGCGCGATCTTGAGTCTCTCGCGACTGGCGGAAGGCCGCTCAGCGCCGGCGAAAACGCCGTTTATGAAATCTTCAAAAAACGCAAAGACACTTATGAGAACTTTGCGGATTATATAATTGAGGTTGACCGTGATGTCGCAATCACGGCGGAAAGGTTGTTAAAATGCGTATCCTTGTATTGAACGGTCCGAACATGAATCTGCTCGGCATCAGAGAAAAAGACATTTACGGCGAGAATTCCTACAAAGAGCTCTGCAAAATGATTGAAAAGAAAGCGGATGAACTCAATGTATATGCCGATATGTATCAGTCAAATCATGAGGGCGACCTGGTTGATAAGATTCAGGAGGCATATAAGGGAATCGACGGCATAATCATCAATCCCGCCGCATATACCCATACCAGCATCGCAATTCTCGACGCTTTGAAAACGGTCCAGAAACCTACTGTCGAGGTTCATATCACCAATCTTAAGGAAAGAGAGGAATTCAGACAGATTTCCTACGTCGGCATGTATGCTGAAAAGACAATAATGGGAAAGGGTTTTGACGGTTATATCGAAGCACTCGAATATCTTGTTGAAAAGCTCAGCGCCATAGAAGCGGAGAAAGAGAAGCAGAGAGCCGAGGAAAGAGAAAAAGAGAGAGCGGCTCAGGCGGCAGCTGCGGCCGAAGCCCCTGCTGATAATCAGTAAAAACTAAGTCACGGTTCAGAGAGCCGTGACTTTTTACAAATGAGGATTTATATGCCGGATATTATTGAAATCAAAGATTTCAGCGCGCCGGAGCTTGATGCTTATGCGCGGCTGAATGAGAGAGAATTGCTTAACCGTGACAAGCCCGAAAACGGAATGTTTGTCGCAGAGAGTCCGAAAGTAATCGAGCGCGCGCTTGACGCGGGTTGCGAGCCCGTTTCCCTTCTGCTTGAGAGAAAGCATATTGAGGGCGAGGCAAAAGGTATAATTGAAAGATGCGGTGACATTCCAGTCTATACGGCGGATTTTGATATTCTCACTCGGATTACGGGCTTTGAACTCACCCGCGGAGCGCTCTGCCTGATGAAGAGAAAACCGCCGAAAACGGTTGAAGAGGTCTGCGAAGGCGCTTCGAGAATAGCGATTCTTGAGAGAATAATGAATCCAACGAATGTCGGCGCGATATTCCGTTCCGCATCCGCGCTCGGTTTTGACGCCGTTCTGCTGACTCACGAATGCTCCGACCCGCTTTACAGAAGGGCAATAAGAGTCAGCATGGGAACCGTTTTTCAAATTCCGTGGGCGTTCATTGATAAAAACGCCTGGCAGGATAAAATGTTCGGATTCCTTAAAGCAAAAGGTTTTTCAACTGTCGCAATGGCGCTGGAAGATAATTCTGTTTCCCTTGAGGATGAAAAACTTGCCGATCTGGATAAAACAGCCGTCATTCTCGGCTCCGAAGGCGATGGACTCGAAAAACGGACCATTGCGCTCAGCGACATGACTGTTAAAATTCCCATGATGCACGGGGTCGATTCGCTCAATGTTGCGGCGGCTTCTGCGGTTGCCTTCTGGCAGCTCGGCAGGCGAAAATAATATTGAAGATTTTATAATTAAGTGATAGAATAAAAGCGGAAGGGCGGTGTTATTATGAGAGTGATGTTCATAGGCGCAAATCACGAGGTTACAGGCTCCTGCACCCTCATTGAGGCATGCGGCAAAAGGATTCTTGTTGACTGCGGAATGGAACAGGGTCCTGACATCTATGAAAACTGCGATTTACCAGTGGTTCCCGGCGAAATCGACACAATCTGCCTTACACACGCGCACATCGACCATTCCGGCAAAATTCCCAATATGGTCGCTAACGGTTACAGCGGAAAGATTCATATGACCGAGGCAACAGGTAAACTGTGCTCGATTATGCTCCGCGATTCAGCGCATATTCAGGAATTTGAGGCGCAGTGGCGCAACAGAAAGGCAAAACGGAGCGGCGAGGAACAGTATTCCCCTCTGTATACTCCTGAGGATGTTGAAAAAACTGTCCACCTTTTTGTCACTCATAACTATGAGGATACCATTAAGCTTTTTGACGGAATTAAAATAAGCTTCTTTGATGCCGGGCATCTGCTCGGCTCATCGAACATTCTCTTTGAAATCACCGAGGATGGCGTAACAAAGACTATTCTTTTTTCCGGCGATCTCGGAAACCTCAACAGACCGCTGATAAAGAACCCGCAGACTCCCCCGCATTCCGACTATGTGGTGTGCGAGTCAACTTACGGTGACAGGGTTCACGGCAAAGCGCCGGACTATGCCGGCCAACTCGCGCAGGTGATTTCGCAGACGCTGCCGGGCGGCGGAAATCTTGTTATTCCAGCTTTCGCGGTCGGCAGGACTCAGGAACTGCTCTATTTAATCAGGGTAATCAAAGAGAAGAATCTCTGCCCCGACTGCGGCAATTTTCCGGTATACGTCGATTCGCCCCTCGCCATTGAAGCGACAAATATCTATTCATCCGAGGTCGCGGAATACTTTGACGATGAGACTGTTTCTCTGCTTGAGAAGGGTATAAATCCCATTTCATTCCCGAATTTGAGAGTCGCCGTTTCCAGCGAGGAATCGACCGCCATAAACAGCAATCCGGAGCCGAAGGTAATCATTTCCGCTTCAGGTATGTGCGAAGCAGGCAGGATAAGACACCATCTTAAACATAATCTCTGGCGCAGGGAATGCGCAGTACTCTTCTGCGGATACCAGTGCGAAGGCACTCTGGGCAGGCGTCTGATTGACGGTGCGGCAATGGTGAAGCTCTTCGGCGACAATATCACAGTAAGAGCGAAGATTTATAATCTGAACGGTTTCTCAGGTCACGCGGACAGAAACATGCTGCTTCAATGGCTCAGGGAAGTCAACGCTAAGCAAATATTCATCAATCACGGTGAGGACGCAGTTTCAACCGATTTCGCCCTTGCCTGCGAAGAGGAACTCAACACACCCGCACTTGCGCCCTACAGCGGCGATGTCTATGACCTCGTGAGCGGCGAATGCGTTGAAAAAGCGAGAATTATCCGCGCTGAAGGCAAAAAAGATTTCGCAACCAAGAGGGCGAGGGATGTATTCGAGCGCCTGCTCTCAGCGGCTGCTCGCCTTAGAAGAGTTGCTGAATCGCTCAAGGGAAGCTCCAATAAGGAACTCGCGAAATTCACCGACCAGATAAACAATCTCTGTGACAAATATGAAAAGTAAGGTAATACTATGATATATTTATCAGAACACTTCAAAGAAATAGAGAGAAGAACCGGATTCCCCGATGAAGCGGTGCCCATTCTTGAAGCGGCCGCCGCCCGCCTTGATAACGAAAAGAAATTCGGTGCGGAATTCGAAAAAATCAGACGCGGATATATGTATGGCAAAGGGCGGTTGAGCAAATCAACGGATAAGCTTGAAAAACTCGCCGAAAAATACGGAATTCACACATATACTCTCGAATTTGTGTTTATTATGGTCTGCTGTGAGCTTCTTCATAAGCGGTATATCAAAGCGGGCATCAGTGAGGAACTGTTCTGGGACGGTGTGGCCGATCTCAAATACAAGCTTGTTGAGTGTATGGAATGCGAGCACGTTGTCGGCACATTCGTCTCCGGGTGGAATGACGGATTTCTCAGAATGAACAGATTTGCTCTCGGCAGATTTCAGTATGAATACGGCAAATTCGGAATGAATTACACTTCAAGGACCGGAGTAAAAATCAAAAAAGGTCAGGACTGTCTGAACTTTCATATTCCTTCATCGGGCGTTCCGCTGACAGACGAGATCAGGGAAGATTCATACAAAAAGGCCTATGAGTTTTTTAAAGATATCAGAACGCCTGAAGGTTATCTGATTCTGAACTGCGGCTCGTGGCTTCTCTTCCCGAAACACGAAAAATACCTTGACCCGAATTCGAATATAATGAAATTTTATAGAGAATTTGAAATATACGAATGGAAGGAAAAAGATGAATTCAACGATGACTGGCGCATCTGGGGGCATTATTCCGACCTGCCTCTTGAGGAGCGCCCCGCGGATACGAAGCTTCGCGCCGCATACAAAAAATGGATGATGGCAGGCAACAAGACCGGTTACGGCTGCGGAATAATCATCCTTAAAGACGGCAAACCGATGAAATAAATTACTGCCTTTAGCACTCCAATTGTTGGAGTGCTAATTATTTACAATTTGTTCACGATTCCTCTGCTTTTTATTCACAGCAATAAGATATGATTATACTGAATTACAGAGAAAAAACAAACTCAGACAAAGGGGGATAAGATTATGAACGCGGAAAAATTCACCAAAAAGAGCATTGAGGCGATACAGTCCGCTCAGAGTATCGCTGCGGAACACGGCAACCAACAGATTGAGCAGATTCACCTTCTCTATGCGCTGATGAGCGCAGACGGCGGGCTTGTGCCCTCGCTTATTCAGAGCATGGGAATCAGCGCCCCTGCCCTTCTCAGCACACTTCAGACAAAAATTGATTCTCTGCCGAAGGTAAGCGGAGCAGATTCATATTTCTCGCAGTCAGCTGTCTCTGTGCTTGATGAGGCGGAAAAAGCCGCCGCTTCTATGAAGGACGACTACATTTCAGTTGAGCACATAATGCTCGGCCTCATCCGCAGGGCTGACCCGGATATGAAAAACCTGCTCAGGAGCACCGGAATTGACGAGAACAAATTCCTCTCCGCTCTTAAAAATGTCAGGGGCTCGGGCTCAGTCAAGAGCGACAATCCCGAGGACACCTATGACTCGCTCAAAAAATACGGCAGAGACCTTACGGAGATGGCTAGGCAACAGAAGCTTGACCCGGTTATCGGCAGAGATGAAGAGATAAGAAATGTTATCAGGATTCTCTCGAGAAAGACCAAAAACAATCCCTGCCTTATCGGTGAGCCCGGTGTCGGCAAAACGGCCATAGCAGAGGGACTGGCCCAGAGAATTATAAAAGGTGATGTTCCCGAGAGACTGAAGGACCGGACCCTCTTTTCGCTCGACATGGGCTCGCTTGTCGCGGGCGCTAAATACAGGGGCGAATTTGAGGAGAGACTCAAAGCGGTTCTAACCGAAATTCAGAAGAGCGACGGCAAGATTATTCTTTTCATAGATGAACTTCATCTGATAGTCGGCGCAGGCAAAACGGACGGCGCGATGGACGCAGGCAATATCCTCAAGCCCATGCTTGCAAGAGGCGAACTTCACTGCATCGGTGCTACCACTCTCAACGAATACAGGCAGTATATTGAGAAAGATGCCGCTCTTGAGAGAAGATTCCAGCCCGTTATGATTGACGAGCCAACGGTTGAAGATACGATTTCAATTCTCAGAGGTCTCAAGGAGAGATATGAAGTTTATCACGGCGTCAAAATTCAGGACAGTGCTCTGATTGCCGCCGCCACACTCTCCGATAGATATATAAGCGACAGGTTCCTGCCCGACAAGGCAATCGATCTCGTGGATGAAGCGTGCGCTACGATAAAGACCGAAATCGACTCAATGCCGAGCGAACTTGACGAGATTTCTCATAAGATAATGCAACTCGAAATTGAAGAAGAGGCGCTCAAGAAAGAAACAGATAAAATATCTGTTGATCACCTTACTCAAATAAGGGAAGAACTTGCACAGTTACACGATGAATTCAATTCGCTCAAAGCAAAATGGGAAAACGAAAAGAAATCAATCGGCAGAGTCAGGGAACTGCGCAGCGAAATTGAAAACATTAACGCGCAGATAGAAAAGGCGCAAAACGACTACAATCTTGAAAAACTCGCGCAGCTCAAATACGGAAAACTCCCCGAACTGCAAAAACAGCTCGGAGATGAGGAAAAGAACGCCGAAGGCGGCGCGGATTCAATTCTCAGAGATAAAGTTACCGATGAGGAAATAGCGAAAATCGTTTCCCGCTGGAGCGGAGTTCCCGTTTCAAAACTTATTGAGAGTGAAAGAGATAAACTGCTCCACCTTGACGGAATTCTTCATAAGAGAGTAATAGGCCAGGACGAGGCCGTGCAAAAGGTCTGCGAGGCGATTCTGCGCTCGAGAGCGGGCATCAAGGATCCCGGAAAGCCGATAGGCTCGTTCCTTTTCCTCGGCCCGACCGGCGTCGGCAAAACAGAACTCGCGAAAGCGCTGGCTCAGGCGCTCTTCGATGATGAACACAATATGGTCAGAATCGATATGAGCGAATATATGGAGAAATTCTCCGTTTCACGTCTTATCGGAGCGCCTCCGGGATATGTCGGCTATGACGAGGGCGGCCAGCTGACAGAAGCGGTCCGCAGAAGGCCGTACAGCGTTGTGCTCTTTGATGAAATAGAGAAGGCGCATCCAGATGTTTTCAACGTTCTTCTGCAGGTGCTTGATGACGGCAGAATCACGGATTCACAGGGCAGAACGGTCGATTTCAAGAATACGATTATAATAATGACCTCGAATCTCGGCTCGGATATCATACTCGACGGAATTGAAAACGGAGAAATCAGTGAAGGGGCGAGAGAGCAGATTTCAATGCTGCTCAAGAATTCGTTCAGGCCCGAATTTCTGAACAGAATCGATGAGACCGTATTCTATAAACCGCTTACGAGAGAGAATATTGACGGCATAATCGATCTGCTTATAGAATCGCTGAGAAAACGCCTTGAAGATAAGCAACTCGGCCTTGAAATCACACCCGAAGCAAAGAAATACATTGCCGATGAGGGTTATGATCCCGTTTACGGCGCAAGACCGCTCAAAAGATTCCTGCAGTCACGCGTTGAAACCCTGGCGGCGAAGCTGATTATCGCGGACGACCCCGCCCCGGGCTCGGTCCTTGTCATTGATTATGACGGGAACGGACTGACAGGCAGAGAAGTAAAGCAATAAACAACAGGCATTAGAAAACCCCTGCGGTTGACAGACCGCAGGGGAATTTTTATATTATTTCTGATAAATCCTTACATAATCAACAGTAAACTGCGATGAGAAATCTTTCGCAAGGGAAATTTTTTCGGGAATTTCGAGCGAAACGATTACGCTCTCTTCGACCTGCGAAACGCCGCTCCCGAAGGAAGAACGCGCCGTCTCGACGCCGTTGATATAAAATATATATTCATCCTCGGTCCATTCCAGACCGTAGGTATTGTATTCGGTATAAATATTATCCGCCTTGAAAATGCCCAGCATCCTCGAATCGATATGCTCTTTATCATCGTCAAGGCCGTTGCAGTGGATGGTCTGAGTGACGGAATTATAGAGGGGTGAGCCCTTCTTATTACCGTAAGGCGCTTCAAATATATCTAGCTCGGAACCGCCCGGTCCGCCTTTTGAGACATCGTGATTATAGGGGTTGTCCGCCTGAATCCAGAAGGCGCTCCAGAAATCTCCGCCGTCATTGCACTTGCATTTTATCTCAAAGTAGCCGCTGCAGTATTTCTGCCTGAGGGAAATCATCCCCGCATACCAGCCGGGTCCGAATTCACCGTTTTCAAGATATTCGGCAGTCATAATGAGATTTCCGTCTTCAACCCTGACCTGCGAAGCGGCATTAAAGCCGTTTCGCCTGGTCCCGGACGCGCGGTAAAACCAGTTGTCCTCATTGAGGGAATCGCCCTCGAATTCATCCTCGAAAACGAGCGAGTAGCCCTCGAGACTGAGTTCGCTTCCCGCAGGAGTCAGTGGCATATCAAACAGCACACTGCCGAACATTTCAAAAAATGCGACGATTACGGCAACGAGCTTTTTGAAAGAAAAGCCTCCCGCGAATGCGGATGAAAATATTTCGCCTATCCTGTAAACCGCGTTTTCCTGCCTCCAGGCAAGGTGGAGAAGTTCAAACAGTTTTTCCATATAAATTCCTCAATTCATTTTAATTCAACTGTTCATTCTTAAACGGTATATTTCACTCAACCAGTCCGGAAAACCGGCGAGCCTTCCTTCAAATAACTGCAAAGACCGCTTGCCGCTCCTTCTGTCGATCAGGGCAAACATTGCAATTAACGGGTTTTCGCTCCCAAGGCTGGCACTTATCGGCTGATTGCGGTATTTCCCAAGTGCATCGGCGAATTCTTCATCGGTGTATTCATCGCGCTCTGTCGCCGGTATCTCCGCGAGCAGGCTGTGAAAACCTTCCCAGTATTCAAGGCGGCCTTTCGGATTATTGTTTTCTTTTAGATTCTTCTTTATAAAATAAGAATTAACCGTCTCCCAGGAAAACTGCTTAAATAGTTTTTTATCAATATATATTTCGAACAGACCGCATCCGTCCATGTTCGGATATGTGGTGCGGTTATATCTCACCCTGCCTTTGAGAGCAGGAGAAAGCATTTCCTCTTCGAGATACTTTCTCACCGCGCTCCACGAACCTGACGCTCTTGCTGCCATCTTTACTGCTCCTTTAAGGTATCACTGATGAATTTAATCTGCGCCGGCGTTTTTGTCACCATGACGGATTCCTGATTGAAAAAAGCACACAAATCGGATGCTATATCGTCAACCTTGCTCTCTTCGACATCCATGAGCATCAGAGCGAGCGTATTCTCTTCCACATAGGAGCCGTCGGCGTGGAAGTAGCCGCCGTTTATAAAGCTGACGGAAAAGGCCACCTGATAGTTGTAGCAGACCTTTTTCAGAAGGGAGACATATTTTTCGGTCAGCAGCTTCTGCTCATGCGTATCTGAATCATTGAGACCGACATAAATTGTCCATTGTTGAGTTTCCATTTCAGTCCTCATTTATTATTGTTTCAAAGTTTTCGCTTTTGAGAATTCTGATAAGGTCGTCATTTGACGAGATTTTTTCGTCAGTCAGTATGCCCGAGAATCTTTCGTGAGTTCTGCGGTGAAAATCCGTGCCTGAGGTGCGGATACCGAGCTTATGCTTTTCCGCCCATCTTACTGCGTTTGCGTTATTCTCCGCGCTCTCCTTGCTGTTATATATCTCGCAGCCGTCAATGTATCTGACGGCGGGCATAAGCGGATTCATTCTGTAAGGGTGAGGTGCGATTACAAGCATACCGTTTGCCTTCGCGATTTTTGAGAACCTGCGCGCATATTTGAAAAGCAGATTTCCGCTTTTTTCAATGAATTCCTCGGTGACTCCGTAAACCAGATAGTCTATCGCCGAATTCCAGCCGCGAAGCTCCATGCCGAGCAGAACGGTGAAGTCATCCCCGGCGGACTCTTTTGCCTTGCGGTAGCCGCGCAGGAATTTTTCAGCCATGTATCTGAATTTGAAAATTTTGAATTCTCTGAAAGTCATCTGGGAATAGTGATCGGTAATCACAACTCCGTCATAGCCCTTTGATTTATAAATTTCAACAAGTTCGTCAGCCGGCACTCTTCCGCACCGGCTCGTCTCATCGGTATGACAGTGAATTTCGTATTTATATTTGCCGTTTTCCATTAAAGTATGAACCTTTTTCCTTCTGATTCGTTGTACTTCGCATATGCGCCGGATTTTATATCGTCCATCCAGTCTCTGTTGTCGAGATACCATTTAACTGTATATTCTATGCCGTTTTCAAACTTTGTTTCGGGAAGCCAGCCGAGCTCCGAATGTATTTTTGAAGGATCTATAGCATAGCGGCGGTCATGCCCCGCTCTGTCCGTCACAAAGGTAATCAGACTCTCGCTTTTGCCGAGCATCGCCAGAATGATTTTTACGACATCAATATTTCTCTTCTCGTTGTGCCCGCCGATATTATATACCTCGCCTTCTCTGCCCGAGTGAATAATCATATCAATTGCCCGGCAATGATCCTCAACATAAAGCCAGTCACGTACATTAAGGCCGTTGCCGTAAACGGGAAGGGGATCGTCAGCGAGTGCTTTCTGAATCATAAGAGGAATAAGCTTTTCGGGAAACTGATATGCACCGTAGTTATTCGAGCATCTCGAAACGGTAACGGGCAGGCCGTAGGTTCTGAAATATGCGAGAGTGAGCAGATCCGCTGACGCTTTTGAGGAGGAATAGGGGCTCGAGGTATGAAGCGGAGTCTCCTCGGTAAAAAATAAATCCGGCCTGTCGAGAGGCAGATCGCCGTAAACCTCGTCGGTGGAAACCTGATGAAAACGCTTCACGCCGTATTTCTTCGAAGCGTCAAGCAAAGCGGCGGTGCCCATAATATTTGTTTCAAGGAATACAAAAGGATTGGCGATTGAGCGGTCAACATGGCTCTCGGCCGCGAAATTGATAACAATATCGAATTTCTCTTTCGAGAAGAGAGCGTCAACGAGCTCTCTGTCCGAAATACTGCCCCTGACGAATCTGAAATTCTTATGAACCAGGGCGCCGGTGAGATTTTTCAAATTGCCGGCATATGTAAGAGAGTCGAGGCAGACATATTCATATTCCGGATGAACGGCAAGCATATAATTGACAAAGCCGGTGCCGATGAAACCTGCGCCGCCGGTAATCAGAATTTTCATTCCTCGTCATCCTCCTCTTCATCCGGCTCGTTATTGATGACCGTAACAATCTTTTTGAAATCGACACTGTCATACAGCTTCTTGAAGCGCACCTTGACAAAATAGGTCGTATCACAGTTTTTGCAGTAGAAATTCGCCCTGAAAAAATTGCAACTGAATTTCCATGGTTCAACGAGCTTACACTGAGTACCGCAGGTGTCACAGTAATGCTCGAGACGCTTTTTATCAATAAGCGGATTATCTATATTCTTGAGAATTTTTGCCTTGAAGAGCAGACGGCCGTAGAATTCATCGTCACAGACTCTGATTTCTTTTTTGAAATTCGCCTCGTCATAGATAATCTCAAATATGTCGGCAGTCAGAAGCGAATCGCCGAGCGCTCTGTGATGGGTATATAATTCGGGATCTATTCCTATCTCCTGCGCGGCAGTAATCAGCCCCGCCTGCTGATCCGCACGGCGCTTTTTGATGCGCTGAAAGTATCTCTGCAGATCGCAGTAATAACGCAGGAACGGAATCGTTTTGATTCCGCAGAAGTATTCATAATTTTCGAGCAGGGCTCTTATATCGCCGTCGCCCCAGCTCATAATTACCGTATCCTGCTCGCCCATCCAGTCCCTGAAAAGCGAGAAGGCCTTGGTAAACGGAACACCGGTGGAGATATCGTCATTGGTAAGATTGGTGAGCTTCTTGACCGAGCCGCGAAGTTTCCTGCCTATCTGCGAACGGACTATACAGGAAAAGGTATCGACTGTGTCAAGATTCTCATCAATTTTGACAGCGCCTATTTCGATTATTTCGTTAATGAATCCCGCTGTCTTTTTTGAATAAGCGTTATTCCACTCAAGGTCAATGATTACATACTGCATATTATCAGACACTTTCAATGAATTTAAGGAACTGTGCCCTGCCCGCTTCGTCTCTTGAAAAGACTCCGCATTGCTCAAGGATTGCCGAGAATACAATACCGATTTCCTTCTTGAGAATATCGGTTACGTTGTCTGCGTTTATCGCATATTTTGCCTTTATCATATCCGCCCAGACGGCGTGCTTTGCGAGAGTTTCATCGGATGAAATATCTCTGCCGTCAAGCATCGCCACTTTGAGGAGCGACATCTCGCTCTTGAGACGTGAGGGAAGAACTGCGAGGCCCATAACCTCAATAAGACCGATGTTTTCCTTCTTGATATGATGATATTCGGGATGCGGATGATAGTAACCGTCGGGACACTCTTCGGTTCTGATATTATTTCTCAGGACAAGATCAAGCTCATATTTTCCGCAGGCAAATCTTGCTATGGGAGTAATTGTATTATGCGGCTCACCATCGGTCTCGGCGTAAATGAACGCCTCCTCATCGGTATATGAGCGCCATTTATTCAGAATCTTTTCTGCAAGTTCTGTAATTCTCAGGGTATCGTCACCCCTGAGTCTGATGACCGACATCGGCCATTTTACTATGCCCGCCTCAATATCGGAATAGCCGTCAAATTCAACCGGCTTTTCAATGGGCGCCTTTGCCATTGCAAATGTATAGTTGCCACCCTGGAAATGCTCATGGGAGAGAATCGAGCCGCCGACTATCGGCAGATCGGCGTTTGAGCCGACAAAATAATGCGGGAGAAATCTGACGAAATCAAAGAGTTTATTGAATGCGCTTCTGTCGATTTTCATCGGGACATGCGCACCGTTGAGAACTATACAGTGCTCATTATAATAAACATAGGGAGAATACTGCATAAACCAGTTTTCGCCATTAATTGACATCGGAATTATGCGGTGATTTTCACGGGCAGGATGATTGACTCTGCCGTAATAGCCCTCGTTTTCGATACAGAGCTGACATTTCGGATAGCCGCTCTGCTTTGCTTTTCCAGCGGCGGCAATCGCTTTGGGATCCTTCTCGGGCTTCGAGAGATTTATCGTTACATCGATATCGCCGTATTCTGTGGGCGTAACCCATTTCATATCGTTTCTGATTCGGTATTCCCTGATATAATCGGTCTTTCGGCTGAAATTATAATAAAAATTGGTCGCCTTCTCGGGAGAAACGGCGTAGTTTTCCCTGAATTTCTCAATCACATAAGAGGGACGCGGGGTCAGAGTGCCCATAATCTCGGTATCGAGCAGGTCTCTGTAAACCACCGAATCTTCGCAGACTCCCCTCTCGCAGGCATCATCAAGCAGGCAGGCAAGTATTTCCTCAAGAGCAGGCTCGCCTGCGCTCTCATCATATTCGAAACCGTCGAGAGCGAGAACTCCGAGCACTGAATTCGCCGCAAAAATCTTATCCTCTTTTTCAATAAGCTTCTCTTTTACCGCATAGTTTACCAAAGCGGTTATCGCCTGATCAACCGTCATTTTACCACCCCTTGATTATTGAATTGAACATACCGTAAAGCGCGGTATATATCATACTTACAAAGTTATAGAAGCCGATGCTTCTGAGGAAACCGGACATAAAGCCGAATAATGAACCGTCAAACGGAGTCTTTATCTCATTTTTGATTATACTGCCGTCTGTTGCGGGAACATCTCCGTTAAGCAGAGTAAATGCCTGAGTTCTCTCGCCGAGCGGGGTCACCGAACCGAATGCCGTATAGCTGACGGTTATGTTCACTCTGCAGTTTGATTTTTCGGGAACTTTGCCTTTTATCGGAATTTCGACATTTTCGCCCTGTTTTATAACCGTAAAGGGTTTTACGGTGAAATAAATATCATCGCAGTCACATACTACACTCTTGATAAGAAGGTCTCTGTCCTGTTCCGTCACATTCCTGAGAATCAGGCATGTATCCTCGCTTGAGAGATAACCCTCGACACTCTTGTCAAATGCAACCCAGACGGCGTTTGAAGGGTTGGAGGAAGCGTGAAACTGCGGAAATCTCTTATCGGAGTAAACATCTTTTATCTTATCGGTCAGCGTCAGAGCCATCAGCAACTCTCTTGTATATGAATCCCAGTAAGTCATGCCGTGAAACAGACCCGATACAAACCAGGTATGATCCGGCATATATGATGTTGAAGCGTCAATCGTCATTTCGGGAGAAAGTTTGTAATGACCGTCGCAGGGATTCTTTTGAATATATCCGTCGGGGAATCTCTCGCCGACATCGGTGCACACGGCACCGGTTGAGGATTTTGTCGGAATGATTCCGTCGCCCTGCGCCTGCCAGCCGGAAGTCATATTGATATCCGTGCCTGCGATTATCGAAACGTTCATACCGTATTCTTCATTGCAACGGTCGAGCGCGGTATAAAACTGCGGCATTACCTCATAATGCATATAATCGCTCTTTCGGATGATTTCGGCGTTTTTAACCGGGTCAAGCCATCTGGTCTTCATTTCTTCATATGCCTCAGTCGGGCAGAAATCCCATATACTGCCCCAGTGCCCCGCCACCTCGCAGAGATAGGGCACGAGCGCATTCAGAACATCATCGAGGAATCCGAGCTTTGTTGCCTCTACGAGCCAGTGATAATCATCCTCAGCCATTGTGCCGTGCTCGATGAATCTGACAAGATTATTCTCATCGAACTTTATCTGCTGAGTAAGAATATCATAAGCCATTCCTGCTCCACCCGCTGCGGGAACGGTCAGGCAGGCATTTTTTACATCCTGCTTATAGCCGAAAAGAGTGAGATAGGTCGCAGTAACCTGACCGCCGTGACTCAGGCAAAAGATATTGACTTTATCCTTGCCGCTGTCTTCCTTGACTTCCTGAATGAATTCATCGAGTCGCGTTGCGCAGTCAACAGCGCCTTGTCTCCAGTCGCAATAGAAACTGTAAAGTTGCGAGCGAGAGATATATTCCATCATTCCGGCGGTAATATCGGGTTCATGCTGATATGTACCATCGCCGTATTTATCAAAGAGCACCTGATAATTTGATTCGTGTGCAGTGACGATTGTGGGCTTGAGATTATATGTGCTGCTGCCGTCGTCATTGCATTTTACCTTCTCAAGAAAAGCTATCGTCTCTTCACCGACAACCTTTGCGAGATAATCGGGTGAGCCGAATACAGCCGCTCCGAGACCGGCACCGACTTCCGCTATTCTGCTCAGCAGAATTCCGGGAATCTCACCGAAATCGGGATACCAGACGACCTGCTCGTTTCCATTCTCATCAACCTCGGCAAGCTGAGGGCCGGCATATCCGGCAACGATAACCACGGGAAGGTCCGTATACCCTTCGACCGCTGAAAAAGCGATAAGATGCACGCCGGAGAACAGAATGACAGCGGCGATCAGTAACGCAATAACCTTTTTCATTTAATTCACCCCATAAGAATCTGAGTTTACGCGGGATTTTCCTTGAGCCAGGCAACCGTATCGCGCAGGGAATCCTCAGCGCTTCTCGGATTATAGTCGAGCTCTTTCGCCGCCTTTTCGTAGGAAAAATCGCAGTTTTCACAGACTTTGTTGATTGAAAACTCCGTCAGCACCGGCGGCCATTTCATAGTTTTGAAGAAAAGGGCAATTTCGGGACAGAGATGAAGCAATGTCTTTTTGCCCATCTTGATTACCGGAGGATGTCTGCCGTTGATTTTTGCGAGAGTCGAGATGAATTTATCGATTGTAATCGTTTCTCCGCAAAGGAAATACGCCTGGCCTCCCCTGCCTTTTTCCGCGGCGGCAATCATACCTTCCGCCACATCGCGCACATCGACAAAATTATATGCTCCGAAATCGAGACTGACTATAAACAGTCCCTTTTCATAAAGATTTATCATAGTGCAGACGCTGTTATTATGGTAAATATCATCGGGACCTATGACACAACTGGGCTGGATGACAACGGTTTTGAGCTTATCGCAGTTTGAATCGATAACAAACTGACTTGCCGCAGCCTTCGATTTGCCGTAGGCATCAGAAACAGCATCGGTATCGAAATGATCGACTTCCCGTATCGGGTGCATATCATCTGTAACCTTTATGCAGTCAACGGATGAAACGAAAACGAGGTTTTTGACCCCGCAGGCTTTGCAGGCGTTGACTACATTTACCGTACCGTCATAGTTTACCTTCCAGACAAGGTCATCCTTAGTGCCGGTTATATCAATCATACCGGCAACGTGATAGACTGTTTCCGCGCCCTCGAACGCTCTTAGCAGATAATCATAATCATTGATATCGCCGAGACACTGCTCACAGCCGAAAGCGGCAAGTTCGGGTCTGTCCTTTCGCATGGACAGACGGACTCTTTCGCCCCTCGAGATCAGTTCCTTGACGAGCGAATAACCGATATAACCGTTAGCACCGGTTATAACCGAAAGCGAATTATTCATTTTTCCACCTCACAAAGACGACAGGCAGACACATACCCCCCGGTATCCGCATGCCGCACGGACGGAGAAGCCGTCCGGTTTTGACTAATTGAAGATTTTATTCAGCCAGCCGATGCAAAGATCGAACCAGGCAGCGCAATCCTCATTATATTCAACCTCTTCTTTTTTGCCGTAAACCGTGGAATCGGCAATTGAGAAGCCGTGCCATCCCTTTGCAAAGATATGCATTTCAAAGGGAATCTTATTCGCGTCAAGCGACTCGGCATACTTCAGCGAATTTGCGACCGGCACACAGTCATCCTCCGCGGAAGCGAAAATGAATGCCGGCGGAGTCTTTTCATCAACTTCGGTATCGACACCGGGAATCGGCTCCGCGAGAATCTTGCCGATCTTTTCGAGAATGCAGGGATAGCCGAGAATCTGCGCGTTCGGGCGCTCATCGCTCATGGTTGAGAGCGCGGCACAGAGATGGCCGCCCGCGGAGAATCCGATTGCCGCTATTTTATCGGGATCTATTCTCCATTTCTCCGCATTCTCGCGGATTATTCTCATCGCCTCGGTTGCATCATCGAGCGGCCTCGGAAAAGCGCTGTTTTCCTTCAGAGAGTATCGCAGGATAAATGCCGCGTAGCCCTTGCCCATAAAAGCAAAAGCAACCGGCTCTGCCTCTCTGTCGGAACACATATAGTAACCGCCGCCCGGAATCACGAGAATTGCCTTTCTCTTATCAAGATAGGCCATTTCCTGAGAATAATCGGGAATATATGCCGTGAGAGTAACGCCCTCGTTTTTGAGATTCAATACGAAATTCTGCATAAAGCACCTCAGTAGGTAATCTTGAGAGTTTTGATTTCAAATGGTCTGAAGGCAAGAGTTCCGCAATCCGCTTCGCCCTGAACCTCTTCGAGCATATTGGCAATTTCAACTTTTTTCGCACCGTCAAAAATCTTAACAGGGCAGGCGGTATATGTACCCTCCGCCTCATAGAGACGCGCGATGAACGCCTTCTCATTATCCTCGCAGGGCTTTATTGATTCAACGATTATGTTGGCGCATTCGGGAATGACAAGAGGAATGAGATTGTAGCATCCCTTGCCCGCGACGGCGGGAACATTGAGCTCATATGCGGGTCTGATTACAGTCTCAGCCGAGAATCCGCCCCGATGGGGCAGGAAGGAATAGACCGTCTTATGCAGGCCGTGGTCGCCCGTGAAATCGGGTCTTGTGCCGCCCTTATGAAGCGAGAGACGCATTTTGCCGCCCTCAACGCTGATGGCATACTTGCCGTCATTGAGAATCGCGACGCCGCATCTTGTCTCCGAAAGGTCGGTATATTTATGATTGACAACCTCAAACTTTGCCTTCTCGATGGAATTATTGCGTGTAGTCGGTCTGAGAACGTTGCCGTACTGAATCTCGAATCTCGCGAAATCACTCTGAACCGCAGTATCAAAAGCGGTTTTGAGGAACCTGTGGTCATCATTCCAGTTCATCAGCGTATCAAACCTGATTTCGGGTGAACCGGCAAAGATTATCATATCCTGCTGAATCGAAGATTTCGGCGAAACCGAATACTGACTTCTGATAATAAGAGCAACTTCGCCTGCGGAGATGACTTTTCTGTCAAGAAGCTCGGAAGTGTCTCTGAATTTAAGCTCAAGGTCAGCGTCAACATCCCAGTTATCCCAGCTTGAGGGCAGATCCTCCGCCATAAGGAAGGTGTTGAATGAATAGCCGTCAGCAGCTTTGAGCTGTCTGCCGCTCGCCTTGTCAATATAGGATGAAATATAACCTTTTGAGTCAAATTCAATGTCGGCAAAATCAGTGGAAACCGCATCATCCTTGATTTCAAACGGGCAGTCTGCCTTGCATTCGCCGGGGAAGAGTTTTATCTCAATACTGGAGAAAGCGGGAATAGTAATACCGGAGAGAATAAGAATACTTTTACCGTCAAGGTCGGTATATCTCTGCTGTCTGCAATCAAGGTCGGCGATAAGACCGTTTTCGCATTCGATGAATATCGGATCGTTTCTGTCAAATGAGAGAGTATTAGTAACGGAAATGCAGTCACCCTCACCCGATGCTCTCTCTTTAATGAGTTCCTTAGCCGTTGCAATTACTTTGCCGGTCTGCTCGAGTGAAAGACGGTGAGCCGAGGGAATACAGGTTCCGGGAAGAAGATCATGGAACTGATTGAGAAGCAGGTCCTCCCAGAGGGGATGAATATCCTTATCGCCTGCGATTTCGGAATCTCTGACCGCGTTGGAAACGGTCAGAAGCTCGAGGTCTCTGAGCAGGATTTCCGCTTTCCTGTTGTTGCGCTTGATATTATGCTGGTTTGTGAGCGTGCCTCTGTGAAGTTCAAGATAGAGTTCGCCTTTATATGTGGAAGGATTCTTTACATCCTTTTCGAGTTTCGGCATAAAATCGCCGACCCTCATATGCTCCGATTTCGGAACGCCGTTGAGATCTTTGACTCTGCGGCTCATCTCAATCATTTCAAACTGCGGTCCGCCGCCGCCGTCGCCGTAGCCGTAGGCAATCAGGCGCTCTTTGGTGACGCTTCTCTCCTTGAGGGATTCACCGTGGGTATTCGGACCGTCAAGCACGTGGTTGATATCCTCGGGACAGGGCCACATATGAGTTTTATTGAAATGGGTAAACACCTTTGTGCCGTCAATACCCTCCCACCAGAAAGTGTCATAGGGGAAGATGTTGGTATCGTTCCAGTCGATTTTGGTGGTGCAGAAGTAATCCACTCCGCAGCCCTTCATAATCTGCGGAATCGCCGCGCTGTAGCCGAAGGTATCGGGGAGCCAGAATGTATTGGAAGTGAAATTGAAATGCTTTCTTGTGAATCTCTGACCCCAGAGGAACTGACGAACCATTGATTCGCCGCCGGTAATATTGCAGTCACATTCGACCCATACGCCGCCGTTGGGCTCATATCTGCCCTCTGCCACCTTTTCCTTGATTCTGTTGAAAAGCGAAGGATAATGCTGAAGGAGCATGTTGCCGTGGCAGGCGGATGACTGAACAAACATATATTCAGGATACTGCTCCATTAGTGAGAGCTGATTCGAATATGTTCTTGCGCATTTCTTTATTGTCTCGGTTGATTTCCAGAGCCATGCAGTATCCATATGCGAATGACCGATAAGAGCCGCGAAGGGAGCTTCAGGGCCATTCTTAACGGCAAGCACTTCCTTGAGGAAAGGATGCGCCTCGCGCAGCGCCGCCCTGAAGGTGGCATCGTCGGTATCTTCGTATGAATAGTATACTCTCTTGTGAACTTCCATAAGGGCGTTGATAAGATCACCCTTTCTGAAAGATTCTGCGGGGAGGGCTTCGTAGAGTTCGTTGACAGTCATCAGGTCAAAATAGAATTCCTGAATAAGTTCATCCTTAGTGCAGATATCAATGCCGTCATAGCTGAATTTATAATCAAGCAGAGGCTTATTTTCAAGAGGGCCGCAGCCTTTATATGAATGACCGGAATAAACCTCGAGGGCAATCTGAATCTTTTCGCCCGCTTTTACATTCTTCTTGAGAAGGTCGCAGTAATGATTGCCATGGCCGGTGAAAACTATCTTTGTCGCAAAGGTGCCGAATGGTTCGCCGTTCACCCAGAGCAGGGTTTCATAACCCTGAGTATGGGGCATAATATATAGATCTTTACCGTCAAGTTCTTCAGGCACTGTATATTCGGCCTTATACCAGCAGAAGGTTTCCTCTCCTCCCCATTCGGAGCCCACAGGCGCGGGTATGAACAGAGAATCGTCGGGAATTTCATAGAGACGGTCCGCTGTCTCATACTTCACAATGTCTCCTATCTTATCCTCTTTGCGGAAAAGCAGGGGATCGAGCAGGTGCTCGAAGCGGGTCAGTTTTGAAAACATTCTTTGAATTTGCCTATCGGTCAGCATTTACATCTTCCTTTCCGGTAATTTATTGAGAGGGCAGACGCGCATACAGATTCCGCACACGGCGCCTCTGCCGATTTTCTGAAACTGTTTTTTCATGTATTCGCTGCATTTTTCGGGATCAAACATCTCTTCGCGCTGTGTTCCCGGAGAAAACTCCCTGCCGCTTATCGCGCCGGCCGGGCAGGCGGAAACGCAGATATCGCAACCGTCACACAGGCTGTAATCAAGTTCTCTTCCCGCTTCAAGCGGGCAGTCTGTAAAGACTGTTCCGAGCCTCACCATAGAGCCGAAATCCTTATGAATAAAGAGAGAGTTCCTGCCGATTGCTCCGAGCCCCGAGAGGCACGCGCCTTTTTTATGGGAATATCTGCCCGAATAATTCCAGCCGTCTTTGTTTATGCTCTGGGAGGCGGCAACCGTGATATAGGAATATCCTTTTTTCTGAAGAAACAGACCTGCCTGAAGCAGAAGCCGGTCAATAAAAGCGTTCACCGCGCGATAATGATTGAAATAAGTGTGTGTAGGTTCGTCGCCTATTTCAGCGATAATCGCCGGCGAGAGCCGCACGACCACGCTGACACCGTATTTCATTGCGCCGTCTTCGCAGGAAAAGAACCCGACATCGCTCGCTCCTTCCGAGAGCAGAAACTCTTTAAGTTCTTTCGATATACTCATTTTGCCTTCGCCTCAAAGCAGAGCCAGCCGCCGCTCTCATGCCTTGCAATAACTTCCAGCCCGTTTTCTTTGAAAGCGGCGAGCACTTCTTCCTCGCGCGGGATTATGATTCCCGAGGTTATGAATACGGCGCCGTCATTCATAAATGATTTTATATCTTTGCAGAGCATAATAACTATATCCGCGACAATATTAGCGGTAATAATATCGTATTTGCCACTGACCATATCGGTCATTGAGCCCTGAAACACTGTATATTCCGGCTCGCCGAATCCATTCATAGCTGCATTTTCCCTCGCGGTTTTTACGGCAAGAGCATCGATGTCAACCGCAACTGCCCTGTCCGCTCCGAGAAGGAGACCGCTTACTGAGAGAATTCCGCTGCCGCAGCCGATATCGAGAATTGACTTGCCGGGATAGGCATATTTCTCAAGCGTTTCAAGACACTGCCTTGTTGTATCGTGAGTCCCCGAGCCGAATGCGAGACCGGGCTCAAGATGAAGCACAGCCCTGTCGCCAGCTTCATATTTCTCCTCCCATACGGGATGAATCAGAAGCCTCTCGCCTATCGGCATGGGTTTGAAATACTTTTTCCAGTTATTCTCCCAGTCGGCATTTTTGCAGACGGTCTCATCAATTTCGTAATCAATTTTTTCAGCTTCAAAGCGCTCCCTGAGGAATGATACCGCCTCCTGCGGATTCTCCTCGGGAGAGATATAGACGTGAACTATGCCTTTGCTTCTGTCTTTTGCGAGCAGATCCTCGTCTATGAGGTCAATCCTCGCTATTTCCTTAGCCTCCTGCTCGAGGTTTCTGTAATCCTCGATATATATGCCGTAGGGAACAACCATCGAGGTGATATCCCCCGCCCTGTCTACATCGGCGGCGGGAACTGTAATTCTGATTTCGGTCCAGTCTGCCATATAATCGTTCCTTAAATAAGATTGACGTCGCCGTCATTTGAACGGCCGTGGTTATAAAGCGCTCTGTTATCGAGCATCTTCTGCTTATCTGTGAATTCACCGGGCTCAACCCTGAAAATTGCATTTGAGAATTCATACATCTTCGCGTCAAGGTCATCTATCATTGAAAGAGCCTCGGCCTCAAGAGTCATCGGATATTTCGCCGCGCCGTATTCGGGTATTCCGTGATGAGAAATCAGCATATGCTCAAGAAGCATGACAGTATCTTCGGAAATGCCGATTTCTTTACCGGTTTCATCAATCTCTATCGCGCCCATCACAAGGTGTCCGATAAGATTTCCGGGGACAGTATACTCGCCCGGCACTCCGGTCGAAGCCGCGTCAATTTCCCTGATTTTGGTAATGTCATGAAGAATGACACCGGCAAGGAGAATATCTCTGTTGAGATAGGTATAGACGTCGCAGACAGAATTTGCGAGCCGCAGCATAGTGAGAGTGTGCATTAACAGGCCGCCTCTTATCGCGTGGTGGAGTGCCTTCGCGGCCGGCCAGTAAATCAGGCGTTCGCGGTATTTCTCAAGGATAACCATAACAAGCTTTCTGATTTCCTCATCCCTGAAGTCAAATACGATTTTCTGTACTTCGTCATACATCATTTCACCGGGAAGAACGGCTGAAGGCACATAGTCATCGATACTCACGCCGTCATCATCCCTGACGTGGCGCATCATATCGATTCTGAACTGCCTGTCGTTATTGAAGGGAACATAGTCGCCCCTGACCTTCACGAAATCATAAACCTTGTATTCCTCTCCGGGCTTTTCATGATAATCCCAGAGCTTCGCATCGATATCTCCGCTTGCATCGGAAAGAGTCAGCGAAAGATAGGGCGAGCCCTTTGAAGTCATTTTCTTTTCAACGGCCTTGATTATGCAGAAACCGTCATATTTTCCGGTTGAGTTCTGAACAAAATTCATAATATATCACCTTAAATCGCGTATTTTTCACTGTATTTATCGAAAGTCTCTTTAAACTCCTCGCTCTGTGTCTTAAACTCACGCAGAGAGGAGTGTATATTCATATTGTAATCCGCGAGGTCAATAACCGCGCCGGCAATATTTGAGCAATGATCCGAAGTCCTGATAAAATCGGTCAGCATATCATTCCAGATAAATCCGCTTTCCACCGAGCATTCGCCCTGCTTGAGACGCTTTATGTGATTTGACCTGAGAGTTTCGCTGATGCTGTCAATAACCTGCTCAAGCGGCTCAACTTTCTTCGCTGTTACAACATCATTATTGACAAATGTAACATAACTGAGAGCAAGAATCTCTTTCAGTGCCTCCGTCAGCACTTTCAGCTCGCGCCTGGCTTCGACGCTGAATTCTATATTCTTTTCTTTCGAATGCTCAAGCTGAATAAGGATACTCTTTGCGTGGTCAGTAATCCTCTCAAAGTCGCCTATGGCACGCATGAGCTTCGTAACCTCGGCACTGTCGGCGTCGCTCAGATGGAAAGCGCTGATTTTAACGAGATATGTGCCGAGCATATCCTCATACCTATCGGCTTTCTCCTCATCATTGCGGACACCCTGAGCAACATCTTTATCATATTCATCAAACAACGAAATGGCATCGTTCATTGCCTCAACTGCAACACTTGCCATATCCACCGCAATGATTCTGCTCTCTTCGATAGCAAGAGTCGGCGTATTGAGAAGGCGATCATCGAGCAGATTTTCGATTTCATCTTCCTTGGCGCCGGGAATGATTTTCAGCACCGCTTTTTCAAGTATGGAACTCAGCGGAGTTATGATAATCATCGTAATCACATTGAATACCGTATGAACGAGCGCTATGCCGTAAAGAGTGCAGGACTGCGTGAGCAACACCGGTGCAAGCGCTGCTTTGACTATGATAAAGACGGTAAGAAGCACCACTGCTCCAAATACGTTGAAGAGAAGATGCGCGAGCGCCGATCTCTTTGCGCTTTTGGAAGCATCAAGCGATGAAAGAATAGCGGTGATACATGTGCCTATATTCATGCCCATTATAATCGGAATCGCTTTGCCGTAGGTCATAGACCCTGTTGCGGAGAGAACCTGCAGGACGCCGATAGCAGCTGCGCTTGACTGGATGGCGGCAGTGAATACCGTACCTGCAAGGAGACCGACTACAGGAGAATCAAATGCTACGAGCACATTCTGAAATTTCGGCATCTGCGACAGAGGCGCAACCGAGCCGGACATCATATCCATTCCGGTCATCAGCACGGCAAAGCCGAGCATGATGGTTCCCGTATCTTTCTTCTTCTGCGATTTGCAGAACATATACATAATTATTCCGATAAAAGCAAACACCGGCGAAAACGAGGTTGGCTTGAACAACTGAATAATAATGTTTTCGCTGCTGATACCGCTGAGCGAAAGAATCCAGGCAGTGGTCGTCATGCCGACATTTGCGCCGATAATAACATTTATCGCCTGAGAAAGAGTCAATAAGCCGCTGTTTACAAACCCGACTATCATAACAGTCGTGGCAGAAGACGACTGGATGAGCGTGGTGATACCTATGCCCGAAAGAATACCTCCGGTTTTACTGGCGGTAATCCTGCCAAGCATATTTTTAAGATTTGGACCCGCTCTGCGCTCGAGCGCTCTGCCCAGAATACTCATTCCGAAAAGGAAGAGACTGAGGCCCCCTACAAATTTAAGAATATCAAAAATTGTCATATTTGTCTCCAAAATACAAATTCTTTGCCTATTTTAATTATACATAGTAATATTATCACAAATTATATAAAAAGTAAATAAAAAATCCCGCAGAAATTTGCGGGATTGAAGATCGGTTTATAAAGTTTTACAGCAATCCGAAAAACGAAAGAATCTTCGCGAAGAAATTGCGTATGGGAAGGAAACCTTCGTCAAAGCTCTCGGTACAGTTGCTGCCGTTGATCTCGCCGAGCGAGCCGTCTTCGGCTATCTCGAGAATCATATAGCTTATATGGGCAGGTTCGTCTTCATACAAAAGAGCCAGTTGGCCGTCCGCAAGCTCCGTGAGGCACGAATAGGCGCAGAATCCTTTATTGACATGGTATTTCGCGCCCCAGGTTATTCTGCCGTTCTCCTCAACTACGCCGGTCCTGACCACCCCGTCCGCTCTGGCGTTTTTGTTGCAGGCAAAGGAAGCGGCAACAGCCGGCTTGCCGCCGATTGCCTGAGCAAGATTTATAAATGAAACCATGCAGTTAGCGGTGCAGTCAAGGTCAATATCCGCCTTGGATTTCGTCCAGGTGACGCCACCGTCCGTGCTGTCACAGGCTGCGATATAGTGCGATTTATTGCGGGAGAACATTCGCAGATTACCGCCGGGCAATTCAATTAACTGAGATTCACTTGTTTTACCGGCTAGCAGAGTGTTTTTTACAATCTCTCCTCTTTTCCATGTTCCACCGTTGTCATCCGAATAAATCGTGCTTGTGTGTTCGATTCCGCCGTCATAAGTATAGACGGTAAAAATAATTCTCTCCTTGCCGCCGGATTTTGTTATGAAACCTCTGCCGGGACAAGTGCCGAGAAATGTTTCTCCCGCCTTTTTGACCTGATGATTCAGGATAACGGGCGCACTCCAAGTATCTCCGCCGTCATCGGAATATCTGAGCCAGAGATATGAGGTATGCACAACCTCGTAAATATCGGAGTAAAAAACCGTCTGCTGTATCTCTTTATCCGAGTTTATCTGCCTTATCAAAAGCGGCTCGCAGTCAAGATACAAACGGTACTCGTTATCGACGGTATATGCCGTCTCTTTCCCGCCCTCAATTATATGCGCGATGCCTTCGGAAAAATCGCCGACATAAGCATCGCTCTCTTTTCCCGATTTATTGAGTTTAAGATGCCCGTCGGCAGTGAAACCCGTATCCTTCGCTGAGTTCATACAGCCGGTATTATCGGCAAAGGCGTCAACGAGTGCGAAGATTCTGCCCGTTTCTTTTGACTGGATAATAACGGGATCAATGAAGCAGGCGCTGTCTTTGCTGCCCGTTCCGTCGGCACAGTCGTCAAAATAATTTATCTGTTTATACTCCCATTCGGAGTATCCGTCAGGCGAAACGGCAATTACCGTATCAATATTCTGCGGAGAATCGGTGCCGTGATCATGGCGGTTATCCATTGCGGCGAGCACTCTGCCGTCATTGAGAGTAATGATTGCGGGGATTCTCATAAGTTCAATGCCATTCAGCCCTTTATAAAACGGCTGTGTGTAATTCTGAGCCGACGCGGAAACGACAGATGCCATAAGTATCACCGCCGATAAAAGAATTGAAATATATTTTTTCATAGCTTATATAACCTTGCCCGCAAGTCTGAAACCTGCGGGCGACTGTTGATTTGATTATTCTGACGTTTTGTTTATTTTATCGGGATCAGCTTATCCTTACCGCCCATATAAGGCCTGAGAACCTCGGGAATATTGACGCTGCCGTCTTCATTGAGATTATTCTCGAGCAGGGCGATAAGCATTCTCGGCGGAGCAACAACGGTATTATTTAGTGTGTGGGCAAAATATTTCTTGCCGTCCTTGCCGTTGACTCTGATTTTCAGGCGGCGCGCCTGAGCATCGCCGAGATTGGAACAGGAACCGACCTCGAAATACTTCTTCTGTCTCGGTGACCAGGCCTCAACGTCGAAGGATTTGACCTTGAGATCCGCGAGGTCTCCGGAACAGCATTCGAGAGTTCTGACTGGTACATCCATTGAGCGGAAAAGCTCAACAGTATATGACCAGAGTTTATCGAACCAGAAGGGGCTGTCCTCAGGCTTGCAGACAACTATCATTTCCTGTTTCTCAAACTGATGGATTCTGTAAACGCCTCTCTCTTCAATACCGTGAGCGCCCTTTTCCTTGCGGAAGCAGGGAGAATAGCTCGTGAGAGTATGGGGAAGAGTATCCTCCTCAACTATTGTATCGATATATTTGCCGATCATAGAGTGTTCGCTTGTGCCGATAAGATAGAGATCCTCGCCCTCGATTTTATACATCATAGCATCCATTTCGGCAAAGCTCATAACACCCGTAACAACGCCGGAACGAATCATGAACGGGGGCACACAGTAGGTGAAGCCCTTATCAATCATAAAATCACGCGCATAGGCGGTGCAGGCGGAATGCAGGCGGGCAATATCGCCCTGAAGATAATAGAATCCGTTGCCCGCGACTCTTCTAGCGGCGTCAAGATCGATGCCGTTGAAGCGCTCCATAATATCGGTATGATAGGGAATCTCAAAATCGGGTACAAACGGCTCGCCGTATTTCGTGACCTCGACATTCTCGCTGTCATCCTTGCCGATGGGAACGCTCGGATCGATGATATTCGGGATAACCATCATGATTTCGGTTACCTTCGCGCCGAGCTCTTCTTCTTTCTTTTCAAGCTCCGCGAGGCGGTCGGCATATTCGGCAACCTTCGCCTTGACGGATTCGGCCTCCTCCTTCTTACCCTGAGCCATAAGAGCACCGATTTCCTTACTGGTTTTGTTTTTGAGCGCCCTGATATTATCCGCCTCTGTTTTTGATGCGCGGTATTCGGCGTCAAGAGCGATTACTTCGTCAACAAGCGGAATCTTCTTATCCTGGAATTTGTTCTTGATATTCTGTTTGACGATTTCGGGGTTTTCTCTGAGAAATTTAATATCAATCATATCAGTCAATCCTTTCAAGCATCTGTGCAGCTTCATTAAGGTAGTCGGTATTTGCAAGTTCTACAGCGCCCTTATCAACAAGATTTGCGGTGACGGGATCCATAGGTATTCTCGCCATAAGCGGGGTGCCGAGTTCCTTAGCCACCTCTTCCGCCTTGCTTGCGCCGAAGATTTCTATTTTTTTGCCGCAGTCGGGGCAGACCGCATAGCTCATATTCTCGATGATTCCGAGAACGGGAATATTCATGAGCTTAGCCATATTATATGCCTTTCGGACTATCATTGTAACCAGATCCTGCGGAGTGGTGACAATGATAATACCGTCAACCGGAAGATTCTGGAAAACCGTCAGCGCGACATCGCCGGTGCCGGGAGGCATATCAACGAACATATAATCAACATCGCCCCAGGCGACATCTCTCCAGAATTGCTGGATGACTCCCGAAATGACGGGGCCTCTCCAGACGACCGGGGAATCCTCGCTCTCGAGCAGAAGATTGATGGACATAATCTTTATGCCGGTCTTCGTGATTTCGGGGAGCAGACCGGTTTCATCCGCCTGAGCCCTCTTTGAAATACCGAAAGATTTAGGTATTGACGGGCCTGTGATATCGGCATCGAGAATCGCGCAGCTGTTTCCGCGCGAATGCATGGCGGTTGCAAAAAGTGAGGTCACGAGTGATTTGCCCACGCCGCCTTTGCCGCTTACAACTCCTATTACTTTTTTGATTTTGCTGTGCTCGCCTGCGGGAATTCTCAAATCCTGCGGTGCCTTTCTTGAAGGACAGTCCGCTCCGCAGCTTTCACAGCTTTTGGGTGTGCAGTTTTCGCTCATTTCAATATCTCCTGAAATTTATTTTTTAATCAGCTCAATCAGATACGCAATTCCGGCGATTACCGGGAAATGCGCAACATATACGATAAAAGCGTGAGTTCCGAGCCAACCGAGAAACGCCGAGCGCTTCTTATAAGTGTATTCGGGAAAACCCTTTATCATGATGATTCTGCCAATGAATATTCCTGCAAAAAATATGAAAATAAACGGCAGAAGCGGAAAATAATCGGCGGAAGAAAAGCTGCCGTAATAGATTCCCAGAGGGACAAGCCAGTCATGCTGATAAAGCACCTGAGGAAGAGTTATATTCAGCAGCTCACCGTAGCCGAGGGAACCATTACTTATTCCCGAAAAGAACGGATATAGAACGGCGCAGGCGGTCAGCCCGAAATAGGGATTGATTCTGTCAAGAGCTTTTTTACCTAAACCGTAAATCAGCACGGAAAAGCCGAGAAAATGAAGAATCCCGAAATATATCTCCGCTCCTCTTATATCGAAGGCGGGAAGAATCAGAACAGTTGCGAGCGTAAAAAACGCGGCAGCAGCGAGAATCTTAAGGCTCCTGCGCAGATTGCTGTGCGAAAGCGAGCAGGATATTCCGCAGACCGCTATAAAAAGAGCGGCGAAAAGCGGCTCGGCAGGCATAAAGAAAGAATAAAGCTTCTTTGCCCAGACCATACCGTACATATCGCCCATTACATAGTATGCGTGATAGAAAACCATGCAGAAAACCGCAAGCCCTCTGATTTCATCAAGCAGATGTATTCTTCTTTTGGGGGAGTTACCGTCAATTTTTCTTTCCATAACGCTTATTTTATCATATTTAATTAAAAATGCAACCCTTTATTGACTTTAAGAAAAGAATAGTATAATATATTAGATTGAAATAATATGCTCACTACGGCAGGTATTTAAAATATGATAGAAAAACTCAGAAATCTGTTATTCAAGATATTCAAAAAGGAAACGTTCTTCGGCAGAATTATCGATAAAGTTTTTACCGAGGAAATCTTTCTTTATATCGTTTTCGGAGTGCTGACAACCCTTGTGAATTTCACGGCAACTGTCCTGCTGAAAAAATTCGTATTCACCGCTGAGCAGACCGGCGTGTTCACACTGTGCAACGCAATAGCGTGGGCGGTCAGCGTGATATTCGCGTTTTTTACAAACAAGCTCTTCGTTTTCAAGAGCAAAAGCTTTGCCCCCGCTATATTCGCAAAGGAATTTATTTCATTTGTCGCCGCAAGGATTCTGACCGGAATTATGGAAATAATTCTTCCTGAGGCTCTGATGAAGGCGGGTCTTGATCAAACCCTTTTCGGAGTTAAGGGAATGGTAGCAAAAATCGCGGTATCCGTATTTGTCATTGTATTAAACTACGTTTTCAGCAAACTCGTTTCATTCAGAAAAAGGAAGGAAATTCCGCCTGAAGAAACGCAGAGCGATGAAAACGGAGAAGGAGAGGAAATATGAAAAAGCATATGAACTTCAAGGAGATTCTCGCCTATTCGCTCGGCCTTTTCGGCTTTCAGGCGATAGTCGGTCTGCTCAACTCCTACCAGGCGGAATTCTACGGCTCAATAATGGGTGCAAGCCTTGCGGTAGTGGGAATTATCATCCTGGTCGCAAAGGTTGTTTCCGCAATATTCGACCCGATAGTCGGCAATAAAATCGAATCGACGAATTCAAAACTCGGCAAATTCAAGCCGTTTATTCTTACCTCGATTCCGGTACTGCTGATATTCACGGCAATAGTATTCTTTGACATTCCAGGCCTTCACTTTGACAGTGCCGGCAACAAGCTGTATATTTATATTTTCGTTACGTTCCTTTTCTGGTGTCTCGGTATGACTCTCGCGGATGTCCCGACGCAGGGAATAGCGGCTGTACTCACCCCCGACGCCAATGAAAGAACCAATGTTGTCTCAATAGCCAATACGGCAAAGCAGATAGGCTTCTCCGCCTGCGCGGTAATAGTTCCGGTTATCTGCCTCATCATCCCCGAGGGCTCAAAGGTTCTTGTAAAGAAGGGCGAAACAGATACGCCGATGGTGGCGGGCGAATACTTCTGGTCCGCTCTCGCTACAGCCGCAGCAGGCTGCCTGCTCATGGCCCTGATTGTTCTGTGGAACAAGGAGAGAGTTCCCTATACCGCAGGCGAAAAGAACACCTTCAAGGATATGGTCGGCGCAATCAAAGGTAACAAGCCGCTGATACTCGTTATTGTCTCCTACTTCCTCGGTTTCGGCAGACAGATGGCGATGGGAATTCAGGTTCAGGCGGCAAACGCTCTCATCGGCAGTCAGAATCTTGTTATTATTCTCGGAATCACAACCGCGATTGGCTCGATGATTTCGATGGCGATAACTCCCGTTCTCATTAAGAAACTGGGCGAAAAAATCACTTACCTCGCCCTCTCATTCTACGGCTTCATTATTTCGGTTGCCGCCTATATAGTTTTCGCATATGTGACTCAGAACCAGATAGTTATGTATATATTCCTCTTCCTCATCGGTCTTCAGTTCAGCGCGGTAACGCTTATGCCGATGATTATGACCGCGGACTGTGTCGATTACTACGAATATGAGACGGGCAAGAGAAAAGAGGGGCCCGTATATGCTCTGCTCTCGCTTACTATCAAGGTATGTCTGGCTCTCGGCACCGCACTCGGCCTTATCTTCGTGGGCAAATCGGGTTATTCCGAGGCTCTCACGGCAGGCGAAGCTTTCAGCGATTCCACAAAGAATATGATATTCTTCGCATATACCGCTATGCCCGGCATCCTCGCCCTGCTCTCTGCTATTCCCATCTTCAAATACGATATTCACGGAGAGAAGAAGGCAAAAATTTCCGCTGAACTTCAAGCGAGAAGAGAAGCGGCAAAAGCCGAAGTCACAGAATAAGGAGGATATGAAAATGCTCTCATTACCCGAATACGAAAAACAAATAGCCGAATCAAGAGACAAAAGAATGGCATGGTGGCGCGAGGCGCGCTTCGGAATGTTCGTTCACTACGGCCTGTATTCTCAGCTAGGCAGAAACGAGTGGGTCATGGCCTGCGAAAACATTCCACCCAAAGAATATGAAAAACTGGCAGATACATTTGCCCCCAAGGAGGGCTGTTGCCGCGAATGGGCGGCTCTTGCAAAGAAGGCGGGCTGCAAATACATGGTGCTCACCTCCCGCCATCACGAAGGTTTCTCCCTCTGGGATTCAAAGGCGAATCCTTATAATTCCGTTAATTACGGTCCTCACAGGGATATAGTAAAGGAATTCTGCGAGGCTTGCCGCGAATACGGCCTTAAATTCGGATTCTACACATCGTGTATGGACTGGCATCATCCGGACGCTTTCGCGGCGGCTTATGATACGGACGCGAGAAAGAGATTCACCGATTATATCAAGGCGCTCAACGAGGAGCTGCTGACTCAATACGGAGATATCGACATTCTCTGGTATGATGTCCCCTCTCCTATGGAGAGCTGGGAGGGCTGGGATTCGCTCGCGAGAAACCAATATCTGCGTTCAATTCAGCCGCATATCATCATAAATGACAGAAGCCGTCTGCCTGAGGACTTCGGCACTCCCGAAGAAAGAATTGATGCCGAGGACAGAGACTGGGAGGCCTGCATGACCTTCAACGGCGTAAGTTGGGGCTACCTCGACAGCAAGCAGACAGTTCCCTACAGTTACTCCGCTCAGCAGATAGCAAAAATGCTTCAGACCTGCTGTGAAAGAGGCGGCAACCTGCTTCTCAATGTCGGCCCGATGCCCGACGGAAGCATACCCGAAGAAGCGATAGAGCCGATGACAAAGATGGGCGAATGGCTCGAGATCAACGGCGAAGCGGTTTACGGTAAGCTCAAAAAGCTTCACGGCAATCAGTATCAGTGCAACGGCGTTTCGCGCTCATCCTGCAAGGGCAACACTGTTTATATGTGGAACAGAATCTGGAACCCGGTAAACGGCGAAATGGGTATCGGCGGATTCTTCACCGAGCCGAAAAAGGTTTCGTTTATGGACGGCACCGAAATAGAATTTGAAAAAATCGGCGACAGAATGATTCTTAAAAACCTGCCTGCCGAGAATCCGGATAAGATACTCGGAATTCCGCTTATCAAATTTGAATTTGACTGCGAACCGGAATACAGATTTGCCTCGTATTTTCCGCAGCTAAACGGCGGTCTTTCAAGAGAAATTAAGTAAAAATATGAATTTAGTCAAAAGTCAGAAAATGATCGCCGCCGAAACAAAGGCGGTTGAGAGAGGTACAACCTTTGCCGCTCTTATGGAAAAAGCCGGCAGCGAATCAGCCCGGATTATTTATGATAATTACTGCGCAGACAAGAAGAATGTGCTGATAATAAGCGGCAGGGGCAAAAACGGCGGTGACGGTTTTGTAATCTCCCGTTATCTTACTCAGATGAACTGCAACACGCTCGTTCTGCTTCCCTGCGGAAAGCCGTCTGATGAGATTTCACTTAACAATCTGAATCTGCTCGATGAGGGCACAGTGTATGAAACGGACGATTATTTGAATCTCATAAAATACAGCGACATTATAGTTGACTGCCTTTTCGGTACGGGTTTCAGGGGCTCGCTGGATGAAAAATGTTCCGCGCTGGCTAAAGCCGTTAATGCTTCCGGAAAAACGGTCGTCAGTATCGATATTCCTTCCGGTGCGGTATGCGACACAGCAGAAATCATCGGAGAAGTAATCGAAGCGGATTTGACCATAGCAATTTCAGCACTCAAACCCATTCACATTATGAAACCCGCCTGCAGAGTCTGCGGGAGAGTTGCGGTTGCTGATATCGGAATAGTTGATGAGGATTTTGAGAGCAAAGACGGACACTTGTTTTTCACATTGACAGATGAAGAACTGAAAGAAATGCTCCCGTTCCGGCCGGCAGTCTCAAATAAAGGAACATTCGGAAACGCTCTGTGTATCTGCGGCAGCAGGAATATGCCCGGAGCCGCGAAAATTGCAGCTCAGGGCGCGATGAAATCGGGAGCCGGGCTTGTATCCCTTGCTTTTCCCGACGCCGCTTATAATGCGATTGCACCGTCAATTACGGAGCAGGTTATGCTGCCATGCAAATCAGATTCCTCCGGTACTTTTTCGGCAAAGAGCGCGAATTCACTGCTCGAAAGGGCCGAAAAATGTACAGCTGCTCTCATAGGCTGCGGAATCGGAGTCAATGAAGATACTGAAGAACTTGTTTCAAAAATCATCGAGAACATAAGAATTCCGCTGGTTATCGATGCGGACGCTCTCAACTGCATTGCTGAAAATCCGGAAATTCTGAGAAAGGCAAAAGCTCCCGTAGTAATTACTCCGCATCCCGGAGAAATGAGCCGTCTGACCGGCTTGAGCATAAGCGAAATACTGGCAAATCCCGACAGAACGGCCATTGACTTTTCAAAGAAATATTCCTGTATCACAGTTCTCAAACTTGCTAATACCACGGTCAGCGACGGAGAAGACAGAGTCTACATAAACCCGAACGGCAACAGCGGTCTTGCCAAAGGAGGAAGCGGAGATCTGCTTTCAGGCATAATTGTTTCACTGCTTGCACAGGGTATGGAGCCGCTTGACGCGGCATGCGCAGGAGTATATATTCACGGCGGCTGTGCGGATTTCACTGCACGTCTGCTCAGTGAAAGAGGGATGACGGTAAGCGATATTATCACCTGTCTGCCCTCGTATCTTAAAAAATTCGAATAAAAACAGAAAGTGAGATAATCTGATATGAATGTTGTTTGCCTTGATATGGAAGGCGTTCTGACCCCTGAAATCTGGATTGCGTTCTCGGAGGAGACAAAAATTCCCGAGCTACGCATAACCACCCGCGACGAACCTGATTACGACAAGCTGATGAGATACCGTATAGGAATCCTCAAGGAGCACGGTCTCGGCCTTAAAGAAATCCAGAATGTAATTGCAAAAATCGATCTGCTCCCCGGCGCGAAGGAATTTCTTGACGAGCTTCGCACTCTCACTCAGGTAATTATCATAAGCGACACATTTGAGCAGTTTGCTACGCCGCTTATGAAGAAGCTTGACTGGCCGACCATCTTCTGTAATTCTCTTGAAGTTTCCGAAAGCGGTGAAATTACAGGATTCAAAATGCGCTGCGAACAGTCCAAGCTCTCCACCGTTAAGGCGCTTCAGTCCATAGGCTTTGAGACAATTGCGAGCGGCGACAGTTACAACGACCTCGGCATGATTCGTGCGGGCAAAGCAGGTTTTCTTTTCAGAACCACCGAAAAAATCAAGGCAGATAATCCCGATGTTCCTGCGTTTGAAGAATTTGACGATTTACTCAAAGCTATAAAAGAAGTTCTTTAATCGGATACATAAATTAATCCCTCTCCCGAGCGGAGAGGGATGTTTTTTATATTGAAACTGTGAATCAGAAAGCAAAGAGAGACTTGATTACAGCGAATAAATACTTGATAAAGTATCCGAAATGCTCGGAATCATCAACGGTTCTCGATTCGGACATAAACTGGTTATAGGCAACCTCGTCATCTTTATCAAAAAGATCAAAGTATGAAACGACTTCGGTCTCATAGGTATCGGGCTCGTTTTCATCGAGAGTTATAAGGCGCACACCTTCGTCAATACTGTTATATGAGCGGAAGCCGACGCCGGGTGTATTGACAAGATCAACGCCCTTGTAGCTTATTTCGTAAGTATTGACATGGTCGTGGCCGAAGAACATCGCCATAACATCTCCGCGCTCAAGAATCGCGTCAAACTGACCGTTTGAATAATTGGGCGGACAGGGTGTTTCGCCGAGAACGCCTTTTGCGCCTTCGGGAAGAGTATAGAATTTGTCACCGTGTCCGACGCTGCCTTCAACTTTTTCATCGTGCTCGTCGAGAGCATCCCAGATTTCGGGGACGACTATGTGCTGGAACATAAGAGAGGGAATCTTGTGACCGTTTTCGCGCTCAAGTTTCTCGGAGGTTGATTTATACCAGTCAATCTGCTTTTTGGTCACGCAGGCATATCCGCCGAGATCATTTTCTTCATTGTAAGTGCCTGAATCAATCATCCATATATTGCTGACCATTTTATTCTTATCGGCAGAAGAATAGATCGGAACATAATAGGTGCCGAGATTGCTCTCACCGAAATCCTCGCCCGCACAGCCGATAAAACACTTGTATCTCTCGTAAACGGACAGCTGATATGCCTTATCCGCAGTAGTGCTCTCATCATCGTGATTGCCGTAAACCATTACTACGGGAATGCCGTATTTCTCATAAATCGACATAAATTCGTTAATTGCGAGAGCGGCATAGGGCTTTACAACGGATGTGCTCGCGATATTATCACCCGTCAAAACAATAAGGTCAACGGGATGTGTATCAAGTGCCTTTTTTATTACATTTTTGGTGATTGATTTCATCGGGAAATAATCCTGCATATCGGAAATCTGCATAATGCGGAATTTGCCGTCTTTGCCGAACTGCAGATGAGTGTCTGCTTCTTCGCTTGTCTTTGCAAAAGCAAGAACACCGCAACCAGCACAGATAATTAGAATGCTCAGAATAATTGAAATGATTTTTTTCATATTAGGCTCTCCTTTTTTATTATCGTTTCTGCCGAATAATTCAATGCCGCAAAACAGTTTCCCTGTATCAAACACCGGCTTGTTAGCATATGCTAACGACATTACAGTATATCACTCTCTTGAAGAAAAATCAAGTGAAGATTAAAGCCCTCTCGGAAACAGAGAGGGCAGAGATGAAATCAATAATCAGATTATTACTATTATTTGAGAATCCTGAATTTTCCGATAACCGGAAGTTCCTTTGCCTGACCCTGAGCCGCATTGACAATACCGATAATCGCAAAAATCATGAGTGCTATTTCGCCGATTCCGCCGACTATCCAGCCGATGAACGGAATAGCACAGATAACACCGGTAATCAGGCAGGCAATAAAAAGAACGAGGCCCTGGTTCGCATGAAATTTGGCAAATCTTGAATTCGGAGCGGCAAGAAGAGGAACAAGGAATAGGATTCCGAAATAAGCAAGAACTGCAAATATTTTATTTGCGTTGATGTCTTCCTGAGTGTATTCCGCGGTAGTATCGGGAGTATTGACAAACGTGTCATAGGCCTTGTCTTTGAATTCCTGGCCCTGGGTTTCCGGTGCTGATGCGCCAAGAGTAGCTCCGCAGACGGTGCAGAAGGTATCGGTATCGTTGCAGGAATTACCGCAGTTTGGACAGTTTTTCATAACTTATAACCCTCTTTCTTTAAGAAATTCGGAATTTGAAGGCACGACAAATTTCATACCCTTTTCGATAAGTTCAAAGGTGGCGTCGGTCACATACTGGCATTCGCCGTCAACATTGACTGCCGCACTCTCAGCCGCGTGGACCTTGATCTTTTTGCCTCTTGTAAAGTGGGTTATATCCCAATCAAGATGCTCACCCTTCTTATATGGATCAAGCATTTTCAGAAGCTGAACTCTGCTCTTTACGCTCTCAACAACAACTATATCAAGCAGACCGTCATCGGGCTTCGCGAGGGGAGCCGCTCTGAATCCGCCACCGTAATAGCTCGCGTTGCCGATAAAGCAGAAGAGCGCATCAAGAGTCATCGGCTCATTATCGTCAATCGTGATTGTGAATCTGTTTCTGATTTTTTTGGCAATAGCATAAAGACATCCGAGATAATATGCTCCCTCACCGGTAACGAGAGGATATTTTTTGAATGTTCCCTGCTTCGCGCAGACCTCGGCATCCATACCCATCGAGCACTGATTTATAGCGATTTCATCGCCGCATTTGATTAAATCAAGCGCAACGGGGACTCCGTTTACCTGATCCTCAAGCTTGAGAAAATCTTCTTTTGTTCCGAAATAGCGGACAAAATCATTGCCGGATCCCAAAGGAACAACGGCAACTTCGACATTGTCAAAGCCGTATGCGCCGTTGACAACTTCATAGAGAGTTCCGTCGCCGCCGCAGGCATAGAATCTGAGTTCTTCGCCGCTCTGCGCTCTCTCTTTGACAAACCTTATTCCGTCTCCCCTTCCGGTTGTCGGATAGATTTCATACTCGAGAGAATACTTTTTGCAGACTTCCTCAATTCGGGGCTTTACATAATCCATCGCCCTGTTTTTGCCCTGTCCGGCCGCGGGGTTTACTACAAATATATGCTTCATGGCATCGCCTCCTACTTAAAATACATATATGCCTGGCATTTGATCATACCGTTATAGAGCTTGCGGCGCTTATCCGCCTTTCTTCCGAACGCAGTCTCAAATTCTTCATCGGGGCTGATAATCGTATATGACCAGCCGTGCTTTTTCACAAATGCCTCGCCCATACTTTTATATAGCACTTCGCACTCTGTGATGTCAAGCATTCTCTCACCGTATGGCGGATTGCAAATAAGGGTTCCGCGCTCGGTTGAAGGAGAGAAATTCTTAACATCTGCAACGCTTAATTTAATCAGGTCCTCTACGCCTGCCCTCTGTGCATTCGCTTTCGCGATTTCTATGCTCTGCTGATCGATATCCGAGCCGAACGCCTCGAAATCATTTGGGATTCTCTCAAGCGCTCGCGCTGCCTCGCGCTCTTCTTTCCAGACGTTTCTGTCAATGACATCAAATCTCTCCGCCGCAAAATTTCTATTGATACCCGGCGCGACATTTTTTGCCATAAGCGCGCCCTCGATGAGAATCGTTCCGCTTCCGCACATAGGATCATAAAACTTATGATACGGCTTCAGGTGAGAAATGTTGCACAGCGCCGCCGCGAGCGTCTCCTTTATCGGCGCGCCGTTGGCATCGGTGCGGTATCCCCTCTTATGAAGTCCCGCGCCGGAGGTATCTATCAGCATTGAAACAACATCTTTATTTATCGAGAACTGTATCTGATGAACGGGGCCTGTCTCGTCAAACCACTCAACGCCGTATTTTGCGCCGAGTCTCTCAACGACGGCTTTTTTTGTAATTGCCTGAATATCACGTGTGCTGAAAAGGGTTGAGTTTATTGAATATCCTTTAACGGGAAAAGCATCGGTTTTACCTATCCAACGCTCCCATTCAAGCGCCTTTACGCCCTGAAAAAGCTCCTCGAAGGTTTTTGCCTCAAATGAGCCGACAAGTATCTGTACTCTCTCGGCAAACCTCGAGCAGATATTTACACGAGCGAGAAGTCTTTCATCGCCCGAGAACAGGACTCTTCCGTTTTCTGAAACGATATTTTCTGCGCCCGCTTCCTTTAATTCGCCGGCTATTAGAGACTCAATTCCAAGCAGGCACGGTATTACAAAATTTATACTCATTTTATCCTTAAAAAAGGGCGGGAAGAATCCCGCCCGGAATTATTCTTTTATTCTATCTCGGGAGTCAGCAGACCGTAGCCGCCGTCGCTGCGCTTATAGACTACGTTTACGTCTCCGTGCTCTTCGTTAAGGAAAAGATAGAACTGATGGCCTACGAGATTCATCTGAAGGATTGCCTCCTCCACACTCTGGGGCTTGAGCAGAACGCTCTTATGCCTTACGAGCTCATATTCAATCTCTTCGGGAACATCTTCGATTTCTTCCTCTGCAAAGGCGGTGTCGAGAGTTCCGTTTTTCATCTTTTTCTCTACGCGGGTCTTATTCTTGCGAATCTGTCTGATGAGGGTGTCAACACATTTGTCGAGAGCTTCGTTCATATTCTGCGCTCTCTCTTCTGATCTGAAAACCATACCGCTGTTATTGACGGTGATTTCAACATTTTGTGATGACTTTTCAACAGTTACCGTGACCTTTGCCTCTACATCACTTCCGAAGAATCTCTCAATCTTGGCGAGTTTCTTTTCCGCGTGCTCTTTGAAAGATTCGCGGGGTGAACATTTACGGCCTGTAATTGTTATTTTCATACAGTCATCCCCTTTGTTTATTTGAGGCATTATACCTCAACCATATTATAGCATTCTTTTAACAAAAAATAAAGAGGTTAATTATGATTATAATGTAGAAATATAAGCTTGATTTTTGTTCAAAGAGTAAATGAACTGTGACGCGTCACATGGCAGCCGACATTGACAGCAACAGGCAGTCCGGCTATATGAGTCGGGTATGTTTCAATCGCAACGGCGAGTGCAGTAGTCTCTCCTCCGAAACCCTGAGGGCCGATTCCCAAAGCGTTAACTTTCGCCAGAATCTCTTTTTCCATATCAGCATAGAATTCGTCGCCGTTCGGCTCGCTGACGGGCCTGCAGAGCGCTTTTTTCGCGAGCAGAGCGCATTTTTCAAAATCTCCGCCGATACCGATACCCAAAACAACAGGTGGACAGGGATTGCTGCCGGCTGTCTTTACCGATTCAACAATAAAATCAATAATATCCTCTCTCGTTGCCGATGGGGTAAACATTTTCATCTTGCTCATATTTTCGCTGCCGAAACCCTTAGGCGCAACGGTAACATTAAGTTTGTCCCCGGGAACTATTCTTATATGAATAATCGCGGGAGTATTATCGCCGGTATTGACACGTCTGAGCGGATCGGAAACAACGCTTTTCCTAAGAAGGCCTTCTGTATAGCCCTGTGAGACGCCTTCGTTGACAGCATCTTCAAAATTGCCGCCGGTGAAATGAATATCCTGTCCGATTTCAGCAAAAACAACCGCCATGCCTGTATCCTGACATATGGGGAGACTCAGCTCTGATGCTGCATCAAGGTTATCGGATAGCGTCTGCATCACGTTCCTTGCAAGCTCTGTTTTTTCACAAGCTGTGCAATTTCTTATTATTCCTTCGAGGTCTGCAGGGAGAATTCTGTTTGCCTTGATACACGCCTCTTTGATTTTTTCGGTTACGGTTTTTAATTCTATCTCTCTCATAATAACTCCATATTATAAAAGCACCGCGCGGGTCATCGCCGGGCAGTGCTCGCTGTTTTCAAATTCAATTCTTTCCTCTGCGGGAATATCCGACGCTTCCGCGTTTAGAATCGGCGCGCTTGAGGTCGCTCATCTTATCGTCGCTTACCTGCTTGAAATGCGCCATCATATCCTCGAAGGACTGCTTGCCATCTGCAGGAGCGGCAGGCTTTTTGTTACCCTGCCACACTTTTGGAGCCGGGCGCTGTTGCTTTTTTTTCTCAGATTTCTGCGGCTGCTCCCCTGTTTCTTCAAGCGCTTTGCGGATTGAAAGGCTTATTTTCCCCTCGGGAGAAATCGAAATGACCTTGCATTTAACTTGCTGACCAACCTCAAGATGCTCTCTGATATCCTTGACAAAGTCGAGCGCGACCTCAGAAATATGAACCATTCCGGTCTTGCCGCCGTCAATTTCAACAAATGCTCCGAAATCGGTAATGCCGGTAATCTTGCCTTCAACAATAATGCCTGTTTCAATCTGCATAAAAATTGGTAATCCTTCCTGAATTTATATTTTTATCAATCATCCGAATCATAATAGACGCGCTCCTCGGGTTTAACATAATTGTAATCCTCGCGGGCAACCTGCTCTATATATGATTCGTTATCGCCGTTGTCAATTGTTTCCTGAATTCGGCTGTTTTGTTCCTCTATCTCGGAAACAGTCTGGCTCATACTGCTTATTCTGTTCTCCTGCTCACGCTTAGTCTTCAGGCGTTTGCCGATGGCGAATGCAAAAACAATAAGCACTACAATACACACGCCTATCATCGCGACTCTTATCAGTTTTTTGGTACGCGGATTATTGTTCATATTATCCCCCGGGATTTAACCCGAATTATTCTTTATACGGACCGTAGTTTATTATACATATATATTAAAGATTATTCAAGGCTTTTTTAGAAAAAATCATAATTGCCTGAACATCAGGGACGCATTCTCTTTTGTTGCATATTCATTTACGCTGAGCACTTCAAATTTCGAAGTGTTGCTTCCGAAAGTTATTTCAATAATGTCGCCGATCTTCACATCATAAGAAGCCCTCTGCGGTTTCCCGTTTACGCAAACATGCTTTGCATCACATGCTTCGTTGGCAACAGTTCTTCTTTTAATTATGCGGGATACTTTAAGATATTTGTCAAGTCTCATGGCAGTACCTCAAAAGCTAAGGGCTGCCCTAAACGGACAGCCCCTCAATGCTTATCTTATTTTTTCTTAGCAGCTTTCTTTGCAGGAGCTTTCTTTGCGGGAGCTTTCTTTGCGGGAGCAGCTTTCTTTGCAGGAGCAGCTTTCTTTGCGGGAGCTTTCTTTGCAGGAGCAGCTTTCTTTGCGGGAGCCTTCTTTGCGGGAGCCTTTTTCTTAGCTACAGCGTCTTTAAGAGCCTTGCCTGCCTTGAAAGCGGGAACCTTTGTTGCGGGAACCTTAACTGCCTTACCGGTCTGGGGGTTACGGGCAGTCTTGGCAGCGCGATTGCGAACCTCGAAGGTACCGAAGCCGACGAGCTGAACCTTGTCGCCCTTTGCAAGAGCGTCGGTGATAGCGTCAGTAACAGCCTTAACTGCTGCTTCTGCGGCTTTCTTCTCGATCTTCTCTTTTGCTGCGATGGCAGCTACGAGTTCTGTCTTGTTCATTGTGTTTCTCCATTCTTCTTTTTATTTTATGAGACGCCTCACGGCGATCATATTCTATTGATTTGCCTTAATTTCATCCCAAAGGGAATCAAGGACTTCGAGCGGCGCCTGTTTCATATCAATTCCTCTCTGAGTCGCAAGCTTCTCAACCTGCGAAAACCTGTCAAGGAATTTATCGTTTGCTTTGGTAAGTGCTTCTTCGGAATCAACCTTGATAAATCTTGATACATTGACCATAGAAAACAGCAGGTCACCGAATTCTTCTTCGATATGAGTTTTGTCGCCGGAGGCAATTGCCTCTTTTAATTCAAGTGTTTCCTCGCTGAGTTTATCAAGAGCGCCCGAGGCATCAGGCCAATCAAATCCCACATCGGCCGCCTTTTTCTGCAACTTGGTTGCTCTCATCAGAGCAGGCAACTCGCGCGGAACGCTTATCATTGAATCCGCAATGGTTTTGCGACCTTTGGTTTTATTCTTGATCTCATCCCAATTTGAGAGAACTTTATCAACAGTTTCGGCCTCAACATCGCCGAAAACATGAGGATGACGGACTATCAGCTTTTTACAGATGCCGTCGCAGACATCATCAAAATCAAACGAGCCCTGCTCCTTCTCAATCTGAGCGTGGAAAACGACCTGCATCATAATATCACCGAGTTCTTCGCATAAAAGGTCTTTATCGTTTTTGTTGATTGCCTCGATAACTTCATAGGTCTCTTCGATAAAATTCTGCTTTATGCTCTCGTGAGTCTGCTTTGCATCCCACGGGCATCCGCCCGGTTGTCTCAGCAAAGCCATAATCTCAAGCAGGTCAACAATATTATAATCATCTTTTTGTATAAAGTCAACCATTAAAATCCCTTTTTTCCTTGATTTTTAAGGTTTTTTTGCGTTTTTCAGCCCAAAAGTCCATGTTTTGCAAGGATTTTCGCAATTTTTTCGCCTTTCGGAAGCACAATTACATCATCTTTAACGATACCGCGAAGCAGTAAAACTGCGGCTAAATAGACGATTGCACCGAGTCCGATACCGATTAAAGTACCGAATGTATCGGAATTGAGAACAGAAGCAGTTGTGTCGGCAGGGAAAAGTCGGGCGATTACGCCGTGTGTTGCAAAAGCCGTTACAGCGCAAAGAACAGCCGCAATAAACGGCTTCAGGAATACACCCATCCAGTTAATTCTCACTTTTGAAATCTTCAGCAGGAAGAAAAGGTTTACACCTACTATAATGACATAGAACAAGATGGTTCCGGCAACAGCGCCGTAAATATTGATTTTGGGGATTCCGACGAGGATAAAATTACAGAGAATCTTGCAAACCGCCGCAGCAGCAACGGTTTTCATCGGTATATCGGCTCTGCCTACCGCCTGAAGCATATTGGTTGTTGGAGTTGAAACAGCCATAAGCGGAGTAAAAATGCCGTTTACGAAAAGGATCGGAGCAATTATCGCAATCGCTTCGCTTGAATTGCCTCTGCCGTAAATGACGGTCAGAATGGGAGCTGCGAGAGCCGCAATACCAAAACCTGCGGGCAGAGCAATGAGCATTCCTATACGAAGCACTGTCTCGATGGTCTTGCGCATATCGTCTTTATTCTTGAGCGCCCACGCTGTTGCGAGCGCGGGAATTGCGCTGACGCCGAGCTGAATCGTGATAGTCGGCACAAGGGTTCTGAAGTCGAGCGCCGTTCCGTATGCGCCCCAGATATATTTCATAACCTCCGCGTGATCGTCAAAATTCAATCTCTTCAGCGCAACTGCTTTATCAATTGAGGTGGAGAACATATTGTAAACAGTCGTGAAATCGCTTGAGAGAGCAGAGGTCAGTCGTGCCTGAATGGTAGTTACATCAATAAGATTAGTGATATTCAGTATGAGAGCACTGACAACCATCGGAACCGCTATACGAATCATCTGCCTTGCTATTGCGGAGCCGGGCTGCGGAGCAGGTGATGCAACAACCATTTCGTTGGTGAAGCCGTCTCTTCTGAATCTGTAGAATACCATAAGAAAGAGTAGCGAGAGTAATGAACCGAGCGTCACACCGAGTACAGCGCCTGCCGCGGCATAAGGAACGATAACAGAATTCGCCTGCGCCGCGTTGCTTACCTGCTGGCCGAAAACATTGACGGATAAGCTTCCGTTCATCATCTCTTCGGTGTAACCGTTCGCGGCAAGAGCAGAGGCATACTGCGACGCTCCTCTGTTCATAATGAGTTTTATCAAAGCAAGGCCTATAACAAGCTTTCCGAGTGCTTCTATCACCTGAGAAATTGCCGTGGGAACCATATTGCGAAGGCCTTCGTAATAGCCTCTGTAAGCCGACATAAAGCAGCAGAGAAAAATTGACGGGGCAACGCAGAGAATAGCGCCGAGGCTCTTTTTATTAGCGACAAAGAAAGCATAGGGAAAAGCAGCTATCAGAAGCAGGACCGTGCCGGAAATACCTACTATTATAAAGATTTTCTGTGAAACGGTAAAGATGCTTCTTGCCTGGCGGTATTGACCCAGGGCAACGCTCTCTGCAACCATCTTCGAAACGGCGACCGGTAAACCGGCCATTGCCACTGCAAAAATCGGGGTATAAATTTCGTACGCGGACTGGAAATATCCTCTGCCGACCGTTCCGAGCATACTCGTCATCGGCATCTTGAACAGCGCACCGATTATCTTGACTAAAATTATTGCGCCCATAAGCACCATAGCGCCGCTTAAAACAGACTGCCTTTTACTGGCTTTTTCCAAATCATTTCACGCCCTTTCTCAGGTAGAATTCCGTAACTCCGCTCTTTCTGTCACTGATCACATCGAAGCCGGAAATATATTCATAGGGATACTTATAATTGAAAATCCGCTCAACGTTTGAGCCGCCGGGCTCGCAAAGCTTAGTAACTGCGCCTGCGCCCACTCCGAGCACCGTGTGGCATTCCTCCATCATATAGACATTGTAACGACCTTCCGTGCCCGGTCTGCACCATCCTGTATTCTCGAGGTTACCAACACACTTGCTCTGGCGATACATATAATAAGGCAGATAACCCGCCTGTGTCAACTTATTATACGAATAATCAAGCATTTTTTTCGCTTCATTGTCCGTTCTGACCTGCTCTCCTTCGTAATTCAGGCCTGAGGAACGTTTCAAAGCAAGAGAATGAACGGTAATATTTTCGGGAGAAAGCGAGACAGCTGTATCAAGAGAATCTCTGAAAATCTTCTCATCTTCACCCGGCAATCCTGCTATTAGATCCATATTTATACATGAAAACCCGTAACCTCTCGCCAGACGGTATGCGTCAACCGCCTGCCTTACAGTATGCTTTCTGCCGATTGTATCTAGGGTTTCCTGATTGAAAGTCTGAGGATTTATACTTATTCTGCCAACATTGTGAAATCTCATCATTGCAAGTTTTTCGGGCGTCACCGTATCGGGTCTGCCGATTTCAACGGTATATTCACGAAGAGCCGATAAATCAAAGCTGCGCTCAATTTCACTCATCAGAGTATCAATATTTGATGCTTCGAGCACGCCGGGAGTACCCCCGCCGAAATATATACTCTCGAGATGGAGCTTATTCTCAGCCGCGATTCTGCCTGTGAGAGCAATCTCCTCACGAAGTTTCTCTACATATTCGGGCAGGAGTTTTTTTGCATTCGAATTAGCTATTGAATGGCTCACGAACGAGCAGTAAGAACATCTTGACGGGCAGAAGGGAATTGAAACATAAAGGCTGAATGAATCCGGACGCGATTCGGCTATTATTGCGTTCTCCGCCTTCGCTACTGCCTGAGCAAGCTTCGTCTTGCTCTCACTGACAAGCAGGGAGTTTTTGAAGTAATCCGCCGCGCCATCTTCGCCGTAGAGAGAAGTTAATTTATGCATAAGCTTTGAGGGTCGGACTCCGGTCAGCACACCCCAGGGAGGAGTATAGCCGGTAATATCCGAAAGCGCGGCAAATATGAGTTTCGCGAGATTGAGCTCGGCGTTTTCCTCATCTGTCTCAGCCTCAAGCGAACGTCTTTCGTCGCCGATTGTGACATCCGCAAATACCTTTTCGCCCTCAAAACGGGTTACAACGGTCTTATCGTCTTCTCCGACATTATCGTATGCAATATTAATTTTTTCGTTGGGATAGAACACCCTGCAAAGATTTTCACATTCATAGTGAAAATCGTGGCCGAAAATGCGGATTATCAATTATTTCATCCTTCTTATTATGAAATTGCGTTTTCTTTCATGATCGAGATCGGTAGCAATCGAATGCCCGGGATAAACGGTATAGTTGCCTTCGAGCGAAATCAGTTTTTTCAGGGAAGCACAGAGCTCTTCGAAATTGCCGCCGATGCAGTCGGTCCTGCCGGCGGTTGAGTGAAAGAGCGTGTCTCCGCTGAAAATGACTCTGTCTCTCTCCGAAATGAAGCATACGCCTCCGGGAGTGTGGCCCGGGGTATGCATAACTTTAAGCTTTGAATTTCCAAATTCTATTACATCGCCGTCAATTATATAAAAGTCTGCTTTTTCGGGAAAAATCTCTGCATCCACGTCGAACGTATCCATAAGCGAATAAAGACGGCTCGAGAGACATTTCTCATCTTCGGGATGAATTGCTATCTTTGCTCCCAACGTCTCTTTTGCGGCGTGTGCGCCGAGTATATGATCGAAATGTCCGTGAGTGAGAAGAAGATATTTTACACGTGCTCCGCTGTTTTTTATCGCGTTCACGGCATTATCAAGGAAATATCCCGGGTCGATATACACTGCCTCTGAAGTCTCTTCATCAATAAGCAAATAACTGTTGGCAAACGCCTCGTGTTCGGGCAGTACGGAGATTATTCTCATTTTTCTTTCTTCTCCCATATATCCGTATCCATAATTATTGTTACGGGGCCGTCATTGTGAATCTCAACCTGCATATCCGCTCCGAATACGCCTTTTTCGACTTTTCTGACGCCGTTTTCAAGAAGGCACTTGCAGAAGTATTCGTACAGCCTGTCAGCCTCTTCGGGCGGCGCAGAGGAAAAGAATGAGGGACGGTTTCCTTTTTTGAGATCCGCGCAGAGCGTGAACTGGGAAACGGCAAGCACCTCACCGTCAATATCGGCGAGCGCGAGATTCATTTTTTCTTCGGCATCCTCAAAAACACGCAGGCGGGCTATTTTCCCCGCAAGCAATTCTGCGTGTGCCTCGGTGTCGCCCTGCATAACCCCGAGCAGAACATTGAACCCTTTAGATATCCGACCTTTAATTTCACCGTCAACCGATACGCTTGACGATGTAACTCTCTGAACAACCGCTCTCATGTCATACTCCTGTTCTTTCTATATCAAGCACTCCGTCTATTCCTTCAAGTTTCTTGATGATTGTATTGAGATGCTCAATTCCGTTAAGTGAAACGGTAACAAATATCGATGCTCTGCCGTCTTTAGCAGGTCTGGTGGTCAGCTCATTTATGCCCAGATGCATATTCGCAAGCATACCCGAAACATCGGCGAGAAGGCCGATTCTGTTGAGGCAGGTAATCTGCAGGGTACACTTGAATTCCTCTTTTACATTTTTGTCCCAGTATGCGTTGACCCATCTCTCGGGCTCCTGTGCATCAATTATATCCTTCGGAACATTTGTGCAGTGCCTTGTATGGATTGAAACGCCGTGACCTCTGGTGATGAAACCTATGATTTCATCGCCGGGCAAAGGATTGCAGCATCTCGAAAATTTGATGAGACAATTATCGATACCCTCAACGATAACGCCCTCGTTTGACTTGGTCTTTTTCTTCGGCGGAGTTTTAATAGTGACTTCCGGCTCATTGAGCTTCGTGAGCTTGAGATAATCCTCTTTTATTCTCGGCATAAGCTTTACGAGAGATATTCCGCCGTAGCCTATCGCCGCATAAAAGTCCTCAACGCTCTTGCAGTGTTGCCGCGCCGCAATTTTTTCAATGAACGGAATGAATTCCTCTTCCGTCAGACGGATAAAGCTTCGTCTGAATTCGCGCTCAACTTCCGCCTTACCTGTTTCAATATTATCATCACGCTTCTCGCGCTTGAACCATTGCCTTATTTTGCTCTTTGCCTGGCTGGTTTTTACTATATTCAGCCAGTCTCTGCTCGGGCCTTTGCCCTGCTGGGATGAGGTAAGTATCTCTATGATTTCGCCTGTATTTACTTTATAATCTATCGGAACTATTCTGCCGTCGACCTTGGCTCCGATCATCTTGTTACCGACCGCGGAGTGAATTGCGTATGCAAAATCAATGACGGTTGAACCCATAGGCAACGGGAAAACCTCGCCCTTAGGGGTGAATACATAAACCTCTTCCGGCACAAGATCCGATTTTATCGTACTTACAATATCTTCAATATCTTCGCTGTCCTTTTGATTCTCAAGCAGCTGCTGTACCCAGGAAAGACGTCTTTCGTCAATATCGGAATTGCCCGCGTTCACATTCAGCTTGTATTTCCAATGCGCCGCGATACCGAACTCAGCTGTGCGGTGCATTTCCCAAGTCCTTATCTGAACTTCAAAAGGAATGCCTTCCCTGCCGAGGACAGTGGTATGAAGAGACTGATACATATTCGCTTTCGGGTTTGAGATATAGTCCTTGAATCTGCCGGGAATCGGCTTGAACATATCATGGATTATACCGAGGCAATTGTAACAATCAATGACTGTATTGACAATTATTCTTACCGCATAAATATCGTAAATCTGATCAAAATTCTTATTCTGCATATACATTTTACGGTATATGCCGTGGGCGGATTTGATTCTGCCGCTCACCTGCGCATCGGGGACTAGCTCCTGTGCACGGATACGGATTCTCTCCTGAATATCTTCAAGAAACTCCATACGGGTCTTGCTCTGATTCTCAAGAGACTCTCTGATTTCCTTATATGCAACAGGGTCAAGGTAGCTTATTGATAAATCCTCAAGTTCGTCCTTAATTGGTCTGATACCGAGACGGTGAGCTATCGGGGCATAGATTTCAATTGTTTCAAGCGCAATCTCACGCCTGCGCGATTCCTCTTTGAACATAAGAGTCCGCATATTATGAAGGCGGTCGGCAAGCTTTACAATAATTACGCGGATATCCTTATTCATCGCCAGAAGCATTTTTCGGATATTTTCTGCCTGCTGCTGCTGTTTTACTCTGGTCGGGTCAAGCCATACGGGGTCGTCACTTGCTTCCTCGGTTTTTGTGGGCACATTCTTGATTTTGGTGAGACCGTCAACAAGCTCAGCAGCAGTCTCGCCGAAATTTTCCCTGATATCCTCGATGGTTACGCCTGTATCCTCAACAGTATCGTGAAGCATTGCGGCAATAATCGAAGCGCAGTCCATCCCGAGACTCGCAATGATAACAGCGACGGCGAGTGGATGCATAATATACGGCTCGCCTGAAAGACGGGTCTGATCCTTATGCGCTTCAAAAGCGTAATCGTATGCTTTTTTGATTGCCTTCCTTTCTGCTTCATCAAAATCCGCAAGCAGACTTACCAGAAGGTCACAGCCCTCTTCCGGGGTTTTGAATTCGTCGTCAAACGCCTTCGGAACATTCTTCATAACTTACACACTGCCGATTTCAAGCAGTCTCCTCATAATCGGTGTTTCTTCAAGATTGGCCTTTCCGCTGTAATTCGGAGCGAATATGCGATTCTCTTCATCCGCTTCGAGAACGCCTGCCTCAAGCATTACCTCAACAGCAATCGTATATTTTGCGAGGTTGGCACCGTCATCGTCGAAACGTACGCAGAGTGCCTCGCAGTATTTGTCCTTCAGCGGTCTCGCTTTGATTGATTTATATACTTCGGCAAGAATATCTCTGCCGGGAATCATTTCTTTTGCCTGCGCCGCGGTTATTGATTCGCCGCGTGCAAATCTGTCGCAGAGTGAAATTGCGGACAGCACCTTATCCTCATCGGTCTTTGACGGTCTTATGCTTCTTATTACCGTTGAAACGCGCAGTTCACCGTTATAAACATTCTTCTCCAGGTTGACGGCCAGATCAACGGTATCGCCTTTTTCAAAAGGAAAACGTGACGGCGGCATGTTGAAATACATCGCCGTGGCCTGTGAGCCGTTTTTGGAAATATTCAAGCGCAGGTGCTTTGCGCCCTCCGCTACGCCGTTATAATCGTCTATGGTAACTCCGAAAAGACCGAAATACGGTTGCGGATTATCCGCGCCGAAAGGTTCGATGCATTCCAACGACGAGAGAATTGAAAGTGAAATTGATGAAGGCTGAATTCTGCAATCTATCCTCTGCTCCGCAAACGGCATCTCCTTATCTGCGGCATATTCATTTATCCTTCTGCGGAATTCCGGAATATCGTATGAATGAAGACCTATTCCCGCCGCAAGCGTATGTCCTCCGTAATGAGTCAGGCAATCAGACACGAAATCTATAGCTTCATATATTGAAAAGCCCTGTATTGATCGGCAGCTTCCTTTCGCTTCGTCACCGTTGCGCGAAATAACAACCGCCGGCCTTCCGAATCTTTCTGTGAGTTTCGCGGCAACAATTCCGATAACTCCCTGATGCCAGCCCTCGCCGTCAACGACTATTATTCTGCTGTTTCCGATTTCGGGATTATCCTGCATAATAGCAAGCGCCTTGCGGAAAAGCTCATTCTCACAGGTCTGTCTACCTGTATTCATCGAGTTTATCTCATCGGCAATAAGCTCAGCCGTTTCAGAATCATCACAAAGCAGAAGGTCAAGCGCTTTTGAAGCAGAGCCCATCCTGCCGGCAGCATTAATTCTCGGACAAAGCATATAGGCAACCGTTGATGAGGTAACCTTCTTTCCGGCTGCGCCCGCAGCTCTGATAAGGGCAGCCGTTCCTGCAGTCGGATGTTCGTTAATTGCGGCGATTCCGCGCTTTACCATTACTCTGTTTTCACCGGTAAGAGAGACAACATCGCCGATTGTTCCCATTGCTATAAATTCACCATATTCCTCGAGAATCTCATCTTCGGCATCACCGTCTATCGCGCAGGCGAGTTTGAAAGCCACTCCGACTCCCGCCATATCCTTACACGGGCAGGTGCAGTCAGGTCTCTGCGGATCTGCGACAGCCTCGCATTCGGGCAGTTCGTCACCGACTTTATGATGGTCTGTAACAACGACCTGCATACCGCGTTCATAGGCATATCTGATTTCGTCAATCGCTGTCGCGCCGGTATCGACTGTTACTATCAGCCGCACCCCTCTGTCGCAAAGAATATCAATAGCCTCTTTATTGAGACCGTAACCCTCGGAAATGCGGTCGGGAATATATCTCGTCACATTTGCGCCCCTGCTCTCAAGGAAAGAATAGAGCAGAGCCGTGGCAGTGACGCCGTCAGCATCATAATCGCCGTAAACACATATCATCTCAAATTCATCAAGTGCCTTCGTGATTCTCGCCGCCGCCTTATCCATATCCCTGATTGACAGAGGATCTACCGTGAGAAACGAATCTCCGGCAAAGAAATCCTCAATTTTTTCGATACTGTCAAGCCCTCGCGATGTAACTATCAAAGCCGCCAGCGGATCGATATTCAATTCTTCGCAGGCAATAGAAGCAAGCTCCTTATCGCCCTTTGAAACCACCCATTTTTTCCTTCGCATACACAACATATCCTTTCATAACCTCTAAATTATACCATATGTAGTATATAATATCAAGTCATAATTAAATATTTATTATAGTTATTTTTTAATTGACAAATAATTGAGCGGGTGATATAATTCTATCAATATCAGCTATGACGAAAACCAGTAGGATTCTGCCTTTTCACTCAGAGAAACGCCGGGAGGTGCGAGGCGCCGTGAAAGACTTATCCGAATACCTTTCCGAGCTGCATTCCGAACACGGTAAAAGACGAAAAGTAGGCAATGCCGGGGGCGCCCGTTACAGCGCGGGAAGTCACTTTCCCCTAAGGCCGCATTCTGCGGTAAATTGAGGTGGTACCACGGGTTTTACTCGTCCTCAGAGCAAAATCGCTCCGGGGGCGTTTTTATTTACCCGGAGCACAGGGAGGAAAAGAAATGTTAATTACCGATTTTCTGGAGAGAAACGCAAGACTTTACAAAAATGAAGTTGCGCTCACGGAAATCAATCCGTCAGACGAAAGAGACAGAGCGACCACATGGCGTGAGGCATCACTGATTGAGCTCGCGCGCCCTAATACTCCTTACAAAAGGGAGATGACCTGGTCCGAATTTGATACCAGAGCAAACAGATTCGCGAATCTCCTTCTCAGCCGCGGAACAAAAAGAGGAACGAAGGTCGGCATACTGCTGATGAACTGCCTGGAGTGGCTGCCGATTTATTTCGGAATTCTCAAGGCGGGCTGTATCTGCGTGCCGCTCAACTTCCGCTATTCCGCCGATGAAATCAAATACTGTGTTGAACTCGCAGACGTTGAAATTCTCATCTTCGGTGAGGAATTCATTTCAAGAATAGATGAAATACATAATGATATGCCAGCGGTTCATACGCTCTTTTATGTAGGTCCCGACGGCCCGGATTATTCCGAGGACTGCTGGGAGAGAATGAGTTACTGCTCATCAATCGCTCCCCCTGTAGCAATCGATGAGTTTGACCACGCTGCAATTTACTTCTCCTCGGGAACAACAGGCTTCCCGAAGGCGATTCTTCATAATCACAAAGGCCTTGTCTGTTCGGCGATGACAGAGCAGAATCATCATGGTCAGACTCACGACGACGTATTTCTCTGCATTCCCCCACTCTATCATACGGGAGCGAAAATGCACTGGTTCGGCTCACTCTATTCAGGGAGCAAAGCGGTGCTTCTCAGAGGCGTCAAGCCCGAATGGATTCTCAGGGCGGTTACCGAAGAAAAATGCACTATCGTCTGGCTGCTTGTTCCATGGGCTCAGGATATTCTTGATGCAATAGAGAGCGGCAGAGTCGATTTGAGCCATTACCTGCTTGATCAGTGGCGCCTAATGCATATCGGCGCTCAGCCCGTTCCTCCCAGTCTTATCAAGCGCTGGCTCAAATATTTCCCGAATCATGATTATGATACAAACTACGGTCTGAGCGAATCTCTCGGCCCCGGTTGCGTTCATCTCGGAGTCGGCAATATCGAAAAAGTCGGAGCAATCGGCAGAGCAGGATATCTCTGGGAAACCAAAGTGGTCGGCGAAAACGGAGAGCGGGTCAAAGTGGGCGAAGTCGGCGAACTTGCTGTCAAAGGACCCGGCGTAATGCTCTGCTACTATAAAAATCCCGAGGCAACCGATGAAATTCTCAAAGACGGCTGGCTCTTTACCGGCGATATGGCAGAGGTTGACGAAGACGGCTTCATCACTCTCGTTGACCGCAAGAAAGATGTTATTATCTCAGGCGGCGAGAATCTTTACCCCGTTCAGATTGAAGACTTCCTGCGTAAAAATGACAAAATCAAGGATGTCGCGGTAATCGGTCTTCCCGATAAGCGTCTGGGTGAAATTGCAGCTGCGATTATCGAACTTAAAGAGGGTATGGAGTGCACCGAAGAGGAAATCAACGAATTCTGCACAGAAATGCCGAGATACAAGAGACCGCGCAAAATCATATTTGCCGATGTTCCGAGAAATCCGACCGGCAAAATTGAGAAGCCCGTCCTGCGTCAAAGATACTGCCACGGCAGGCTGGTTGAAGAACAGATAAAAGGATAAGGTGACATATATGAAACAGCTTATGCTCGGTAACGAAGCGTTTGCAAGAGGTCTCTATGAGGCAGGCTGCGGCTTCGTTTCCTCCTATCCGGGCACTCCGAGCACCGAAATTACGGAGTGTGCCGCAAAATACAAAGAAATATATGCCGAATGGGCACCCAACGAAAAGGTCGCTATGGAGAGCGCCCTTGGCGCGTCTCTCGCCGGCAAACGCAGTTTCTGCGGAATGAAACACGTCGGTCTCAATGTGGCCGCAGACCCGCTCTTCACTATTTCATATACCGGAGTCAACGCGGGAATGATTATTGCGGTCGCCGATGACGCGGGTATGCATTCCTCTCAGAACGAGCAGGATTCCCGTCATTACGCAATCGCTTCAAAGCTCCCGATGCTCGAGCCCGCTGATTCCGCCGAAGCGCTCAAATTCGCCAAGATTGCATATGAATTATCGGAAAAACACGACTGCCCGGTAATTATGAAAATGTGCACGAGAATCGCGCATTCGCAGAGCCCTGTCGAAATCAGCGACAGAGTCGAAGCTCCCGCAAAGCCCTACGAAAAGAATCCGCAGAAATATATAATGATGCCCGGCTACGCCAAGCTGAAACATCCCGTCGTCGAAGCAAGGACTACCGCTCTCGCGGAATATGCGGAAACCACTCCGCTCAACAGAATTGAAGAAGGCGAAGATAAATCAATCGGTATCATCACCTCCTCTACTTCCTATCAGTATGTAAAGGAAGTCTGCGGCAATAAATATCCGGTTCTCAAGCTCGGTATGATTAATCCCCTGCCGGCAAAAAGAATCAAGGATTTCGCTGCATCGGTCGGAGAAGTGATTGTCGTTGAAGAGCTAGATGACATTATTGAAGACTTTTGCAAAAAGAACGGCGTTGCGTGCAAAGGCAAGGAACTCTTCGGCTGCATAGGCGAACTCAGTCAGAATATTGTTGCTGAAAAGCTCGGCTTTGAAACCGGCAAATGCGAAAAACTCGACGAATCAATCCCGGCAAGACCTCCCGTTATGTGCGCCGGCTGCCCTCATAGAGGACTTTACTATATACTCAAGAAAAATAAAGTCACCGTTATCGGCGATATCGGATGCTACACTCTCGGCGCGGTCGCTCCCTTGAACGCGGTTGACAGCGTCGTATGCATGGGTGCATCGGTCAGCGGTCTTCACGGTTTCAACAAAGCAAATCCTGAAAACGAGGGAAAATCCGTTGCCGTCATAGGCGATTCGACGTTTATGCATTCGGGTATTACCGGCCTTGTTAATATCGCATACAATGAATCAAATTCAACCGTCATCATTCTTGATAACTCAATCACCGGTATGACAGGCCATCAGCAGAACCCGACCACAGGCTTCAATCTCAAGGGCGACCCCTGCACTAAGATTGACCTTGAGTCGCTCTGCAAAGCGGTCGGCATTAAGAGAGTCAGAGTTGTTGACCCTTATAATCTCGCGGAATGCGACACAGTTCTCAAGGAAGAATTGGCGGCAACCGAGCCTTCTGTAATTATTTCAAGAAGGCCCTGCGCACTTCTCAAATATGTTAAACATAACGGACCGATTGATGTCAACGCCGATAAGTGCATCGGATGCAAATCCTGCATGAGAATCGGCTGCCCCGCAATCAGCATCAAAGAAGGCAAGGCGGTTATCGACGCGACTCTCTGCACGGGCTGCGGAGTCTGCAAACAGCTCTGCCCCAAAGATGCTATAGGCTGCTGAAAGGAGATTTGAATTATGAAAACGAAAAACATAATGATAGTCGGCGTCGGCGGTCAGGGCACACTGCTTGCGAGCAAGCTGCTCGGTAGAATTCTTATCACAAAGGGATTTGATGTGAAAGTCAGCGAGGTTCACGGTATGAGCCAGCGCGGCGGCAGTGTTGTGACTTACGTGCGTTGGGGCGACAAGGTATATTCTCCGATAATCGACAAAGGCGAAGCGGATATAATTCTCTCCTTTGAAATGCTTGAAGCCGCGAGATGGACCGAATATCTTGCCGAAGGCGGCACGATTATTGCGAACACTCAGCAGACAAATCCGATGCCCGTTATCACGGGAGCTGCTGAATATCCTGAGAAACTCGATGAAAAAATCCGCGCTCTCGGTATAAATCTTGACTGTTTTGATGCTCTCGCTCTCGCTAACGAGGCAGGTTCTTCAAAAGCGGTCAATCTCGTTCTTCTCGGAAGACTGTCGAAGTATTTTGACTTCACTGAAGAAGACTGGATGAATGCGATAGAGGCATCCGTTCCCCCGAAATTCCTTGAAATCAACAAGAAAGCATTTGAACTCGGAAAGAGTTTTTAATTGAAAATAAATTTGAAAGAAGAGGTGATTCCCTTGGAAAACTATTTCAGCAAAGAAATCGAAACCATGCCGGCTGAGCAGATACGTGCTCTGCAGAACGAGAAATTCTTAAAGCAGATGCAGCATGTCTGGAATGACTGCCCCGACTACCGCAAAAAGATGGAGGAGGCAGGCGTTTCAATCAACGACATCAAGTCCATCGATGATATCTGCAAACTGCCATTTATCACCAAAGATGATCTGAGGGATGCTTATCCCTATGCCATGCTCGCAAAACCCCTCTCGGAATGTGTGCGAATTCACTCAACTTCCGGCACAACCGGCAAAAGAGTAATCGCATACTACACTCAGCACGATATCGACCTCTGGGATGAATGTTGCGCGAGAGCGCTTGTTGCAGCGGGCGCTTCAAAGGACGATGTGGTTCAGGTAGCATACGGTTTCGGTCTATTTACCGGCGGAGCAGGACTCAACGGCGGCTCTCACAAGCTTGGCTCGCTTACTCTTCCGATGAGCTCGGGCAATACAGACAGACAGCTTCAGTTCATGATTGACCTCGGGGCGACCGTTCTCTGCTGCACTCCTTCCTACGCCGCTTATCTCGCGGAGAGCATCAAGGAACGCGGAGTACGCGATCAGCTCAAACTCAAGGCAGGTATCTTCGGCGCCGAGGCATGGAGCGAGGAAATGCGAAGAGATATCGAGGCAGGCCTTGGCATCAAAGCATATGATATTTACGGACTTACCGAAATCAGCGGCCCGGGCGTTTCCTATGAATGCTCCGAGCAGACCGGTATGCATATAAATGAAGACCACTTCTACGCCGAAATCATCGATCCCGATACCGGCGAAGTCCTTCCCGAGGGCGAGCAGGGAGAGCTTGTTTTCACTTCGCTCGATAAGGAAGCTTTCCCCGTCATAAGATACAGAACCAAGGATATCTGCGTCTTGACAAGAAAAGAATGCTCCTGCGGCAGGACCTTCATCAAGATGGTAAAGCCCAGAGGCAGAAGCGACGATATGCTCATCATTAAGGGCGTTAACGTCTTCCCGTCGCAGATTGAGGCGGTCCTGCTCGAGCAGGGTTACCAGGCAAACTATCAACTCATAGTTGACAGAGTCAATAACTCCGATACGCTTGATGTCAACGTTGAGATGACTCCCGAAAAATTCACCGACAATCTCGGCGAAATCGCGGATATGGAAAAGAAGCTTGTAGGTGCGCTCAAAGCGATGCTCGGCATCTTCGCGAAGGTTCACCTCGTCGCTCCCAAGAGCATCACGAGAAGCGAAGGCAAGGCGGTCAGAGTCATCGACAAGAGAAAGATTTAAGGGGGAGAAAAAATGACTGTAAAACAGATTTCGGTTTTTCTTGAAAACAGATACGGCCAGCTCCACGAGATAACAAACATACTCGCCGAGGCGGGCGTTGACCTCAAGGCACTCAATATTGCGGAAACTACCGATTACGGTATCGTGAGAATTCTCGTTGACGATGTCGCAAAAGCTACAGATGTGCTTATCGGTGCAGGCTGCGTAATCTCGGTAAATCCCGTTCAGGTTATCGCCGTCCCGAATAAAGCGGGCGGGCTCAATGAAGTTCTCGGAAAAATTGCCGCGGCGAATATCGACATAGAGTATATGTATTCAACCGTTGACGGCAAGGATGATTTTGCAAAGCTCGTCTTCAAGGTTGACAAACCCGAAGAGCTTGAAAAAATCTTATAATTAAGCCAAAAACCGCAGGGAATAAACCCTGCGGTTTTTATTAATGCTTATTATTGACTGCACGCGTTTTTGATTATTCCTATTGCCTTTTCGAGCACCGGCATCGGAATATTCAGCGCGGGCAGAAGGCGGACCTTATCCTTTGCGGTAAGACAAAGGACACCGTTTTCCATACATTCTTTGACGACATCGCCGGCTTTTTTAACGGTCTTTATTCCTATCATCAGACCCATCCCGCTGACGCTTTCAACGCCGTCGGCATTTTCAAGAGAATCAAATATATATTTGCTCTTTGCCTTTACTTCATCTAGAATACTGTCATCGATTCTGTCGAGAATGCTTATCGCCGCGGAACAGCAGACAGGATTTCCGCCGAAAGTGGAGCCGTGATCGCCGAAGCCAAATACATTCTGAACCTTTTCGCCAAGCAGTGTCGCGCCGAGCGGCAGACCGCCCGCAAGGCCCTTGGCGGTTGAGACAATATCGGGCTCGATGCCGTAATTCATATATGAATAGAGCTTTCCGCTCCTGCCGTTACCGGTCTGGACTTCGTCAACAATCAGGATTATATCATTGTCTTTCGCAAATTTCGCGACATCCAGAACATATTCCTTATCAAGCGGAATGACACCGCCCTCACCCTGAATACACTCAATCATTATCGCCGCCGCTTTGTTTTCAAGGGCGGTGTTTTTCATTTCGTCAAAGTCACCTGCCGTAGCATACGCAAATCCCGGAGTCAGAGGGTTGAAAAGCTCATGATAATGCTCCTGGCCGGTAGCAGAAAGGGTTGTAAGAGTTCTGCCGTGGAAGCTGTTCTTAAGCGTGACTATGGTATAATATTCGGCACCTTTTTTCTCAGCGGCATACTTTCTCGCTGCTTTTATCGCACATTCGTTTGCTTCAGCCCCCGAATTTGAGAAGAAAACCTTTTTCATACCGGTTTTAAGGCAGAGTTTCTCGGCAAGATTCGCACAGGGTTCGGTATAATACAGATTCGAAGTATGCTGAACCTTCGCAATCTGAGCTGTTATTGCCGCCTGCCATTCGTCATCAGCGATACCGAACGCCGTAACACCGATACCGCTGCCCATATCTATATATTCTTTCCCGTTTTCGTCTTTGAGGATTGAGCCCTTGCCCGAGACAACCTCAACCGGAAAGCGGTTGTAAGTTGATGCTATATAGGCCTTGTCCTTATCTTTCAGATTCATTTTGAGCCTCCGTTGAACATTGTGCCCGCGCCCTCGTTTGTGAGAAGTTCGATAAGAATTGAATGCGGGATTGTTCCGTTCATTATAACAACGCTCTTTACACCGTCGTCTATCGCGTCAAAACAGCACTGCACCTTCGGAATCATACCGCCTGAAATCGTGCCGTCCTCATAATATTTCTCCGCTTCCTCTTTCGAAATCTCGGGAATAAGGGTTGACGGATCGTCCTTATCTTTCATAACACCCGCTATATCTGTCATCAGCAGAAATCTCTCTGCCTTGAGAGCACCAGCAATTTTTGCAGCGGCAGTATCACCGTTAATATTATAGGCGTTTCCTTCTCTGTCGCATCCGAGAGTTGAAATTACGGGAATATAGCCCTTTTCAAGCAGATCAATAATCGGCTGGGGATTGATTTTTGTTATCTCGCCGACATAGCCGAGCTTTTCATCCTTTATCTGCGCCTCTATGAGTCTGCCGTCCATACCCGAAAGACCAATTGCTTTTGCGCCCTTCTCTTCGAGATAATTTACAAGCGTCTTGTTCACCTTGCCCGCAAGTACCATCTGGACTATATCGACCGTCTCTTTATCCGTCACACGCAGACCGTCAATGAATTCGGCCTTTTTGCCGAGTTTCTGCATCATATCGCTGATCTCGGGACCGCCGCCGTGAACGAGCACAACCTTGACTCCGATGGTCCAGAGCAGAACCAGGTCAAGCATAACCTGATGCTTGAGTTCTTCATTTATCATAGCGTTTCCGCCGTATTTGACAACCACGATTTTGCCTGTATAACGCTTTATATATGGGAGCGCGGTTATGATATCGTGAATGCGCTCGCTGGTAGTATAATCACTGCTCATATTTTACCTCTCAGGTCCGGTAATCACCGTTAATTTTTACATATTCATAAGTCAGGTCGCAGCCCCAGGCGGTTGCCTGTGCTTCTCCGCTCTTGAGTTCTATGAGAATTTCTATCTCTTTTTCAAGCAGAATCTCCTTCGCGAATTCCTCGCTGAATTCTATTCCCGCGCCTTCAACGCATACGGGAATTTCGCCCTTCGCGCTTCTGAACGAAACATCGATTTTATTGACATCAACGTCCGCCTTGCTGTAGCCGATCGCGCAGAGAACTCTGCCCCAGTTCGCGTCCGCACCAAACATCGCGGCTTTGAGGAGCGAGGAGCAGATAACGCTCTTGGCGACGGTCTTCGCCGTCTGCTCATCCTTTGCGCCGCTCACCTTGCATTCGAGAAGCTTGGTGGCTCCCTCGCCGTCACCTGCTATTTTGCGGCAGAGATTCATAGTAACGGTATTGAGTGCTTTCATAAACACCGCAAAATTCTCGCCGTCAGCTGTAATCATTTCATTGCCGGCCATACCGTTTGCGAGCACGGTCACCATATCGTTGGTGGATGTATCGCCGTCAACAGACACCATATTGAAAGTGTTTTTGATATCTCCCGAAAGCGCCTTCTGAAGCATTGCGGGAGCGATTGCAGCATCGGTGGTGATGAATACAAGCATAGTCGCCATATCGGGATGAATCATTCCGCTGCCCTTTGCAATTCCGCCGATTCTGCAGGTTTTACCGCCAATTTCGAATTCAACGGCAACCTCTTTCTTTACCGTATCGGTGGTCATGATTCCCTCGGCCGCCTCGGAGCTTCCGTCTTCGGAAAGAGAATCAATCAGGGCGGGAATACCGTCTGAAATCGGCTTTATATCAAGCGGCTCACCGATAACACCGGTCGAGGCGACGACTATATCCTTCTCATCGATGCAGAGCGCTTTGGAAAGAATAGAACTCATCTGTTCGGCAATTTCGATTCCGTTGGCGTTGCAGGTATTTGCGTTTCCGCTGTTGCAGATAACCGCCTGAGCGTAGCCGTCGGAGATATGCTCCTTCGTTACAATCAGCGGCGCGCCCTTAACGAGATTCGTTGTATAAGTCGCGGCAGCAGATGCCCTGACCGCACTGTAAATCAGAGATAAATCCCTCTTATCTTTGTTTTTACGGATTCCGCAGTGAATTCCTCCCGCGGTGAATCCTTTCGCGGCGCAGATGCCGCCTTCGATGATTTTCATATCACGCCTCCGTTTTACTCATACATTAAGCCCGGCGGTTTCATCAACGCCGAGAACTATATTCATATTCTGAATTGCTGCTCCTGATGCGCCTTTGCCGAGATTATCAAATCTTGAAACGAGCAGGATTCTCTCATCATTCCCGCAAACTGTGACTATCATATCGTCCCTGCCGCTCATACTGCCGGCTGAGAGAAAACCGCCTTCATTTTCGTCACTGTAACGAACAAGCCCGTCTTTATAATATTCTTTATAAATCTGCCTAATGTCATCCGCCGAGCCGTTTATATCCTTTGCGAAAAGGGGAACAGTAACTTCCATGCCGCTGTAATAAGGAGCGACAACCGGGCAGAAAACAGGCGGATTCTCAAGAGAACATACTGCGCTCATTTCGGGGAGATGCTTATGCTGCTGTGAGATTCCGTACATTCTCGGCGCGTCGAGGAGAACGTCTCTTTCATCCCCTTCGTATTCGGCAATCATCTTTTTTCCGCCGCCCGAATAACCGGTTAGTGAATAGCAGGAGAGGTTTGTGTTCTTGGGAATAATACCTTTTTCAGTCAGCGGAGCGATAAGCGAAATAAAGCCGCTCGCATGGCATCCGGGATTCGCAATGCGCTTTGAAGTCTTTATCTTTTCACGCTGACCGGTGAGCTCAGGGAAACCGTAAACCCAGCCGGGGCTGACTCTGTGAACAGTCGAGGTATCAATGATAACCGTGTCGCTGCCTTCGGCAAGAGCAACCGCCTCAACCGCCGCCGCATCTGGCAGACACAGAAAAGCTATATCTGCTGAAAAAATCGCTTCTTTGCGAGCCACGGCGTCTTTTCTGTTTTCTTCGGTCAGTTTAATAAGCTCTATATCTTTTCTCTCAGCAAGGCGCTCGTTGATTCTGAGACCTGTTGTTCCCGCGCTGCCGTCAATGAATATTTTTGCCATAACATGCTCCTGAATGAATAATATGCAGTAATTATACATTAATATTCATATAAAGTCAAGAAATAATGAATATTTATAAAATATTCAACAAAATTGATGAATACTATTGCCAATGACGGTTTTTATTGTGAAAAATATACATTATAATTGAAATCGTCAGCAAAATAATGTAATATATAAAGGAAGGTGATGCTATGAAAATTCTTGTTATTTCCGACGTTCACGCGAATATTTATGCACTGAACGCAGTGCTTAAAAAGGAAGCGGACGCCGATAAAATCATCTGCGCCGGCGATCTTGTTAATTACGGCTACTTTCCGCACGAGGTTATTGAAACATTCAAAAAACTTAAAATTCCGACAGTATGCGGAAATCACGACCTTGAGATAGTCAGGAACGCCACTCTGAAATCTGGCAAAAAGGCAATCGGTTTCACAAAATTCACGGTGGAAAAACTCGGCAAAAAAGATATAGACTACCTCGCATCCCTGCCGCGGACTCTTGACTTTGAGGCGGACGGAATCACCTACTGTGTAAGACACGCTTACAACACAATTGAGAGAAAGAATCAGTTCCTTCTTTCCGTGATAAACAGAGACTCCCTGCGCGCTTTTGATGAACGCTGGAAGAGATACTCGGCGTTTCCGGATGCCGAAAAAAAATGTTTTATACTCGGCCATTCACATTACGCAAGCGTTTTTCACTTGGCTCAGGACAGATTCGTCTGCAATCCGGGCACGCTGTATTATTCAAAAGGTCCCGATCAGCGTGATTATCAAAGCTCAACATATATGATAATTGAGGACGGTGTGCCGTATTTCGGGCACTGCGACTATGACAATACCGAAAACGCCCGGCTTGACAAGCAGACAGACCGCTTCGGCTCATCCTGGAAACCCGGTAAATAGTATATCAAAAAGCCCTCCGCCAGGAGGGCTTTGTTTTATTCTGTCGCTATATATCCTCTAATAAATCTGCCGGAATCCATATAGTCATCGAGTTTTGAGTATATGACGGGAATTTCAGTCTGATTGCTCCTGTTATATACCTTGACGCCTTCGGGAACGTTTTCAATGCAGACAGTATGAAGCCCCTTAAAAACATGGTGTGCATTCCAGAAGGAAATCACGGCGTATTGTCCTTTTGAAAATTCCACCTTGAATTCCTCAAACTTCGTGAGTTCTTTCACTGCGATATTATTCTCTCTGAAATATCTTCGCAGAGCAGATGGCCAGGTTCCGAAAAGTCCGGAGAAGGAATTGCCGTAAGGATAAATCTCCTTGGCGACCTCCGAAAGAGGAACAGGTATTCCGAGCAGACGGCGGAGATTGCACGCGGCAATGATTTCACAACCGTTATATGACATCGGAAAGAAGCCGTATCTGCAGGTTGCGAGTTTACCGACTCCCTGCCCGTTGAGCATTTTTTCGCCGAGGTCAATTTCTTTATTCTTTTTGTAGTTACTTTTTTCAAGCATATCATTCACCGTGTTCTTCAAGTCCGCCGAGTTCTGCCCTCGTTTTGAAAACGTAACCGTTATGCCTTAAAATATCAATATCGGCGAGCGCTTCTCCCGTGCCCATAGCAACACAGTTTACAGGATCGGCGGCGACTTTTGTCTTTATTCCGAGTTTCTGGGTAAACATCTTGTCAATCGAGCGCAACAGGGCTGTTCCGCCTGTGAGATAGATGCCTGATTCAAGTATATCCGCCGCGAGATCGGGAGTCGTCTCCTCAAGTAAGCTCCTCACGCCCTCAAGAATCAGCTCAAGCTGCGGGCGCATGGCAAGAAATATTTCGGTTGAACTGACTTCGAACGTGCCAGGCATACCGGTAATATAGTTTTTGCCCTTGATTGTCATTCCAAGCTCTACATCACGCAGAATTGCAGAGCCGATTCTTTTCTTAATCATTTCGGCCGTCTTTTCGCCGATAACTATATCTCTTTCACGGCGAAGCTGACGGATAATTGCGTCGTTAAGAGCGTTGCCTGCAACTTTGATTGATTTTGAAATTGAGACGCATCCCATTGTTATGATTGCTATATCCGCGGTTCCTCCGCCGATGTCTATTACCATGACACCGCGCGGAACATCAATGCCGAGGCCTGCGCCGAGCGCGGCGGCAAGAGGTTCCTCAATAAGGCAGGCTTTTGCGGCGCCCGAAGCCGAAGCAAGTTCGAGTATAGTCTTTCGCTCAAGCCCGGTTACGGTTGAAGGCACACATACAACGACGTTCGGCTTGAGAATCATATTCTTACAGACTCTGGCAAGAAAAGTCCTGAGCATCTGACCGGTTGCCGTAAAATCCGAGACGACACCGTTTACCATCGGCTTCACTACCCTGATACCTTCAGGATTTTTTTCAAGCATATCATAGGCACGCTGTCCTATACCGACTATTTTGTTTTCCTGATTATAAGCGACCGCCGACGGCTCGGTAAGAACTATTCCCTTTCCCTGCATAAAAATCTTGACACTTGTTGTGCCGAGATCAATACCGATATTGGTAGCAAGCATTAATTATCGCCTCTTTTCTTTGTGAGAGCCGCACAAATGCAGTAAATTTCCTTCGCTCCGTAAAGCCAGAGCATCTTGGAACACTCGTTTAAAGTTTCAGCCGAGGTTGATATATCATCGCAAAGCAGGATAACCTTATCCTTTATCTCTTCAGGTGAATCAGAATCGAAAACACCCGTGAGATTTCCACGCCTGAAATAAGAATTCAGCCCGTGCTGTTTCTCTGTGTCATATATTTTTTTAAGAATTCCCTTTTTATATGGAATTCCAGTAATCTGTGATATTTCTTTTGCAAGCAGAGCGCATTGATTATATCCGCGCTCGCGCAGTGCGCTCTTTCGCATAGGCACTTCGGTAATATAATCAAATTCAATTCCGGCGAATCTTTCGGCTATGGTAACTGCCATCTCAGCTGCATATGCCTTTGAATTCGAGATTGCGTTGCGAAATTTGAACCGGTGCAGCCCCTTGCGCAGCTGACCTTCAAAATAAAACGGCGCAGCCAATGAATCATAATAATTTGCCTTGCCTTTGCAGGCGCATTCCTTCTTTCCCCTGCCGCATGAAGCGCAGATTTCCCCTTCTATACGCGGGAGATTGTCAAGGCACTCATCGCAGAAAGTCCTGTCACCCGCAATCAGTCTGTCACAAGCGGCGCAGTGTCTGGGAAACAGAGAGAAGATCGCCCATTCTCTGATTTTTTTCAACTTTTATCACCGAGCATAATATAGTATTTCAGCGCCGAATAACGGCTCTGTTTTTTATTGTTATTTACCATTTTGCCTATGGTATCCGCTCTGCCTACAAGGATTATAAGTTTCTTTGCTCTTGTAACTGCGGTATAGAGCAGATTTCTGTATTGAAGATACGGTGAAATACCTGTTACCGGAATCACGACAGCATTGAACTCACTACCCTGGCTCTTATGAACCGTGACCGCATAGGCGAAATCCAAATCTGCACTGCACTCAAAGGGTATGCTCGCAAGACGGTCGTCAAATCTGACTTTCAGGACCAGCTCATTCTCATCGATTTCCTCAAGAATACCTATATCTCCGTTAAAGATGCCCTGACCCTCACGTTCATCAGACTTCCATTCAATATTATAATTGTTTTTTGTCTGCATGAGCTTATCGCCGATACGGAATGTGCGCGTGCCGAACACGTGTTCCTTCTTTCCTTTTGCCGCGGGATTCAATTTCGCCTGCAGAAGCTTATTTATATTGCCCGTGCCCGTTTCGCCCTTCTTTGAAGGACAGAGCACCTGAATATCATCAAAAGCAGAATAATTATACGCCTTCGGCAGACGCTCAAAACACAATTCGCATACTGTTTCACATGCCGCTTCCGGATATTGCCTGTTTATGAAAAAGAAATCCTTGTCGCTTCTTGATAAATCCGGCATTTCTCCGGCTACAATCGCATGGGCATTTGTTATTATCATACTTTCCATAGCCTGCCTGAAGACCTCATTAAGCTCAATAACCGGCAGACGCTGCGAGCCAATCATATCATGAAGTACATTCCCCGCGCCGACAGGCGGCAGCTGATCGCTGTCTCCTACCATTATGAGACGGCATCCTATCGGGAGGGCATCAAGCAAATCATAAAACAGGCGGGAATCCACCATGGAAAGCTCATCAACTATCACGGCTTGTGCGGTAAGAGGATTGCGCTTATTGCGCTTGAATACGGGCCTGTCCTCCTCATCCCACTCAACCTCGAGCAGGCGATGAATAGTCACTGCCTCTTTACCGGTAAGCTCGGTCATTCTCTTTGCAGCTCTGCCTGTAGGCGCTGCCAGAGCAACCTCGAGTCCGAGCGCCTCAAATACACGCAGTATGCCTCTGATTGTCGTTGTCTTGCCTGTACCCGGACCGCCTGTCAGAATCAGTATTCCCTTCTCAACCGCTGTCCTGACAGCTCTGCGTTGTAAATCATTATATACCACTCCTCCGAGCACCTCGGAAGAACGAATCTGTTCATCGATATCATCAAAAGATTTGCCGGCATATCTGCTTATAAAAATCAGCTGTTCCGCTGCGCCTCTCTCCGCCTCATACATCTCAGGCAGAAAAATCATTTCCTTTGCAAAAACCTTATCGGCAACAAGGCGTTTGTTTTCTACAGCCCTGTCGATATTGATTTCGGCATCGTCCTCGCTGCAGCCGAGATAATCCATGCAGGTCCTGACAAGCTTTTTTCGTGGAATGCAGGTATGACCGTTGCGGTAAATATTCTGACGGACAATATAAATTGTTCCCTCGGTGAATCTGTATTCATCCGACGGCCGTGTTGAAAAACCCGAAGCTATTGAATCCGCCCTCTCAAAATCGATGCCGACATCGCTGTTGCAGAGCTGGTACGGATTTCTTTCAACGATTCCCGAAGATCTGCCGCCGAATTTTTTGAATACTCTCATTGCTTCGTTGGTATTGAGTCCGAGCTTTTCAAGGGAAATTATCTCGGTTCTCTCGGCATTCAGCTTTGCAAACTGCTGGGAAATCTGAACAGCTTTTCCCAGAGAAATCCCGTTGATTTTAGCAAGCCGCGAAGGCTCATTTTCTATGATTTCAAAGCTCCTGTCGCCGAACATTGCGATTATCTTATGGGCGGTTTTCTCACCAACGCCCTTGATAATACCCGATGCAAGGAATGAAAACATCTCCTCCGCTGTCTCGGGAACGCTCCCTACTGCCGAATCAACCCTGAACTGCTTTCCGTAAACGGAATGCGTCTCCCATCTGCCGCAGAATGTATATTTCTCTCCGATAAACACTCTTGAAAGGATTCCCGTAGCAGTAATATATTCACCGCCGCTTGAAAATTCAAAGACAGTGAATCCGTTTTCGGTATTCTGATGTGTTACGTTTTCTATAACGCCTTCAAGAGTTATCAAATCATCCATATTAAAAAAGAAGTGAGAGGGACTGTAAGCCGAGTTCTGTCTTTTAAGGCAATCATCTGTCTGGTCCCTGCATTGCTGCAGGGCTCAAGCCACCCGTCGGAGTATCGCCGAGCAAGCGCCGGGATTACTCCCTCCTCCGGTCGGTGTTGCTTCGGATAGGGTTTGCAGGGCCGCGCGGTTCCCCGCGCGCCGGTGAGCTCTTACCTCGCCTTTCCACCCTTACCTGTTAAACAGGCGGTATATCTCTGTTGCACTTTCCCTAAGGTCACCCTCGGCGGCCGTTAGCCGTTATCCTGCTCTGTGAAGCTCGGACTTTCCTCACGCAAACGCGCGCGACTGCCCATCCCTCTCACCGTATAAACACAGTATTCTATTTTATCATTTCGTTGAATTCATCTTCGTTGATGATTTTTATTCCGAGCGACTGCGCCTTGGTAAGCTTGCTGCCCGCCTCCTCGCCGGCGAGCACATAATCGGTTTTCTTGGAAACGGAAGATGAGGTCTTGCCGCCGAATTTTTCAATTATTTCGCTGGCCTCATTTCGCGAGTACGTCGGAAGCGTACCTGTCAGAACGAAGGTCTTACCTGCAAAGCGGTCATCCGCCTTCTCGCGCAGGGAGTTCATATTGATTCCCGCAGCCCTGAGTTCTTCGATTTCGCTCTTTGTCTGCTCAAGAGAAAAGAAATTCACAACACTCTGAGCCATAATACCGCCGACATTCTCAATCGCGGTAAGCTCTTCAAGCGAAGCGGACATTATCGCATCGAGTGTGCCGAAATGATCCGCCAGGATTTTACCTGCCTTCTGCCCGATATGGCGGATTCCCAAAGCGAAAACGAGCTTAGAGAGATCGTTTGCTTTTGAATTCTCAATCGCATTCACGAGATTCTCACTAGATTTGTCCTTGAATCCCTCAAGAGTCATAAAATCTTCTTTTGTCAGCTTATAAATATCGCTGATTTTGGAAATCAGACCGGAGTCTGTCAGTTTCTCGAGCACAGCATCGCCGAGTCCCTCAATATCCATCGCGTCGCGCGAGCAGTAGTGAATAAGATTCCTGAGCAGCTGAGCGGGACATTCGGGGTTTACACATCTGACAGCCGCTTCATCCTGCTCGCGAACGGCAGGTGCGCCGCAGGAGGGGCAGACTTCCGGCAGTCTGAAGGGTTCGCTGCCATCGGCGTGAGATACGACTTTAACTACCTCCGGGATAATTTCGCCCGCCTTGCGGATGATAATCCGGTCTCCGATGCGAATATCTTTCTCGTCGATATAGTCCTGATTATGAAGAGTAGCTCTCGCGACGGTCGAACCTGAAACGAGAACGGGCTCAAATACGGCGGTCGGAGTCAGAACGCCTGTCCTGCCGACGGTAACCTCGATATCGGTGACCGTCGTCTCCTTTTCTTCGGGCGGATATTTGAATGCAACCGCCCATCTCGGAAATTTTGCAGTGCTGCCGATTTCAGCTCTGTATGCAAATGAATCTGTCTTGATAACCGCACCGTCAGTATCATAGGAAAGAGACGGGCGGATTTCGCCGATTCTGTGAAGTTCGGCTATAACGTCATCAATATTGTTGAATTTATTACAGAAAGGAATTGTCTTGAATCCGAGAGAGCGCAGGTATTCTATGGACTGCTTGTGGCCGGTCAACCCTTCCTCGCTGCTTCTCTGAACATTGAAAACAAATATATCGAGCCCTCTGGATGCGGTGACAGCGGGATTCTTCTGACGGAGCGAGCCGGCAGCGGCATTTCGCGGATTCTTGAAGGGCTTCTCACCGTTTTCATCCTGTTTCTCAACGAGTTTTGCAAAAGCGGTGCGGGGCATATATACCTCGCCCCTGACCTCGATAAAAGGTATATCCTCTTTAAGGCGCAGAGGGATTGAATTTATCGTCCTGAGATTCGCGGTCACATCCTCGCCGACATTGCCGTCGCCTCTGGTTGAGCCCCTTACAAATACACCGTTTTCGTATTCAAGCGCGACCGAGAGGCCGTCGATTTTGGGCTCAACGGAGTATTCGACATCGGGAAAAATCTCGCGCACTCTTGAATCGAAAGCTCTTATTTCATCAATGCTGAACGCATCCTGCAGACTCTCGAGCGGGACGGTATGAGTCACCGGCTCAAACATACCTTCGACGCTTCCGCCGACACGTTGAGTCGGGGAATCGGGAGTAATCAGCGCCGGAAACTGCGTTTCAATAAGTACAAGCTCCCGCTGAAGCCTGTCATATTCGTCATCCTCGATTTCGGGACTGTCTTCAACATAATATTTTCTGCTGTGATAATTGAGAATATCTCTGAGTTCTTTAGCTCTCACAGCCGCTTCAAGTTCGGTCATTGGTTTCTTCCTTCTTAACCTTGTTTTGGTAATTTTATTATATAATAAGAGGTAAAAATTGTCAATTACATAAAATATTATATCGCAGTGTATTTTTTTCTTGACTAATTATATAAAAAAGCAGATAATAAATGTATATTTATCAGGAAGGAGATATTTATGGATTTCACCAATATCTATGACAAGAAAAAAGCATATGCCAAGTATATGGTCAAGGAAATCAGGCATATCTGCACTAAATTTGAGAAGAGAGAGCCCGGCACTAAAGGCGAGCAGCAGGCCTGCGAATACATGGCCGGTGTTCTTAAGAAGCTCGGCTGCGAAGCACAGGTTGAATCTTTCAAAGAACATCCGAGATCATTCTTCGGCTGGATATTCATCACCATCACCTGCGTTCTGCTCGCGATTATCCTGTTCTTTGTCGGAAAAGCCGCAAAGAGCATTGCTTTCCCGATAATCGGCGCAGTTCTCATCGTCTTCGGTCTTGTTGTTGTTTTCCTTCAGTTCGGCATTTATAAAAAAGCAATCGACTTTCTCTTTAAAGAGAAAACAGGTCACAACGTAACCGCTTTCAAGAAACCCACCGGTGAAGTCAAGAGAAGAATCATCTTCAACGGCCATCCGGATGCCGCTTGGGAATGGCCCGTAAACTATGCTCTCGGTGGTGTAGGTTTTGAAGGTCACGCGATAATCACTGCTGTCGGCGCGGTATTCTATCTTGTGCTTTCAATACTCATGGCAATCAAGGGATATGACAATGGCGAGGGTATTTTCAAAGCCGCTCTCTGGGGTCTGTTCTTTGTCCCCTTCATCGCAGGTCTCTATTTCATGGTAAACTATAAGAGAATAGTTGACGGCGCAAACGACAACCTCTCCGGCTGCTATATGGGTATCGCAATTCTCAAGGCGCTTCAGGATGAGGAAATCGAATTTGAAAACACCGAAATCGGCGTAGTTCTCACAGGCTCGGAGGAAGCCGGCCTCAGAGGCGCAAAGGCATGGTGCGAAGCTCACAAGGGCGAATTCGACGATGTCCCGACCTTCTTCTATTCCTATGATACGATTTATGATCCCAAATATCTCATGGTCAACTACCGCGACCTCAACGGCACCGTTAAAGCTGACAAAGATGTTTCCGACCTCTTTATGGAATGCGCTCAGGAACTCGACATCAAGTGCTCCAAAGGTATGGTTCCCCCGCTCGGCGGAGCTACCGACAACGCCGCTTTTTCTCAGGCGGGTCTGAGATCAACCGGTATCACCGGCCTCAACCATAAGCTTGAAAGCTATTATCACACCAGAAAAGACTCCTATGACAATATGAATATCGACGGCCTTGCCGACTGCTTCGCGGTTTCCGTTAAGGTTCTTGAGAAATTTGATCAGGGAGCAAAGCAGTAATCCCAATAAATATTATAAGCCCGGAGGGTTTCCTCCGGGCATTTTGTTATTCTGCTCAGCTTCTTGCGGGAAGCATAAAGATTTTTGATAAAAATGTAATGACTTTGAATAATACTTTGAAAACGGGTTTAACTATACGGGCAAAGCTCTTTGCGTTATTTTCATTGTATTCATCGAGTTTCGTCTGCTTCTCGGTTGAAACGAGCGGCTCAAGTTTATCATCTTCGTCGCTGTAGAATAAATACTGCGGATATTCTCTGTCATTTGACGCATCGGGCTTTTCCGTATTCACAATATGGAAAATGAGGCTGTCGATGCTTTCGGGGAAATCTTTGTGTTTAAGATTCTTTATAAACCAGGTGCTGTCCTTGAGAAGACCTGTGGAGGCGTCTATCGCAAGGTCCGGGGAAATATATCTGTAATCTCCGTCTGAAAAAGAATTTCTCAGATAAGAATCGCCGAGAGTCTTACCGATTTTCATACAGGTCGTGCCGAATCCGGCTCTGTCAACCCTGACTATCGTATCAGACTGAATATCGCAATGCTCCGAAAGCGGATAACTCTGGAAGCCGTATTTGACTATATCCGAAACTTTGACTCCGCTCTCCTGAGCGTTCTTGATTATGTCCTCAGCCTTATTCATGATGTTGTAATGATAGTTGTCAATCTTCTCTATCATTTTTGAATAAGTTTCTTCCTCGCCGCCGAATATTACCTGCTTCGCCTCTTCATAGTATTCATCATCACACATTGCCCAGAAGCCGGGGAAGGTGCCGAATGTCTTTCTCAAGGCGGCGGGCGTTACGGTTTCGCAGATCTGCTCATAGACATTATTGACCGCCCAGCATGCATAATCGAGGCAGTAAATGTCGCTGGTTATACGCAGTATATCCCTGACCGTCTCATCGGTTATTATCATATCCTCACCGAGAGCGATATTAAGGCCCATATCGGTCTCATAAGCGCATCTCTCAACAGCGTCGGGGTCAATACGCATATTTCCGCTGAACGCTTCGCCTACCGGAATCGCGCCCTTAGCAGCAGAAGCATAAAAAATCATATCGCTGATTCTCTCATCATGATATGTTTCCCAATAGGTCAGCAGAAGGCAGGCGCCCTCGCATCTGCCGGCAAGTGCATATTTTTCACTGCCGGTCACTTTGAGTATCGTTTCGGCGTAATCATGAAGGCGCTCCATATTATCGGTCGGATCAAGGCGCCAGTCATATACAAACCAGAAACAGTTGAGATTTTTCTCGCCGTAGAGATATCTGTTTCTTACATAATCCTCGGTATAGTTGATTACGCTTTCCGAGCCGTCAACAGGCATACCGTCTGTTCCGAGAGCAAGCTCGCCGAACTGACTGACCATATAATCTTCAACCATTTTGCAGAAATCGGTCCAGTCCTGAGTTGCAATCGCTTTGAGAATCATATCTGAGTTTTCGCTCAGCACTCCGGTAAGATCGGTCCCCTCGAGCGACATATCATCGCCCTTGACTCTCTGATACGAGCCGTCCTCCTGCTTTATTCCGAGATGGGAGCCCTGACCGTGAATGAAGATTACGGGTACTTTGCCGCCGTATTCATCCGCCGAAACGGGCAGGCAGAAACATGCGCCCAGAATCATAATCAGTGAAACTGCAACACACAGCATTTTCTTTGACAGTGTCATAATGAACCTCACTTACAGTATTGCCGCAATTTTAATAATTATACTTTAGTCTAATTTAGAAATATATAGTTAAAATTCAAGTGTTGTCCGTAATCTCAAAGTGCAAAAATGCACGGCAGGTTTATTTTGCCGCGCATTTTTTAAGTTATAATGTCTTTTCAAATTCATTTTTAATTTCTGGAAAAGGTTTAATACCTTCAACATTTTCCGTTTCTATAATCTTTTCCATCCAGACAATATCATAAAATCTGCCGAATTTACGCCCGCATTTATTATGCCTGCCGACCAACGAATAACCCATATGAGCGTGAAAATCAGGTGAGTTGAGATTTATGAAATCATCGTTATCTTCCGCAGGATAACCGATGCAGGCATAGAGATTTGAAATTCCCTGCATTGAAAGCGCTCTCTCATGTGCCGAATAAAGTGCCCTGCCGTAACCGCGGTGAAGACAATCCTTGTTGAGATAAATCGTATTCTCAACACAGTGGGTATATGCCTCTCTGTCTCTGAAAACTGAGGAATAGGCATAACCGACGATTTTTCCTTCATCTTCGCAGACAAGATATGGATATTTTTTGAGAATTCTCTCGATTCTGCCTGCAAACTCTTCTTCGGTCGGCGATGTTATCTCAAAAGAGATTGCCGTGTTCTCAACATAGTATCTATAGATTTCAAGCAGAACGGGCGCATCCTGCACTCTCGCAATTCTGATAATCATTTTCGGCTCTTCTTTCCCTGATTTATTGTATCGGAATTATATCATATTTGCCGGTATAATTCAATATAAATGAAGCGGACTGCGGAAACCCGCAGTCCTTCTTGTATTATTTTATGATTTTGTCTAAGAGTGAGGATATAAACGCGAGGCCCTTTATGAGCAACGCAAAAAATCCCATAACTGATGACAATTTGTCGGAGGCGCCGGCAACATCCGGAGCACCGGAATCCGCACCGGTCAGCGGAGAATCCGGAGCAAGTTCAGCCGCGGCAAATACCGAAACGGGCTTGTCATCTGCGCCGTGATAAGTTGAAACGGATTCATTTCCCGTCTCTTCAGTCTGAGGATCATCACCGAAATTCGGGTGAATGCAACCCCAGTAGCATCTCCAGGAATAAAGGCCGGTGTATTGAACTGTATACATACATCCGGACCAATTCTGGTGATAGGTGGAATAATCGCTTTCATAGATTCCCACATGGCCGTTATAGCCGTTTGTGTAAATCAGGATGTCGCCCTTCTGCGGAACGCCGCCTTGGGTGCGGGTCCATCCATCGGGCAGATTTACGCTTGCATAGCTGCGTCCTGAGATATCATTGGGAGATTCTCCGAGAAACTCATAATAAGCCTCAATGAGATCAACGCAGTAGCCGCCGCCGAAACGATGTCCGAGATTCGATTTAACCCAGGCAACCGCTTCGTCGCTCGTGACAGATGTGGCGGAAGCGTTTATTCCGAACACTCCTGCAAGCATCATCACGCACAGTGCAAGCGAAAGAATTCTTTTTAATTTTTGTGTCAAAACTTTACCTCTTCTGTATTTTTTGTGAGCAATCAAATAATACAAGCGAGAGGTACTATACCACAAAAATACATTTTTGTCAAGTTTTATACCTTTACAGTCATATCCAGCTATGGTTATGAAGGGTAAAAATTATTGATTTATTAACAAATATATGCAATATTAATGGTATAATAAATAAGATATTTACAAATGCTACTTGTATAAACGGAGGACAATATGAGAAAAATTTTCAAATCCATACTGTGCATTACGCTCAGCCTGATTATGCTCGGCGCCGCGCTGACGCCCGCCGTTTTTGCAGCACTTGATGATCCTCTGGACGGCAGGCTTGAAAAAAATACGGTAAAAGGAACAAATTCTGTCCAGGAGGATACCGATTATCAGCACGCCGATAAATTCCTTGCAGGCGGCTACACAATTGCGGAGATGATAGATGTTTCGTCTCATAACGGCAACATCAACTGGTCCGCGGTAGCGGCATCCGGAATAAAATACGCAATTATCCGCGCAGGCTGGAGAGGATACGGCGATGAGGGTACGCTCAATACCGATACAAAATTCGCCGAGAATATCAGGGGCGCGATAGCAGCCGGAATCAATGTGGGCGTTTATTTCTATACCCAGGCGACCAATAATAAAGAGGCGATAGCAGAAGCGGAATATACTCTCGGTACAATTTCGGGCTATGACCTGAAGCTCCCTGTCGCATATGACTGCGAATTTGCTTCAAGCGGCGGCTCATACACAGGCAGATTCTATGAAGCAAATCTAACTTCAGATCAGATTGCCTCAATGTGCAACGCGTTCTGCGACAGAATAAAGGCAGCCGGATATGATGCCATCGTCTATGCGAATCCCTATATGCTGACTTCAAAAATCAATGTCTCCGCGCTCGGTTCCACTCCCATCTGGCTCGCATCCTATTCAGACACCGCCAAATGGGACGGCGATTACATTATGTGGCAGTATACCGGCAAAGGCATCTGCGACGGTATCAGTGGCTACGTAGACCGCAGTTTTTATTATATAAAAGACGGCACCAAGGTTGAAGATTTCAGAGTTCACTCTTCTAAAACCACAGTCTATCTCGGAGAAACCGGTCAGGTTTCGGCGTTTATTGACAGAGACTATTATGTGTCGCTCGGTTGCAAAGTCAGTGATGTAACCTGGACTTCTTCCGACGAGGCGGTAATGACAGTAGCTTCCGACGGCACTCTGACAGCGGTCGCAACCGGTTCGGTTACAATCACCGGCACAGTGACTGTTTCTGTCCCGAATCCGGATGCTCCCGGCACCTACGTCGATATGGTACTTACCAAGTATCTTAACCTTGCAGCAACTGAAAAACCGCCCGAGCCCGATCCGGCCAATGCGGGAAACATTATAGAAATGCTGCTTAATTTCTTTATGATGTTTGCAAAACTGATTGCAAGGCTGTTTTCGGCAATTGCCGGAAATGCCGGTTAATCCGCTTCATCCATACAGAATAGATTTACGGCCTGCCATATGGGCAGGCTTTTTTTACTAAAAAGGTATGATTTTTATAATAGTCAGTGTGAATTATGCACAATGATAAATATAATAATTTATGCAAATTTACAAAAAGTTTACTTTTTATGCAACAAAATAGCCTTATTTTTACACTAATATATGTAGAACGCAAAAATGTATTTCACGGTTAGGATGGCTGCGAAATGCACTCAACTGAAATAATGCTCACAGATTAAGGAAGGTTCACGCAATGATTTTTGACAGAAAAGCAAAAGCTATGCCCGACTACTATTTCAGGCATCTGCTTGATATCACGCCTGATGACATTAAGAATATGGGAGCCGAGGCGATAGCTGTTGACCTCGACAACACCGCAGTTTTCTTCGGCTCATTCAGACTTGAAGAAGGCGTTCGCGAGTGGACAGCAAATATGCTCCGTTCGGGTATTAAAGTCATAATAGTTTCAAATACGCTCAACAGCAGAGCGTTCATTCTCTCAAAGCAGATGTGCAATGTCGGCTTCATCGCTCTCTCACTCAAGCCGTCCCCCAGAGGAATCGAAAACGCCTCCCGCCGTCTCGGCGTGCCCGCCGAAAAAATTGCTATGATAGGCGATAAACTTTCGAGCGATATTCTCGCCGCAAACAGGGCCGGGGCAATCGCGGTCAAGGTTGATAATCTCAGACATTATTACGAGAAAGAAAACAACATCCCGAAATATGCCGCAACAGCAGCAACCGTTGCAGCAGCGGCGGCAGTGATTTCCGTATTAAAATAACAATAACCTCCTCTTGATAATAAAAGTAATTCGTCAAACAAAAAACAGTCCGCAGAACTTACCGGTTTCTGCGGAGTGTTTCTTTTATATGAAAATAATTATTTATGATTCTTCATTATATACTTATAGCATTTGACAGCTTCAGCGAGCGCATCGGTGTTGATACTCTCATTTGCCGCGTGCATAGCATCCATCTGATCGGGTTGAGCTCTTATCGGACAAAGACGGATGCAATTATCGGTTATCGGCTCAAATTTGCGGCAGTCTGTGCCGCCCGCCATATAGTACGGCGTAAAGCAGAAGCCGGGATAGCAGGCGTGAATGCATTCTTCGATATATCTGAATTCCTCGCCGTGGGAATCTGTAATTCCCGAAGCACTCGAGCCCTTGATAACCTCTGCCTCAAGATCGTATTTGGCAGCGATTTTTTTAAGCACGTCAAGACAGGAATCAAGATTCTGCTGGATTGACGGTCTGATATTCGCCACGACATACGCTTCGGCGGGAATAACATTTGCCGCCTCTGAACCGCCGCTCATGGTGAATACGATTGTGGTTCTTAGGAACGCGTTTGCCATCGGAGAAAACTTAGGCATCACCCAGCCGACAAGCGGCTTGAAAAGCCAGAGATTGCCGAGCAGAAGGCGGAGCGGGAATGTGAGATAAGGGGCTAGATGCGCAAACATATCATCCACAATGGGAACAAATTGCTTCTTGAAAGGATTCTTCTTTTCGATTTCGCAGACAAATGCCGAGAGGCGGGCAATCGGATTACCGGGAACGGGAGTCGATGAATGGCCGCCTTTGCCCTTGGCGGTGAATTTAATATGGGCCGAGCCCTTTTCGACAACACCCGCAGCAACGACATTTGTGCTGATGCCGGGAATGAGTCCGCTGACTATCGCACCGCCCTCATCCATAGCAAAAGCGAGGCGAATTCCTTTTTCCTTGAACCAGTTTACAACCTTTTCGGCTCCGCCGCCGGAATTCTCCTCATTTACCGAGCAGGTAAGATATATATCTCTCGGTGGTGTGAAACCCTCGGCAATAAGCTCCTCAACTGCCTGCCACTCAGAGAAAACAGTGCATTTGCAGTCAAACGCTCCTCTGCCGTGAACCCTGCCGTCGGCAATCTCTCCGGAAAAAGGAGGGTACTTCCACGTCCCGTCGTCAGGAGCGGGAACCACATCCTGATGACCCATAAAGAGCAGAGGCTCTTTGGAGGAATCAGCGCCCTTCCAGCGAAGAATCAAGTTGCGGTCAATATCGGTTACTTCAAGAGTCTTGAATATCAGCGGGAATTTTTCGCGCATAACCGCGTGAAGTTTTTCAAATCTTTCAAGATCGGTTTCATCGGGTTCGGCAGAAACAGTCGGCACCTTTACCATTGCCGAAAGCTTTTCGGCATAGAGTTTCTCCTCCTCGGGAGTATAATCGACATTCACTGCCTTTTCAGGAAGTATCGCCTTGATGGATATCGCTCTGATTACCGCGATTATCAATAAAACCGCGAATACGGCAACTATACCGAGCAGAGCAAACAGCACATATTTCATATTCTCATTCCTTTACCGGAAATTCCGGGTCGATATAACCCGGAATCCGTTTTACTGATTATAGTGATGAGCCTCGTTGAGCATCATATCCTTGACCTTCATAAGGCGCGTGGTGGTGCTTCTCTCATTCTCATCAAGTTTCATTGAAATATACTTTATCGTCTCTTCGTATCTCGGAATCATAACGTGCTCAAGGGCGTTGACCCTGCGGCGCGTTTTTTCTATTTCGTCCGCCATAAGGCGGCAGGATTTCTCGATTTCCGCAAGGCGTATCATCTTCGGCATAATATCCGAGAGCGCTTTTACAGCGATATCGAGCTCGCCCGAAGTCTCACTGAAGCCATAGGAATAGATATCGTGCTCATTCGCGGTCCTGAACTTCACATCAAAGGCCGGAATCATAACACTCATCACATTCTTCTCAGCAACATTGAGATACATCTCCTGAGTCGGGAGCATAAGCGCCACATCGAGCGATTTGTCGCTCATAACGCATCTGGCGACGCTCATAGCCGTATTCGCCTGAGCAATCCCCTGCTCCACCTCTTTGCGCAGTTCTTTATTCTCACGGACTTTTTCGAGGAAAATGCGCATTAGCTCATCGCGCTTATCCTTGAGAAGCTTGTGTCCCCTGCGGGCCGTGACAAGTTTTCTCTTGAGATTGGTGAGCTCCATACGGGTGGGATTGACATTCATTATTGCCATATCATCACCCCGTCAGACTTTGCCGTAATACTTATCGAGGAAGGCGTCGCTGATTCTTCTGAGCTCGCTTCTCGGAAGGATTTCAAGCAGTTTCCAGCCGATGTCGAGAGTTTCCTCGATGTCTCTGTTGGTTTCATAACCCTGTGAAACATAAACGCTCTCAAACTCATCCGCGAACTTAGCATAGAGCTTATCCATATCGGTAAGCGCGGCTTCACCGAGAACGACCATAAGTTCCTTTGCATCCTTACCTCTGGCATAGGCAGAGAAAATCTGGTTCATGGTATTTGAATGATCTTCTCTTGTCTTGCCCTCACCGATACCCTTATCTTTAAGTCTTGAAAGTGAGGGAAGAACATTGATGGGCGGATTGACGCCTTTTCTGTAAAGCTCACGGTCGAGAATAATCTGACCCTCGGTGATGTAACCTGTAAGGTCGGGAATCGGATGTGTCTTATCATCTTCGGGCATTGTGAGAATCGGAATCATGGTGATTGAGCCCTCTTTGCCTCTCTGTCTGCCGGCTCTCTCGTAGATTGATGCAAGATCCGTATACATATATCCGGGATAGCCACGGCGGCCGGGAACCTCTTTACGCGCGGCGGAAACCTCACGCAGAGCGTCCGCATAGTTCGTGATATCTGTCAGGATAACGAGAACATGCATTCCCTTATCAAAAGCAAGATACTCGGCTGCTGTCAGCGCCATCTTGGGGGTAGCGATTCTCTCAATTGCGGGGTCGTTGGCAAGATTTGAGAACATAACAGTTCTGTCAAGAGCACCGGTTGAGCGGAATGACTGAACAAAGTAGTCACTCTCCTCGAAAGTTATACCCATAGCAGCGAAAACGACCGCAAACTGTTCATCCTTGCCTCTTACCTTTGACTGCCTCGCAATCTGCGCGGCGAGCTGAGCATGGGGAAGACCGCTCATTGAGAAAATAGGAAGCTTCTGACCTCTGACGAGGGTGTTGAGGCCGTCGATGGCGGAAACACCTGTCTGAATGAATTCCTGCGGATAGCTTCTTGCCGCGGGATTGATGGGGACACCGTTTACATCCATTCTCTTTTCGGGGATAATTTCGGGACCGCCGTCAATAGGTCTGCCGAGACCGTCAAAAACTCTGCCGAGCATATCGAGCGAGAGACCGAGTTCCATCTGTCTGCCCGTAAAACGCACGACGCTGTCGGCAAGGTTGATACCGGTTGAATCTTCAAAAAGCTGAACGAGGGCATTCGTGCCGTCAATCTCAAGTACGCGGCATCTTCTTTTTTCACCGTCAGCGAGTTCGATTTCACCGAGTTCGTTATATGCTACACCTTCAACTTCACGCACGAGCATAAGGGGACCCGCTACTTCCTGAATAGTTCTGTATTCTTTAGGCATCAGTAATCCTCCTTATTGGACTCGGCGACTTTAATCTGATAGCTGAGGTCGTCGGAAATCTTTTTGAATTCGTCGTTTACGCTCTCTTCTGGAACGTATTTGAATCTGCCTATAGCCTCTCGGACGGGCAGGGCGACTATCTCGTTGATATTCGCGCCGTTTCCCAGAGCGGCAAGTGATTCGTCATAGTATTTGATGACCAGTTTCATCATGCAATACTGTTTGTTAAGCGATGTATAGGTATCAACCTCGTGGAAAGCAAGCTGGTGGAGGAAATCCTCACGGATTGACCTCGCCGCCTCCATCTTGAGACGGTCGGACGGTGAAAGAGCATCCATACCGACGAGCTTGACTATCTCATCAAGCGATGCCTCATCCGAAAGCAAAGCCATAATCCTGCCGCGCAGGGTTGTCCACTCGGGATTGACATTTTCATTGAACCACTTGCCGAGCGAATCGGCGTAGTTTGAATAACTGGTAAGCCAGTTGATTGCCGGGAAATGTCTCTTATATGCGAGAGCCGAATCAAGTCCCCAGAATACCTTTACGATACGAAGGGTTGCCTGGGAGACGGGCTCCGAAATGTCACCGCCGGGAGGTGAAACCGCGCCGATAACCGAAAGGGCACCCTCGCGCTCATCAGAGCCGAGCGAGACAACTCTGCCTGCTCTCTCATAGAACTGAGCCAGACGGCTGCCGAGGTATGCGGGATATCCCTCTTCGCCGGGCATCTCTTCAAGACGGCCTGACATTTCGCGAAGAGCTTCGGCCCATCTCGATGTTGAATCCGCCATAAGAGCGACCGAATAGCCCATATCCCTGAAGTATTCCGCAATCGTTATGCCTGTATAAATCGATGCTTCACGCGCGGCAACGGGCATATCGGAGGTGTTTGCGATAAGAACGGTTCTCTCCATAAGAGATCTGCCGGTATGCGGATCGATAAGTTCGGGAAACTCATTGAGAACGTCTGTCATTTCATTTCCGCGCTCGCCGCAGCCGATATATACGACTATGTCGGCCTCAGCCCATTTTGCAAGCTGATGCTGGGTAACGGTTTTGCCGCTGCCGAAGGGGCCGGGTATTGCCGCGACACCACCCTTCGCTATCGGGAAGAGTGCATCAACAACGCGCTGACCTGTAACGAGCGGGATATCGGGTGAAATTTTCTTTGCATAAGGTCTGCCGCGGCGGACAGGCCATTTTTGCATAAGCGTAAGAGCGATTTCTTTGCCGTCGCCGGTCTTTACCGAGCCGATTTTATCGGTAATCTTATATTCGCCCGCGTTTATTTCGGAAACCGTGCCCGAAACAGCGGGAGGAACCATTATCTTATGAAGAACGACATCGGTCTCCTTTACGGTGCCGATTATGTCACCTCCGGTAACTTTGTCGCCCTCTTTTACGCAGGGTTCAAAATTCCAGATGGCGTCTCTGTCAAGAGCGGGAACCTCTATACCTCTGGTGAGGTTGTTACCGGCAAGCTCTCTGATTTTTTCGAGCGGTCTCTGGATACCGTCGAATATACCTTTGATAAGACCGGGGCCAAGCTCAACACTCAGCGGTTCTTCGGTAGATTCGACGGGCTCGCCGGTCTTGATGCCGGAAGTCTCTTCGTAAACCTGAATGGACGCCCTGTCGCCGCGCATCTCGATAATCTCGCCGATAAGACGGGAATCGGATACGCGCACAACGTCAAACATATTGGCGTCTCTCATACCGGAAGCCACTACAAGCGGGCCGGCAATTTTGGTTATAACACCGGTACTCATATTAAATCATACCTTTCTGTCAGGATAAAATATCGCTGCCTACGGCCTTCTCGACAAATTTGCTTACATTGTCGAGACCGAGGCCTGTATTGCCTCTTACACCCGGAATCGGGATGATTGCGGGCAGAGGTCTTGAAGCGTAGCGCTCAAGTTCGGCGGACATCTCCGCCGCGAGTTGCTCCGTGATATATATTACTGCGTAATCCGCCTCCGCAAGCCCCCTGAGGATTTTTGTCCCCTCGGCGGCACCGTCTGCGGGAAAAATATTGACTCCGAGCGAGGCAAAGCCGTAAATGCTGTCTTTATCGCCGAGCGCGGCTATCTTATACATACAGTTCCCTCACTCTCTGCTGAATTGCGTCCTTGGGAACTCCGCTTGCCTTTGCCGAGAGAACTATTCTCACATTCTTTATTTCGGCGAGTTTTCCGTAATAATAGGAAACAACGGCATCGGGTCCGAACACTTCGTGTTTATAATCTCTCGATCTGCGGGTAATGTAATTGTCGCAGAACATTTCAAGAGCCGTAAAATCTCCGTCTGCGTATTCTGCAAGAATTTCGAGGCCGGCATCCGTTAAAAACTGAGACAATTCCTCTTTTTCATAAACTGCATTCACAAGCTTTGCGGAGTCGAGTTTACCGCATCCGTTTACGGCATCAAGAGCAAACTGCTTTGACTTGCCTGTAGAAGCGCATCGTCTCGCGGTTTTTATATCGGAAACGGCAGCTGTCAGAGTGTGGATTTCGGTAAGCAGAGCGCTCTCGGATTTTTCAGCAAATCTGAGTTTTGCCGCGGCGCACTCCTTATCAATTATAATCTCCGTAAGCTGACCGCTCTGCTTCTCAGTATAAGCATGATACGCTTTATCGGCACAGGATGCAAGATAATCGGGAAGCAGGGAGAAATCACCTTCGTCAATTGCTTTGACTATGGTTTCTGCAGGACAAATTGACGGTACAGTCATATACTGCGCTATTTCATAATCGGAGAATTTTGCTTTTATTGCGGCTTTGAGATTCGCAAAATCGTTGCCGACAATCAAAGCATCGAGAAGCGTTTTGTCCGGCACGCTGTTTGCAATAAAGTCCCATAATGACGCGTTTTCTGTCTCGCAGATATCATAAGCGGACGTTCCGGACGGCTCGGTCCAGCCCTTGTCGGTCAATATTCTCAAGGCGGCGCTGTAGCTTTCCGCGGAAATCAGGCGTTCAAAATCCTGCTGAGAAAGCATCTTCAGCTCGTTTGCCCTGATTCTCGCCACGGCGTAAGCATATTCGGTTTCACGCATTATCGTTCACCGCCTGTCAAAAAATAATTTCGCTGATTTTTTCTTTATATATATCCGATTTCTCCTCGATGACCGATTCAAAAGAGCAGTCAATCGCAATATTGCCGTAATCGAGGAATATACCGCTTGCTATGTTTTCAGGTTTTTCCGAAAGAGTGCATTCCGCGCCCTTTGCCGCCAGCGCCTTTTTGAGATTCTCTTCAAAATCCGAAGGCATACGACCGAGATCCTTCTCGCAGAGCGACGCAGTGCATTTACCGCTCATGGCATTCTCAGCCGCGAGTTTTATAATCGCGGGAAAATACTTATCGGCCGGGAGATTGCGAAGAGCCTCAATCAGCTTTGCCAGAGTCTCATTGACTGCCTCAACCTTTGCGGTGAGTATAGTCTGCCTCGAAATCTGGGAAGCAGCAGATTCAGCCATTCTGATAACTGCCTCGCCGTCCGCAACCGCTTTCTTTTCCGCCTCTGCGGCTATGGCCTTTTCTTTCTCTTTGGCGGCGGCAGCGATTTTTTCACATTCTTTTGCCGCTCTCGCTTCAATATCCGAACACAGCAACCCGAAATCGGTATTTATTTTTTCTAATATCTTCTCGAGTCCTGTCATAATTCAATCCTCAGGCGCCGATATTTGCAGTGACATTGAACATGGCAAGAATTGAAATAAGAAGAGCAAGAACCGCATAGGTCTCAACCATTGCGGCAAATATGATTGCCTTGCCGCTCTCCTCGGGTCTCTTCGCTACGATTGAAACGCCGGCTACGGCAGCGTTCGCCTGATGAAGCGCGGAGACAAAGCCGCAGATTGCCATAGGAAGGCAGGCAGCGAAATACATAAGACCCTGAGCGGTTGTAAGCTGGATGGGAGAGCCGCCCATAACACCTATCTGAGTTAAAAGAAGGAAGGCAATAAGGAAGCCGTAAAGGCCCTGTGTGCCGGGAAGAATTTCAAGAATAAGAACCTTGCCGAATTTTGAAGGATCCTCGGTAACTACACCTGCTGCTGCGCGACCTACGCGGCCTACACCGATTGCGGAACCGGCTCCGCCGCCTGCTGCAGCGAGAACGCCTCCGAGAATTGCGAAGAAAATGCCGAATGACATAATTTAGTCCTCCTTGACTTTGTAATATTTTGTATTTGTTTTGAGCGGCGTGAAGCTTCTGCCTCCGCCCTCATAAAATTTTGCAAAAAATTCAACATACTGCAGTCGGTTTGTATGAACATAGGTACCGATAAGGTTAATTGCCATATTCACTACATGACCGAAAATAAACACCGCGATAAGCATAATGGCCTTGACAATTTTATTCGACGGTATACAGCCGAGAGTATTGACAACCGTTGCGATAACGCCGGTGCAGAGTCCGAGAGCGAGAAGTCTCGAATACGAGAGAATATCGCTCAGCCAGCCCGATGCGGTATTATACAAACCGTAGAGACCTATTCCGAGCTTTCCGACTATGTTCTTTGAACTGCGTCCCGCTGTAAGGACAACGAGCACAGCGCCCGCAATCGCCAGATATTTGCCGATTGTTGTCAATATTGCGGGAACAGTCACATTGAGAATGCCCGCGCCCATCGGAACAATGCCGAGAATCAGCATGAATACGGGAACGCAGTCGAATATTGCTCCGGATTTATTCCCCTGCTTCCACATTTTGACAAACGCGCATCCCAGACCGAAGAACAGATGAATGAGACCGAAAAGGAATGAATAACACAACAGCTTCATCGGGTCCTTAACAGGCTCAAACCAGAGAGCAATAGAACCGGGATCCTTTGCCCAGGGCACTACCAGCGTCTTGTCAAAGAATTCTGCGGATATTCTCGGAATTATATCTCCGAAGAATGAGCCGAAAAGCACTCCCCAGAATACTGTCGCAAGGCCGCACCAGAAATACATATCGACCGTCTTTTTAAGTCTGCCGGTAACTTTATATTTGAATTTAGCTATTCCGCAGCCGATTGCCATCAGCAGACCGTAGCCCGCATCCGACAGCATCAGCCCGAACAAAATATAGTAGAATACACTCATTACGGGGTTGGGATCGATGTCGCTCTTATCGGGCAGAGCATACATCTCCGTGATCGGCTCAACCGCCGCGACGAACGGCCTGTTGCGTAAAAGCACAGGGACATCGTCTTCATCGGGAGGATCTCTCACCTCGACTGCCGCAGAAAATCTGCTTTCAAGTTCTTTTGACAGGGTTTCGCACTGATCTGCGGGTATATATCCGCCGAATGCAACTATTGAATTGCCGGCGCTCGTATTTTCAAGAGCCGTATATCTGTCACGCTTTATGGTAAACCAATCGCAGGCAAATCTGATATCTTCGCGATTTTCTGCGAGCTCCTTTATCAGGGCTGTGTCGCTCTCAATTTCCGCTTCAGCTTCGGCAATTTTGTTTCTCATTCTGCCGTATCTGACCTCAGGCGCATGCTTTGTTGGATCCGACGGGAAAGCAAATTCAAGCGAGCGCAGAGCCGAGAGAACTTTTTCATACGCCTCATTATGAGCGAGAACGAAAACGCAGCTTCTGTCCGCGGCATGGCTTATGATTTCGCATTCATACCTGTCTTCGCCTTCCAAGAAAGCGGCGAGTGCTATCTGCAGTTTCTCTGCCGTATATTCATCGGGCAGAGTGCCGATTATCGCCTTTGTTGTATCAGTCCCTTTGAATTGCATCGGGATATCAAGCTTCAGCCAGGACTCTACCGCATCAATCGCCGCCTGCGAGCGTGAAATCAGTGCTTTATCTTCGTTTATCTCTTTTTCAGCGTTGCAGATTTTGAGACATATGCCGAGAATCTCATCTGCTTCATCTGATTTTTTGAGATATTCGCTCTCGGATAATTCAGGTAACCCTTTAAGCGAATCCAGAAGGCCTGATTTTGCAGGGGCATATTTATCGATAATTTCAAGCGCAGTCTGCGCGGTATCGAGATATTTCTCTATGGAGGCAACCACCGGCCCGGTTTCAAAATAATCGAGCCCTTCGATTTCATCAAGTTTCTTTACTTCCATAACTGAGCGCACCTGAAGATAATCAAACAGGTTCTTCGCTTCTTCTACCGGTGCGATTATTTCCGCATATTTCATTTCAACCTTTGCCAAAAAAACACCTCCTTTACTTCGGATTTATATCAATTGAATTATCAGCCTGTTATTTCTTCGGCCAGTTTTGCAATCGCCTCAGCGCTTTTTGCAAGAGCGTCTGCTTTGATTTTTTCCGCTTCGGCAGCAGATTTTTCCTGAGCCTTTCTGCGTATTTCTTCGCCTTCCGCCTGAGCTTTTTCAAGCACGGCTTTTGCTTTTTCGGCAGCCTGTGCCCTGAATTTCTCTTCGGCCTTCACGGCTTCTTCCCTGGCGGCTTCAATCATTTCCTGAGCCTTCTGCTCTGCTGCCTTTGCTTTTTCGGCTCCCGCCTTCTCGGCGGCAACTACCGAATTTATGATTTCGGATGCCATATTCAACCTCCTGTCTGTCGTAATTAAACTATACTGTATTATTATATTATTTTATTTATAAATTTTCAATACAATTTAAGAATTATTTTCCGTTCACACATAATATAAACAACCCGCCGTAACGGCGGGTCGATAATCATCCTATCCTATTGTCTTTTCCATCCATCCACTCAGAATCTTTGTAAGCTTCATCCTCTGGCCTGCGAAGCTGTGACCGCTTGAGACAGATTCATAGGTGACGGGAGAATTCAACGATTTCAGCTTATCATACAGAGGCCTGAGCATTTTATCGGGAGGAGCTACCGTGTCGAATTTCGCCTCAACGAGCAGAACGTTATGCTCCGCAAGCTTTTCGGCGTCGTTGAGTATTGCAAGTTCAAAGCGGTTATTCAAAGCGTTTTCATACACCTCTCCTGCCGAATTCATTTTAAGGCATTGGCCTTCGGTCTCTATCATCAGGAAAAGGTCTTTTTCCATTGAATAACGGAATGCCGCGCCGATATCATAAGCGGCGAGCGCCGCGACTCCTTTGATGAAAGGCAGTTCCTTTGCGGCATTCAGAACAGTCTGACCGCCCATGCTGTGACCGGCAAGAAAGATATTATCGGTATCAATATCATATTGTTCCGCAATTGCGGGATTATGCGCCCATTTCGCTATGGCAATAAGATCATCTTTGAGATTTGTAAAAAGATAGTTGCCCTCACTCCCCCAGGCACCGCGGTGATTCATATGAATAACAACACAGCCCGTTCTCATCAGAGCGAGCTCGATATCATTATTCGTGGTATATCCGGGAAAGCCGTGGGACATTATAACGGCGGGATAAGGACCTCTTATTCTCTTATCCGGAGTCAGCAGATATCCGTAGAGGCGGCAGCCGCCGCTGATTATATTAAGTTCGAGCACTTCGGGCGACGAACCCGGTTCATCCGCCTCATATTCAATAAACGCATTTTCTGATTTCATTTTTATTTCTCCGTATTCTCAAAGCGTATATCTCATAATCTCGGGATGGCAGCTGATTCCCCTCTTGCCGCAGGATGAACAATAGACCGCGATGTTCGGCGATTCATCCCAGGCCATCTTTTCCCAGCCACATCTGAGATAATAAGCGGGCTCTTTTGCACACGCCCACAGTTCCTTGATTCCAAGGCCCCTCGCCTCGTTGAAAACCAGATTCTGCATTACTCTGCCGTAACCTCTGCGGTGCAGATCGCCCCGAACGGCAATGTCGCCGAGAGAATAGACACCGTCTCTGATTTCAAGGGTTGAAGCGGCCATGAGTTCACCGGTAACAGGATCGTCCATACGCCACATTTTCAATATGCGTTCCGGCATCCGCTCCTCAATTTTGACGCCCATTCCGCTCTGATTGAACAGAGTTGAGAGTGAGAAAAAATCATCGGTTTCCCTGATAACATACTCTTCCATAAGACCTCCTTGCTTGAATACCAAATTATCGGTTTATTATAACCTGTTCTGACTACCCAGTCAATAGGTAATTTAGCTGACAATTCAGTCGGAAGATGCAATATTTTTTAATAAAATCATTGATAAAAGCGGTGGCTTATAGTAGAATAAATATATTCAAATAAAAAGAGGTAACAGGATGGAGATTATAAAACTGAGCCTTGCCCAGCTCATAAAGGACAGGGACATTGAAGGTATGAAGGCGCTCGTGATTTCAAAAGCGCCGCTCATACTCGCCGTGATTCTGATAATTGTGGTCGGCTTTCTGATTTCGGATCTCGCCGGAAAGCTCGTTGTCAAAGCGATGAAACTCAAGGGAGTAGATTCGTCAATTCACAGTTTCATAAAAACAATTGTCAAGTTTATAATCAAACTTTTCTTTATTCTCACAGCCCTCGCGACGCTCGGAGTCAATGTCAATTCCTTTATTGCCGCACTTGCCGCAGGCGGACTGACCGCAGGATTCGGTCTGTCACACAGCATCAGCCAGTTTGCGAGCGGGTTGCAGATACTGATTAACCACCCGTTCAGAAGCGGAGACTATATAGATATCGGCTCGGTTGCCGGCACGGTCAGGGAAATAAAAATAATGTATACTGTGCTTGTGACTATTGAGAATAAAAAGGTTATAGTTCCGAATTCCCATATTACAGACAGCAACATCATCAATTTCACCGCCGAGGAAAACCGCAGGATAGATCTGCTCTATTCAATTTCATACTCCGACAATATCGAGACCGCGCGCGAGGCAATACTCTCCGCCGCCGCGGAATGCGATAAAATTTATGAGAGCCCCGCTCCGAAGGCGTTCGTCAGCGAGCATTCCGACAGCAGCATAAAGCTTGTGGCGCAGGTCTGGTGCAACAGCAGAAACTACTGGGAAGTTTTCTTCTTCATGCAGGAACATGTAAAGCTCGAATTCGACAAAGCGGGCGTCACAATCCCCTTCAATCAGGTTGATGTGCATTTCGATACTCCCGATAAACCGGTTATGTGAATTATACACAAATAGCCCCGAAGAAATCCGTGTATTTTTTTACACGGATTTTTCTTATTTGACCTTTTATTTTCCGAACATATACTATATAATGTATATGGACAAATTCAGAATAACATATATGGAGGTATGGGTAATGGCAGATCCGCAATTCTTAACCGAGCCCGTAGGCAAGCTCGGCATCATCGCTCTCAAGGGCTGCGAAGCGATGGCAGAGAGAATTAATTACTATCTCAACAAGTCGCGTTCCGAAAGACCGAACGACCATTTTGAGGGCTACAACAAGGATTCATATCTTATTGACGCCCAGTTTATCAGATTCGGCTCCGGCGAGGGCAAGTGCGTTATCAAGGAATCGGTCAGAGGATATGATATTTTCATTCTCATCGATCCGTTCAACTACGGCGTAACGTATAAAATGTACGGCGAGGATCAGCGTTACAGTCCTGACGACCACTACGCGGATTTAAAGCGCGCACTCAGTGCCGTCGGCGGAAAAGCCAAGAGAATTACGGTTCTTATGCCGATGCTCTATGAGGGCAGGCAGCATAAGCGCACAAGCAGGGAATCACTCGACTGCGCCGATATGCTCCGCGAACTCTGCTACGGCTACGGAGTAGACAATGTCATCACATTTGACGCTCACGACCCGAGAGTTCAGAACGCAACACCTGAAAAGGGGTTTGAAAGCGTTCAGCCGGCATACCAGTTCATAAAAGCGCTCTGCGCCACCTATGACGACCTTCAGATAGATAACGAGCATATGATGATTGTCTCCCCTGATGAGGGCGGCATGGGCAGATGTATCTACCTCGCGACGGTGCTCGGCCTTGAGCTCGGAGCATTCTATAAAATGCGCGATTATTCAAGAGTTGTTGACGGCTCAAACCCGATTCTTAAGCACGAGTTCCTCGGCGACAGCATCGGCGGCAAGGATGTTATCGTAATTGACGATATGATTTCCTCGGGCAGCTCAATGATAGAGGTTGCGGAGAAACTCAAATCCATCGGCGCAAAGAGGATATTCATCTATTCCTCCTTCGGCCTCTTCTGCAACGGCTACAAGAAATTTGACAAAGCGTATGAGGATGGTCTCTTTGATAAGGTGTTAACAACAAATCTCGTTTACAACGCTCCCGAGCTTCTTGAAAAGCCCTGGTACGTCAACGTGAATATGTCAAAATACTGCGCATATATCATCGACACCCTTAACCATGACGAATCCCTGAGCTCGCTTCTCGATCCAAAAGACAGAATCTATGCAAAGCTCAAGGAATACAATGAGAAAAAAGGCAAGTAAGCTTTTATAAACACAGAGAACCGCAGCCAGACTGCGGTTCTCTTTATATCTGTCAAGTTTTACCAGACGAGCGAAACGGTCAAGCCATCAACCGTGTATGAAACATCATGCCAAATATTGAAATCAACTGCCCTTGTGAATGCCTTCAGCATCTCGGCATCCTTCATCTCCACAGTAAATCTCAGAGTCAGTTCGCGTGCGGAATACAGATCTTTTGAGAGCTGGAAGCCGTTAACCCACCAGTAGAGTCCCTCCGGCCTGGCAAAAAGGAATTCCTCGCCGTGATATAATTCAAAGCTCATTTTAAGCATTTCGTCATCAGATACACTGTTATAGAATGTACCGGTCGGGAACTGTCTGTTATACACGCCGACCTCGGCGCCGTTTGCCGCTACATACATTCCCTTCCACGCCTGAACCATCCACTCTTTGCCTTCATAGAAAAACTTAAACCTGCGGGTGTGGTAGAAATAGAACGGGGTGGTATAGGCAAGAATATCGTATTCTAGGCAGAAGCCGAACTGTCGCATCCAGGAATTGACGGTGGCATAAACCACCATTTCATTTATATCGAAATTATAGCCGATCTCAAACATTCCCTTGTCTTCTTTTCCGTAAAAGAGACCGGTTTCGGGATTATAATAGGCGCCTGAATGAATAGAAGTCTTCTCTCCGTCCGCATAACTCACATCGAGAATGAATTCAAGATAACCGCCTTCCTGCTCCTGCAGGGATATTTCGCATTTTTCGAAACCTTTATAGTATGCGCCGATGAAATAAAAAATCTTACCGAGGGTGATTTGCCCATTCGAATAGCAATTATCGCGAAGGGCATACATAGCTTTGCTGAATTCGCCGTTATCAAGGAAGAAAACTGTGTGAAGCAGTTTCACCGGAGCGGATAAATCCGGCAGGTTGCTCACTATGTTTTCCAAATCAATATATGAACTTTCATTCACCATCTCACATAATTCGCGGGTTTGCTCATCAATTGAAACATCGAATTTCGGCGAAGTAAACAACGCGTTACTCATAACAGAAAAGGCAGAAACAAAAACAGCAACGGCTATCAGAACACAACTGATTCTCTTAAACATAACAACTCCATAATATATTAATAAATTGAACAGTATTATAATATCACATATTATTTGAAAATGGAATAATTTTTTTGATTTTGTATTATTTCAGGAATTCTTTCAGGGCATCAAGTTCTTTTTCGCCCTGTGCTATACCGCGATTATAGACCATCTGCATTTTCTCCTTATCGCGTTCGGTCCTTCGGATTCCGAGAGGGGCATCGGGCCTTATTATGAATACCTTTCCGTCTTTTTCCAGTTCGGCAAGCTCTTTTACCGCCGCATTGTATTCTTCGTGGCGGTGAAGAAGACGCTCAGCAAATTTCGGATACTTGCGGTAACAAAACTTGACCGGCGCCGGCGGCATCGGGGATTTAAGATAATCCTTATCCCTGGTAAGAATTACAACAAGCTTATCATATCCGCTCTCAAACATGTATTTATACGGAATACTGTCGGCAACCCCGCCGTCAAGATAAGGTACTCCGCCAATCATTACGGGCCTTGTGACAAAAGGCATTGAGGCCGAAGCGCGAAGAATTTCCATACCCTTTTCTATATCCTCAACAAGGCGGTATTCAGCTTCACCGGTGAGCATATTGGTAATGCAGGCATAAAACGGCATTCCGGAATTCCTGAACGCTTCTTCATCAAACGGATAATAATCAAACGGCACGGTATAATATGCGAATTCCTTATTGATCAGGTCGCCGGTTGTTATGAGTGAATGCATACCCATATAGCGCTTATCATCGAGGAACTCCATATTATAGTCAATAACTCTTCCAATCTGCTTTGACGGATAGTTTACCCCGAAAATCGCGCCGGCAGAAACGCCGACAATGCCGTCAACCTTTATATCATCTTTTATAAAAACATCGAGGACACCGACGGTAAACATACCGCGCATTGCTCCGCCCTCGAGCACGAGACCGATTTTCATTACTGTTTTTCCTTAATCTATTCTGTAAACTCTTCCCGCTTTTCTTTCGCGCGGAGCGGGATATTCGCCGTCGTAATAACCTATGGCGCAGTGGCCTATGCCCTCGTACTCCCCTTTAACGCCGAGAGAAGCGAGTAATTCCTTATATTCGGGCATTTCAAATTCCTCTTGCGCTCTGTGAATCCAGATGCTTCCGAGTCCCAAAGAATGCGCAGCGAGCATCAGATTGCCCATAACCAGGCTGCCGTCATATATGCCCGTGCGACAGGATTTATCCGCAAGAACAATAAGTATAACCGGCGCGCCGTAAAACGGATCGAAGTTTTCATCCTGCCAGCCGCCGATTATTCTGTTGTCAACCGACATTTTGTCGCGCAGTTCTTTATTGGTTACCGCTACTATAATTGCTCCCTGCTCTCCTCTGCCGTTTGCGGCGAACAGTCCGGCTTCTATTATTTCATTTATATCCTCTTTTGAAGGCATATCGGATTTGAATTTTCTGATGCTTCTGCGTTCTTTCATCGCTTTGATTATTTCGTTCATTTATATTCCTCCTGTAATTCTTTGTTATCGTTAACTATATTTTTCATCCAGACGCCTTTCTTTACCAGAATCACGCCCAGAATGCCTTTGAGTAAATCCGCCATATTGACAAAGAAGAAAATCCATATTACGTAAATGGAAGTGAATCGGCTCAGAATAAAAGCGACCGGTACGCTGACAACCCACATAAACACACTGTCAAAGAGAAATGTGATTACGGTTCTGCCGCCGGAGCGCAGGGTAAAATATGAGGTGTGAAGCAGAGCTATCTGAGGCGTTACAATGGCCTGCACCATAAGAAAACGCGTTGCAATAAGCTTTGCCTCGGGAGTCGTGTTGTAAATCTTCGGGAAAAGCGGTGATGATATAAAAATTGCCGCTCCGACAAGAGTCGCAATAAAGATTGCGAAGGCGATAATTTTATTATCCTCATCTCTCGCCTTTTTGAAATTGCCCGCGCCGAGGTGCTGACCGATGATAATAGCAATCGAGTCTCCCATTGCGAAAAAAACAACATTGAAAACATTGCTGACCGTGCTGGCAATATTCTGACCTGCGACTACATTGAGTCCGCGCATCGAGTAGCACTGGGTCAGCATTGCCATACCCGCGCTCCAAAGCGCTTCATTGATGAGTAAAGGCGAGCCGGTCAAAAAGATTTTTTTCACAAGATTCCCTGGAATTCGCAAGGTGGAATATACACCGTTAATATATGTGCATCTTTCTTTGTGCGTGTGAGCCCATACCGCCACAACCGCCAGCTCCGCGAAACGCGAAAGAACAGTCGCAACAGCCGCGCCTTTTACTCCGAGTCTCGGGAAACCGAATTTACCATAGATAAGCAGATAATTAAACACCAGATTAACTGCAACCGCTGTTATTCCGGCACGCATGGGAACTACTGTCTCACCGCATTCGCGCAGAGTATTCGCGTAGATCTGCACTGCGGCAAAAGCGGGGAGGCCGAGAAGAACTATATACATATAGTCCATCGCGTAACCGCGAGCGGCATCCAGATTTCCGCCGTCACTGCTTCCGTTGAGATAAAGCGAGACAAGTTCGCTGCCGAAGCAGGAAAAGACTATCAGCGCAGCCGATGTCAGAATTGCTCCGAGCCATAGTTTATATCTGAATGTATGCCGTATCCCTTCATCGTCCTCTGCGCCATAATACTGCGCAGTAAAGATTCCGGCGCCGGCAAATCCACCGAATATACACAAATAGAAGACGAACAGCAACTGATTGACTATCGCAACCCCGCTCATCTGCTCGGTGCCCGTGCGCCCGACCATGATATTATCAAGCAGAGAAACAAAATTAGTAATACCCGTCTGCACCATTATCGGCACAGCGATTGCGAGCACACGCTTATAAAATGCGCGGTCGCCTATGAATTTCTCTTTGAATGTTATCCTGTTTTCCGCAAGATTTTGCATATACAACTCCGATACTTCCCTGATAATTCTGTGGTATTATATCATAATTAAAATAAAAGTGCAAATGAAATAACCGGCTCGCCTTATACAGGAGAGCCGATTATTTATTACTTTTAAAAAAATAATTGTTCTTCAATCGCTTATAACTTCTTTACAGCAACATTGCTCCAAACACTATCAGAGCTATCAGGGCGATGACTCCGAACGCGAAAGCCTTGAGCCATGCTTTGGTGAGAATGCCGAGAATTTTGAATGCGATTACCACAGCGACAATAAGCAGAATCATAAGAATCATCGTATTCACCCCTTTTCGTTTTCTTTACTATATTATACTCATCCGCAGCGGATAATAAATCTTATTTTTGAAAAAAACAACCGCGCTATTTTCCTCATATAAAAAAATACTGCGAATATTTATGTTTCAGATTAAAAATTGATGTTGACATATCAAATAATTAAATGCAAAATAGAGGTAAACAAAAACAAGGAGAGTGCCTTTATGAAAATTACTTTTATGGGTGCGGGAAGCACCGTTTTCGCAAGAAATGTAATCGGCGACTGTATGTGCGTAGAATCGTTGAGAGACAGCGTTTTTGCCCTGTACGATATTGACGGTCAGCGTCTTGAAGAAAGCCGCGTTATTCTTGAAGCCATGCGCAAGGCAAAGGGCGGTTACGGAAGAATCGAATGCTACCTCGGTGTTGAAAACAGAAAGGAAGCTCTTCGCGGTGCAGATTTCGTAGTTAACGCGATTCAGGTCGGCCTCTATGATCCCTGCACCATTATTGACTTTGAAGTTCCGAAAAAATACGGTCTTCGGCAGACTATTGCCGACACACTCGGCATAGGCGGAATAATGCGTGCTCTTCGCACAATTCCGGTGCTTGCCGATTTCGCCGGAGATATGGAGGAAGTCTGCCCCGACGCGCTTTTCCTCAATTATACAAATCCCATGGCGATGCTCTCGGGTTATATGCAGAGATATACGGGCATTAAAACAGTTGGCCTGTGTCACTCTGTTCAGGTCTGCTCCGAATCCCTTCTTAAGGAAGTCGGAATGGAGGATAAGCTCGAAGGCAGGAAAGAGCTCATAGCCGGTATCAATCATATGGCGTGGCTGCTCGAAATAAAGGATAAGGGCGGCAACGATCTCTACCCCGAAATCAAAACCCGCCTTGAAAAGCTCAATTACAAAATCGACGATCCGGAATGCTGCAATAAGGTCCGTCTTGAATACATAAAGAACTTCGGCTATTATGTCACCGAATCAAGCGAGCACAATGCCGAATATAATATGTTTTATATCAAATCAAAATATCCCGGACTCATTGAAAAATACAATATACCGCTTGACGAGTATCCTCGCCGCTGTGTGAATCAGATAGAGAGATGGAAAAACGAATACACCGAAATGGTTGAAAACGGTGTTAAGGAACACGAGCGTACTCACGAATACGCTTCACAGATTATGGAGGCGATAACTGAATCAAAGCCATATCAGATAGGCGGGAATGTTCTGAATACAGATCATCTTATCTCCAACCTTCCGGCCGAGGCCTGTGTAGAGGTGCCCTGCCTTGTCAACGGTTACGGCATCAACCCCTGCCATGTCGGCGCTCTTCCGGTTCAGTGCGCGGCAATGAATATGACAAATATAAATGTACAACTGCTCACAATTGAAGCCGCTGTTACACGCAAAAAAGAGCATATCTATCAGGCCGCTATGCTCGATCCGCACACCGGCAGTGAGCTCGATATTGATACCATCAAAAAAATGGTTGATGATCTGATCGAGGCACACGGCAACTATCTGCCAAAATATAATTAAAAGTAAAAGACAAGCCCGCAGATGATAGGGCGGATGTCCGTAAAACAGTATAGGTTTTCATGGAAAACTGAAACCGCAGAACATCGTCAGATTTGCTAACCATACACAAAGTATGCCCTCGCAAATCTTCCTTGCTCTGCGGCTTGTTTTTCTCGTAAAACCTGCTTCGCACCTCAAAGAGATGAAATTTGTATTTAAAATGTGCAAAGGTCGCTCTTTGAGGCTTTACTCTTTTATGAACATCCGCCCTCCCACGGGCTGTTTTGAATATGTTGCTTTTTATTTTGTGAACACAACTTCACACTTATCGCTTATTTTACCTTTATCTGTCGGCTGCCATTTTGTACCGAGAATAAGGTCGCTCTCCTTTGCGTCAACAGTGAGCTTTTCCATTCCCGTACAGTAGAAGAACGCGTATTCGCCGATTTCCTTTATCTTTGAAGGAATTGTCAGCTCTGTAAGCTTGTCATCGTAAGCAAAGGCGTCCTTGCCGATGTAGGTGAGGTTCGCGGGCATCGTGAAATTCTCAAGTGCGCTCGTACGGTGGAATGCTTTTTCCTCGATTCTCTCTATCGAATCGGGGAATTTTGTTACATTCACATAGTAGCATTTATAGAACGCCTTGGAGCGGATAACCTTTACGCCATCCGGAATCTCATAGGTTGTGGTGACGGTAATTTCCTCTTCCTTGCCGGTTTCCTCATTGATTACTTTCTCTGTTTCGGGTCTGCCGTATTTATCGAAGTTGATATTTCTGCCGCAGGGATAGAAGCAGAGTTCGGTCATATCCTTGGTGAAAAGGATGCCGTCCTTTGCGGTGAAATTCTCGTTTGCCGGGTCAACCGCAAACTCTTTGAGGTGCTGATTATTGGTAAACGCCCAAGTGCCGATTGCTTTGACATTTTTGCCTATTGTGATTTTTACAAGCGACTCGGCGTTGCATATACCGAAATCAAGCACGGCGACAACCGGTTTACCGTCAACTTCATCGGGAATCACGATATCGGTATTCATCGTTTTGTCTGTGTATCCCGAAACTACGAGCCCTCCTTCGACCTCTTTATACTTTATGGCGACCGCGTTGAGATCGAGCTTCAGCGAGCAGGAGGAGAATATGCAGACCGGCACCGCAAGAGCAAGAATAATTGCAATTATCCTTTTCATTGCGCGGTCACCTCCTCTGCTACGGCTTCGGAAATCTCAGCGGATTCTCCGCCGGAGTTTTCATCCGTTTCGCCTTTGTTGGCTCTTTCTCTCTCTTCGATTTCCGCCACGCATTTATCGTGCATTTCTCTTGTAAGGTCATACCAGATGAAAGGTATCGTGCAAAGAACGAGGCCTACGCAACCGAGAATTACATATGAATACATTACGCGGCTGAATACGATGCTGTCAAAGAGGACATCCCAGTCGCTTGTGAAACCGAAAGTTCTCAGAAGCGCGGGAGCAACAAGTCCAAGCAATGTTGAAACGGGAGTTGTAAACCAGGAGAAGATGCCTATCATATTATCGGCTCTCTCGCCGGTCTTCCACTGATGATAGTCGAGAATATCGGCGTTGAGACCGTCCGTAAGTCCTCCGCAACCTGCCGATATGGCGGAGCGCAGAAATACGAAAAAGGCGAGGATGGGCACGCTGTTTCCGTTATGGAGACCTATCAGGTAGCCCGCCGTTACGAGCACCCAGATAACGCGCATACAGAGGATGATATTCCTCTTTTCAAATCTTCTTACGAGAGAAGGCATTGAAAGATTGCCGACGACAGATGTGATTCCCGCTATCGAGAGCAGACCGGTTATCCACTCTATACGAAGCGAATAGACGAGAGTGAAATTGATAACATTATCGGCGATTGCGTTCCATAAGCCGAAAACGCCCGCGATATTGACTATCCAGAAATACTTATTCTTAAGAAGAGATCTTGCACTCTTTCCGAATTCTATCTTGTGGCTGTGATCCTCATTGACAGCAACTCTTTCCTTGACTCCTATAATGAAGAATGCCATAGCGCAGCTGGCAATCGCGAGAATCGGAACAAAGAGCTGGTATGAGCGGATTGAGAGATAACCGCCCGTGACTCTTATCATAATCGGGAATACGATACGGAATATCGAGCGCAGAAGGCCGAGAAAAACGGCACCGATTGAGTGATACTTCTGCCTCTCAATTGTATTCGGGGTAATCAGAGCAACGATAGCTTTCGGGTTATCATAATAGATAGCCGAGAATCTTCCTCTGAGAGTGAAAAGGAAATGGAGCACAACCAGCTTGACCGTGTAGTCGAGAGTGGTCGGCACGAACGGGATTATGCAGGTAATAATAGTAATGGGAATTCCGTAAAAAACAAGGAAGGGCTTGTATCTGCCGTATTTGCGGCAGAGCTTGTTTCTGAGGAACCAGTTGACCGGTCCTCCGATACCCATAACGACAAGGATGTTCGCTATAATCTGCGGAAGGCCTTTGATTATGCCCTCAAACGGCTTTGAGGGTATGAAATAGAAGCAAATGCCGACAACAGTGCAGATTATAAATGCAGTCAGAGATTTCTTGGTTTTATCCTTTGACAGATGTCCGAGATTTTCAAATATCGTCATCTGAATCGACTCAATATAAAGAGTCGCGTATTTTACGATAAGCGCGATAAAGGTGATAATCGTGAAGTCCATCATCTTTATCTCAAAAATCGAACCGCAGAGATATCCCGCGGTAAATGATACGGTATCGTTGCAAATAAATGTGAATGCGCACACGCCCATTATACCCAGACAATAGGACATAAATTCCTTTATTGAGGTGTATTCGCCGGGCTTCGGCGCGTTCCAGTTGAGTTTAACTGAGTTGAAAAGGGCAATGAGCTTATCGGTAAGGGATTTCTTACCGGTCTGAACCGCCTGCTCCGCAGTTTCTTCAACCGCTCTTTCTATATTATCGTTATTTGACATTTCATCGCCTCGGTTTTAAGTGTTTACAAAGATTGTTTAACTTTAACAGGGATGACCCCATTCAACCAACACCCATTCTCCGCCGTCTGAGCGAACAAGCCACCATTGGAAGAAATCTGTATAATCAGGATCATCATATTCAGGTGAGTAAAAATCGGTATTGAACATAATACACTGGGAATAGTTTTCGCTTGTTTTGCGGGTTGCTTCAAGTTCTTTTAGCCATTCCAGTTCGGATTCACTGCAGTTTTCATCGGACCCGTATTTAATCGTTTTGAGAATACATCCGTCCCAATTGGAAAACTCATCTTTTATCAGTTTGATTGCCTCGTCCATTTCCTCTTTGGTGTAAATTCCAGAATTACCGTAGTCTATCACAGCATTGTCAACATCAGCCGGAGAAAGTGCTCCGCAGGCAGTTACAAACAGTATAAAAAATGCTGATAATAGAAAACAGATTACCTTTTTCATTATTTTCAACCCTCTGTTTCGACCATTTCTTTTTCAAGTTCCGACCTGCGGGCTCTCATTTCGCCGAGTTCGGCGAGGATTGTATCCTTGCGCCTGCCCGTATAGTTATCAAAGAAATAAATGAAGCCGGGAATAAAGTTTCCGATTACTCCGCAGAGCGTCGTAACAAGATAAATGCCTCTGAGCGTCTTGTTGCTCTGGACAACTTCAACTGCCTTGCCGGAAGCATCCTGCCTGCCGCTCTTGTAGCCTATCATGCTCAGCGAAATATTGTAAATGTTGGTTCTGATGAGCGTATTGATTTTGCCCGTTATGCTTTGGACTGCCATCAGCATACCGTCGCTTCTGAGCGGCGCACCGTATTTTTTCTCGGTGTACCATTCCATATAATCTGTCGAGTCGGCAACAAGTATCTTTCTCGCAGCGCTCATTCCCGAATTCGGCATACCGGAAAGGCCGATCAGAATTCCGGTAACATATTTATACTTTCTGATGCGCTTGATATTGAAATTGACCGCAAGCAGACTTGCAAGCGAATAGAAAACTCCCGAATAGGTGTAACTGCCTATCAGCATATTCCTCGCCGATACCTTATTACCGACAAACGGAACGGCAAAGAGGCCTGCATAAGAGAGACCGCCGCTTATGGCATCGATAATTGCCTTCATACCATAATCGTCGAATGTATTCTGATAGAGGTAGGGAAGCATGTTATAGGTCACCTGACGGACTGTCTCGAATATAGTTGCAATCATTGAAACCATGAACGGACGGTTATGGAAGATAGCGGAAACTACGTTTCTGTTCCAGTCAATCTTTTCCGCTTCGTTGACTTTTATGGTGCCGAGTTTTTCATTAAGAGTGAAGTACGGAGCATACATCGTTGATACACCGAGTATGCAGAAGACGAGCGCCACAAAGAAATAAGCCCATTTCTGATCGTTTGCCGACTCAAATCTTCCTATGACTATCGGCAGAATCCATCCCGGCAGCATCGAGCCGAGCTGAGCGGCAAGGGATGAAATTGTATAGAAATTCTTCCTATCCTTCGGATTCTCGGTCATTCTGAGCGAAATTGTGCTCATCGACATATCAAAGAACGTATCGACCGTTTCAAAGAGTATGGTGAGCACAAAAGACCAGATAAGATTCCTGACCGGGTTTCCGGTAGGAACGACAAAGAGGAGCATTGAAGTCAGCGCGAAGGGTAAAGGCGCGGTAAGCAGGATGCGCTTGGTATTGCTCATTTTCCCTTCTTTTACCGGGCGGTCAAGAAGCGCTCCGGCAAAAGGCGGCACGATAAAGCTGAGGATATTTGTCGCGTTGCCCATCAAAATCAGATGATTGGGTTCTATGCCCTGAAAATCGCGATTGAATTTGTCGGAATAAGTAAAGACACAATCCTGTCCCATACAGTTTCCGAACATACCGCCCGAGAAGCCTAGCTGCTCCTTGACGGTAAACGAGGGGTTGTGCGTGAAATTGTAAATCATGCCGGATATCTTATCTTTGATACCCATAAAACCAGTCTCCCTCCGTTTTTGTCATAAAAATGAATAAATATCCAAATAATATAATATATTATTATGTGCGGATTGTCAATTAAATAATAACCCGGAGCTCGTCAGATTTCATGCCGAAAGCATTTTCGGCGGTTATTGTAACCTCGGCGGCGTTCTCGGCGTTTATTTCAAAAACGATTTCAGCAGCATTCCTGCCGAGCCAGTATCTGTTTATGATTCTCTGTACTTCTGTTTCTTCTCCGTTTTTGCCGTATGCGGTCAGACGGTATGCAAATATTATTCCACCGTCCGCGGAAACTGCCTGCGGCACGGTAATTTTGATTTTGTCTTCACATGTCTTGATTACGGGTTCAGCTCCTTCACTGAAGTGCGGAGCTTCAGCTTTTGCTTCTATCATCCGGGGCACATATTTTCTTGCATTTTTACTTGCCGGGTTCTCAATTAAGTATTCGCAAAGCAAAACTTCATTCAGCGCGTCATATCCTCGGATTCTGACACTATTATACACATCCGCCTCAACAAGATAAAACTGCGCAATTTCGTAGCAACCGTCCGGCCGGACTTTCCGCTCGCCGTCAACCGTGAATTCTGCATAGAAGCAGGCGCCTGTTCCCAGAGCCGTGATTTCGCCCTGCCAGATGCTTCTGGGATCGTTGAGGGGATAATGCGAATGCCCTGAAAAATCTATAATCTGCGGGTAATCAAAGAGAATGTCGGAAAAATAATCATTTCCCCAGCCGTCAAAATCGCTGCTGCCGTAAACCGTTCTCTTCACGTGCTCGTGATGAAAGACGAATATCGGCTTTTCCGGCGAATCCGCAGAAGCCTCGTCGAGTGATTTTTTCAGAAATTCACGCTGGCTTTCATTATAATAGATTCCTTCCTCGTCGCAGGTAGAGATTCCTATAAAATGAAAACCGTTTATAGTATAATGGAAATCGGTCGGAAGGCCGGTTATTTTTTTGTAATATCCGAGCGCGGCTTTACCAAGAGTGTTGCAATCGTGGCTTTTCGCAACAGTCGCAAGCAGCCGGGTATCTTTCCCGAGAGAATCGCTGACCGCTTTGTAAAACATATCAAATTGTATTTCTCTGCCCGCGTCCGTTAGGTCCCCGGCAAAAGCGGCGGCATCAAGAGAAGAATAGTTCTTATCTTTGCAGGCAAGCTCGCGGGCAAACGAAATCACTTTATTTATCCTTTCGGGGCCGTAATCACGGTCCTCTCGGATATGCGTATCACTGGCAACGCAGAAGCGGACTGCAGGAACAAATTTTTCAATATCCATATCTCTGCCTCCTTTGAATCTATTCTATTCCCGGCACGCTTCTTTGTCAATGATTTATACTTGTAAGAGAACGGAATATATGATATAAATATAATAGTATATCTAAACGGAGGCTTTACTGTGAAAAAGAGATTCTTTCCCGGTTTAACTGCGATTGCAGGCGGAATCGGAACTGCAATTATCGGCATAATAATGAATATGGTTCTGATTCCCCGTATAGAAGCAAATACAGGCGGCATCAGATGCTTTGACATGAATTTTGCTTATAAGCCCGAAACGGCGCGTGAGTTTCTGAATCTTGTCGACGAAGAAGGCAGATTTATATATCTTCACCGCCAGCTCCCGCTCGATTTTATTTATCCCGTTTTTTATACTCTGCTTTTTGTTTCTCTTATTTATCTGCTTTGCAAACGCGGAAAATTGCGCCGTGTGTTTATTACCGGCGCGGCGGTTCTTGCTGTGTGTGATTATACCGAGAATATTATGAGCATAATAATGCTGAAAAGCGGCGTACCCTGCGATTCGTTTGCGATAATCGCCTCGGCAGTCACAAGCATTAAAACGGTCATAATGTATTTGCTCATATTGAGTATCGTAGTTCTTCTCGTTAAATCCATAGCCGGAAAGAGGAAGGGGAAGGTGAATAATGCCGACAATTAAAGCCGTAATCTGCGCAATTCTCTCGTTTTTTCAGATAGGTATTTTCAATCTCGCCGCAATAGGAAAAACTCAGACAATAGGGGTGAACAGATTCGTGGAAAATCAGGTTTTTGAAGGCTTCGGAACATCCTCCGCCTGGTGGAGCCAGACCATAAGCGAGGAAGAAACCGCGAGGGAAATCGCGCGGCTGCTCTACGATAAAGAAACCGGTCTCGGCTTGAGAATCTATCGGTACAATATCGGTGGCGGCGAAGCCGACAATCCCGATTGCAGAATCTGGGACAGGACCCGCCGCACCGAAAGTTTCTATTATTTCAATGAACAAACGCAAAAGTGGGAATACGATTTTTCGCGCGATGCCAACGCTGTCAGAATGATGCGCCTTGCAGTTGAATACGGCGCTGATGAAGTGATTCTTTTCTGCAATTCTCCGCATTATTCAATGACCGCAAGCGGTCACGCTTCGGGCGGTCTGCAGGAAGCGCAGAATAACCTGCCGCGAGAAAACTATGACGCTTTTATCGACTACGTGCTGACAATCGCCGATCACTTTGTTTCCGAAGGACTTCCCGTGGCGGCAATTTCCCCGATAAACGAGCCCCAGTGGAAATGGGGCGGCGACTGGGTCGGGCAGGAAGGCTGCCACTTTGACCCTGACGAATGCTTTGAATTACTCGAAAAATTCGCTCTCGAAATGAAAAAACGCGGCTGCAAATATGATTTGCGCGCTCCAGAGAGCGGTCAGCTCACCGAAGACTATTACGAATATGTTGATAAATTCATGAATAATGAAACTCTGCGTGGTTACTGCGATTACTACTGCGGACACTCCTACTGGATGGACGGCAACATTGCCGGCAAGAAAACATTCGGTGAAAAATTCAAGAATGAATATCCTGACAAGAAATTTGAGATGAGCGAATGGTGTGAATTGCCGCTTAAAATTGACAGCAAAACCATTGACAGCGGTATTTATATGGCAAATGTCATAGTTCAGGACCTCTCGCTGATGAATCCCGTCTCCTGGTCGAGCTGGACCGCCGTAAACGGTGACGGCCTCATGGAGATTATCGACGGCAAGCTTCAGATTTATAACAGATACTACGCATTTATGCATTTCTCCCGGTTTGTAAAGCCGGGCGCTGTGAGAATCGATATGATGAATAATAAGGAGTATTCGGATATTGCTCACGTTGCTTTCAAAGACGGCAATAAAACAATCATCGTGCTGGTCAATAATGCAGAAGAGGAAAGAAGTTTCGACTTTGTCGGAGCTCTCGGCAAATATGAGATATTCCTCTCCGACAGCACTCACAACTGTGAAAAATATGCAGACGGAAACCTCTTCACGGGAACAACCATGCCCGCAAGAAGCATCGAGACGATAGTGATAGGATAACTTTATCAAATGAAAAAAGGACGGCTCAGCCGTCCTTTTTATCCTTCCATTATATGCATATTGCGTATTGACGCATCGGAGATTTTATTCCGGATTTCGTATGCGTGAGGCTCGAGGAAAGCACCCGGAGCGGCGGAGAGACCGCTTTCGCGGAAATAATCCGCAAAAATACCGCTTATTCTTTCGATTTCATCAAAGCATTTTTCGTCTGTTTCGCGGGCTACCAGCGACACGAGATCATCGTGAAGAAACGCAAATTTTTCAAGCGTCAACATGCTTCTGAATGCCCATTTATAAAATGGGCAGTAACGCCCTTCGAGATTGTGACAGAGGGCGGCAGCATTTCTGACAAATTCCGCTTTCGCAAGCGCGGCAGCTCCCCTCTCACCGTGATTCATACACCTTTTGAAATTATATTGACCGCTCTGCGCCATCGCTATTGCGCGGGCGGATATTTTCTTAAATTTTACATCATCCGGCATATTCAGGATTGTATCTCTTATGCCCGTGATTAATCCGCTGTCATCTCTGAATATTTCGCCGTTTACCGTTGCGGCAAGCGCATAATCCGGCAGCGATGCCCACTGAATAGGTGATTCCGGTGCACCGGATGTGCCTGTAAGCGGCAGGAAGAAATCGGATATCGTGATAACACCGAAACGGTCGGTGCCGTAAGGCCTGATTTTATACTTTTTTATGCCGTCAATTTCATCCGGAAGAGCAGTATAGGCACGAGTCAGGGCAAAACCGATTCTATTATAAATTTCATCATCAACCCAGAGGCGGAAACCTGCGCCGAAATCGTGATCGCGGCTTATTTCATCATCAAACCCAAAGCAGTCAGACCCTTCGCCTGCTATGCCGACGGAGATTCTGCTCTCATACTCCGGAAAGAGATTGTGAATCATTTCTCTGCCGTATTTTTCATAGTATCTGCGGCTGATTTCAATTCCCTGCATAAACTTTATCCGCCCTTTCGTTGAGCAATTTTTCATCGGCAAATCTGCCGAAGTAACCATAAGACGGTGCGCATTTGCGACAGGTAAATGCATATTTTGAAAATGAATAATAATGCGGACTCATAAGAATTGCAAAAGCCTTGTCAAGCAGTTCGTTTATTTCTTCGTCAAGCGGGTTTTCTTCAAAGATGAGATGCGCGAGATTCACATAACTGACCGCCGTTTCAAGAGCATTGGCGCTGTCTGCAAGCGTGATTTCAATTGCTTTGCGAAAGCATTTTTCGCTTTCTTCAGCCTTGCCCAGATCCTGAAGGGCCAAGGCTTTATTATTGTACAATCCTGCGACAAGCGGATGGTTTTTATCGAGTTTTTTATCATAGACCGCCTGCGTTTTTTCATAGTATTTCATTGCTTCGCCGCTTTTGCCGAAGCATTTGAGCGTTGTCGCGCAGTTGAGATAAATCGTCGCGCCGGAAATCTCATCGGCAATACCTGTTTTTTCTATTAAAACAAGTGCTTCATTGATGGCTTTAAGCGCTTCTTCGCCTTCACCTGTCTGCCTGAAAAAGCCTATCATTTCGTTGAGAACGGTAAGTTTGCCCCTGTCGTCCCCATCTCTTTCTGTTTCCGAATACACGGCACGCAGATACTCACCCGCTCCCGATAAATCTTCGCGGGCAAAAAAAGAATCAAGTTCCTTGATAAACTTTTCAGCGGAAAAACCGGACATATAATTTTCCTTTCCGTGATTGAAATATTTTTTTATATATGATAAAATAAAAGAATAAAGGAGTGATTGATTTGGATAACGGATTTTTTGCCATGATATCCAGAATGAAATATATCAACCGCTGGGCGCTTATGAGAAATGAGCACAGCGAAAACCTTGCAGAGCATTCGTTTGAGGTTTCGGTAATTGCCCATGCACTGACCGTCATAGGCAACAGACGTTTCGGCAAATCCCTTGACAGTGAGAGGGCGGCTTTTCTCGGTCTCTATCACGATGCGCCCGAGACACTGACCGGCGACATGCCGACTCCAGTCAAATATTACAGCAGTGAAGTACGTGCGGCATATAAAACCATGGAGGACGCCGCGAGCTCGACGCTCCTCAGAATGATACCCGATGATATGAAGTCCGATTTCGAAGGAGTTTTCAACCCCCGTGAGGAAGACGCCGAGCTCTGGAAATACATTAAAGCGGCCGATAAAATAAGCGCGCTTATAAAATGCATGCAGGAGGCACAGGCCGGCAATACTGAATTTGTCAGCGCAGCTGAAAGCACGCAGAAGGCAATTGAGAAGCTCGGCCTGCCCGAAGCGGATATTTTCGTCAAAGAATTCCTGCCGGCATATAAGCTTACGCTCGATGAACTCAAGAGTGAGTGATTTCCCCTTAATTATAACCCGAATCTGACACTTTATCAACACTTATTAAGGAGAGAAAATATGAAAACAAAAATAATCATCACCGCTTCTGCAATTCTCTGCATTGCCGTCATTCTGCTGACCTCGTGCAGTTTAAATAATCCTTTTGCAAAACAGGAAACTTCAACTACTTCAACTACCGCTACCACCCTGCCTCAACCGGACTTATCGCTCTGGCAGGATAAATATGAGAAATTTCTGCTCGATGCCATAAACGGCAAGAAGACAATACTCGACTACGAACTTGAAATTGAAGAATGCCGTTTCGATGTGAGGTTCATTGACGGCGATGAGATTCCCGAGCTGCTGATTTCGGAGGGCGAATTCCCCGGCTCAAAAGTCAGCATATTCGGCTATGACGGCTTTGAAATCCGTTTGCTCGGTTCACTCGGAGCTAACGGGAGCATAGATTACATAGAATCTGAAAACAAGATATTTGTTACGGAAGAAACAGAAGAGCAAAAGACCTTCTCTGTTTATTCAATCAGCGATTACAAACTCGGCGAAGTTTTCAATTCCACCGAATTCATTACCGAGGGCAATGAGAAACTGCTTATCAACGGCGAGGAGACCGATAAAGAGAATTATGATACTCTGCTGGCTCAGAATACGCCCGGTGAATTCGAAACTGCGGGCAGAAATATGTTTGAACTCAAGAGCGAGTATGTTCTGCCGGTTATAGAGGGCAATACCGACGGTATAGAAGCGCAGCAGATTGAATCCACCACAGAGGAAGAATCAGAGACAGTTGATGAATCAATCCCCAACGAAAGCGAATCAGCCGCAGATGAAAGCGGCACGGAAATCAGCGATGAAAATGCTATCGACTACACTTCGGAGGTACTTCAATGAGTTTTCAGCTATTCATAAAAATGCTCTCAGCGGCATTTATGGCTTTATTCACTGCAATCGGAGGTCTGTTTATGCCCGTGGAAAACAACATATGCTTTATTGGTCACAGAGGATACAGCGGAATCTATCATCAGAATACCGCTCTCGCATTTGAAAAAGCGGCGCAGAACGGATTCGGCGGGTGCGAGACCGATATCAGAATGACGAGCGACGGAGTTTATGTCTGCTCTCACAACAGCGAAATAGAGCTTGAGGACGGCACGGAGCTTGAGGTTGCCGACCATACATTTGCGGAACTGACGGCAAAGCCGATAAAAAACAGCAAGGGCTTTGATAAAGTATACCTCTGCACTTTCAAAGAATACCTCGAAATAATGAAAAAATATGATCTTATCTGCTTCATCGAGCTCAAGGGAGCGTTCAGCGATGAGCAGGTCAGAGAGGTATTCGATATAGCCGCAGAAACCTATGATTTGCAGAAATGCATTCTTCAGTCATTTGATTTTGACAATCTTCTCAAAGCGCGCGCCCTCTTCCCAGACCTTCCGCTTATGCTGACCTACGGCGAGGGCGATACCGGCTACGAAAGATGCTTTGAATACGGTATTTCTATTGACTGCGATTACAAAGTGATTACAGAGGAAATGATTAAGGAATTCCATGACAGAGACCTTGAAGTCGGCCTGTGGACTGCCAATGAGCTCCTCTCATTGAGCTACTGCAAATCTCTCGGCGTTGACTATATTGAAAGCGACTATTTTTCAAAATAATTTAACAGACGGTGCAATATGGAAAAGAAAGTTAATCCCGTAATAATACTGCCGGGAATCAATCATTCCCCGACTTTTCTCTATGATGAGAATGACAGGCAGATGTTTGATTCAAACGGCAACCCCATTGGCGGCTCAATGTTTTTCCCCGATACGCGCGCCGCGAAGGAAAAATTCACCGCTCTTCTCAAAAAGCTCGCAACGGTTGCATTTATTCAGAATGCGGATTTTGTCTATGAGAGGGCTTATGATGTGGGCTGCGCGGCGTTTGCTCCGCAGAGATGCAACATGAGCGGCGACCACGTCAACAATCTCAAGACAAAGCGCTGGAATTATCCCGTGAGCGAAATGCTTCAGGAGGATAAGGACTGGGTATATCTGATGGTCCCCATGCAGAAGGTGACCGCGATAACGGGTGAGGATAATTTTTATTTTTTCACCTTCAATCTTGTCGGCGACCCGATGAAAAGCGCCGCTGAACTCGATGAGTTTATAGAGATGGTAAAAGAGCAGAGAGGCTGCGAAAAGGTATCTCTCCTCCCAGTCAGCCTCGGCGGCACTATCCTCACCGCTTATCTCGATCAGTTCGGCCATGACAAAATCGATAAAATAATCAATATAGTCGCCTGCCTTGACGGCACACCGATTGTAGCCGATATATATGCGCACAATTTCAATGTTTCCGCCGAATACCTTCATCATGATTTCCTTGCCGAAATCATCAAAGAGGAGAAAGGCAGAGGCACTATAGGATATATCATAAACACCCTTCTGCACCTGCTTCCTGAGGAAGCATTCAACCTCGCTCTAAAAGGGCTTGTTAATTCGGTGCTCGATACAATAATGATTAACTGCCCTCAGTTCTGGGCGATGGTCCCCTCTTACAGATATGACGAGCTTGCCGTTAAATATCTCGGCGACGCGGCTCATTCCGCTTTGAAAGCGAGAACCGACCGGTTCCAGCAGGCAAGGCTGAATCTCAGGGAAAACCTGCTCAAAGCCGCGGCGGACGGCGTCATTATAAATTCAATCTCCGGCTCAAATCTGAATTTCGGCGAGAAAATGTATTCTTTCCTGGGATGCGTCAATTCCGCGAAAAAATATAACACAGACGGAGTAATCAACCTCGGCTCGACAACTCTCGGAGCGACAGGCGCGGCAGACGGCTCGGCTCTGCCCGAAGGATACAGACAGGTCAATGAGAGCCCCGATTATCCCGATTACAGCTACATCTCTCCCGACGGCAGGATTGACGCTTCGACCGCCGTTCTGCCCGATAACACCTGGATTTTCCTCGATCAGTATCACGAGGTCGGCAGAAACGATTCTGTTCTCAATCTCGCGAAGGCGCTTATTCTCGGCGATATTGAAAACGTTCATTCCGATCCCGATAAATATCCGCAGTTCAATCGTTTCTGCAACACCTATGAGCTTCGCAGGCGCAAGTTGCCCGCCATAAATAAGATTATGGAAGAAATCGAAGCGGGAAAATTCCAGTGTTCGGAAACGAGAAAAGCGGAATTTCAATCAATTATCGACGAGGCCGAAGCAGTGCTGAATCTTACAATCGGCGATGATGAAAGAGCGCAGGCTGTCTGCGAAAGAATTGACAAAACGCTTATAGGGCTCGGCAGACTTGCCCCGAAAGAGAGCGACGGCAGGCGCGAGGAATTCTTTGAGAAATTCTCGGAGATGGTAAGCAAATCAACGCTCAGATACCTCGGCGGCGGAAATATAATTGATAAAATCAAAAAGAAACTCGGCTGATAATAAAGGATTACATATATGAAACTGCTTGCAATTGACGGAAACAGTATAGTCAACCGCGCGTTTTACGGAATAAAGCTGCTGACGACGAAGGATGGTAAATACTATACCAACGCCGTTTACGGCTTTTTAAGCATCCTGCTCAAACTCAGCGCGGATGTGAAGCCCGATGCCGTTGCCGTCGCGTTTGATGTCAGGGAGCCGACCTTCAGACATAAGATGTATGAGGGATACAAGGCAAACAGACACGGAATGCCCGATGAGCTTGCCGCCCAGATGCCGATTCTCAAGGATATTCTCGTTGCAATGGGATATAAGATTCTTGAAGCGCCCGGCTGGGAGGCAGATGATATATTAGGCACTCTCGCCAGTGCTGCGAGAGATGATGATTTCTGCTATATAGCAACAGGCGACAGGGATTCTCTCCAGCTTGTAAGAGATAATGTAAATGTGCTGCTCGCTTCAACCAAAATGGGAAACGCTGTCACCGTGAAATATGACACGGCAAAAATCAAGGAGGATTATCTTGTTGATTCTCCTCGCCTTCTCATAGATATCAAAGCGCTTCAGGGCGATTCGTCGGACTGCATCCCCGGAGTTGCCGGAATAGGCGAAAAAACAGCGAAAGATCTCGTTTCAAAATTCGGAACCTTAGACGAAATTTACGCAAATCTCGATTCACTCGATATCAAAAAAGGCGTTCGAGACAAACTCGCGAACGAAAAGGATATGGCATACCTCAGCCGCACTCTCGGAACAATAAGCACCGAAGCACCGGTTGAAAAAGATTATGCGGTATATATCCCGTCGGAGCGTGACGCATATAAGCTCACCTCTATTCTCTCACAGCTTGAGATGTTCAAGATGATTGAGCGCCTGAAACTCGAGAGCGTGCCCGTTCAGGCGGAGACAAAAGAAGAAACGACAGTTAAATCAGAGCTCTATACGGTTGAGGATACGGCGCTTCTGCTGAATACGCTGAAAAAGAACGGAAAAGCTTATTTCACTTTTGAAGACGGTATCTTTTATTTCGTGACTGCAAACGGAGTAGGCGCAGTCGAGCCCGATAATCCCGGATATGTATCATTCTGCTCAGATTTTCTTTTCAGCAAAGAAATAAAGAAATACACTTATAACTGCAAGTCGCTGTATTCATTCTTTTATGATTACAGAGTCGACATTCAGATAAATAAAATAGCCGGCGATGCCATGCTCGCGTCATATCTCGCAAATCCTTCAACGGAAAGCACTCTTAAAAGGATAATAGAGGAATTCGCGGGCTATCTGCCCAGTGAAAATGCTGACACGCCCCTGCTGACCGCTTATCTTGAATCTGCTTTTGAAAAGCTCAACGCAATCATTGAAGAAAACGGCCAGCGTGAACTGTATGAAAATATTGAGCTTCCGCTCGCAAGAGTTCTCGCATCTATGGAAAAAGAAGGCTTTGAAGTCGATGCGGCAGGTATAGAAAATTTCGGCAATGAGCTCGGAGCAAAGATAGAAGCCATTGTCGGTGAAATCTATGAGGAAGCGGGATATGAATTCAATCTCAATTCCCCGAAGCAGTTGGGCGAGGCGCTTTTTGAAAAAATGGGAATCCCCGCTAAAAAGAAGACCAAAAGCGGATATTCGACAAACGCGGAAGTGCTTGAATCACTTGCGCCCGAATTCCCCGTAGTGGCAAAAATTCTCGAATACCGCACTCTTGCAAAGCTCAAATCCACATACTGCGACGGTCTTCTCAAAGTCATCGGTGACGGCGGTAGGGTTCATTCTTCGCTAAACCAGACAGAAACAAGAACCGGCAGAATCTCATCCAGCGAGCCGAATCTTCAAAATATACCAGTGCGCTCACCTCTCGGAAAAGAAATGCGCAGATTCTTCAGAGCGAAAAAGGGCTGTGTGCTAGTTGATGCAGACTACTCCCAGATTGAGCTCAGAGTACTTGCCCATATGGCAAATGACAAAAATATGATTGACGCCTTCAATAACGGTGACGATATCCACGCAATCACCGCTTCACAGGTATTCAATATGCCGCTGATGATGGTAACACCGCTTATGAGAAGCCGCGCGAAGGCAGTCAATTTCGGCATTGTTTACGGCATCGGTGCATTCTCTCTTTCAAAGAATATCGGTGTCTCTGTGCCCGAAGCCAAAGAATATATAACTAACTACCTTGAGCATTTCAGCGCAGTGCGCGATTATATGAAAAAGGTAGTTGAAAACGCCCGAAAAGACGGATATGTCAAGACGGTCTATAACCGCCGCCGCTATCTGCCCGAAATCAATTCCTCAAACGGAAACATACGCGCTTCAGCTGAAAGAATGGCTATGAATATGCCTATTCAGGGCACTGCGGCAGATATAATCAAAATCGCTATGATAAGAGTTTTTGACGCTCTTGAAAAGATGAATTTCAAGGCAAAGCTTATACTTCAGGTTCATGATGAGCTCATTGTCGAAGCGCCGGAAAGCGAAGCGGAAATAGTTGCTTCCATTCTAAAAAGAGAGATGGAAAACGCGGTTCAGATGCGGGTTAATATGCTCGCCGATGTCGGTACGGGCAAAACATGGTATGAGGCGAAGAACTGATATGGAAACTGTAATCCGCCCGATGCTCCCCTCTGATGCGGAAAGCGTTGAAAATATTGAAAAAGAATGCTTCACATCGCCCTGGAAATATGAGGATATTCTCTATCACGCGTCAAACGGCAATTCGCATTTTCTCGTTGCCGTCATAGATGATAAAACTGCCGGCTACATCGGAGTAATCGAAACAGCGGGCGAAGCATATATCACGAATATTGCCGTGCTGCCCTCATTCAGAAGGCGCGGCATAGCGAAAGCCCTGCTGACAGCCGCAGTTGACGGCGCAAAAAAAAGAGACTGCGAATTCATAACTCTCGAGGTTCGCGAGAGCAACAGCGCCGCGATTTCGCTCTATGAAGGTGCAGGCTTTGTGAAGGCGGGAGTAAGGAAAAATTTCTATTCAAATCCTCCCGAAAACGCAGTTCTTTATACTTTACTTTTCAAGGAATAAAACAATGAAAATTCTTGCAATCGAATCCTCCTGCGATGAGACCGCCGCCGCGGTGGTTGAAGACGGCAGACGCGTGCTTTCAAATGTAATTGCTTCGCAGGTGGAGAGCCATATAATCTACGGCGGAGTCGTGCCCGAAATTGCTTCGAGGATGCACGCCGAGGCAATAAGCGGAGTGGTCCGAGCCGCTCTTAAAGACGCAAAGACGGATATTTCCGATATAGAGGCAATCGGCGTCACCTATGCTCCCGGACTTATCGGTGCTCTGCTGGTCGGCACCAATTTTGCCAAAGGTCTCGCCTATTCCGCGGGCAAGCCGCTCATTCCGACGCATCATCTTCGCTCGCATATAGCGGCAAATTATATCACCTCACCCGGGCTTGAGCCGCCTTTTCTCTGCCTTGTGGTTTCGGGCGGTCACAGCCATATAGTCGCGGTAAATGATTATACGGATTTCACCGTAATCGGCAAGACCAGGGACGATGCCGCAGGCGAATGCATGGATAAATCCGCGAGAGCCATGGGGCTCGATTATCCGGGCGGAAAGAATCTTGATATAATTAGCAGAAGCGGCAACCCGAACGCCTACGAATTCCCTCATCCGAAGATTGACGGCAGCAAATATGATTTCAGCTTTTCGGGGCTGAAAACCGCGGTTGTAAATACGATTCATAATGCAAAACAGAAGGGTGAAGAGATAAATGTTCCGGATCTCGGAGCATCATGCATTGAGACGGTGACCGATATCCTCACCTCAAAGACGATTGAGGCGGCAAAGGAATTCGGTTTTGATAGAATCGCGCTGGCAGGCGGCGTCTCGGCGAATTCACGCCTGAGAGAAAAAATGACCGTCCTCTGCAAAGAGAACAATTTTGCGCTGTATATGCCGGAGCTCTCCCTGTGCGGAGACAATGCCGCGATGGTCGGCGCTCAGGCATATTACGAATACAAGGCGGGGCACATTGCCGGCCTTGACCTCAACTCTTATGCGACTATGCCGATTGACAAAATAGAATATTGAAAAAGCAACCCTCTCCAATCGGAGAGGGTATTATTTACAGTATTTCCAGCTTATGAATCATTATATCGGGGTAATCGGTGATGACTCCGTCAACTCCCCATTGGGAGTATTTATTAATCAGCGAAATATCGTTTACGGTCCAGGGCATCACCTTGATATCTTTGGCATGAGCCCGTTTAACCAGATCCTCATTGATAAACGACCTGTGTGGAAGAAGAAAATCAAAACTGTTCTTCAGGGCATTCTGTACGGGATCAAAAAGCTTGTTTTTAACCGCAGTGCCGAAAAACGGATAGAGAAAACCGGTTCTGATTTCGGGACAAACCCGCTTTGAAAAACTGAGGAGGTTTCCGTCAAAGCTTGAGATAAGTGCTTCGGCCTCAAGATTATATTCCTTTATCTTTGAAATGATTCTCTCAACTGTTTCTTTGCCAAGTTTATCGCGCTTGATCTCTATATCGATGAGCTTCGCTCCTCCTTGCTTCATTCTCTGCAAGAAATCATCAAAAGTCGCTATCGATGTATTCTTGAACTTTGAACCGAACCATGAGCCGAAATCATAATTGAAGAGCTCGCCGAGGTATTTCTCATTGATTTTGCCTCTGCCGTCTGAGGTCGCCTTGATACTGCTGTTATGGCAGAGCACAAGGTGACCGTCTTTTGTTGTTCTCACATCGGTCTCTACTCCGTCGGCATTCTGCCCGAGAGCTATATCAAATGCCTCAAGGGTATTCTGCGGAGCGTATTTATTTGCGCCTCTGTGTGCAATTACAAGCATCTTGTTACTTCTTTCAATCAGAATGTATCGTCAACGATAACGCTCTCAAGAATTCTCGGAACGATGAAAAGGAATTTCGGCAGCCAGATTCCGAATGCGTAACCCGCTAGAGCCGCTATGCTCGGAATGAGACCGATTGCGTATTCAAATTCGCTTGTTGTATTGTCGCCTGTAAATGAAATTTCGTTTTTGCCGGTTTCCTTCTCAAGAGTGAATGTATCGGTATTGGTGATGAGGCGCTCGCCACTCTCATCTTTAAGCTCATCGGAGAGAATATAGGAATTGAAAGTGAGCTTGCCGCCGTCAATGCTGACAGTATTGAAGCACCCGCCGATATTTTCCTCTTTTGTATCATCGAAGTTCTCGCCGTTCCAGTAATTGCCGTAACCGCCCTTTTGAATAATAAGGGTGTTTATGAATTTTGTATTCATAAATGAATCTGCGAGGAACTTGCGCACCTCATATCTTTTAGAGCCGGCAGTACCGAGCAGAACATAGGTTGCGCCGTTATCATCGAGCTTATTGCCCTTGAGGCGCTTTGTGCGCAGATACTGATGATCGTGACCGCTGATTATAAGGTCAACTCCGCATTCATCGGCGACCTTGGTCAGCGACTGCTGAAGATACATGGCATCGGGCCATTTGCCGTCCTTACCGAGGGTATAGGGCGATTTATGCATAGCAATAATCTTCCAGTCCTTATCGGTGGAATTCATATCGTTTTTAAGCCATTTGAGCTGGGGAATCGTCACGGAAATGAGATCGTTTGTGTTGACAACGGCTATATGAGCGTTGCCGTAATCGAATGAATAGTTGACACCGTCTTTAATCTGCACGGATTCTCTCGTATCGAGATTGAACATATTGTTGAACCAGTATTCACATCCGAAGCCGTCGTGATTGCCCGCAACGGGAACATGAGTATACTGCAGATTAATCGGATCAAACGAATCGGCATATAAATCCCATTCCTCGTTGGTTGAATCATTTGTGTAATCTCCTGCCGCGAGAATAAAACCTGCGTCGGGAGCGGCCTTTATCGCCGCTTTGACTGTATCAGCCGCTTTTTCGAAATTCTCTGCGGAGCTCGCCTGGACATCTGCAATTGCTATGAATTCAAAGCTCTCGTCGCCGTCATCGGTGACAAATCTGCCCTCTTCGCTTCTTGAATCCCTGCTGCCGACCGTGTAGGTGTATTCCGCGCCCGGTTCAAGACCCGTAACCTTTGCCTTGTGGCAGAAGTTGCCCTCCCACTCAAACACTTCGTCATAGGTGATATTTGCAGGATTGACGCCCTCTATCTCAACAAGGGAATCTGTTTTGCTCTTGGTATACCAGCAAAACCCCCTCTCGCTCTTCGCATCGCCGTTAATGGTGACATGAATTCTGAACGGAGCAGAATCATCCTGATGAGCCGTATCATCGGCAAAAGCGAATGTGCTGTATCCTGAAATCAGGGCAATTACAAGAAAAACCGAAATGAACTTGAAAAAACTGTTTTTCATTATTCAAACCTCTTTCTTAAATCAGACACCGGAATATGCGTTGAAGCCACCGTCTATCGGCAGGATGACGCCGGTGATGAAGCCGGAATAAGTCTCGTCGCAGAAGAATGCGAGAGCACCGCTGAGATCCTCGGGAACACCGAATCTTCCCATCGGGGTATGGCCGATTATCTTTTCGCTTCTCGGAGTCAACGAACCGTCTTCATTGAAGAGAAGATTATGATTCTGATTTGTTGCAAAGAATCCGGGAGCAATGGCGTTGACCCTGATTCCGGATTTCGCAAAGTGAACAGCGAGCCACTGGGTGAAATTCGATACGCCTGCTTTCGCCGCAGAATATGCGGGAATTCTGGTGAGCGGACAGAAAGCGTTCATAGAAGAAATATTGATAATACACGTGTTCTGTCTGCCGACCATATCCTTTGCAAAGCACTGGGTGGTCAGAAGAGTGCCGAGAATATTGAGATTGAAAACGAATTGAATACCGCTAGCGTCAAGGTCAAAGAACGTCTTTACCCCATCAACCTTATTCTCAAGATCACCCTCTTCAAAGATATCCTTGGAGGTTGTTCCCTTGGGATTGTTTCCGCCGGCACCGTTAATAAGTATATCGCATTTGCCGAGTTCGGCAGTAATTCTCTGCCTTGCGGATTCAAGAGAATCCGCCTCGAGCACATTGCAACCTACGGCTATGGCTTCGCCGCCTTCGGCTTTGATTTCATCAACTACGCTCTGGGCCGCCTCTTCTCTTAAATCGAGAACGGCGACTTTTACGCCGAGAGACGCAAGAGTTTTGGCAAATCCGCTGCAGAGGACCCCACCTCCGCCGGTAATAACAGCTACTCTGCCTTTAAGATTTTCGTGAACCATTTATTTCACCTCAACCCTTTCATTTTTTGCCGATGAGGCATAACTCGCCAACACTATAGCGGCAGCCCTGCCTCCCTCAACGGCATCTATCGGGAATTTTCTACCCATTTCAAGACAGTCATAAAAATCTTTGATTATCGCTTTATGGCCATGGCCCCAGTAATCCTTGCCGACAAACTCTTTATCCGCTCTGTCGACGAGAAGCTCGGAGCTATCATCTTTTATCAATGTGAGTTTTTCGCCTTCAAGGCGGAGAACGGCGTTCTCAAGAAATATCTCGATAAACACCTCGATATTGACAGAAAACGCAGTAGTCGCATAGAGCATAGCGATTATTCCGCCCTCGAGTTCCATACGCACGCTTGCAGTATCCTCTACATCTATCTGACCTTTGAGATGGTCATTTGAAACATGCGCCTCAAGCGCTGTGCATCTGCCGCAGAGATACTGCATAAGGTCAACGGTATGAATTGCCTGATTTATCAGCACCCCGCCGCATTCCTTATCGGCAGTTCCGTGCCAGTCATCGCTGTAGTATTCCATACCGCGACTCCAGGTGACGAACGCTCGCGCCGCCTCGATTTTACCGTATTCTCCGGAGTCTATTATCTCCTTTGCCCTGCGCACGCACTTATTATAGCGATTTTGGAAGCAGATGCCTACCTGCTTTCCTGTCTTTGATTGCGCTTGGGAGAGAGCATTTATCTCATCCGGCGAAACAGAGCAGGGCTTTTCAAGAAAAACGTTTGCTCCGCTTTCGAGGGCCTTGATTGCCATGGGCGTATGAAGATAGTGTGGGGTCGCAATATGAACGCAATCGGGTTTTTCAGCCAAAAGCATCTGCTCATAATCATAATATGCCTTTGCACCGGTCTGAGCTGCTTTTTCGTCGGCTCTCTCTTTTTTTATGTCAACAACCGCGGCAATTTCAACATTCTGCATCGATTCCAGAGCACTGAAATGATTCCCGGAAACATTGCCGCAGCCTACAACTGCAACTCTCATAAGAGTCTCCTTTCAGAATGTTGACGACATATCTCCCTGTACGGAATTGCTGACATTCTCTTTATCCGCCTTGCCCGAAGCAATCTTCTTTTGAAGCTCGGCAAAATAGAGTTCTTCATCAACGGGAATCTCAATATCCTTATTGAGCCAGGAGGAAAGGTGGGCGGCGTTGGAAATTGAAAGACCGTTTATACCCTCCTCGCCCCTGGCGACAAGCTCTTCGCCTCTGAGTATTGCTGCGGCAAATTTGCTGACAACCTCACAATGCTGCTTGTTTCTTCCATCGGTTTCAACGTCTTCCCATTCACCCTCAAGTCTTCCGAATCCGCTCTCGGCAGTAGCGCAGTGCTCGGAAATTCTGCCCTTGAGACGGTAGAGGGAAATCTTGCTGCCGTCTTCAACAATTATCTTGCCGCCGTCGAGAGTGATTTCAAGACGGTTGGTGCCGGGACAGTCGCCTGTAGTTGTGATGAATGTACCTGTTGCACCGTTGGGATATTCAACATAGATTGAGACGTCATCCTCGACCTCAATATCATGCCATTTACCCTCGTGGCAGACGGCTCTGACCTTGCAGGGCATACCGCATATCCACTGCCAGAGATCAAGATTGTGCGGGCACTGGTTGAGCAGGACTCCGCCGCCTTCGCCTGCCCAGGTGGCACGCCATCCTCCGGAATTATAATATGCCTGAGTGCGGTACCAGTCCGTGATAATCCAGCTTACGCGGCGGATTTCGCCGAGCTCGCCGCTCTTGACAAGCTCGCGGACCTTTCTGTAAACGCAGTTTGTGCGTTGATTATACATAATACCGAAAACCTTGCCGCTGGCGGCTGCAGCCTCATTCATCTCGCGGACCTGCTTTGTATAAACACCCGCCGGCTTTTCGGTGAGAACATGAAGTCCTTTTGAAAAAGCATATTTTGCGATTACGGGATGAGCATAATGCGGAGTCGCGATAAGAACTGCGTCAACCTCGCCGCTGTCAATGAGAGCTTCGGCACTGTCGAAGGTTTTTATAAACGGGAGCAGTTCTTTCATGTTTTCCGCTCTCTCGGGAATTATATCCGCGCAGGCGGTGATTCTGATTTCGTGATGTCTGCCCTTGATATGATCGCGGATATGAGATGAACCCATATTGCCGCAGCCGATTATACCGAGGCGCACGGGCTGAGCCTGCTCTTCAACCACCTTATGGGCAGCTGAGCAGGCGGCAGCAAAGGACTGCTCATTATTGTCATAGATGTATTTTGAATTCATTTTGAGAGCTAGCTGTTCATTGGCCTCAAGATCCTTGAGACCGTCGAATGTTCTGAGATGGGGCTCCACGCTCAGGAAGAATGCGCCCTCTTTTTCATCAAGCTTTTTGAGGATATAAGCCAGATTTCCGTCTCCCTCGCCTGCGGGCACGACAATACCGTCCTTATAAAGACCGTCTTTGATATGCATATAGGTGATATAGGGGAAGAGGGAGTCGAAGCCCGATTTGGTATCCGAGCCGTTTAGAATATAATTAGCGGGATCGAAGATGCAGCCGAGTCTGTCACCGAAATACTCTGCTATTTCAAGGCACCTTGATGGAATATCTCCGTAGATGCCGCGCTCATTTTCATGGCAGCAGAGAATTCCGTTTTCGTTTGCATAATCAACCATTGCGGTCAGACGGGCAAAAACCTCATCATGATACTCTTCGTAGCTTTCACCCTGAGTGAAATAGAAGGAGAACATTCTGATATACTTTGCGCCGAGAATCTTTGCAACCTCAACAGTATTCTTGAACGCCTCAAAATGCGGGGCAAAATCATCTGTAATCTGAATTTTGCCATAGTGAGAACCGATTGAAGAAACCTTCAGACCACCTTCGTCAAGAACCGCTTTGAGTGCTTTCGCCTCTTCTACGGTAAAATCTGAGATATTTTTACCGTCGCAGTTACGGAGCTCAACAAATTCGATTCTGTTCTTTTTGCAGGCTTCAATCTGCTCCTTGACTGACGCCGACGCCTCATCGGCAAAAGCTGAGAAAAGAAAATGAGCCATAGTTACACCTCTTCCTGTTTATTTGAATTTACAAATTATCTTGTTATCCTTGGCCGTCACCGTGACGGTTTTAATCGGATTGTCAACTCTGCTCACCATTTCACCGGTAATCGCATCCTCGACATTCTTTCTGATGCAGGAGCGGATATCACGCGCTCCTCTTGTTCCGTCTGCGGAGAGAGCGGCAATCGTTTCGGTAGCCGCGTCATCATATTTGAGAGTTATGCCTTTATCCCTGAGCGGATCAACAAGCTCATCAAGCAACAGGGCAGCTATCTTCTGATAGTTCTCCTGAGTAAGGTCGTTGAACACAACAACTTCATCGACTCTGCCGATGAATTCGGGACGCAGGAACTGCGAAAGTGCCTTGAGTGAGCGCTCTTTCGAGGCCTCGTTCTTTGTTTTGCCGAATCCGAGCGCACCTGCCGCGCGGTCACTGCCCGCGTTTGAAGTCATAATAATAACGGTATTCTCAAAACTTACCTGCCTGCCCTGGGCATCGGTAATCTTGCCCTCATCGAGAATCTGAAGCAGGATGTTCATAACATCCGGATGCGCCTTCTCAATTTCGTCAAACAGCACCACGCTGTAGGGCTTGCGGCGGACTTTTTCTGTGAGCTGACCTGCTTCATCATAGCCGACATAACCCGGAGGGGATCCTATTATTCTTGAAACCGAGTGCTTCTCCATAAACTCGCTCATATCAAGACGAATAAGTGTTTCGGGAGTTTCAAAGAGCTCTTTTGCGAGGAGTTTGACAAGTTCGGTCTTGCCGACACCGGTGGGACCTACAAAAATGAATGATGAAGGTCTGCGGCGCGGATTAATCTGAACTCTGCCTCTGCGGATAGCGTTGCACACAAGTTCAACAGCCTCATCCTGCCCTATAAGATGCGCTTTGAGATTTGCTTCAAGCTCCGCAAGTTTTCTCAAATCGCTCTCAATAACCTTGCTGGCAGGGATTCCGGTCCAGAGCTGAATGACTCTCGCAAGATCATCCTCGGTCACAAAATTGTCATTCGCCTTCTCTTCAAGGTCTTTTATTTCTTCACGCTTTCTGATGAGGTCGGATTTGATTTTTGCGAGTTCCTCATAGTCAACCTCGCCCGAGTTGTCCTCAAGCTCCGCCTCACGCGCTTCAAGCTCCGCGATTTCATCAAGCGCCTGTTCATAGTCGCTTATCGCTTTATTGCGCAGATTCGCGCAGGTACACGCTTCATCGAGCAGATCGATTGCCTTATCGGGCAGAAAACGGTCGGTAATATATCTCTCGCTCAGGCGCACCGCCTTCTCAACAAGAGTGTCGGTCACCCTGACCTTATGGTAATTCTCGTAATATTCCTTAACACCCTTGAGCATCTCGATGGTATCGTCAATCGATGGTTCCTCAACCTTAACAGGCTGCATACGGCGCTCAAGCGCTGCATCCTTCTCAATGTATTTTCTGTATTCAGTGAATGTAGTGGCGCCGATTATCTGAAGTTCCCCTCTTGAGAGGGACGGTTTCAGAATATTTGCGGCATTCATTGAGCCTTCGGATTCGCCGGCACCGACCAGCTGATGTACCTCATCGATAAACAGAATGATATTACCCTCGGACTTGACTTCGTCAATCAGCCCCTTGATTCTGCTCTCAAACTGGCCTCTGAACTGAGTACCTGCAACAAGAGCAGCAAGATCAAGCATCTGGATTTCTTTGTCCATAAGCTTTGCAGGGACTTCTCCGGCCGCAATCTTCTGAGCGAGGCCTTCTGCGATGGCGGTTTTGCCGACTCCGGGCTCGCCTATCAGACAGGGATTGTTTTTCGTTCTGCGGCAAAGGATCTGAATCGAGCGATATATTTCGTTTTCACGTCCTATGATACGGTCGATTTTTCCCGCTCTCGCCTTTGCGGTGAGGTCGGTGCAGAACTGAGTGAGATACTTTCTCTTTTTCTCGCCCTCTTCTCTGTTCTTTCTGCCGAATCGGTGTTTTTTCTCGGGCTCTTCGGTCTTCTCATCCGTATCCTCGCCGGATTCGCCCTTATTATTCTGCATTGCCGCAAAATTCTGCATAAACGGCAGAGTTCCAGCGCCGCCCGGTTCGAAATTTCCGCTTTCAAACATTTCGCCGAACTGCTCGCTGACTTCCTCAAGTTCATCCTCGGATATACCCATCGACTCTATAATCTGCTTGATCGGGCCGATATTCATATCCATGGCGCATTTCAGGCAGAGGCCTTCCTGCGTCGTCTTTTCGCCCTCGATTTTTGTCATAAAAAACATCGCCGGGCGCTTTTTGCATTTTGAACATAAAACCTGCTTCATTGGTGTTTCCTCTTTGAATTAAGATTGCTCATTCTCTGGTTCGCCCTGAGCTTTCTTCTCGTTCTTCTCTTTAAGCATTCTGAAAACTCCGGGAAGATAGCCGCAGAACGCGACAATGGTAAGTACTACGCTGATGGAGACAAGTATATACATCAGCACGGTCGGAAGCGTGAATATATTTCCGAGTATTCCGATTTCGGGGCCGAAAGCCATAATCAGAAGCATAATCACATAGAAGGCAAAGGTCGCAACCTTGCCGGGCATTTCCGCGGCACCGGGCTTGAGGCCGATGGCAATCATTATTGCTCCGCCGACTATCATTACCGCCTCTTTTATAAGGAAGATAAGGAAAATCCAGCTGAACGCCTTGACTGTGGTGTCCGAAGCCCTTGCAAAGGTAATATAGAATACGACCGCAATCGTAATCTGGGTGAGCTTGTCCGCTATGGGATCCAGCACCTTTCCGAGTGCGCTGACCTGGTTGAATCTTCTGGCAATCTTGCCGTCAAAGAAATCGCTCAGGCCTGAGAGTGCGAGTACCGCAATGCTCCAGAGATAATGCCCCTTCATAAACAGAACCGCAAAAACGGGTACCATGAGAATTCTCAAAAATGAAAGCAAATTAGGAACCGTCCAGCAATTTGTAAGGTATTCTTTGATGATTTTTTTCATAATGAACCTCCGCTATATGATTAACTGTAGTTTTTCATAAAACAGATTTATTAAGTTTGCTTTGCCTGCCGCAACGGAAAACGCCGTATCGGGAATCATGCGGGAAACCGAAACTATCAGCAACACACTGAGAGAAGCGAGAATCAGTCCGACTACGCCGCCGAACACCGCTCCGAGCCAATTATTCGCCTGCCTGATAAAAGGCAGTTTGAGAATAAGATCGGAAAGCCTTATGAAAAGTCTGCTTATGAGTTTTGCCGCAATATATACAAGGACAAAGAATACGGCAGTCAGCAGCGGGATAATCGCAACGTTTTCCGCACTGAGCGCGATTTTTGCACTAATTGACTTGACCGCGTCAGCACTGACAGTTAAATCTCCTGCCATACCTGTGCTCTCAGCCGCCGATGTTAACATACCCGGCAGAATCTGGGAAAGCGTTGTCTTGCCGTTTGCAATGCCTTCTATAAGCTGTTTCGAAATGCTCTCTATGAGCTTTGTATGAATAATCTTTGAGGTGACCGCCTCAGCGAGCGGAGCAGCATAGGTACGTGCGAGAATCATACAGACTACTACCGCAATCGCAGAAAGAACTATCCCCGCAAACCCCTTCACTCTGCCGGCAATTATCGCGGCTGCAAAAATGACGAATGGAATCGCAGTGATTATGTAAGGAAGATAATTCAAACTGTCACCTCCATTCAGTTTGTATGATACGAAATGCTGCTTTTATCAATATTTGCAGACCGACCCGTTCTCAAGAGTAAATAATCCCGAGTTTGACAGCAGTACGGTCTTTACATCCTGTCCGCAGTCGTATGTCTTCAAAATTTTGCCGCCGGTATTGAAAATCTCAACCGTATTGCCTGAGGCAAACGCTATTTTTCCGCCTCTGATGTCTGCGCTTTCCGGCATATAACCGATTTCAAATTCCCTGATCTTGCCCATGCCCGCGGGAATTCTGACCGCTTTTATTTTCGATCCGCCGAATTCTTTATAGCAAAGAAGCACATTTCCGTCGTTATCCGAATCCACGGTATAGAGTGCGTCATCGGCATATTTGAACTGTGATTTAATCTCACCCTTATGGTTGAGCACGACGGTTTTATTATCACCAACTGCAATCATTTTTCCGGATGACGCATAAATCACTTTAAGAATCGTTGTACCTTCTATCTTTGTATCAAACTGAGGCGCTGTCTTGCGCGTATCAAAAAGAATGATTCTTGAGTAAATCTCCGCATTGTCAACTCCGATTGCGGAAATAAGGATTTTTCCTCCCGACGGTGAAAGGGAAAGTGAAGAAACATATTCCCTGTCACACTGCCACTGCCAATAGAGCTTTTTTGACGGCTTATATACCTTGACTACGCTCTGTGAACCATCGGTCGAATAAGAAAGAGCAACAGAGCCGTTTCTGCCGACCGCACCGGTCACTATCGGGCTTTCCTCATCATAGACGGCAAGTTCGGATGTTCTGCTGATAAGAAAGACCTTTGCGGAAGTATTGCTGTAAACAAGAGCTCTCCCGTTGAAGGAATTAACTCTGGTATCGCCCCAGTCAAGATGACAGTCGAAAAGCTTGTCGGCATTATTTGAAATCACTTCAACTCCCGTATCGCTTACTATCAGAGGTTTATCGCCTATAAGCATAACTCTGTCAAGTGAGAGCTCGTCTTCATTGTACGGAAATCCTCTGCTCTCGCCGACCGTTTTGGGAATCGCTCTGAAACTGTCGGCGATATTGGAATGCCCTATCTCGCCCATAAGCATATAGATAACCGTGAGAATAAGCACAATTACCATTATCGCGCCGGGTATTCTGAGTTTTCTCAGTATTTTCTTTTTGAGCGCCTTACTCCGCTCTTTCTGAAAATCTACTGTTCTGTCAGCCACGCTGTTACCTCTCAATAGAAGATTTTGTTAAGGAAAAGTCCTTCCGGCCTTGCGGTGGCTCCCGCGCGGCTTCTGTCTACGGATACAATAATTTCTTTTATCGTGTCGGGCATGATTTTGCCCGCGGAAATTTCGATAAGTGTGCCGGTCATTATCCGGACCATATTATACAGAAATCCATCGGCCCGCACTCTGAATATGACAATGTCGCCGTCTCTTGTGACCTCGGCATCAGTGACGTTTCTTACCATATCTTCAACGCTGCTTCCCGCGGCGCAGAAGGCGGAATAATCATATTTTCCGATAAACTGCTTTGCCTGAGAATCGAGAAACTTTTCATCAAGCGGGTACTTGTAATGCAGGGAATACTTATAGAGAAACGGATTCTTTTCCGGTTTATTCCAGATTTTATAGATATATTCCTTTGATTTGCAGTCATAGCGCGCGTGAAACTCATAAGGCACTTCACGGCAGTCTGAAACAGCTATGTCATCCGGAAGGTTGGCGTTGAGGGCATGTATCAGTTTATCACAGGAAATTTCATTCTCGGTCCGGAAATTGCAACAATACATATTTGCGTGAACTCCAGCGTCCGTTCTCGAGCAACCTATAACATTATCGCGGCTGCGGCAGACCTTTTCCCAGGCATCCTGGAGAGTCTGCTGAACGGTCACGGCATTCTCCTGCACCTGCCAACCGTGGTAGGCGGAGCCGTCAAATGAAATTGTCAGCAAAAGATTGCGCATAAACATTTCTCCGGAAAATCAGATGATTTTTATAAAGAAGCGGTTGAGAACAATGATTCCCGCAAGCGATATGAGGCAAATCAGCAGAGCTATGAAATCTCTGTAGCCGAGTTTCATCTGCTTCATTCTCGTTCGTCCATCGCCGCCGGTGTAACAGCGGCAGGTCATTGCGAAAGCCAGTTCATATGCACGCCTGAAAGAAGAGACCATAAGCGGAATAAATATGGGAATAAGTGCTTTTGCACGCTTGATAAGTCCGCCCGTTTCAAGATCGGCTCCTCTCGCCTTCTGTGCGTTCATAATTCTGTCTATCTCCTCAATGAGAGTCGGGATGAATCTCAGCGCCAGTGTCATCATCATGGCGAGGGTGTGAACTTTGATATGGAAAACCTTGAGCGGAGAAAGCAGTCTCTCGAGCGCGTCGGTCAGCATGGTCGGAGTTGTGGTATATGTCAGAAGAGAACTCAGAACTACAAGCACCACAATTCTTATCATGGTAAAAACAGCTGTGTTGACGCCTTTTTCGGTTATACTGATTTTATTGAAAAGAGTGAAGTAAGTTTCGCCGCCCTTTGTATAAAAAATATTGAGAACGGCGGTGAATATAAGTATCACCAGCACGGGCTTAATGCTCTTGAGAAGCATTTTGACCGGGACTCTCGAGAATATAACGGCGATTACCGTAAAAAGCGCCATTACTCCTAGCGAAAAGAAATTATGACACAGGAAAATGCAGACTATCATCGCGAAGGTCAGAACAAGCTTCATCCTGGCGTCCATATTGTGAAGCGCAGATTTTGAAGGATAATACTGTCCGAAGGTTATATCCTTTACCATCAGCCGACACCCCCTTCCAAAAGAGCGCGCAGAATACGAACGCCCTCCTTTACGGAGTAGATATTAGGGGGTACGTCAAAGCCCTTGTCGTGAAGAGCGGTAAAAACTCTTGTTATTTCCGGGACATTAAGACCCATTGTCTGGAGATCGGAAGCGTGGGAAAATACCTCATCGACGGTGCCGTTCATAGCAATCTCGCCGTGATTCATAACTATTACACGGTCAGCGAGATTAGCTATATCCTCCATACTGTGGGAAACGAGCACAACGGTGCTTCCGGTACGGGAGCGGTAATTTCTGATAAGCTCGTGAATTTCCTTTTTGCCTCGCGGATCAAGACCTGCGGCAGGTTCATCGAGCACAAGCACCTTCGGCTCCATCGCCATAACTCCGGCTATCGCGGCGCGTCTTTTTTCGCCGCCCGACAAATCAAACGGTGACTTATCGAGCATTTCGGGGCGAAGTCCGACATACTTTGCCGCTTCTGCAACTCTGCGCGCTATCTCATCCTCAGGCAGTTTCATATTTTTAGGCCCGAAGGCTATATCTTTGGCAACTGTCTCTTCAAAGAGCTGTGCTTCGGGATACTGGAAACAGAGACCGACTTTGAATCTGGCAGCTCTGAGCACTTCCTTGCTCTGCGAAATATCCTCGCCGTCAACAAGCACCGTGCCTTTGCTCGGTTTCAGAAGGCCGTTGAAATGGGATATGAGAGTCGATTTGCCGGAACCGGTATGGCCGATTATACCGACAAATTCACCCTCTTCTATGGTTAAACTGATATTCTTTATCGCCGCGACCTGCATTGCGGTTCCGGGCGAATAAAAATGCGATACATCACGTAATTCTATGGGAACAGACATCAAACGGCACCTCCCATCATCAAGGAGAGCTTTTCGACGCACTCATCAACGGTCAGTACACAGTCTTCAATACCGAGTTCAAGACATAATTCGGTACTCTGCGGCACATCAAGGCCATGCTCGCGCAGGAAACCGGGTTTCGAAAAGATTTCACGCGGAGTTCCCTGCGAAATAACAGAACCGCCGTCCATAATTAAGACTCTGTCCGCGAGAACAGCTTCTTCCATAAAATGAGTGATGAGAACTACCGTCATACCCTGCTCTTTATTGAGACGCAGGACTGTATTGATAACCTCCTGCCTGCCCTTCGGGTCAAGCATCGCGGTCGGCTCGTCGAGAATCATACATTCGGTCCGCATTGCAAGAACACCCGCTATTGCGACTCTCTGCTTCTGACCGCCGGAAAGACGGTGCGGCTCTCTCTCACGGTGCTCATACATATTGACCGTTTTGAGCGCCTCATCAACACGGCGGCGGATTTCAGCCGGCTCAACTCCGAGATTCTCAGGGCCGAAAGCAACATCATCCTCAACTATTGTAGCAACTATCTGATTATCGGGATTCTGGAAAACCATGCCGACTATGCGGCGGATTCTATCGCCGTTTTCCTCGGAAACGGAGGGGATGCCCTTAACCGTGACCGTGCCTTCGGTCGGCTCAAAAATGGCATTCATCAGCTTCGCAAGGGTGCTCTTGCCCGAGCCGTTGTGCCCAAGCACAGCGACGAATTCTCCTTTATTTATATCAAGACTTACATTTTTAACCGCGGTATAGCCGGTCTGCCCCTCTTCATCGGGCTCGTAGGTGTAAGTCAGATTTTTGATTTCGATGAGTTTTTCCATTATCTGTTTTTGCTCCGCATATTCTTCTACACTGGCGGATGATTGCCGCGCGTGCGGAATTATCTGATTACCGGCCGCCCAGAAATACGGCGCTCGCGCCGCAGGGCAGGACTCTGCCGGGTTTCGATGAAACGGGAAGACCTATTTCGTCGCTGAATGTTTCGCCTTTATACTTTCTGCCGACCGTCTCAGCAAGAATATATTCCATAACACTCGGCGAAAGACCTGTTGTATAAGAATTAATAAGAACCGCAAGCGGATTCTCCGAAAGCACATTTGCGCATTCCTCTACGAACGAATAGACCTCGTTTTCGAGTTTCCAGACCTCACCACCCGGGCCTCTGCCGTATGAAGGCGGATCCATAATTATTATGTCATATTTATTGCCGCGCCTTATCTCGCGCTGGACAAATTTCATACAGTCGTCAACAAGCCATCTCACACTGCAATCCGCAACGCCGCTGGCAGACGCATTCTCCTTCGCCCATTGAGTCATACCTTTTGAAGCGTCAACATGGGTAACGCTCGCTCCCGCGGCAAGAGCGGAAACCGTCGCGCCGCCGGTGTATGCAAAAAGATTTAGCACCTTCACGGGTCTGCCCGCGCTTTTTATAATATCGGCAATCATCTTCCAGTTGACCGCCTGCTCGGGGAAAAGGCCCGTATGCTTGAAGCCCATAGTTTTAATATTGAATTTAAGATTATCGAGACTCACCTGCCAGACATCCGGCATCTTTTTGCAGACCTGCCAGCTGCCCCCTCCCGTATTTGAGCGGTTATAAATCGCGTGAGGAGAATACCAGAGGGGATTTTCCTTCGGCGTTTTCCATATAACCTGCGGATCCGGCCTAATAAGGACAATATCCTTCCAGCGTTCGAGACGCTGACCGTCGGTGCAGTCTATGAGTTCATAATCTTTCCAGTTATCGGATACTCGCATAATTCATCCTTAAATCAATTATCAGACATTGTCAAATTTCTGCTGGCCCGGCATCTTCATACCGAGATGCGCATAGCCGGCGGGGGTAACGCATCTTCCCCTCGGAGTTCTGCTCAGGAAGCCTATCTGCATAAGATAAGGCTCATATACATCCTCGATTGTGACCGCTTCCTCGCCGACAGCCGCGGCTATCGTTTCAAGGCCGACCGGTCCGCCGTTGTAATTCTTGATCATCGAGGTCAGAATAAGACGGTCAACCGAATCGAGGCCGAGTTCGTCAACTTCCATCTTCGCGAGAGCGTGAGATGCTGTCTCTTTTGTTATCGAGCCGTCGCCGACTATCTGGGCGAAATCACGCGCGCGCTTGAGAAATCTGTTTGCGATTCTCGGAGTTCCTCTCGAGCGGGAGGCAATTTCATTTGCTCCCTCGGAATCAATGCCGATTCCGAGAATACCTGCTGAGCGGTTGACTATCTCCGCAAGCTGTTCGGTCGTATATAATTCAAGACGGAATATAACGCCGAATCTGTCCCTGAGCGGTGCGGAGAGCTGGCCTGCTCTTGTTGTCGCGCCGACAAGCGTGAATTTATTGAGGTCGAGGCGGATTGACCTCGCCGAAGGTCCCTTGCCGATAATGATATCGAGCTCGTTATCCTCCATGGCGGGGTAGAGAACTTCTTCAACCTGCCTTGAAAGGCGGTGGATTTCATCAATAAAGAGCACATCGCCCTCGCTGAGATTGGTAAGAAGCGCCGCGAGATCGCCGGGCTTCTCAATTGCGGGGCCGCTCGTCACTCTGAAATTGACCCCCATTTCATTTGCTATGATTCCCGCGAGAGTTGTTTTGCCGAGGCCCGGAGGGCCGTAGAGCAACACATGGTCAAGCGGCTCACCTCTCTGCTTTGCCGCCTGAATATAAACGGAAAGGTTTTCTTTGACCTTTTCCTGGCCTATATATTCCGTGAGCACCTTCGGACGAAGGGTGAGCTCAGTTTCATTATCCTCTGCAGGTGAATATCCCGCTCCGACAAATCTGCTTTCGTAATCGGTATCCATCTTTTACTCCTTAAAGTTTCTTGGCCAGCATTCCGAGTGCCTTTTTGATAAGCTCCTCGGTATCGAGATTCTGATCGAGTTTTCCGACCGCTATACTCGCCTCGCTCCTGCTGTAGCCGAGCATAACAAGTGCATCTACCGCCTCGGATGAAGCGCTGCTGACGCCCGCTTTTTTGGCAGCTGCGACGTTTCCCGCCGCCGCTGAGGAAACAGCGAATGTTTCAACCTTGCCCTTAAGCTCAAGCACTATTCTGCTCGCAAGCTTCGGGCCAACGCCCTGGGCTGCAGTAATTGCTCTGGCATCCTCGCCCGCAACTGCAACTGCGAGCATATCGGGAGTGAGGGCGGAGAGAATCGCAATTGCAGCTTTGGGACCGACTCCGGTAACTCCGATGAGTGTCTTGTAGCAATCAAGTTCCGCTTTATCGGCAAAGCCGAAAAGGTCGAGAGCATCCTCACGGACGCTGAGATATGTATATAAAGTCTGCGTTTCGCCGGTGCCGGCGCATTTGCGAAGAGTGTTCGCCGTCGTATTCAGATAAAACGCCACGCCGCCGCAATCGAGTGCAATTGCATTTTCATCGGTAAAAACAACTGTTCCTGTCAGGCTGTAAAACATAAGCTTATCCTTTCATTTTGAGCGCGCCGAGAAGCGAACCTGCTGAATGACAATGGCAGATAGCCATCGCAAGCGCGTCTGCGGCGTCATCGGGCTTCGGAATCTTTTCGAGATTGAGCATAATCCTTGTCATTTCCTGCACCTGCTTTTTTTCCGCCCTGCCGTATCCGACAACGCTCTGCTTGACCTGAAGAGGCGTGTATTCAAAGACGGGCACCTTATTGAGCTGAGCAGCGAGCACAAGCGCTCCTCTCGCATGAGCGACATCTATCGCAGTTTTCTGATTGGTATTGAAAAACAGCTTTTCCATGGCTACCGCGTCAAACGGATATTTTTTTATCAGTGCATCCGCTTCCCTGAATATCTTTTCAAGGCGCTCGTTGAAGGGCGAATGAGCTTCTGTGGTAATTGCGCCGTATTCGAGCATCCTGAATTTATTATCCTTGTGTTCAACGACTCCGCAGCCGACTATTGCGTAGCCGGGGTCGATTCCCAAAACTATCATTTCTTATTTGATTCCCTTTCGCGGATTACCATTCTCGTTGGCGTGCCCTCAAGGCCGAAAGTCTCTCTTATCTGATTATCGAGATAGCGCTGATAACTGTAATGGAAAAGCTCTGCGCTGTTGACGAAGCAGACAAATGTCGGCGGGCGGGTGGATGCCTGGGTCATATAGAAAATCTTAAGCCTCCTGCCCTTGTCCGAGGGCGGCTGGACTCTCGCCGTCGCATCCACCAGTACTTCGTTGAGCTTGCCGGTTGAAATCCTCATGGCGTTCTGCGTGTCAACGAATTTTATAAGCTCAAAGAGGCGGTCAATCCTCAGTCCCTCTTTTGCGGAGATAAATATAATCGGAGCGTAGGACATGAAAGCAAAATCCTTCATAAGGTCCTTGCGCATGTTATCCATTGTTTTGCCGTCTTTCTCAACGGCATCCCATTTGTTGACTGCGATTATGCAGCCCTTGCCCATTTCGTGGGCGATGCCGGCGACCTTTGAATCCTGCTCGGTGAAGCCCTCGGTGCCGTCAATCATAATCACGCAGACTGTCGCTCTCTCAACCGCCATTCTCGCTCTGATGACCGAATACTTCTCAATCTGGTCGTAGACCTTGCTCTTGCGGCGAAGTCCCGCGGTATCAATGAATACGAATTTGCCAAATTCGTTTTCAACCAGCGAATCGGTGGCGTCCCTTGTAGTACCGGCAACATCAGAAACTATCATCCTGTTTTCACCGAGAACAGCGTTTACAAGCGAAGATTTGCCGACATTGGGCTTTCCGATAACCGCGACTCTTATCGCGTCCTCGCCCTCCTCCTCTTGTTCCTCTTTGAGGTCTGGCAGGTATTTAAGCACCTCATCGAGCAGATCGCCGGTTCCGTGTCCGTGAACCGAAGAAACGGCAAACGGATCACCGAGACCGAGATTGTAAAATTCATAAAAATCGGGCGGAAGTTCTCCGATGGTATCACACTTATTGACGCAGAGAATTACCGGCTTGCCGCTCTTTCGGAGCATTGCCGCAACTTCTATATCGGTAGCGACAACACCCGAACGGATATCGGTCACAAGAATTATCACATCCGCCGAATCAATTGCCAGCTGTGCCTGACGGCGCATCTGCTTGAGTATTATATCCTCCGACGCCGGCTCAATTCCGCCGGTATCGATAAGCATAAAGTGTCTGCCGAGCCATTCGCATTCGCCGTAGATTCTGTCTCTCGTGACTCCGGGAGTATCATCAACTATCGCTATGCGCTGACCTGTCAGTTTGTTGAATAAGGTCGATTTGCCGACATTAGGTCTGCCGACTATTGCCACTACATTTCCTGCCATAGTTTCCTCTTTCTTATTCATTCTCCGAGAAGCGCCGAAAGCAAATCCGCGCCGCCCGGACCGTTCTGTGTGATTCTGATTCCGCCGAGTTTTTCGCTGAGCTCCTCAACGGTCATATTATCAAGGAACATATCACCTTCCGCGCGAAGGCAGTTCGGCGGTATGATGAGCTCCGTTCCCGTCTCTTTGCCTTCAAGCGTATAAACTATATCTCCGCCGGTTATAAGACCGGAAACGGTAATGCTCTCTCCGAAAAGGCGGTTAACTACCGCATAGACATTGACTTTCAAACCGCTTATCTTTTTGCATGCGAGAGAAGTTAATTCCTCTAGCAGAGGAAAAGCCGCGGTGCCGGTAACGAGCGAAATACTTCTTTGAGATTCTGTCACATCGCAGTTTTCAAGCGCTTCGATGAACTCCTCACGGAAAAGAGTCCACATGCCGACTCCGTTTTCAAGCTGGGGAAAACCATTATAGTATTCATAATCGGGCATAGGTCTTTCCGCATAGAGATAGAATTCATCCGCTGCGTAAGCCACGGCTCTGCCGCCTTTTGAAATATTCTCTGCGTTAAGACGGTCAATGGTATCTATAACCTCTCCGGCTGTCTGTTTATCATAGGATCTGAGCTCGGGAAGATTCTGCCTGTATTTAGTGATTCCGACCGGCACGCAGGCGATACTCTGAATGTTTTTACCGAGAGCAAATAATTCCCTGAGCGAGAACTCGAGTTCCGCGCCGTCATTGATTCCGGGGCAAAGCACGAGCTGGGCGTTGACCTCTATTCCGCTTTCGGTGAATCGCTTTATATATCTAAGGCACTCGCCGGCGTGGGGATTCAGCATCATTTTTACACGCAGTTCGGGATTCATAGTATGAACCGAAATGTTAACGGGGCTGATATGCATTCTGATTATGCGGTCAACCTCTTCATCATCGAGATTGGTAAGAGTGACATAGTTACCGAAAAGGAAAGAAAGACGCGAATCGTCATCTTTGAAATACAGAGAATCCCTGAGGCCTTCCGGGAGCTGGTCAATAAAGCAGAATATGCATTTGTTTTTGCATGAATGTTGCTTATCCATAAGGTAGGTTTCAAATTCGAGCCCGATATCCTCGCTCTCATCCTTGCGGATATGAACGGTTTTCAGTTTCCCCTGCTGACCTCTGCAAATTCTCAGGGAGAGCTTTTTATCGGCAAGATAAAAGCGGTAATCAAGAACATCTCTTATTTCGTGACCGTTTATATCGATGAGAACGTCGCCCGCTTCAATGCCTTTTTTTGAGGCGATGCTTCCTGCACCGACCGAACTGATTTTAACGGACACATTCTCACCTGCCTTTGCTTTGAAATATTGGACCTAAACTGTCGATATTAACCTCATTATAATCTTAAACAGTATACCAATTATAAAAAAAAAATACAATAGTATTTTAAATATTTATTATTTTATTAACAAATATTTAACTTGACAATTACATCATATCGTTAGATAATTATAATGCTGTATTATGACATAAAAGCGGAGAAGAAGATTATGAGAGTTATAACAGGCAGCGCAAGGGGTATGACCCTTAAAACGCTTGAAGGCGAAACCACCAGGCCGACCACTGACAGAGTCAAAGAAGCAATATTCAGCGCGATTCAATTTGAAATTGAAGGCGCACGGGTGCTCGATCTCTTCGCGGGCTCCGGTCAGATGGGTATAGAAGCGCTCAGCAGAGGCGCGGCCGACGCAGTGTTTGTCGACTCCGACAAGGGCGCAATCCGCATAATCAAAGAGAATGTCACAAAGACGAAATTTACCGATAAAGCAAGGATTATGCAGTCCGATGCATTCGCTTTTCTGAATATGAACATCAATAAATTCGATATAGTTTTTCTCGATCCCCCCTATGCTGCCGGCTTGCTTGAAAGAGCAATCGACGGAGTTTCGGATTATGTTGATACTGCGGGAACGGTTGTATGTGAGCATCAGCTCAAGACGGAGCTCCCCGATGAATGCGCAAGTCTCAGAAAATACAGAAACTACAAATACGGGAAGACAGCCGTCACAATTTACAGAAAGGACTGATAGAATGAGAATTGCAGTCTGCCCGGGCTCGTTTGATCCGATTACAAACGGCCATCTGGATATAATCAAAAGAGCTTCAAAGCTTTTTGATAAAGTCATAGTTGTTGTAATGGTGAATTTTCATAAGCCAAACAGCTACTTCACCGCTTCGGAGAGAGTGGAACTTATTGAGCGCTCAATTCCCGAAGAAGTAAAAAATTGTGAAGTGGATATGTATGGCGGTCTGCTTGCGGAATACTGCAAAAAGAAGGGCGCATGCGCGATTGTCAAAGGACTGCGCGCTGTTTCGGACTTTGAGTATGAATTCCAGCAAGCCCTCACCAACAAGCACCTGAATCCCGAGCTTGAAACGATTTTTATGACGACCGATCAGAATAATATGTTCCTCTCGTCAAGCCTTGTAAAACAGGTCTGTGAATTCGGAGGAGATGTAACGGAATTCCTCCCCGCGGCGGTCAGCGAAGATATTATCAAAAGGATTAAAGAAAGGAGTCCGAATATATGAATACGGATCAGCTTCTCAATCAGATAGAAGACATTATTGACAGCGGCTCAAAAACCCTCAGAGGCGGCAAGGTTGCCGTTGACGCAGAGGCGATAAGGACGGCCATTGACGAAATAAGAGCCGGACTTCCCAAGGAAATCCAGCAGGCAAAAATTATAGTAGCCGACAGGAACAACATTCTTGCCAAAGCAAAGCAGGAGAGCGTTACCGTCGTTACCGAAGCGCAGGAGAAATCGAGAGCACTCGTCTCCGCTGCCGAGGAAAAGGTCAGAAATCTGGTGCTCAAGACCGAGGATTACTGCAAGGGCAAGGTAGCCGAAGCGGACACAGAAGCGCAGAAGATTATCGACAACGCCACCGCCGACGGCGAAGAAATCAAATCAAAGGCTATGGAAGATGCGGCAAAAGCCGTTGAATCCAGCACTATAGTTGTTGAATCGCAGAAAAAGGCGGATGAAATCTCTGCGGCAGCTGCCTCGCAGGCAAAGCAACTTATAGATGAGGCAAATCAGAAAGCAGATGCAATAATCAAGACTTCAATAGAACAGGGCGAGTTAACCGAAAGCCAGGCAAAGGAAAAGGCGGCAGAGATAGTTGATAAGGCTAATAAATGGTCCGCTGAAATCCGCCAGGGAGCTGCTGATTTTGCAGAAAAGGTAATGGGTGACACAGACAAAGCCATCTCAGCAAGTCTTGCCCAGGTACGCGCCGTTCACACAAATCTCAGAAAAGTTACCGGAAAAGTCGGTGAAGAGGAAGTTTCCTCAGTCGGCGAATAATATGAAAAACAAGTATTTTGAAAAAACAAAATATTTTATCGTCGATATGGACGGCACATTCTATCTCAGCGGAAGCATCATCGACGGTTCAATAGAATTCATCAACAAAGTCAGAGAAACAGGCAGAGATTTCTATTTCTTTACGAATAATTCCTCAAACAATGTGGAGGTATGCCGTGAAAGACTTGCAGGAATGGGTTTTCCGGTTGATGAAAAACGCGTAATCATGTCCACCCACGTAGCAATCGATTACCTTGAGCGCAATTATCCTGGAGCTCGTGTTTATCTGCTCGGAAACGAACGGCTGACAGGCGATATGGTCAAGGCGGGAATAAACCTCGTTGACGATAATCCCGATATAGTTCTGCTCGGATTTGACACTACGCTGACATATGAAAAGATCTGGAAAGCAGCGAATTACATTGCAAACGGTACTGTATATATCGCGACTCATCCCGATGCAAACTGCCCGATAAAAGACGGCTTTATGCCCGATACGGGTTCGATGATAGAGATGTTTTCCGCTTCCACCGGCAAGAGGCCTCTCGTGCTCGGAAAGCCGATGCCCGCCACAGTTGATTACATCACCCGTTTCCTCGGGTGCCGGAAAGAAGAACTCTGCTTTATCGGTGACAGACTCGCTACAGACGTGGCAATCGGTATGAATCACAATATCCCCAGCGTGCTTGTTTACAGTGGAGTAACAACCCCGGAAATGTATGATAAATCGCCGTTCAGAGCCACTCTTGCAGTTAAAAATCTTAAAGCACTTATAGAATATTTATGATAGAGAAAGCCGCCTTCAAAGGCGGCTTGATTATTTTCAATTCAGGATTTCGCCCTTGCAGCAGTCGTTTTCAACTCCCGTAATTCTAACTCTGACCGACTTTCCGAATTCGCATTTTCCGCTGACGATTACGGGCGTATAGTTTGCGGTATAACCCTTGATAATTCCGTTATGATTTTCCTCGGGAATTATTTCAAGAATTCTGCCGGACTGTGCTTTAAGGTATTCGATGCGGATTTTTTCGCATTCCGTCATCATAATCTCGGCGCGGCGCTGTTTTTCGGCATTTTCAATCTGCTCAGGCATATTCGCCGCAAGCGTTCCCGGCCTTCTTGAATACGGAAAAACATGGACTTTTTCAAATCTAATATGCTTAACGAAATCGAGAGAAATCTCAAAATCGCTCTGCGTTTCCCCCGGGAAGCCGACCATTACATCGGTTGTGATATTCACATCGGGAAAAACCTCGCGAAGCCGCGAACATAAATCTTCATATTCCACGCTGCTGTAGTGTCTGTTCATCTTCTTTAAAGTTTTATCGCATCCGCTCTGCAGAGAAATATGAAACTGCGGGCAGAATTTCTCAATCCGCGAAAGACCGGTTATTACATTCTCTGTAATATGGTCGGGCTCAAGAGACCCGAGCCGGACTCTTTCAATACCGTCAATCGAGGCAATTCTCTCCACTGCCTCAACAATATTGCTGCCTATATCCGAGCCATAGGCGGAGAGATTGATGCCGACAACAACTATCTCACGGAATCCGTTTTTCGCGAGCTCACTCGTCTCCGATTCAATATCCTCAAGGGGTTTCGATCTCACTCTGCCCCTCGCATAAGGAATAATACAATAGGAACAAAATCTGTTGCAACCGTCTTCAATCTTGATGACGGCCCTTGTTTTGTCGCGGTAGTCCGTAACGGAAAGGCCATTGTATTTTTCACCAATTTTATGCGGCTCGAGCGCAAAAATACGCTTTCTGCCGCTTATAAACTGCATAATCAGGGCATAGATATCGGGATTGGTTTTATTTCCCATCACAATATCCGCCTCCGGCAGATCACCTCCTGTTTCAGGAATTGCCTGAACCATGCATCCGGTAAGCACAATGATTGAATCCGGATGATTGCGGCGGAATCTTCGTACGGCCTGCCTTGTTTTTCTGTCGCTTTCAGCAGTTACAGAACAGGAATTTATAATATAGACGTCTGCTTCTTCATCCGGAGATACGCAGGTAAACCCGCGCCTTTCAAGCTCCTGAGCCATAGCGCCGGATTCATATTGATTAACCTTGCAGCCGAGTGTATAAAAAGCACACTTCATTTATTGAACCATCCGTAATCAGAGTTGGTTATAGAGTTTCAGCCAGCAGGAATAAACGTTCTGAGAGAATTCTTTGGGCAATGCGGATTTTACGCTTTCCGCCTTTCTGAGTTTGAGAACTGCGCCTGCCATTCGCGGGAGAAGTCCAGCTTTCGGCACAAACGCCGTGACCTTCTGAAGAAATTCGGCGGGTGAAGAAAATCTTATCTTTCCGCCGCCTATCTCCTTCTCGGTCATAATCTTATGCTCAAAGAAATAATCGAGATCTTCCGGCTTCAGAGTTGCAAGAAACTCTCTTAAAATTGAATCGGAATATGCGCTCTCACCGTGTTTTTTGAGATAATCATATTCGTAATGCCAGAGATTTTTCTGAGTAAGCTCATTTTTTCCTATATTTATAACTGTTTCGGCAAGGATTTTTCCCGCTGAAAGCGAACGGCTTATTCCGGAACCGCTCATAGGTTCTGTCATTGAAGCACTGTCGCCTACCGCCGCATAACCGTTCCACACAAACTTCGGAATCGCTTTTCCGATGGGGATTTTCTGAACCGTTCCACCTTTGAGAATTCTGTCGCTCATATGCGAGTAAATCCGCTGAAAATCGGCGACCGCCCTGTCTATATCCTCTTTTGTCAAAGGAGAAAAGCTTCCGACAAGCACATCGACGAAGTCTTTTTCGGTAATCAGCCAGTCCATGCCCGGCTTACCGCAATGGAAAAAGTAGATATTCTGATAATCGGGAGCGGGCTTATTCAGACGATTTTCGTAATACGCTCTGTAAGTCCATATGATTTTATCGGGAGAGATTTCCTTCTGAACTCCCGAAACGGGCGGCAGCGACTTTCTCACCGGCGAATCAATACCGGCGGCGTCAATAACAAGGTCCGCCCGATACTCCTTCCTCGCGGTATGAACTCCGGCGACCTTGCTTCCCTCGATTATAGCGCCCGTGATATTCTTACCGAATTCAAACTTGACGCCCGTATTTTTGCACTCGTCAATAAGCAGATTCAGAATGTAGCGGCGGTCAACCATGCGAAGCCTGTCGAGACTGCCTTTCGTAACCGAAAAGGCCATGGTTTCGGCGGGATTATGATAAGTATAATGGAAAAACGGATAGACAAAATCGGGATTGTCGGGCACAAGACCGATATCTTCGAACGCAGGAAGCCATACGCAATCGTGCCAGTCATAGCCGAGCTCTTTTCGGCTTTTGGCTTCCAGGACCGTTACATCATAACCCTCCCGGGCGAGCAGAAGAGCGGCAGAAAGCCCACCATGACCTGCTCCTGCGCATACGATTTTTTTCATATCCGTTTTCCCATACCTTTCATAAATTTGAAAATACATATTTATTATAGCAATTATATTTATTTGTTTCAACCGTAAATCAATAAAAATTGTTAATTTTTTTACCGTATTTTGTTATCGATACACTTTACAAACGCTAAATATTGTGGTAATATTTTTTCAATATGTAGTTTGAAATGCGCTTCGGCGTTCACATACGGTATATTATTATTGGAGGTAATTTTATGAATTTGACTTACGGTGTCAAAGACAAACCGAAAGCGTTGCAGGTTGTTGTATTCGCTTTCCAGCAGCTCCTCGCAATCCTTGCGGCAACCATCGCGGTTCCCTCAATCATCGGAAACGGTATGAGCCAGTCGGCCGCTCTTTTCGGAGCAGGCGTAGGCACGCTGGTTTACCTGCTCTTCACCAAGTTCAAGAGCCCCGTTTTCCTCGGCTCCTCCTTCGCATTCATCGGCTCGATGTTCGCTGCGTTCGGCGGCGCTGCATCGGCAGGCGCAGGTTTCATGGGTCTCATCATAGGCGCTGTTTTCGCAGGTCTTGTCTATGTTGTAATCGCAATCGTGGTTAAAATCGCAGGCGTTGCATGGATAGGCAAGCTCATGCCCGCAGTCGTTATCGGCCCCACAGTTTCAATCATCGGTCTCTCACTTGCGGGCAACGCGGTAGGCGATGCACTCAAATACGCTGCCACCGATTCGGGCTTCGTTATGGGAGTTAAGGGCTGGATCGGCTTCATCTGCGCTCTCATCACTCTCTTTACCGTTATCATCTGCTCCGTTTACGGAAAGAAAACAGCGAAACTCATCCCCTTCATCATCGGCATCGCAGCAGGCTATATCTTTGCCACCATTCTTTATTTCATCGGCAAGAAAACCGGCAACGATAATCTCATTATCATAGATTTCACCGCATTCCAGAATATGCAGTGGGTTCCCGATTTCACCTTTGTAAAGGCATTCAAGAGCATCGGCGAAATCACTCCCGCCTATGTAGGAACAATAGCGGTCGCTTATATTCCCGTAGCATTCGTTGTATTCGCAGAGCATATTGCGGACCACAAGAACCTCTCCTCCGTTATCGGCACCGAGCTTCTTGAGGATCCCGGCCTTCACAGAACTCTTCTCGGCGACGGTATCGGCTCAATGGTCGGCGCTCTCTTCGGCGGTTGCCCGAACACCACATATGGCGAATCGGTAGGTTGCGTAGCCATCACCGGCAACGCCTCCATAGTAACCATCTGCGCTACCGCGGTTCTCGCAATCCTCGCTTCATTCTGCGCTCCGTTCGTAACCTTCCTTTCCACCATTCCGGGCTGTGTCATGGGCGGCGTCTGCTTCACCCTATACGGCTTCATCGCCGTCAGCGGTCTCAAGATGCTCCAGGGCGTTGACCTCGGCGAAAACAGAAATCTCTTCGTCGTGGCTACTATTCTTATCTCGGGTATCGGCGGAATGACCCTCACCATCGGCAAGGTTACCCTTACGGAAGTAGCCTGCGCTCTTATCCTCGGCATCATCGTAAACCTCGTTGTTTCCAGAGCCGATTCCAAAAAGGCAGTTCCCACAGCAGAGGAAAAGCCCGAAGAATAAGCTCAACCCTGATATTCATAATATAATCGTCCCGCAGGTAATAATCCTGCGGGACTTTTTGAGTGACGTTACATTTAATATTTATACAGTAACTGTTACATAATTATAACTATCTGTTGCAAAAGGGCCGGATTTGGAGTATAATGAATTAATTCTTTATTCCGGAGGAAACTATGAAAAAACTCATTTCCGTAATACTTGCACTGGTAGTTGTTTTCAGTGCCGCTCTTCCCTGCCTTGCAATGAGCATAAGCAAGGGAGTTGACAGTTTAAGGACCCTCTGGTCCAGAGACAACGGTCCGATGGTCAACGGTCACGATATTGATTACAGTTACTATTCGCCTGTAGCTAACGGTAAATCCGCAAATAAAAAATATCCGCTTGTCGTAATAATGGCCGGTGCTCTTGAAGGCCTTGTGGAGGGTTTTGAGCTGACCGCGAATGCTCTGGCAAGCTGGACAGCGGATGAATATCAGTCAAGATTCCATAACGGCGCCGCTTTTCTGCTTATCGGAAGAGCTCCCGAAGAGGAAGAATACTATTGGGATTCATCAGTAATCACCCCCGCATTTATGGCAGCTATAGACGATTTTGCTAAGAAAAATCCCTGTGTTGACAAAAAAAGGGTCTATACGGTCGGCTGGTGTCTCGGAGGAATTGGTTCGCTGAATCTTATGACAATGTATCCCGATTATTTTGCCGCAGGTATGATTATGACTCCCAGCCGGGAAATAACTCCTGGAGAGGCAAAGATTATCAAAGATAAACCAATCTGGCTTATGGGCTGCAAACGCGACACATATGTTTCCTATCTGAATGTTATGCTCAGAAGCTGGTACAATCTGAAAAAAGAGACAAATCATCCCGAGAATATCAGATACACTGTCTATGACAGAGCACCGGGCGTGACGCTTGCAGATACTTTTCCGTTCATTAACAATCACGATGTCTGGACAAATGTCGCCTACGATATGGACAGTGATAACAAAGAATACAAGGGTGAAAAAACGATTGACGGAAACGGTAACGAAATAGATTCCCCGACCGCTATCGCCTGGCTGAATTCATTCACGCTCGACAAAAACGCCGACACTTCGGGTAAGCTCCCCTCTCCGTTTTATAAATTCTTTAAAGAAACACTCAAAAACGAGGAGAGAGTATTCATTATTAAAGTGATTCTCCGCTTCCTCGACACTTTCGGATATATAGATTTATATTGATTGCAAAAAGCAGGGACAACAGATTGTTGTCCCTGCTTTTCTCCTTTTTTCAGCTGTTTATACTTCTTCTGAAGCCTTTACCGAGAACTTCGTTGGCTTCGCTGACAATAATGAATGTCTCTTCGTCAATGGATCTTACCGTTTTTAAAAGTCCGCTGATTTCATTTTTTCTCGCGACGCATATCAGCATATTCTTTTGTTCCTTTGAATATGCGCCTGTGGCGGGAATAATAGAAACTCCGCGACGCGATGAGGAGATAATCGCCTCGGCGATTTCGTGCGCCTTATCAGAGAAAATCATCAGCATCTTGCCGTTGCCCATACCATAGAGCAGCGAATCAATCACGCGGGATGAAACGAAAGCGACGATAATGGCATAAAGACCGCTGTCGAAGCTTTTGAAAACTATCATATAGATAATAACTATCAGAGCATCCGCAGCCATAACCACTTTACCGACCGTTATATATGGAATCACCTTATGCACCAGGCGTCCAATAATATCCGTGCCGCCGCTGGTGGCGTTGGTTGTCATTATCATTCCGAGCCCGGCACCCTGAAGCACTCCGCAGATAAGCGCGGCGAGAATCGGATTTCCCTCGTAAACCGGGATATAGCTTTTGAAAAGCCAGGTCATAAAATCGAGTGCGACCGAGAGAATTCCCGAAACAACAAGCGTTTTGAGAAGACTCGTTCTGCTGATGAAAATGAACATAAGTATCAGCAGAGGTACATTCAGGGCAAAACCCACAAGACCTATCGGCCAGCCGAAAAGCTTATGAAGAATTACGCCCGCGCCGGTCATTCCGCTCTGGGCTATCGAATTCGGCAAAGCAAATCCGTTAACCGCCGTTGCATAGAGAAGGCATCCGATTATCCAGATTCCCGCCTCTTTCACAGCGTTCAGAACAGTTTTTTTATCGGGCTTTTTCAACGGATTCACCGCCTTCTGTCATCATATTGTATAATTCAAGAATTCTCTGCTTGTTTTCGTTGAGATACAGCCAGCCGAAAAGGCATTCGAGCCCCGTGGCATAATGATAGTCAGAGGCTGACTGATTCTTGGGGACACTGCCGGGATGAGCGTTTCTTCCTCTTTTGAAAACCTCGGTCTCCTCCTCGCTGAGCGCGGGAAGAATTCTTTTGATTGATGCCGCCTGCGCGGATGCGCATACCCTTTGAGAGGCGAGCTTATGAAGGTCGCCGGCCGGTCTGTTGGCGTCATCAAGAAGTTCTTTCCTAACGAGCAGGTCAAAAACCGTATCACCGAGAAAGGCGAGGGCAAGCGGGCTGTATGATGAAGGATTTGACAAAAAATCACCTTAATTCACAAAATCAAATTCAAGGTCATAAATAGAGACGGTATCGCCCTCCTGAATTCCGCGCTCATGAAGGGCGTCTATTATACCGCTGGAGACAAGAATTCTCTGAAAATACTGCAGAGATTCATAGTCGTCGAGATCGCATCTCTGCAGAATCTTGAGTAGCCACTCCGCCTCAACAAAATACACATTGTCGCGCACGGTAATCGTGAATCCCTTATCCTGCGATTTTTCAAACATCTCGACGGGAATCACTTCTGTCTCATAGCGCTTAATCGGTGGGAGAGTCTGAAGCTTATTCCATATTGCGTTGACGATTTCCTGAGTTCCCTCATTTATCGGGGCACACATTTTATAGAATTCATATCCCCTGCTCTCAAAATATTCGCGCAGGGTTTCAATCTGCTCGTCGTTCGCAAGGTCAATTTTATTTGCAACAACTATCTGCGGCCTTTTCGCAAGTTCGGGGTCGAATTTTTCAAGTTCTTTATTGATTATATTGAAATCTTCTATCGGATCTCTGCCCTCGCTGCCCGCGGCATCGAGAATATGAACAAGCATACGGCAGCGGTCAACGTGCCTGAGGAATTCGTGGCCGAGCCCGACACCGTCCCCTGCTCCCTCTATAAGGCCGGGGATATCCGCCATAACAAACGAATTGCCTTCACCCATAGAAACGACACCGAGAACCGGAGTAATCGTCGTGAAGTGATAATTCGCGATTATCGGCTTTGCCTCGCTGACAACGGAAACGAGAGTGGATTTGCCGACATTCGGGAAACCGAGCAGACCTACATCGGCAAGAAGTTTGAGTTCAAGAGAAACCTCCCATTCCTCGCCCGGGGTACCGTCTTTGGCAAATCTCGGCACCTGCCTCGTCGGGGTCGCGAAATGTGGATTACCCCAGCCGCCTCTACCGCCTTTCGCAGCGATAAACGGCTCGTCTGTTGACATATCCGCCATAACGGCTCCGCTCTCCACCTCTCTGATTATCGTGCCGCGCGGTACCTGAATTATCAGGTCTTCGCCCTTACGTCCGTTTTTCCTGCCGCCCGAACCGTCCTGCCCGTTCGGGGCGGTATATTTTCTTTTATAGCGGAAATCCGCGAGAGTTGAGAGATTGTCGTTTACCTTGAATACGATGTTTCCGCCTCTGCCGCCGTCACCGCCGTCCGGACCGCCCGCGGCGACGTATTTTTCTCTGCGGAAACTGACAGCTCCGTTACCGCCGTTGCCGCCCTTTATCTTGATTTTCGCAATATCTACAAACATAATGTTCTCCTAATCTTCATCGTGAAAAGCATCATAAACCGCCTTCGCTGCCGCCTTGCTCATGCCTTTGACTGCGGTGAGCTCATCCTCACCCGCTTCGGAAATCGCGCGCACCGTTCGGAAATGCTTCATCAGCGCCTTAGCTCTTGCTTCGCCTATTCCTTCGATATTCGTAAGCGTTGTGGAAATGCCTGATTTCTTGTTTTTGGCGTGGTGGTAAGCTACCGAATAGCGGTGAACCTCCTCCTGTATGGTTGAAACAAGCGTGAAAGCGCTGCGTTTCGAAGTCAGTGAAATTTCGCCGCCGGAAACCGCAATCGCTCTTGTGCGGTGATGTGAATCCTTGACCATACCGAAGAGCGGGATATCAAGATTATGCTTTATCAGCACGGGAATTACCGCATTTACCTGACCGCTTCCGCCATCAAGCAGAATCAAATCGGGAAGACGCCCGAAACCCTCGCCCGTTTCTTTATTATTTTCGTATTCGGTAAGGCGCCTGTCGATAACCTCTGCCATTGAGGCGTAGTCATCCTGACCCGAAAATCCCTTGATTGTAAAACGGCGGTAGGATTTTTTATAAGGCAGGCCGTCTTTGAAAACAACCATTCCGGCTACATTATTTGAACCCGCCGTATGTGAAATATCATAGGATTCAATAAATTCGGGCGGGGATTTGAGGCCTAGAATCTGCCCGAGCTCATCGAGAGCCGCAGTGGCTTTGCCCGTTCTGCCTAGATAGAGCGCAAGCTTCTGGGCTGCGTTCGAGCGGCACATTTCCATTAAGCTGTGCTGTTCGCCGCGCTGAGGAACAGCAATTACAACCTTTCTGCCCGCTTTTTCCGAAAGCCATTCGGAGAGAAGCTCTGTGTCATCCGTTTCGCCGTCAACAGCAATTCTCGGCGGAACATTATCCCTGATTGTATAAAAACTTCTTATGAGCTCGTGCCTCGCCTGCGGCATATCCTCGGGTAAATCAATAATGAAATGCTCACTGTCATAGAGGCGATAATTCTCAAACCTCAGAACAGAGAGGCACGCTTTGGGATTCAAGCCCTGCTTTGCTCCGACTATCGCAAAAACATCCTGCTCCCTGACGGAGGCGGCAACTACTTTCTGCTTATCGGAGATTTTATTAATTGCCTTGATTGTATCACGCAGTTTCGCCGCCTTTTCATATTCCTCGTTTTCGGCGGCCGTCTGCATCTGCTCCGTAAGTTCTTCAATCACTTTATCCGAGCCGTTCGTGATGAAATCAAGTGCTCTTTCAACATTTTCGTTATGTGCTTCTCTTTTGATTTTACCCGCACAGGGAGCTGAACACTGACCTATTGAATAATTGAGACAGGGCCTGCTCCTGCCGTATTCTTTGGGAAATTGTTTGTTGCAGGTCGGAATTCTGAATATCTTCTTTGCCCGGTCAACAGCGGCCGAAATTCCCGCGGAGCTCATATATGGTCCGATATAACGGGAGCCGTCATCATCCTTCTGCAGTACGACCTTGAAATTCTTCCATTCGCCCTCGTCAACCCTGATATAACTATAGCCCTTGTCATCCTTGAGAAGTATATTGTATTTCGGGGTATGCTGCTTAATAAGAGAACATTCGAGAACAAGAGCCTCAAACTCGGTGTCACAGAGAATGTAATCGAAATCATTGACGTTTTCGACCATTTTCAGCACTTTGGCCGTATGATTCTTCGGCGAGCCGAAATACTGGCTGACTCTGTTTTTGAGTGCCTTCGCCTTACCGATATAGATTATTTCTCCGCTCTTGTTTTTCATAATGTATACGCCCGGAGTCAGCGGCAGCGACATCGCTTTTTTACGAAGCTGCGCAATTTTATCATTCATCTGTAACACCTCCTTTGCTTAATAATAGATTTATATTTAATGATAACACATATATAAATCTATGTCAAATATAACGCTTTTGGGCAATTCCCCCGAAAGATATCTGAATTTTTGTGCATTTTTTCGGTTTTATCTAATGCTATTTAAATTAAAAAATGATATAATTTGAAAGGTTAATCTGCGAAAAACGAATATCAGACCGGAAGGAAGTTACATTTTGAAAAAGAAGCTACTCAATGACATCTCCCCGGAATTTGTCGAGGAAATACTGAAACTTAAAACGCTCAAGGAGATTATCGAATACGGAACTAAAAAAGGCGGCGACAAGAGGCAGTTCATATTCCTCAACGCGGAGAAAAAAGAGGAAGAGCGCTCCTTCAACCAGACCTGGGATGAAATCACTGCTCTCGGAACATTCTATTATCTGCGCGGCCTTGACGGCAAAAAGAAGATTGCCATTATTGCCGAGAATTCCTATGAATGGATAGTATCATACTACGCTACTCTCATCGGCGGAAATATAGTTGTGCCGATGGATATAAAGCTCACCGAAGAAGAAATAGTCAGTCAGCTTGTCAGAAGCGGCTGCGACGCTATGGTTTTCTGCGACGAGACCGCTCATTTTGTTGACGCGGTAAAAGCAGATCCGCAGAATCCAGTAAAGGAATTCTTCAACGTCTCCGATTTTCCCGGATATAAAGACGAAGGCAGAGCGGCGATAAAAGCCGGAGACACCCGCTGTATCGACGCGAAGGTAGGTCCGGATGACCTCGCATGCATAGTCTACACCTCGGGCACAACAGGTCTGAGCAAGGGCGTTATGCTCTCTCATTTCAATGTCACCAGCGATGTTACAGCATCCTGCTCCGTTCAGAAGGGCGAGCATGCCATGGGATTCCTCCCGCTCAACCACACCTTCTGCTGGGTCGGCGCACTTTTCTCGGGCTATCTTCTCGCAGAATGGGGATATATCAATGACGGCGTAAAGGATCTTCAGAAGGATATGAAGACCTATAAGCCGCAGAATTTTTCGGCTGTTCCGCTTGTAGTAACGAGCATTTACGACAGAATCTGGAGAACTGCCAAGAAAACAGGCCAATATGAAAAGCTCCAGAAAGGTCTAAAAATCAGCAGATTCCTCTATAAGCACGGAATCGATGTAAGAAGGAAAATATTCAAAACCATTATCGACAATCTCGGCGGCGAGCTTGAATTCATTATCTGCGGCGGTGCTAATCTCGACCCGAAATACGAGCAGGGAATGAACGACTTCGGCATTCAGATTATCAACGGCTACGGAATGACCGAATGCTCCCCCGCAATCACGGTCAACCTCAGGGACTATGTCCGTTTCGGCAGTGTCGGTCAGGCGCTCCCCTGCAATAAAATCAAGATTATGTACCCCGATGAATTCGGCGTAGGCGAGATTTTCGTTCAGGGAACAAACGTCATGCAGGGTTATTATAATGACCCCGAAGCTACCGCGGAGGCGTTCGAGGATGCAGAAGACGGCAGATGGCTCAGAACCGGCGACTACGGCAGAATGGATGAGGACGGCTACCTCTATTTCGTAGGCAGGAAGAAGAATCTCATCGTTCTTACAAACGGCAAGAATGTCTCCCCTGAGGAAATCGAGGATAAACTCATCTGCATCGATTATGTCACCGAGGTCCTCGTCTATCAGGAGGATGACAAGATTACCGCTGAATTCTTCCTCAACAAAGATGAATATCCCGATTGCGAAGAGCATCTGAGAGATGATGTTCACAAGGTCAACGAAACTCTCCCGAAGTTCAAGAGGGTTACAAATATCAAGACCAGAGATACGGAATTCCCGAAGACGACCACGATGAAAATCATCAGAAACCGCGAAATGTATTCATAATTAAAAAATTCTTGACTTTTATTATATTATTTGATAGAATTTAACTCCGCCGTGTATGCGGCAGATTAGATTATAATTTATTCCTTGTCACGACAGTCGTGACCGAAGACCGGAAGGAGGTGCTTAAGGATGTCAGCAAAGAACTACGAAACCATGGTTGTTTTCTCAGTAGCCAACGGCGAAGAAGCTGTTCAGGCACTCATCGAGAAATTCAAGGCCATGATCGAAGCGGAAGGCACTCTCGAGAGCATTGATGAGTGGGGCAAGCGCAAACTCGCCTATCCCATCAACGACGAGCCCGAGGGATACTATGCCATCTACAACTACTCGGCAGAGCCCGAGTTCCCCGCTGAGCTCGACCGTGTGTTCAAAATCACAGACGGCGTGCTTCGTTCGCTCATCATAGCAAAAGAAGAAAAATAATCAAATTTCAGGAGGCCGGAAACAATGCTTAATTGCGCAGCAATTATGGGTCGTCTGACCGCCGATCCCGAGCTCAAAAAGACTTCTCAGGATATATCAGTATGTTCTTTCACCGTCGCAGTTGACAGAAACTTTGTCAAGCAGGGCGAAGAGCGTCAGGCAGACTTCATTGATGTCACAGCATGGAGACAGCAGGCCGAATTTGTCAGCAGATTTTTCCATAAAGGCTCTATGATCGCGGTTAACGGCTCTATCCAGACCAGAAACTGGGAGGATAAGAACGGCAACAAGAGAAAGAGCACCGAGATTATCGCCGACAATATCAGCTTCTGCGGAGGCAAAAACGAAAACAGCGCCGGCGCTTCTGCTGCGCCCGCGTTCAGCGAACCCGCACCCTCATACTCAACTGCTGATGAGGGAGATTTCCAGGAAATTCCCGATGAGGACGATTTGCCCTTCTGAGAGAATTCCGATTATTAAAGGAGGTTTATGCCATGCCTTATGATAAGAACGCCAAAGGCAACAGAAAAGGCCGCAGAAAGGTCTGCGCTTTTTGTGTTGATAAAGTAGAGTATATCGACTATAAAGATGTCAACAAGCTTTCAAAGTTCACTTCCGAGAGAGCGAAGATACTCCCCCGCCGCGTTACAGGCACTTGCGCAAAGCATCAGCGCGAGCTGACCACCGCCATCAAGCGCGCCCGTCAGGTTGCTCTTATGCCCTATATCAGTGACTGATTACGGTTAACAAAAACCCGTCGATTGTTCGACGGGTTAATTTTTTTTATTTTTCAAGCTCTATTGTAAAATTATATTTTTCCAGCCAGGTTCCGGTAGCGAAATTGCGGGCACGAAGAAGAACTTCGCTTTCGTAAATCTCAAATACAAAGCCCGTGCCGTTCACCATATGACCATGACGCAGAACATCAAAATATTCGTAACTCGGAAGGTTCACGGAAGTGACATTGCCGAGTTTCTCAACGCTCGCATAATTCGTGCCGTCTTCAGCGCTGCTCAGCCCGGCGTGAACATGACCGCTGACAAAAATTACATTTTTATACTGATTGCATATATTGAGTATGTAATCCGAGAATTCGCCGATTCCGCCGTCCGTGGGATCGGCATCCTTTTCCATCTCCCAGTTGAGAGGCAGACCGTGGGTGCCGTTGAAGGGTTGATGGCAGAATACGAATATCGGCAGTCCCTTTTCGGATGCCTTTTCCATCTCTTCGGCAAACCAGTCAAGCTGATCCTGATAGAAAGTCGGACCGGTGTGATCCGCCTGCGAGCCGAGAATGATCGCGGGATAGCCGTTGATTTCGGCGGTGAAATAAACATTTTCAAGTTCCCTGCCGGTCGCTTGCTTTGAATATTTTATAAAATTTTCTCTGGTATAATCGCCTGTGCGGTCGCCGCCCCAGGTATCGTGATTTCCGAGCACCATAATATTATTATCCGAAATATCATATTTGAGAAGGGTGTCGGTGAATGCCTGCCAGTGTTCGGGGTAGCCGTGGTCAGTGATATCGCCGTTGATGACGAGCGCGTCGAGTCTGTCGGTTGCCTCAGCCATATCCTGAAGACCGAATTCAAACATGCCCAGGCGGATGAAACTGTCGGTCAGGTGTGTATCGGAGATTGCCGCGAAGGCCGCCTTGCAATCCTCACTTTTACGCTCGATTTTTCCCTCTTTTTTGCCGAGAAACGGGGTGAGAAAAGTTGCGACGCTCATTATGGCGACCATAACAAATCTGATTGCCCCTGCCAAAGCCGATAACATAGTATTTCTCCTTCCTTAAATCAGAACTTTTGAAAGAAAATCTCTCAGGCGCGGATTTTGCGGATTGCCGAAGAATTCCTCCGGGGTATTCTCCTCCATAATTACGCCTTCATCTATGAAAATTACACGCGAAGCAACTTCTTTAGCAAAGCCCATTTCGTGAGTAACGACAACCATTGTCATTCCGGATTTCGCTAGTTCCTTCATAACATCGAGCACCTCACCGACCATTTCGGGATCGAGCGCGGAGGTGGGCTCGTCAAACAAAAGCACATCGGGATCCATCGCGAGTGCTCGGATTATCGCTATTCTCTGCTTCTGACCGCCCGAAAGCTGAACGGGATAGGAATCCGCCTTATCTGAGAGACCGATTCTCTCAAGCAGTTCTTTCGCCTTCTTGGTCGCATCATCTTTGCTCATCTTCAGCAGTTTCATAGGTGCGAGAGTGATGTTGTCGATAACGGTAAGATTCTCAAAAAGGTTGAATTGCTGGAAAACCATTCCGATTTTTTGCCTCGCCAGATTTATGTTGATATAATTCTCGTCATAAATCTGCTTCATCAGCGATTTATACGCCTTACCCTCATGCTTTTCGTTCAGAAGGTCTTCTTTTTTTATTTTCTGAATCAGGGCTTCTTTTATACTCTCTTCGCTCTCACCGGGATGAGCGGACTTATACTGAGCATAAAGTTTCTGATATGTTTTTGATAATTCAATAACATCGGCGTGAAGATACGGGTCAACGGGTGTCACAAGTTTATCTTCAAGCCAGACCTCGCCGTAAGTCGGCTCCTCAAGCAGATTAAGGCAGCGAAGAAAAGTGCTCTTGCCCGAACCTGAAGGACCGATAACTACGACGACCTCGCCCTTGTCAATCTCCGAGGTGATGCCCCGAAGAACTCTGTTGCTGCCGAAATATTTATAGAGGCCGTCCACTTTAACAAGCGCTTTTTTCTCAGTGATCACTGTTACGCAGCCTCCTCTCAAGTCTCTTGACAAGCTTTGTGAATATAACTACAACCGCTAGATAAATCAGGGCAACGGCAATCAGCGGCATAAAGGCAGAGAATGTGCGCCCGCGGATAAGGTCGCCCGCTTTGGTGAGATCACGGATGCCGACATAGCCGGCGATTGACGTCTCCTTGAGAAGAACTATAAACTCATTACAGAGCATCGGCAGAACAATCTTGAACATCTGCGGAATAACAATATATCGCATCGTCTCTATATAATTAAAGCCGAGACTTCTGCCCGCTTCAAACTGTCCTTTGTCAACGCTCATAATACCGCCGCGAAAAATTTCTGCAACATATGCGCCTGAATTTATGCCGAAGGAAATAATCGCGACCATCGTGCTGTTGGTCGATGAGGCAAAAATAATGAAATACATAATAAGCAGTTGAACAACAACAGGTGTGCCACGGATAATGGTAAGATACAATCCGCACAGACCGTTGAAGAATGACAGCACACGGTAGCCAAAGCCGCCCTTTTTCTTCATCGATTCCTTATTCTTATCGTAGCTCGATCTTACGGTAGCAATCACAACGCCGATTGCTATTCCCAGCAAAGTGGCAAAAAAGGTGATTACAAGAGTCATCTTAAAGCCGTCCAGCAACCATGTCCACCGGTCGCCGGTGATGAAATTCAGTTCAAACTGCTGTGCAAGATCGGCAAACCATTCTTTCATAACAGAGTCTCCTTATAAATAACGAAGCGGATGACGGATCCGTCATCCGCGCCATATTATTAAATTGATTTTACTTCGCGATATATTTTCCGATTATTTCGTCAATTTTACCCTCGGCTTTCAGCGATGCAAGTGCCTCGTTGACAGCGTCAAGCAGAGCGGTGTTGTTCTTGGCAACGCAGATTGCGTATTCTTCTTCAGTATAAGCGGTGTCAAGAATTGTAAGACCCTTGTTGACTTCAACATAGGATTTAGCGGGCTCATTATCGATAATGACAGCGTCAACCTTTCCGGAAACAAGCGCCTGAACAGCGTCATTGCCGGTCTTGAACTGGGTTACATGATCTTCGCCTACGCCGCCGTTTTCAACGGTATCGGAGCAATAGATATCACCTGTGGTATCCTGCTGAACGCCGATTTTGATATCCTTTACAGTGCCATCCTCATTGAAGAAATCGTCAAAGCTCTTGATTTCGCTGTCTTCCTTGACGATGATGGACTGAACGCCGGTAGCATAAGTCTCTGAGAAATTGACACTCTCTTTTCTTTCGTCGGTAACAGTCATACCGGCCATACCCATATCGAATTTACCGGACTGAACGCCGCCGATGATTGAGCCGAACTCAACATCCTGAATTTCAAGCTTGAGGCCGAGTTTTTCAGCAATGAGGCCTGCGATTTCAACATCGATACCGGCAAACTCGCCGTCATCGCCTACAAATTCGTAGGGAGGGAATGAAGCGTTGGTTGCCATAACAAGAACGCCGTCTTTCGCAGTGAGTTTTGCTTCCGCAGCGTTTTCAGACGTAGCGGCATCTGTTGCACCTTCTTCGGTTTTTCCGCCGCACGAAGCGAGGCAGCCGAGCGCAAGAACGAGAGCGGTGATAACCGCGAGAACTTTGATTAAGTTTTTCATAAAAGACCTCCGTAATACTCCGGGAGAGATGTCTCCCTTATAATGAAATACGCGCATATTATACATTTATATAAGAATAAAGTCAAGCGAATTTGAAAAATCAGCACTAAGAATGTATTTTTATGCAGATTACGCCTCCATACATTTCTCAAATTCAGACGGCGGAGGAGCGGTGAATTCAACACTCTCTCCTGTGACTGGATGAGTGAATCTCACCTTGACGCAGTGGAGCAGCTGATGGCCGTATTCCGGCAGAAAATCGCCGTAATACGAATCGCCGGCGAGAGGATATCCGGCGTAAGCCATATGGACTCTTATCTGATGGGTTCTGCCGGTTTCAAGATTAAGGCGGATGAGCGCTCTGTCTGCACGCGCCTCAATAAGCTCCCAGTGGGTGACGGCGCTCTCGACTCCCTTTTCATACGAACAGGCGCGGAGGGTTTTCATCGGATCGGGGCGGTATATGGGGACATCGACAGTTCCTCTTTTTTCGGGTACGCCTTTGACAACTGCCATATACTCCTTATTAATCCTGCCGTTCAGCTTGCTCGCGGCGAGCGGATTCAAAGCGCAGACGACAAGTCCCGAGGTGCCCTTGTCAAGGCGCCCGACAGCCCTGAACGCACAGGATTTCCCTGCCTTGGCGAGGTGCGAGGAAACGGCATTCGCGAGCGTGTCTCCCTGATGATTATGAGTCGGATGCATCGCCATATAAGGCGATTTATTAATGATTAAAACATCATCATCCTCATAGACTATATCGATCTCGCTCTCCGCAGGCTCGGGAGCGGATTCGTCATCGGGAATGGTAACCGTCAGTTTGTCGCCTGCTTTAAGAAAGTCAACCGTCCTTGCGAATTCTCCGTTGAGAAGAATTCCGTTTTCCGTATTCTTCAGCGTGCGTATAAGCTTGGTTGAGAACCCTTTTTTATATTTCAGATAGGTGAATATTTTGAGATTGTCATATTCCCCGGTAATTTCAAAGTCGATTATTCTCGGCATTTCATTCACTTTCCGTAATTTTTCTTACCCGATTATACTATCACAACCTGCTGCTTTTAACAAGTATTTTTATTATTGCAATATTATATTATATTGTGTTATAATTAAGCAGATAATAGGGAAATGTTTTATCTTTTCCCGGGAATGTGGTGAATTATATGCTGAAATTCAATTCAAACGGCAGATTCGGAATACTTCTTTTCGGCGACCTTCACGAATCCTTTGACTACGAGGACTCAAAAAAATTCAAGGATATGCAGAAGATGATGAATGCCGCGCTCGATATGTACAGGCCGGATTTATGCGTTCTTCTCGGTGATAATTACTATACCACTAACTGCAAGAAGGATCCCGAGGGGTTTATCAAGGGAGTAAAAGCAGTGTGCGGGCCTATCCTCTCGAGAAAGATACCCGTTGCCGCGATTATGGGCAACCATGAACATGATCCCGGTTGCGATGAGGAAATAATCGCCGCTTACAATCAGATTGAGGGCATGATCATGCGCTGCGACGGCGTTCCCGGAAAAGCGGATTTCAAAGAAGTTATTTATTCGCACGACGGTAAGAAACCGCTCGCCTGCCTCTGGTTCCTCGATTCAAATAATCTCTGCGAGGATGCCTCAGTCTCATTCTATGACTGGGTTCACGAGGACCAGATTGAATGGTTTGAAAAGGAAAGCGAAAAACTTAAGGAAGAAAACGATGGGGCTCCCCTTCCCTCATATGTATTTCAGCACATTCCGATTCCGGAGGAATACAGATTGCTTCGAAAGGCGAAACTTCCCGAGCTTCCCTGGGCGGTCGAAGGCTTCGGCAAGCGCAGAGGCACTCATTATGTAAAAGCAAGAGGCACGGTCGGTTATCTCGGCGAAGGTCCTGCCGCTCCCGATTTCAACGGAGGGGAATTTGAGGCATGGAAGCGCACAGGCGCTGTAAAGGCGGCCTTCTTCGGCCACGACCATCTCAACGATTTTTCCGGCTTTGTTGACGGAATATACCTTGCCCAGCATAAGACAGCCGGATTCAGGGCATATACCGACGGTTGCCACAGTTGCGTGAGATATCTTGAACTTAGTGAAAGAAATCCCGCAAGATTCAGGCAGGAGCTGCGCCACTTCAAGGAATTCGGCCTCAAGAGCGAGAGCCTCGGCTATGTTTTCAAGAATTTTACCGACAGAGAAGCCATGGCATTCCACGCGGCGGGCTACAGCGTTGCAGCGCTCGCCTCAATCGGTGCTCTGACATATTTCATCAAGAAGCTTACAAAGTAGAGGTATTGCAATGAATAAATCAACCAAGCTCGGCAAAGCCGCGATATTCAATATTATTCTTTTCGGCTTTATGGGCCAGGTCGCCTGGGCGGTCGAGAATAACTACTTCAACACCTTCCTTTTTAATGTTATAGGAGGCTCGTCAAAAGATATCTCCCATATGGTGGCCGCGAGCTCCGTTGTCGCAGTTATGACCACTCTCTTTATGGGAACTCTGAGTGATAAAGTCAACCGCAGAAAACTGTTTATCTGCGGCGGTTACATCGCCTGGGGATTTACGGTTATGGCATTTGCTCTGATTTCAAGAGAGAATGTCGGAAAGATACTCGGCATAGAAGCTGCCGCCGCTCTCGGAGCAACTGTCATTGTCGTTATCATAATGGACTGCATTATGACTTTCATGGGTTCAACCAGCAACGACGCCGCGTTCAATGCCTGGATTACCGATATAACCGATAATTCAAACAGAGCAAAAACAGAAGGCCTGCTTGCTACGATGCCCGTGCTCGCTATGGTTATCGTTACCATCGCTTTCGGCGTGCTCGCGAGCTCATTCGGCTATCCCAAATGCTTCATAGGCCTCGGCGTTCTCGTCACCATCTGCGGCATTATCGGCATATTCACAGTAAAGGATTCGCTCAGCGGCGAAAAGAAGAATACAAATTTCTGGTCTGATCTTTTTTACGGATTCAGACCTTCCGTAATCAAAGCGAACAGAGGTCTCTATCTCTCACTTGCCTGCCTCTGCATTTACTGCATAGCTGTTCAGGTGTTCTTCCCCTACCTCTTCATCTATGTTCAGCATCAGATAGGACTTGACCTCGGCTCGCTCAATATAACGCCCGTATTCGCAGTCGTCGCCGTTCTCATAATAGGCGGAGTAATCGCCGGCGCAATCATTATGGGCTCGCTGATGGATAAAAAAGGCAGAGCGCCGTTTTCTGTTCCCTCGGTTCTGTTCTTCCTCGCCGGTCTTGTTGCAGTATTCTTTGCCAAGAATCTCGCTACTTTTGCTGTCTGCGCAGTAGCATTTCTCGCAGGCTACGGCCTTATGGGAATCCTTCTGTCTGCGGCCGTCAGGGACTTCACTCCCGAAGGAAAGGTCGGCTCGTTCCAGGGCGTACGAATGATATTCGGCGTTATGATTCCGATGATTATAGGCCCTGCCATCGGCTCGGCCGTTACCGAAACCTTCGCGGTCAAGACATATACCAACGACTACGCGGAAGTAGTCAACGTTCCCCCACCGCATATTTTTTTAGCCGCAGCAGCAGTCGGCGTCTTTGTCTTTGTGCCTCTTGCATTCCTCATTAAAGAATGGAAAAGTGTCGAGAAGGCCGGAACAAAAGAAGGCGAAACCACTCCGGAAACCGCCGGATAATCGAAAGGGCGTCCAATATGTATATTATCATTGTCGGTCAGGGAAAATTCGGTTCAACAATGACCGCCCAGTTATGCAACGAAAGCCACGACATAGTTGTGGTTGATATAAACTCCGATAAAGTTACCAATATGGTCGAGCAGTATGATGTAATGGGTATCTGCGGAAACGGCTCAACGGTTGACGTGCTCCGGGAAGCGGGTGCGGACAAAGCAAAGCTTCTCATAGCTACCACCGGCTCGGATGAGCTCAATATCCTTTGCTGTACCTTTGCCAAAAAGCTCGGAACGGAGTATACCATTGCGAGAGTCAGAAATCCTATCTATGCAACTCAAGGGCAGTTCCTTCGCGAAAAAATCGGAATAAATATGATAGTGAACCCCGAGTATGAGACAGCGAACGAAATTTCCAGAATCATCAGATTCCCGAGCGTTTCGAGCCTCGATTCATTTGCGAGGGGCAAGGTTGAAATTGCCAGAGTTGCAATTCACGCGGATAATCCTCTCTGCAATATGAAGGTTGCGGATGTCCGTAAAAAAATACGCGCCAACGTGATTATCTGCGCTGTTCAGCGCTCGGGGGCAGTCACTATTCCCGACGGTAATTTTGAACTGCAGGCGGAGGATTCAATAAATATCACCGGCACGAGGAGCGAAATCTCTTCCTTCCTCAAGCAGACCGGAGTATATAAACACCGCATAAAGAATGTAATGATAATCGGCGGCGGAAAAATCGGGTTTTATCTCTCCGAGTTGCTTTCCGACACCAGCCGCAATATAACTCTCATCGACTCAAACCTCAAAAAATGCCACGAGCTCACCGATGAATTATCCGATGTGACCGTGGTTTATGGAGACGGCACGGATCAGGATATTCTCGAGGAGCAGAATATCGAGAAACAGGATGCGCTCGTTGCCCTGACGGGAATCGATGAGGAAAATATCATCGTTTCGCTCTATGCGGAGAGCAGAAACGTTGAAAAAGTCATAGCAAAAGTTGACAGGCACTCCTATTCAATACTAAATGATATCGGAGTTGAGACGCTTGTCTCCCCGCAGATAGTCGCAAGTAATCTTGTCACGAGATATGTAAGAGCGCTTGAAAACTCAGTTGATAATTCGCAGATTCAGACTCTTTATAAACTGGTCGGCGGCAAGATTGAGGCGGCCGAATTCCTTGTTCCCGAAAACTGGGCTCATGATACTGAGACATTCAGAGAGCTTGATTTAAGACCGAATCTGCTTATAGGATGTATCATCAGAAACGGCAGAATCATCTTTCCGAACGGCGATGACTGTATAAAAGGACGGGACAGCATAATAGTAATCAACGCAGGTAAGAGTCTTAAGAAACTTACCGATATATTCAGAGTGGGGTGACACATCTTGAATTACAGAAAGATTGCCCACTATCTCGGCATAATATTGCTGACAGAAGCGGCACTTATGCTTCTGCCTGTGGCAATCGGACTTATATATCACGAAAAGGCAACTGCTTCTTTCCTGATTACAATCGGAATTCTCGCGGCTGTCGGTTGGCTTTTCTATAACAGAAAGCCGCATAAAAACAATATATATTCCAAAGAGGGATATATAATAGTTGCGGCGGCGTGGCTGCTGATGTCAGCATTCGGTGCTCTGCCGATGTTTATAAGCGAAGCAATTCCGAATTATATGGATGCTTTCTTTGAGACGGTTTCCGGATTTACGACTACCGGATCTACCATACTTACCGAAATTGAATCTCTGCCCAGATGCGTTCTTTTCTGGCGCAGTTTCACGCATTTCATCGGCGGTATGGGAATCCTCGTCTTCGTGCTTGCGGTTATGCCGAGAAGCGAAGGGTCTTCCATTCATATTATGAAGGCCGAGGTTCCGGGTCCCGTAGTCGGCAAACTCGTTTCGAAAGTTACCGTAACAGCAAGAATTCTCTACGGCATTTATATAGGGATGACCGTGCTGCTGATAATCCTGCTGAAAATTGTCGGTTTCCCGGTTTTTGACAGCATAGTTACCGCTTTCGGAACGGCAGGCACGGGCGGATTTGCAATTATGAACAACAGCATTGAGGGATATTGCAATCCTGCCGCCGAGGTCATAATCTCGGTATTCATGATGCTGTTCGGTCTGAATTTCAACCTTTATTATCTTATTCTCATAAAGCAATGGAGATCCGCCCTGAAAGATGAGGAGATGCGCTGGTATTTCGGAATAATCGCCGCGGCGACATTCATTATCACTCTTGATTTGACAGTTATGCGCCATCCGTTTTCCGAATCAATCAGATATGCATTTTTCCAGGTCACCTCGATTATATCCACAACCGGATTCACCTCAACGGACTATGATATGTGGCCGAGCATAACAAAAGCGGTGCTGCTGATGCTGATGTATATAGGCGGGTGCACGGGCTCAACAGGCGGCGGTCTCAAGGTTCAGAGAATCGCGGTGCTTGTCAAGAACAGCATCCGTTCAATCAGAAAAGCCGCCAATCCGCGAAGAGTTGAGACAATCAAAATCAACGGCAGAACTCTTGATGAGGGAATAGTCAGCGGAATTACCGGGCATTTTGCAATGTATATGATACTCGTCGCATTCTCCATTGTGATAGTCGCGCTTGACGGATACGATCTTACGACGACTCTCTCGGCGGTATCCGCATGTATAAACAATGTCGGCCCCGGCTTCGCGCTTGTAGGTCCCGCAGGCAATTTCAGCGACTTTTCATATCTTTCAAAGATAGTGCTATCGTTTAATATGCTCGCAGGCAGACTTGAACTGATTCCCATGCTTATGCTTTTCTCAAAAATCGGCATTTCAAACGATTAAAAATATATGGGAGGATTGACAAAAATGGATTACAGAATGACTCTCACCCCGGAGCAGGAAGAAATACTAAACGGCTCAAAGGGTGAAACCATGGCAAAGGTTATGAAAACCCTAGTCATGTACGGCGACGCTTTCGGTGCAGAGAAGCTGGTGCCCGTCACAAGCAACCGCGGCCACCTTGTAACGAGCTTCGGCCTGAAGGTTATGAAACCGGTCTACGACCTTATGGATACGCTCATCAATGCAGCGGCGGTATCGGGTCAGAAATTCTCGGTTGACCCCAAGCCCCTCGATCCGAATGTTCCCGCAAGTTTTCTTGAGAATTTTGTGTTCAAAAAATTTATGTATTCCATGCAGGACAGCTATGATAAACAGCTGCGCGATCTCGGACTTATTGACGACAGCTCCTATACCTGCACCTGCTATATGGATGAGGTCGGCAACAAGCCTGTCAAGGGCGATGTCCTATCCTGGGCTGAATCCTCCGCTGTTGTGTATGCGAACTCCGTACTCGGAGCACGTTGCAACAGAAATTCGGGCATAATTGAGCTTTTCGGCTCGATTGCGGGCTTCGTTCCTTACTTCGGGCTCTTGACCGATGAGGGCAGAAAAGCAACCTGGATAGTCGAAATCAAAACAGAGAAAAAACCGGAGGCGCAGATTCTCGGCTCCGCAATCGGTATGAAAGTTATGGAGGATGTCCCCTATATCAAGGGCCTCGATAAATGGATTGGCACCGAGCTTGACGGCGACACATGCGCTTATCTCAAGGATTTCGGCGCGGCTACCGCCTCAAACGGCGCCGTCGGTCTCTATCATATCGAAAACCTCACTCCCGAAGCGGTCGAGCAGGGCGAATCCCTTATCGCAGAAGGAGCGCAGGTCTATGTGATTGATGACGCTGAGCTTGAAAGAGTAAAGAACAACTATCCCGTTATGTGGAAGGATAAGAACGCTCCCGCTCAGCTCTGCTTTGTCGGCTGCCCGCATCTCTCGCTCGCGCAGCTCAATGAATGGACCGAAAACGTCTGCGAAGGTCTTAAAAAGAACGGTCTTTCAAAGGTCAGTGTTCCCACCGTATTCACCGCGGCGCCCGGAGTTATTGAAGCATTTGAAAAAACACCTCTCAGCGCAAAATTGAAAGAAACGGGCATTGTTCTCAGCTATATCTGCCCGCTTATGTATATGAACAACCCTCTCTGCAAGAAAAAGAACGTAATCACAAATTCAAATAAGCTCCGCACATATACAACGTCGAGATATTGCACAAGCGCCGAAATTCTCGATATAATCACGACAAAGGGAGGTACAGTGAAATGAAACAGTTCAAAGGACGCCCTGTAGTCGCAGGCACCTGTGAAGCCCCCGCTCTCGTTTCCCATGGCGGTTTCAATACCCTCGCCTCCTTCCAGGGAGCACTTCAGTTCGGTGACTTCCCGATTATAGGTAACAAATACAAGCAGACAGAATGCGATGATCAGAATAACAAGGATTTATTCGGAAAGCCCATGCTCGGCAAAGCGCTCTGCCTGCCTCAGACCATAGGTTCAACCACCGGCGGCATGGTTCTCTACTGCGCAAATGCTATGGGCAAAGCTCCCGCCTGTATGCTATTTTCGGAGCATATTGATTCCCTCGCAGCGGCAGGTGCCGTTCTCTCCGCTGTCTGGACCGATAAACCGATGGTAACCATCGACTGCCTCGGTCAGGAATTCCTTGACTATGTCAAAGACGGCATGAAAATCTCCGTAGCGGAAGACGGAACCGTAACAGTCGAATAAAATATACGCAGAAATGCCCGCAGGTGTACACCTGCGGGCATAATTTTTATTGTATTACATCTGGAAATTCTGAATATAGGAATCGATACAGGCCTGAATAATCTCCTCTGCCACCGCGCGGGGCTGGACCTCGGTAACTGTAGTTTCCTTGGCATGCTCGAGCGATTTATACACTTCAAAGAAATGCTTGATTTCCTCAAAGCGGTGGGGAGGAAGCTTATCAATATCCTGATAGAAGCTGTAGTTCGGATCGTTGACCGGAACGGCAATGATTTTCTCGTCTCTCGCGCCGCCGTCCTCCATAATCAAAACACCGATGGGAACGCACTCGACTATTGTCATCGGTCGTATAATCTCACTGCAGAGAACGAGCACGTCAAGCGGGTCACCGTCCGAAGCGTATGTGCGGGGTATGAAACCGTAATTCGCAGGATAGTGAGTTGATGTAAACAGCACGCGATCCAGCTTCAGCATGCCTGTTTCCTTATCGAGCTCATATTTATTCTTGCCGCCTTTTGAAATCTCAATAACAGCATAGAATTTATCTTTCCGTATCCTTTTAGGCGATATGTCGTGCCAAATATTCATACAAGCATCTCCTTGTTACTTTTGATTATTTCAGACCTTTGTATGCGAGATATTTGCTTTCGAAATCTTCCTTACGGGAGCGGCTGACGCCGATTTTACTGCCGTCCATAAGCGACAGAGTCATTTTTGAGTAATCCGTAACATATTTGAGATTAACTATAAAACTCTTGTGGCAGCGTACAAACAGTTCCGCGGGCAGAACCTTTTCCGCCTCTTCTAGCAGACCGGCAACTTTAAGAATACCGTCATCCGTCTTATGAAAAATCAGACTCTTCGCTCCGCTCTCGATAAAAATAATATCACCATAAGGAATGCGGATATCCTTGCCTCTGATTTTGCAGGCATAGTAATTCCCGCCGTCTGTCTCCTTTGCAAGCGCAGCATCAATATATTTAAACAACTTTTCGCTTCTTATCGGCTTATCGATAAAGCCAAACGGCCGCACGGAAAAGAAAACATCCGAGACCATTTCAGGATAGCCCGAAATGAAAACCGTCTTTATCGCCGGGAGCTTCCCGCTGAGAAAATTTGCTATATCGGTACCACTCTCATCGGAGAGAGAAATATCTATGAATGCGAGGTCATATTCATTTCCCTCTTCAAGCAGGCGCGCAACCTCCGATGAATTCAGCGCGGTCGAAACACCATAATCGGGATATTTATCTTTAATAAGGTTCGAAATTCTTTCAACGATTATGCTCTGGTCGTCAACAACAAGTATATTCACGCCGTCAACCTCCGTTTACATAATTGAAAATAGACGTAATCAGTTATCCTCGGGCATAAATGCGTCGTGAACGGCGGTAACCGCTTCGTCCGCATCCTTTTTGTCTATGAGCACGGAAATTTTGATTTCGCTTGTGGAAATCATCTGGATATTTATATCTGCCTCAAAGAGCGCTTCGAACATCTTCGCAGCAACTCCGGGATGGGTTTCCATACCCGCACCGACTACCGAAACTTTCGCTACATTCTCATTGTCGCACTCTATCGGACGTCCTTCAAGGAAATCGAGTTCCTTGAGAACTTCAAGCGCCTCATCCGATTTGTCGCTTGAAATAGTGAACGTGATATCCTTTGTGTCGTTTCTGCCGACTGACTGGAGAATGATATCAACATTTATATTCTTTGCGGCAAGCTTGCCGAAAATTTTATATGCGATGCCGGGAATATTGGGAACGCCTATAATCGAAATTCTGGCGACATTTTTATCTGCGGTTACGCCTCTGACGAGCATTTTTTCCATTTTTACAGACTCCTTAACTAAAGTTCCGGGTAATCTCTCAAGACTTGAGAGAACCTCTATTACTACATTGTATTTCTTGGCCATTTCAACGCTGCGGTTATTGAGCACCTGAGCGCCGAGAGTGGCAAGTTCGAGCATTTCATCATAAGTGATTTCATCGAGTTTGATAGCCCTCTTTACCTTGCGCGGGTCGGCGGTATAGACACCGTCAACATCGGTATAAATCTTGCAGCGGTCGGCGTGCATTGCCGCGGCAATCGCAACGGCGCTCGTATCCGAGCCGCCTCTGCCGAGGGTTGTCAGGTCGTCATATTTATTGAGGCCCTGGAAACCCGCTACAACAACGATATTCTTCTTTGCAAGCTCCTGCTTGATTCTCGATGTGTCGATTTTTTTGATTCTCGCGCTGCCGTGAACGGAGTTTGTATTGAATCCCGCCTGCCAGCCGAGAAGCGAAGTCGCCTTGTAACCGAGCTTCTCAATCGCCATTGAGAGCAGAGAAATTGAAATCTGCTCGCCGGCTGTCATAAGCATATCGAGTTCTCTCTTGTTGGCGTTCGGATTTATTTCCTTCGCCTTTTCAATAAGCTCATCTGTCGTATCACCCTGAGCGGAAACAACGACTACAACGTCATTGCCTTCAGCGTATGAATCGGTGACAATCCGGGCAACGTTCATTACCCTCTCAGCGTTGGCTACGGAGCTTCCGCCGAATTTCATTACTATAAGTCCCATAATAACGGTTTGCGGTTAAAACCGCTCCTTTCTTAGAATCGTATCAATAATCGGTAACTCTGATGACCGCTTTTACGCCGTCCAGCGCCTGAAGTTTTTCATCGAGTTCCTGCGCTCTGATAAGCGGAGTGATAAACGCGGTCTCGCCTTCGGGAGCGCCGTCAAAGGTGATGAATTCGGCATCTGCAAAGGCAGAGAGAACGCTTTCTTTAACCGACTGAGTTCTCACAAAGAAGCGTGATGTAAATTCACCCTCGCCGAGCACGAAGCCATCGGGTGCATCACTCCAACCGAACGGCTTGCGTCTTTCTGAATGGCGTGCGCAGTCAATCACATCCGCCACAACAGCACTGGCAGTCGGTAGTTTACCCGCTCCCCTGCCGTAGAATACAACATCGCCGAGCGCATTTCCGCGAACGAGAATGGCATTGAAAACATCATTTACGCATGCAAGCTGGCTGTCTCCGCTGATGAAAGCGGGGGAAACCCTGAGCGAAATATTACTGCCGCCGTTTTCGGACTTTGCGGAGGCAATGAGTTTGATGACTCCGCCCCAGGCTCTCGCGTATCCGACATCAGCCGAAGTTATGTTGCGGATTCCTTCAACGCGGAAAGAGTCGGGCTTAACCTCTCTGCCGAAACAGAGATCGGCAAGAATGCATATCTTTCGGCAGGCGTCAATACCGTCCACATCGGCCGACGGATCTCTCTCGGCATAGCCTAGATGCTGAGCATCCGCGAGCGCATCTTCATAAGCGGTTCCCTGCATAAACATTTTTGTTAAGATATAGTTGGTGGTGCCGTTAAGAATGCCGGCCACCTCTTCGATTTCATTTGCCGAAAGGCACTGAATAATCGGTCTGATAATCGGAATTCCTCCGCCGACGCTCGCTTCAAAAAGGAAATTAACATTGTTTTCCTCAGCGAGGGCGAGAAGCTCAAGTCCCTTGGCGGCAACGAGCTCCTTATTGGAAGTAACCACGCTCTTGCCGGCCTTCAGACATGCTGATACGAATTCATAAGCGGGCTTAAGGCCGCCCATCGTCTCAACGACAATTCCTACGGTATCGTCATTCAGTATTGTATTGAAATCTTTGATTACAAGCTTTTCGTTTGGATCTCCCGGAAAATCTCGCAGATCGAGTATATACTTGAGGTTGAGACTTTCCTGCAGACTTTTCTTCACGATGTGCTCATGGTTCTTTTCAAGCACCTCGGCTACGCCCGAGCCGACTGTGCCGTAACCCATTATCGCAACATTCATGTAATCGCCTCCTTGAATCGGATTTTGCTGTATAAATAAGTATTCATTTTATATTATCACATAATTTAGAAATAATAAAGAGAAAATTTCAGATTTTTAAGTTTTTTTGAATTTTAGTAATTTTAATTGTAAAATAGATATTTATGCAGTATAATAATTTTAATATGTACATGCGGGGTGAAATAACTTTGGGAACAACTGAAAAAAGGCGGAAATTCCTGATAAATGCAGTCTATTTTTCACTTTTTGTAATTCTCTATTATCTTTTCATAAAGTATGCACTCTGGATTGTAGCACCGTTTATTCTGGCATTTCTGATCGCAATGCTGCTCCAAAAACCGATTCGCAGAATAAATGAAAAAACACATATCAATAAAAAATTTCTTTCAATAGTATTTGTTTTGTTGATTATCGCGTTTCTCGCCGGCGCTCTGACGCTGATAGGCTATCTCGCGGGAAATGAATTATATGATTTCGGAAAGACTCTGGCAGGTAAACTCGGCTCGCTCCCGGCAGTCATAGAATCCGTCAAAGGACGACTGATTGCCGTTGTTTCAGGACTTCCGGGAAAACTCGGATCGACTCTTTCGGATTCTATAAGCGGGATTGCCGAAAAAGCGCTCAATCTCGTGCGAGAAGAAGAGGCGGCAGAGGCCGCTTCATCGGCAGCACCATTGTTACCCGGTTCATTCAACATTTCATCCCTCGCTACCCCGCTTGCCGGCATTCTCTCAAAAGCAAAACTGATTCCCGCAGTTCTTACCGCAATTCTTATCGGAATCATCTCCTGCTTCTTTATGACCTCAGATTATGACGGACTCATTAAAGTAATCAAGAAAGTCGCTTCGCCCGAAAGAGCGAAGACTCTCTCAAAGACAAAGCACGTTGTTTTTGATATTCTCGGAAAGTGGTGCAAATCCTACGCAACTCTGCTGTTTATCACTTTCTGCGAAATGACAATAGGACTGCATGTTCTCAAACTTATCGGCGCTTACAAGGGCGGTTACATATTTGCAATAGCAGTCTGCACGGCGATAGTTGATATTCTTCCCGTTTTCGGCACAGGCACGATTCTTCTCCCCTGGGGCGTAATCAGCCTCTTCGTCCATAAAGTTCCGCTAGGGATAGGTCTGCTTGTGATTTACGGTGTAATAACCGTTATCCGTCAGGTCATTGAACCTAAAATAGTCTCCTCAAATGTAGATGTTCATCCGGTAATAACATTGATGTCCATGTATATCGGAATTCAGATTTTCGGCGTGCTTGGCATCCTGATTCTGCCGATAACAATAGTAATTATCAAGACCCTCAACGACGAAGGAATTATTCATCTCTGGGATCCGAAAGGCGGAGAGGAAACTGCCGCGGAAACAACTGATCAGGAACCTGTAGAACCACTGCCTGAAAGTGCGGAAGAGGTGGCAGAAGAAAAGGCGTCCGTAAAGTAATTTAGCTTTACAGTTATATAAAATCGCTAAAAAGAATTTGATACGATTAGAAATATTGCCCAAGGCTTTCCACCAGGGCAATATTTTTTTTACATGAATAATAAAAAATCGTTGAAATCATTTTTTATATATGATATTATTTATGCACTATTGTGAATTATTCTCGGTTTTACCGAGGTTTAGGAGGAAGACCTTTGAAAGCTTACAACGCAAAAGACATCAGAAACATCGCCATCGCCGGTCACAGCGGCAGAGGCAAAACCACACTCGCCGAGGCAATGCTCTACCTTGCAAAGGCGACCGACAGACTCGGCCGCGTAGCAGACGGCAACACCGTTCTCGACTATGATGCAGAGGAAAAGAGACGCAAGGCATCAATCTCAACCGCAATGGCGGGCTTTGAATGGAATAACACAAAAATCAATATTCTCGACACCCCGGGTCTTTTTGACTTCGCAGGCGGTGTTGCTGAAGGTATCCGCGCCGCAGAGGCAGCAGTTATCGTGCTCGCATCCGGCTCGGGCATAGATGTCGGCGCTGAAAAAGCTTACAAGGCCGCCGACAAGAGAGGCATAGCAAAGATATTCGCAGTTTCGCGCTGTGATGCGGAGAATGCCGATTTCGGCAAAACTCTCGATGCCCTCAAAGAAGAATACGGCGCACCCATCTGCCCCGTAGTAGTTCACGTTTCAGGCACCACCTATGTTGATTTCTCAACAGGCAAGGCATATGAATACAGCAACGGCAAGGCAAGCGAAGTTGCAGTTCCCGATGACGCGGCCATCGCAGATATGCAGGCGGCATTCACCGAGGCGGTTGCTTCCGCAGATGAAGAGCTCATGGAGAAATTCTTCATGGAAGAGCCCCTCACCCCCGATGAAATCGCAAAGGGCCTCAAGGCCGGCATCCTCAACGGCGACATCTATCCCGTTTACGCATGCTCCGGCTACAATACCGACGCGGTTGACCTTCTTCTCAACGGCATCGTAGCTTCTGCTCCCGACGCAACCCACGCCGCCGAAGGCGATGTCAAGGTTGACGAAAACGGCCCCGTAGCAGCTATCTGCTTCAAAACCATTGATGACCGTTTCGGCAAGATGAGCTTCTTCAAGGTTATCTCCGGCAAGCTTTCCGGCGCTGTTCCTGCTTACAACAGCCGCACAGACAGCCAGGAAAAAATCGGCAAGATGCTCTTCCTCAAGGGTGAAAAGCAGGAAGACGCAACCGAAATCGTCGCAGGCGACATCGGCATCGTCACAAAGCTTGACTCCTTCAAGACCGGCGATACACTTTGCCCGCCCAAGTCAGATCTCACTCTCGCAGGCGTCAACTATCCCGCTCCCTGTCTCTCAATGGCAATCAGAGCCAAGAAGAAGGGCGAGGAAGACAAGGTCGCCGCAGGCCTCAACAGAATCATCAACGAGGATCCGACCGTTTCCTTCACCACCAACGTTGAAACTCACGAGCAGGTTGTTTCCGCACTCGGTGAGCAGCATCTTGACGCAATAGTTACCAAGCTTAAGAATAAATTCAATGTTGAAGTTGAGCTCTCCGTTCCCAAAGTTGCCTACAGAGAGACAATCAGCAAGACAGCTTCCGTTCAGGGCCGCCACAAGAAGCAGTCCGGCGGCAGCGGCCAGTTCGGCGACGTCTGGATCCGCTTTGAGCCCCTCCAGGGTGAAGGCTTCGAATTCGCAGACGAAGTTGTCGGCGGCGCAGTTCCCAGGAACTTCATCCCCTCTGTTGAAAAAGGCCTTCGCAACGCAATCCTCAAGGGTCCCCTTGCAGGATGCCCCGTTGTCGGTATCAGAGCAGTCCTTTATGACGGTTCATCACATCCCGTTGACTCCAACGATATGGCGTTCCAGACCGCGGCGAGAATAGCTTTCAAGAACGGTATGGCGCAGGCTGGCCCGAAACTCCTTGAGCCCTACGGCCTCCTCAAAGCATATATGCCCGGCGACAATCTCGGCGACATCATGGGCGATGTAACCAAGAGACGCGGCAGAGTTCTCGGCATGGGCCAGAGCGAAGAAGATCCCAAGATGCAGGAACTCACAGCAGAAGTTCCGATGGGCGAGATGGGCGACTTTGCTACAGTTCTCCGCTCCGTAACTATCGGCAGAGGCTACTTCTCATTTGAATTTGATCACTATGAGACAGCTCCCGAAAATGTTGCTCAGAAGGTTATCGAAGAAGCCAAGGCAGACGCCGAAGACGAATAATAAGAAAAGCAATTGCCCTGCACCAATGGTGCAGGGCTTGATTATAACTTTAATTAAATTCTCCGCTTAAAGAAATCGGATATATGCGCCGTCGGCAAATGCGAAGGGAGTACAAGCGAGAGCCGTTAAAAGAACAAGTAATATTGATAAAGGATTTTTATGTTGCTCGCCCGACAATCCAAAACATTAAATCCAGGGTATATGATTTTTTGCTATTTCAATTGCAAGCGGGACAATAATCTCTTTAAAAATATCCGGTCCATCGGTCCTCAGAAATTCAAATAACAATTCACGGGCTTCTATGGCTGTATTCACGTCCATATCAATACCCATTGCATCGAACAACGGACCAAACAACCCCGGGAAATAGCTGATAATAATTGTGATTATAGATGCTGTAAATAATCCTGCTCCTGGCATAATAATACCTCCCTGTTGCCATTCTAGCTTTTTTAATTAACCGCCAATTTGAGCTTCGTTAGATTTGCTCGACAAAGTGAACAGCACTGTCATATTGTTTCGTAAGTTTTAAAATATACTCTTGAAGTTCACTGGGGAATTTGTATGCCTTCACATAGAACCCCTCATAATAGACTTTTTGAATATATATATCTCCTTTATACTGTAATATATCACTTACATGAGCATAAAACACTTCGTCTGAGCTTTTCATATACATATTTAAATGCACAAAAGTATAATCCTTTATATCATTCCGGGTAATAGGCAATTCTACAGGTTTATACATGTCAGTTTCATCGCAATCGTAATCAAACTGCATTATTTTTTCCCATAAATCTGCGTTAAAATATTCTTCTTCTATTTCAATATGTTTCGAGTCTTCTGTATGATAAATATCTCCGATATAACAAGTCCAATTATTCATGTTGCCGTAATATGCTTTGAGGTCATTCCAATCAGATTCCCGACAGTAATAAATCGTTCCCGGAGCACCGGATAAAGGAGAGGAAGGATACTCATCACTCCCGCAAATAATAATTTTTTCATTTATTTTATACCATTTCGTTTTTGATCTGAATAATCCTGACTCGGCTGTATAAAAAGGATCGTTGATATCGAAATATCTTTTTTTGCTATCATCGTCATTTCTAATATTAAGTCCTGCATATTCCGGAATAAAACAATTCTTATAAGTAATACCGTTGATAACAACCGTTTCCGGCTCGTAAGCTTTTGCAGGAGTCTTCGCAGAAAAGAAAGCCATAATCATACCCATAATCAAAGCCCATATTTTAAGAAACATTCCCATTACTTTGTCCTCCTTTTTAAGCAGATTAAATCTTCGGCAAATAGGATGAAGAAGAATCACATTTTTCTATAATTATCGGGTAAATGCCAGACAGCATCCTCATATTGTTCTGCCAACTCTCTGATGTTATCTTGTAATTCATCAGGAACTCTGAATGCTTCGATATATAACCCCTCATAATATGTTCCTTCTATGTAAAAACTTCCCACAGACTCAACTATTCCGCCAGTACCGGCCATAAATAAATTGTCAGCAGATTCCATTCCGATATAAAATGAGCTTGTGATTGTATCAATTTTTTGCGGCAAACGCGTTGGTTTATACATATTTTTACTGCTACAATCATAAGCAAACTGCATTATTCCATTCAAAAAAGCAGAGCTGTAATGCTGTGGATCAATTCTAGTATCGTCGATTCTTTCTCCGTTTATTAAATAGCTTGTTCCAATATAACAGGTCCAATTATCTATGTTGCCGTAATGTGCTTTGAGATTATTCCAATCCGATTCACGGCAGTAATAAACTGTTCCAGGAGTTTTAGAGATAGGATACCTTTCTTTGCCGCGTATGATTATTCTATCATTTATCTTATACCAATCCGTCTTTGACCGAAACAATCCTGATTCTTCTGTATAAAAAGGCTCTTTGGTATCAATTTGAACGCTTCCGCTAAGAGATGCATACTCTGGAATAAAACAATTCTTATAAGTAACACCATTGATAACAACCGTTTCCGGCTCGTAAGCTTTTGCAGGAGTCTTCGCAGAAAAGAAAGCCATTATCATACCCATAATTAAAGCCCATATTTTAAGAAACATTCCCATTACTTTGTCCTCCTTTTATTATATATAGAATAATCTAGTGATATGTATTCACTATTATTATATCAAAAAA
>CADBBH010000002.1 GCA_902792905.1 Oscillospiraceae bacterium
CCCGTTTCCCTTAGTTAAAGATATTGTTGGGTATCTCAAGATGTGTCATTCGATTTTGCCGATAAAGCGGTAGAAGATTTCCACTTCCTGTTCCCGGCTTCCGTCCTCACTTTTGACCGCTTCATGGACAAGGATTTTTTCAATCAGCGTATTCAGAAGTTCAGCCGTCAATTCTGTGGGATTGACATACTGTTTCATCAGACCTATCCACTTTTCAGCGTCAACCGCTGTCTGGGCGGCGGTCTCCATCGCTTCGTGAAGCCGTTCAATTTTTACGTCCAATTCTCGCTGTTCGCCCTGATACTTTTCGGACAGCATATTGAAATTGTATTCTGTAATGCGTCCGGCAGACCAGTCCTCATACATTTTTGCAAACAGGGTGTCTACTTCTGCTTTGCGCTTTTCCGCCTTTTTCAGTTCGGCTGTCTGCCGCTTCCTTGCAGTATTGCGTTCCTTGTCGCTGGCGTTAAGTAGCCGTTTCAGAAGTTTGTCCCCATCCTGCTGTGCCAGCACAGACCAGTATTGCAGACGGGAAAGGACATAGGCGTAAAGCACATCATAGCGGATATAGTGCATGGAACACTGGTGCAATCCTTGCCCGTACTTGCTACAATGGTAGTGGGCATAGGGATTTTTGTTCTGGCTGTTCATACCATAGGCCAGCGACCAGCCGCAGTCCGCACATTTTACCAGCCCGGAAAATATCTGTGTTGTGCCGTTCTTCTGCCGTCTGCGCCTGTTGCAAATCTGCTCCTGTACTTGACGGAACACATCTTCGGAAATAATCGCTTCGTGGGTGTTCTCCACACGATACCATTCCTCTTTTGGCTTGCGTACTTTCTTCTTGTTTTTGAATGAAATGTTGGTCTGCTTATTGTGGACGCTGTGTCCGATATAGGTTTCCTCTTTCAGAATACTTTTCACCTGCGCTATCGTCCACGCATAGGCTTTTTCCTCCGGCGCTCCGGCATAGATATTTGCGAAAGTGCCGTATCTCTGGAAATTCAGCCAGCCGGGAGTAGGTACTTTTTCTTCGACCAAAATCCGTGTAATGCTGGCGGCTCCCCGGCCATGAACGGCAAGGTCAAAAATCTTTTCGATAATCCACCTTGTTTCCGGGTCAATCAGAAGATGGCCTTTCTTATCTGGGTCTTTGACATAGCCAAGCGGAGCATAGGCTCCATAGTGTGCGCCATTTGCGAACCGTGTCCGCATGGCCGCCTTTACCTTTTTGCTGGTCTGGCGGGCGTGCATTTCATTCAGAATGTTGAGGAATGGGGCAAGCTCATTCTCTCCGTTGATGGTGTCCACATTGTCATTGACAGCGATATAGCGGACGCCTTTGCTGGGAAAGTAGATTTCCGTGTACTGGCCGGTCAGAATGTAGTTTCTGCCTAAGCGGGATAAATCCTTCGTAACAACGCAGTTGATTTTCCCGTCCTCAATGTCATCAATCATTCTCTGAAAATCCGGCCTGTCAAAGTTCGTTCCAGACCATCCATCGTCGATATATTCATCTATGACATTCAGGCCATGCTCGGCGGCATATTGCCGGAGCATCATGCGTTGTGTCTGAATACTCCCGCTTTCTCCTTGCAGTTCATCGTCCCGGCTCAATCTCATATAAAGCGCCGTGTTGTAAATCGTAGTATTGTAAGGTTGTTTCACCGTAAAAATCCTCCTTCTAAAGAAACAACCCACGCTTACAATACTTTTGCTCTATGGCAATTATATCATAAGCGTGTTTTCTGCGGTATGCCGCACCACATCTACAATCAGATCACCGAGGGGCTTCCCGCCTGCGGCGAAGTGTTCGGAGATTTTTATACGGTTGTTCCCACATACAAAATACTGCGTGCCGTTCTCTGCTTGTATAACCTGCCCTGTTCGGGGTGTAAAAATATCGCTTTCACTTTTTGCCATCCAGTGTCCTCCATATTCAGTTTTCAAGGTACAATGCCGCACAGAGGCGGCGAAAATTTCTGCTTATATCTATCACCTTTCCTTTACCGTGTGCCGCTGCTGACGTTTCAGTTCCGCCAGTATATCCGGCGGGATACGGTCAACCAGCCGCTGTAAATTGTCCAGTTCGCTTTTCAGCTTTGCCCGTTCCATCGTATCTTTCATCTTTCCTTTTTCGCTGGCCTTTGCCCTTGCTTCCAACTTCTCATTCTCCGCCAGCAGGTCATTGATTGTGACCTTGTACTTTTTCAACTGCCCGGAGAAATTCTCCATCTGCGGGAACCACTTTTTCAGCATGGAGAGGGCTTCCTCTTTTTTCTTTCCGGCGTTCAGCGGGTTAATGCCGTCCAGTGTGGCTTCAATGGCTCTTGCCTGCCGGGAGAGGGAAACCGCCTGTTTGAAAAGCCGGGTGGGGATATGCTTCCGGCCTGTCCTGCTGGCGCTCTCCCCACGCTCCAAGTCAGGATATTTCTCCACCATATAGGCGTGAAAATCGTCCTGCCACTTCGTCAGGTTTGCCCGGTTGCCGATAATCTCCTTTGCACACAGGCGGTTGTCCTTTGTCAGCGGAACAAAGGTCAAATGCAGGTGGGGCGTTTTCTCGTCCATGTGTACCACCGCCGACACGATATTTTCCCGTCCTACCCGGCCAATGAGGAAGTCCGCCGCCCTCTGGAAAAACGCCTGTATCTCCTTTGGGGATTTCCCCTTGAAAAACTCCGGGCTGGCAGTTACCAGCGTATCGACAAACCGTGTGCTGTCCTTGCGGGTTCGGCACCCGGCCTGTTCAATGCGGTTTTGAATGAAATGATAGTACCTGCCCTCTGGCTTGACGATATGAAAGTTGTACTTGCTCCGGCTTGTGTCAATGTCGGGGTTGCTGGCGTATTGTTCTTTCTGTCTTTCGTGATGGGCTTCCAGCGGCCTTGCCGGGTTGCCCTTGTGCTTCTCAAACCGCAAAATTGCGTGTTGTGCCATTCTGCTCCTTTCCCCATTCCTTTCCTATCCGGGGTTTTCCACAGGGAAAATCCCGCAGAAATTAGCTCGGATAGGATTGGAATGGATAGAATATAAATAAATCTTTTTAATCTTTGTATTTCTATATACCGTCCGGTTTTCGTACTTCCGGGGAGTGATTTCCTCACTTCATAAGTACGGTTTTCAGCCCTCCGGCGTACCAGAACCGGATTTCTTGAAGTCGGTGTTTGGAACCGCTTCATAGGATTTTGGGAAAATGCGGTTGGGTTTTCCACAGCCCTGCTTCTGGATCTCCACCAGCCCGGCGTATTGCAGTTCCCGCAGGGTGTTTACCGCTTTCTGCCGCCCACAGTGGAGCAGGTCAACCACCTCGCAGATGGGATAGTACAGATAAATCCGTCCGCAATCATCCGCCCACCCATTCTTGCGGGATAACTCTGTCCGGCGCAGGATAAAGGCGTACAGAACCTTTGCCTCGTTGGACAAGGGCTTGAATGTGGGGGCTTCAAAGAGGAAATTCGGGAGCCGGGTGAAGCTGAACGCCTTTTCCGGCTGATGGATATAGATGGTATTTGTCATAGTGCGTTTTGTGGACGGTTAGAAGCCCGTTTTCCGGGGCGGGCGATACTTTATACCACCAGCCCCGGTTTGGGGCTTGCGAAGCCTGATAAATCAAGGCTTTTTTCGCTCCTAACTGTCCACAGCAGACCTCCTTTTCCGTTCACTTTCTGTTTTCTGCCGCCTGTGAACTCTGGCGGCACAGCCGGGGCAGTATTTTGCCCGGTTGGATTTGGGGACGAACACACCGCCGCAGACCTCACAGCGTTTCAAGTCCTTATCCCGGAAAATCTCCGCTTCCAGCGTCCCGTCCAGCGGCAAGACCGCCCAGCGGAACCACTTACAGCAGACCGAGAAAGAAATCGTCTGCGGACAGGTGCAGGTGTCCCCATCGTCAAGGACAATGCAGTTGCCGTCCTCACAGCAACAGCACTCCCGGCGTATCAGGCTGGCCGCCTGTTTTCTCTGCGCCGGGGTCATGCGGTAAAGGGAACCGTCCGGCCTGCGTTCCAGCGGCGGCAAGTCTTTATAGGGGTTATCTCTCATGCGTTCCCTCCATTTTGCTTTCCGTTGCCGTTCTCCCCGAAAAGGTTTCCTGCCCCATTCCTGCGGCGTGTTCCGGCGTTGGCACGCTCCTCGCAACTTCGGGACATTTTGTCCCGAAGTCCGACTCCTTGCGGTGCTTCCCCAGCCGGGGTATTCCTTTTCGGACGGTCATTCTGTTTTCAAGGTGCCGTCCATCGATGAACTACCCTAAGTCTACACGAAAAAAATGCAATTCCCGGAATATTGCGAGAATTGCATTTTGATGAAGTTTACACTTTGGAAATTGCATTTTTGCAATCATTCTGTATAATGGAAGTATGCGGAGGAGGTGCGTATCTATGGCTTTACCCGGAACGCCCGGACAGCGGATTTCCGATTTATGCAACGGGAACCACATCACACAAAAGGAACTTGCGGAGAAGATAGGCGTTTCCGCTTCCCAGTTGAGCCGCATTGTCAGCGGCGAAACAAGAACGGTCAGCAGTGATATTCTCATAGGTGTGGCAAAGGAATTTAAGGTATCGACAGACTACATACTGGGCTTGTCTACCGTGAGCGTTCGTAAAAGCTACGATATTTCTGAATTAGGCTTGTCCGAGGGAGCCGTGAGGGGGCTTGTGACGGGTGCTGTTGATGTGCAAATCCTCAACCGCCTGTTGGAACACAGGAATTTTCCTAAGCTGATAGATTTGATACGGATTTATTTTCAGGATACGGCGGCAAAGGGCATAACAGCAAGAAACCAGCTTATCGAGATGGCAACGGCTTCCCTGTCCGACCTGATGAAAGAACACCCGGAACACCGGGCAGAAGCGAAGCAGGATTTACAGCTTTTGAACGCCCAAAAGATAGGGGAACATGAAGCGGAGATTGAAAAAATCAAAAATGTGTTCCTGGCTATCCTGCGGGACATTAAGAAAGACATTGACAACGGGGAACAGCCGGGAGAAGCTGTGACCGCCGCTATGTTCCAAGCCATGCGGGACGCACTGGCGGAACAGAAACAAAAACCACTTTCCATTGACGATGTAACGGCGATGATAGCTGGACAGATCGGACAGCTTACACCGATGGATAAAGAAACTGTTGAAATGTTCCAGCAGTTTGCGAAGAAGATGATTGAGCAGGCAGGAACAAAGTGATAAATTTGAATTGTGAGGGAAAATACAGATGAATCAAGGAAGAATTATTGTGATTACAGGCTCACCGGGGACAGGAAAAACAACAACTGCGTCAATTGTCGCAAAGGAATCAGATATGGATAAATCAGTGCATATGCACACCGATGACTTTTTTCATTACTTAAGCAAAGGCGCAATACCACCACATTTGCCAGAATCCAACGAGCAAAATCTGGTTGTCATTGAAGCCTTTTTAGAAGCTGCAAAGCGATATGCTCGTGGCGGATATGATGTAATTGTAGATGGGATTGTCGGGCCATGGTTTTTGGAGCCATGGAAAGCTCTTGCCCAAGAAGATTACGAGGTACACTATATTGTATTAAGAGCGAGTAAAAAAGAAACTATGAAGCGAGCTGTGGAACGCTCAAAATTAGATAGAAAAACAAATATTGAATTAGTGGAAACAATGTGGGAGCAATTTTCCGGTTTGGGAGTATATGAATCAAATGTCATAGACACAACTACATTCACAATTAAAGATACGGTTTCCGCAATAAAAGAAAGAGTTGCATGTGGGACGTCTTTACTATCTTAGACATTCCCATTTGTCAGGAAGATAGCAAAGCCAGCCGAGCCAGTCAACGGTCAAGATGAACGGCGCATTTCATGCGCCGCCGTTGACAGTCCCGCCCGTCTTTGCTAAAGGGTAATCAAGGCGGGAAAGCCCTAAAATGGCTTCACACCTATTTCAATAATTGGAGGAGATAAAAATGAGATCAGAAAAGGAAGTTTATGATATTGTTTTGAATTTTGCAAAAACAGACAAACGCATTCGCATGGTTACTTTGGAAGGATCTAGAACAAATACAAATATTCCGCCTGATGATTTTCAGGATTTTGATATTACTTTTTTTGTTACGGATATGGACAGCTTCACAAGTGATGATAAATGGCTAGATATATTTGGTGAAAGGTTGATTCTGCAAAAGCCGGAAGATATGGAATTATTTCCAGCTGTAGAAAAGGGATTTTCATATTTAATGCTGTTTACTGATGATGTTAAGATAGATTTAACTTTGCTGCCGCTGGAACTGATAGACGAGTATTTTACATGGGATAAACTGGTAAAGTTACTGTTGGATAAAGACAACCGTATCGTAAAGCCGCCAATACCAACGGATATAGACTACCACTTGCAGAAGCCTACTCAAAGAATGTTTGACGATTGCTGTAATGAATTTTGGAATACTACAACATATGTAGTAAAGGGCTTATGCCGCAAAGAAATTCTTTTTGCTATTGACCATATGAATGATATAGTACGAAAAGAATTGCTTCGCATGATTTCCTGGCTGATTGGTATCAAACAGGGATTTCATTTCAGTTTGGGAAAAAACTATAAATTTATGAAGCAATATGTCCCAGAGGAATTGTGGGAACGACTTATGTCCACTTATAATATGGATTCCTATCCCCATATGTGGGAATCCTTTGAACAATGTATGGCATTGTTCCGGGAGGTTTCGTCAGAAGTGGCATGCCAGTTGGATTACCAGTATCCACTATATGATGAAAAAATCAGTAATTATGTGATTCGGCAAAAGAAAAAATATGGCATTGAAGATGATAACAAATAAAATTTTTTCAATCGAAAAAATTTATTTTGATTATTCAATTTTGAAAAACTGAATACCTCAAAATCAGAAAGAGAGCGGCCAAGCACTTTGAGGGATTGGCCGCCTTGTCCACCCATCCAGCGGGACAGCGGGCGGAGGTCAAGGCCGGGTGTAAACCCGTTCATTTCAGCCTTGACGGTTGCCCGTTGTCCTGCTACTTTTCCGGGAGTGTGGCCACAACTTCGGGACACTTTGTCCACAAGTTGGAGCGTAGGACGAGGAACTGGGGCTTTCATATACGCCCTGTCTGCTGATGAGTCCAGACCTGCGCTTGCGGCTCCACGCCACGCAAGCACAGCCCTGTTTTCCTGCCGCTTCAAATGCCCTTGCCCTCCCCGGCGGCAACGGCATTTTCACGGCAACGCCGGCAGAGCGTATAACACACTACACTTTGCTTCGCAAAGTCGTGTGCCAAATGGGGGCGTTGCCCCCTTTGGAAACCCCCACAAGAAAAGGCGGTACGCTACCCCTCCACGGGGCGCATACCGCCTTTTCTTGTTATCCAGCCCTCCGGCTGTATCGGTTGAGCAAAAGTCCGCGTGGGATTGATGTGGTATCTTTAACTTTGGGAAACTCCCTTTTCCCATTTGGAAACGGCTTGAAATGATATGCCGAGCTTGTCGGCAAGTTCTTTTTGGGTAAGGTCTTTAGATTTGCGTAGATTTCTTATATAATTGCCAATTTTTAGATAATCCATTTTGCATTCCTTCCTCCATATTTTATTTAGATTGATTATATACTATATTAAAATCTAATATAAGTAAATAAGCGAATTGTTGAATAAAATCAAACTGAAGTTGAATTAGTGCTTGTGCCCATTTTAAATTTAAGCTATTCCTCTTCCAATAGAGGAACAAAAAGAAAAGCCGCAATCCCTTGTGAATTAAAGGATTGCGGCAATTGCGCGATTGGATGATACCACGATTTACTCCAAAAATGAAACGGAGAATGATTTTGTTCTTACAATAAAACTATCAAAGCATTTCTTCATCTTTTTTTCGTTTTTTCGCCGAATAAACCATCATTATTATTCCAGCCGCAAGTCCACCGCCGAACACAAATCCGACTAGGATAAACACCCACCAAAAGGGGTTTTTATTAGATTCATCTTTCTCTTCTAAATCAGTAACTGCGACTTTTTCTTGAATAACGGTTGATACATCAACGGGAATTGAATAACAGCTACCATACTCATCCTCATAACTAATGGTTATTATTCCTTTTGATTTACCAGTGGTGTCAGAGTCGGCTCTTAAGTTCCCGCTTGCAACTTTGGTATCACCGGGACTTATATCACCCACTAATATATCACCGCCGGATTGCAGGTTCTCAATTTCAAATGAAACAGTACAATTAGAAAGGACACTTTTCCCGGTATTCATTAGATTAATCGACACTGATGCGCTTTCTCCCTGTATAACTTTAACCGGCAATACAGCGCCGCTGTAACTCAGATCTGCACTCTGTTTCACATCAAGTCGGATTATATCTGAAGACGAATAAGTTGTTTTGTTTTGATCCTCATAGGTTGCAGAGAAGGTAATGGCATGTTCTCCTACTTTTGCTGTATGAGAAGCTTTTACAGTTGTTTTCCAAGAAAAACTGTTTCCGGGATTTATAACAGGAACATATAGCGTTCCCGTTCCATCGGGTTTTATTTCTCCGGTTTCGTCCACAATAGAAAATTTAATGTTCGATATTTGTTTATGATTGTGTGTATTTTTGACCGTTATTGTTAATGCTTTTGATTCGTCCGGTAAAACAAATCCGTCTTCAACCCTATAATTTGTGACCATAAGTTTTGGTTCAGACGAGTTTACTGTTGTTTCAGCTTTGTTTGAATCTGTTTCGGGAAGAACTATTACCGCTGTATCCGAGGATGTGAATTGTTCACCTGCGCTGTTTTCATACTCACTGCTGACAGTCAATAAGCATCTTCCACCGTGTTTCATGTCAATTTTGAGCGGTACAGACCAAGTATACGAACTATTAACAGGTATTATGTCGATAAAAATTGACAAAGCTTTTTCAGGAGAAAACGCACCTGATTCATCTGTTAATCTTACTTTGATATTTTTAACAGATTCATTTGAAGATTTATTTTCGAGAATTAAGTTTAAAATGATCCTGCCACCCTGTACAGCTTCACCTTCAATACTGTAATCGGAAAGCATGAGAATAGGTTTTTCATTAGAATTTTCAGTGCTTTCTATTTTTTTTGGCACATAAACAGTCAAAGTGTCTGAAGATGAATACTGAATATCATTATCATCCTCATAACTTATGCTAACAGAAATTCCCGAATAATCGCCGGGATAATTATCTTTAACCCTAAACCGTTTTATTGTTGTTACAGATGTGTTTCCGGGAATTGCCTCTATATAAGAGGAATCAACCTCTGCCGGTATTATCCCATCATCAATAGAAGCATATGTAATTTTTATATTTTTTACATTTTTTTCGCTGCTTTTGTTTGTTATTTCAAGTTCCAAAGAAAACGCAGAACCCGGGTACACAATGCCAATCACTTTATAATCTGTAACCATGAGTCTTGGCGTTGAATCTGAAAATTCGCTGTCAGTTTCCGCAAACGCCTGAAATGAAAGAATAACGATTATTGCATAACATAACAGCGCTTTAAAAGTTGCTTTCATTTATATTACAGCTCCCTTATGTTTTCAACAACAGAATGTTTAATCTGCTTTTTGATTTGTCTGTATAAATTGAATGAACAAACTGCAAATGTTAATACAGCGAATAACAGTGAAGGCCATAATATAAATCTCATATCGGTATTTGAATTATAAACAGTGTTGTTTACGATTACTATACAAAAATGGACAAGTGAGTATGCTGACAATCCTCCAATAATACCTATACCGAAAGTTCTCAGCAATTGTAAAATGTATGATTTCGTAATATCAGATGATGAGGCACCCACAGCACGCAATGTGCCAATCTGTCTTTTTTCATCTCGGATTCTTGAACCTGTTGAACTCGAAATAAGACTTGACACTATAACAAAAAGGATAATAATGAGCGACAAGTATCCTGTGATTAAAAGCCGTTCACCTTTTTCCAAGTCTTTTTTATATGAGTATAAAGACGAATATGTTTTATCAGTGCCGGATGTTTCTGATTCGATTTCTCGCGTTACGATTTCATCTATTTCGTCTGTACACGGACATACCAATTTGATTTCAGCTGATACGCTTCGTTCCGGAAAGCCCATTGAAGCTAATCCGCTGTTTGTGGTAATAAAAGAACAGTTTTGAGGATATGGCGAGTCTATATCAGAGACCATGTTTACAATCGCACCTATTCTTATTTGTTTTGTATAATTCTTGGCTTCATCTGAAAACAGGGCCAAATAGTTTACTCCTTCTTCGCCGGGATATTTATCGAAAACTGCTGAAATAGTTATTATATCGCCAACGGCTATATCATTTTTAACAGTTCCGATTATCTTGCTGGTTTTTTCATTTCGCCTTTTTTTGCTCATTTTATCATAACGAACAGCTCCGGAACTGATAAATGTTCGCTCTCCCGCATTGTCATCGGCATTTAAGGTTGACCAATCAATACGCAACGCGCTTTCTTCCGGAACATATAGTATTACCTCGTCGCCGGAGTTGATTCTATCAATATTGATTTTACCGGCAATAAGATTCTCTTTCTGATTGAGAATGTATTTATCATCAAGCGCGAGCAAATCGGTGTTAAAATGATAATCAGGGTATCCGAACTTGGTTCTTGCCTGCTCAGCCATAATATAATCCGGGGCATTTGAATCAGTTGACTCGGCGTTGTATTTCAAAAAGAAATCAATGTAATTATTAAGAGATATTTCATCAGGATTAAAAGCAGAAGAAGGTATTTCGGCATCGAAGCTGTCATTTTTATATAAATCAATAATGTTGTAGTGCTTTTCCGGCAATGCAGTTATTCTGATAAGTTGACTGACGGAAATACTTTTAATATATGGAACAGATAAAAGTTCGTTAATGGCATTTGCCGAAATGCCGTAATCACCGTTTTTATCTGCGCAATTTGAATACCCGTCATCTATTTTATAGTTTTGATAGATTTTGTAATCATAATCATAATTTATATCGTTTTTGTGAAACGAATACTCAATAAAAGCCATACCCAATGAGCAGATAATTACAGAAACTGTCAGTATAACACTCAAAGCTATTGATGTTCCTTTGCTTATCATTATTTGTCTTGAAGATATTAGTAAAGGAAACCTGTATTCTTTTTTAGAGTGTAAGCGTTTGTTTTTAATTCTTCGCACTGTATCGATATCTCTTATTGCTTGCATCGGCGATATCCGTGAAGCCGAAGCAAGCGGAATTATTGCAGCTGTCATTACAACTATAACGCCTGAAACAGCACATACAAAAGCGGTCCACATTTTGGGGCGAAATATCATATCGCCTCCGATAAGATATATAATGCCTTTTACAGAGAAATATGATATCAGAATACTTAAAGGAGCTGAGATAATGGATATAATAAAAGCTTCTCTTATGAATATGCTTATTATTTGTTTCCTTGTCGCTCCCACCGCACGGTAAAGTCCAATCTGTTTTTTTCTTTCTTTTAAATTTGTGTTGAAAGAGTTAATAATCCCAACACAAGATGCAAAAACAAGGACGGCATCAAGAATTACAGCGAGCATATTTGTTGTAATAATAGAGCTCCCGGCTCTGGATATATCTTGTGAAGTTATTATAAATCCGTCGTTGGCAGAGTATACATTGTTCATTTCATCAAGTGCATCAGTATAGGCCTTGTTTCCTTTAGTAACAGTGACCTTGACATATGCAATTGTTCTCTCCTTTCCGCCGGCCTCTATCAGTTCTTCTTCGCTCACTATGGCTGCCGGAACAGCAAAATTATAAAAAGGTGAATACGCCCATATGTTGCTTCTTTTATTTTCAAGAATACCAACGAGTGTATAGGCTTTTTTAATAGTTTTTTCAGAATAATTAACTCCGTCAGAAGTGTTAAAATTAAATGTGATTTTATCCCCGGGAACAGCATTTATTCTCAGCCTTAAAAGCGCATCTGCTTCAACAGCTATTTCGCCTGATTTTTCAGGCATTCTTCCTTCCAAAACACTATGATAAGCCAGTTTCTTTCCGCCTTCATCATATTTTGCTACACAAAATCCGCGGCTTTCGTTGTCATTGGTATAGCACTTGCCTAAAATATATGCATACCCATAGTCAGAAAAAGTGTTGTTTGCTTTCAATTCTTCTATACGCGATTTATCATTGACATTGGTTATTATCAGATCTTGTGTTCCAATCGAGCGGTACGTAAGCTCACGAGCTGAAGTTATATAACTTGAAATAAAGAATATAATACCGGATGAAAAAGTCATCGCAAGTATAATGCCTATAACTATCAAAGTGTACTGTGATTTTCTTGTTATGAGATTTCCGATAGCAAGACGATTAATTGTCAGCTTTTTCATTATTATTCTCCAAAATTAAATATTTACTGTCTCTTATTATTTTTCCGTCTTCAATTGATAAAATTCTGTCCGCTTGCTCTGCAATATGAATATCATGAGTTACAAGAATAAGCGTAATACCAAACTCTCGGCTTACATATTTCAGTAAAGAGATAACTTCTTTCCCACTTTTGCCGTCAAGGTTTCCGGTCGGTTCATCTGCAAAAAGAATTGAAGGTTTATTTGCAAGCGCCCTGGCTAATGCAAATCTCTGTTGCTGTCCGCCGCTCATAGTTGACGGAAGATGTTCCAGACGATCTTTTATTCCCAGTACATCAATAAGGTTGTTTATATAGTCCTCATCAGGTTTCTTTTTATCGAGCATAACAGGAAGAATAATGTTTTCGTACCCTGTTAATTCAGCAACTAAATTGTACGCTTGAAACACAAAACCGAACCGTCTTCGCCGAAGCACCGAAAGTTGATTATCGTTGTATTTGGATAGCTTTTTGCCGTTATATAACACCTCTCCGTCGGTTGCTTTTTCCAACGAAGATATCAGATGAAGAAATGTAGACTTTCCGGAACCGCTTGGGCCGGTTATTGCGCAGAATTCTCCTTGCTCAAATTGTATTGTAATACCATCAACGGCGCAGGTCTTGTTCTCTCCGCTTAGATACTCTTTTCTTAAATCAATACATTCCAATATTGTCATTTAAAACCATCCTTTCACTTTTGCTGGTTTTATTTTACCATAAACCTCTTACAAAAAGGTGACTTTAACATTAAGATTTTGTAAGACAATGATATTAAATTGACTTTCTGTTGATTGTTTGTCATAATTTTATAATAAAGGAGTGAATCATATGCCATATGATATTCTTATAATTGAAGATGACGTTTTTATTTGTGATGCACTTAGTATGCTTTTACAAAAAGAAGGACATAATATTGACACGGCAAATACTGTTGTATCAGCTGATCTAAAGATAAATCAAAGCCAATATGACCTGCTTATACTCGATAATCTTCTGCCTGACGGAAAAGGGTTTGATTTATGCCGAAAAATACGTGCAAAAGAGGATTTGACTCCAATAATTATTATTACTGCTTGTGATGATGAAGCTCAGATTATTGAAGGTCTTGAGGCCGGAGCTGATGATTATATTACGAAACCATTCAGCACAAAAGTATTGTTTTCAAGAATCAAAGCCGTTCTTCGTCGCAACAAACAATCCGGGTATTATTCCGCAGGATTCGCTGTTGATTATGCCAATATGACTGTGAAAAAAGACGGGCAAAACATTATGCTGACACCGACAGAATTTCGATTGCTTAATGTGCTTTTAAAAAACAAGGGAGTAATCGTTACAAGAGATTCTCTTTTGAAAGAAATATGGGACGATTATGAATACTATATTGATAACAATACCCTTAGTGTTCATATGAGCAGACTTAGGGAAAAAATCGGGTCTGAGAACATTTCAACCATCCGAGGCGTTGGTTACAGATGGGAGGACTAGCATGTCTATAATAGAAACTGTCTTTCTGACTACAACTGTTATTTTGCTTTTATCTACTGTTATCTTCGTATGCAAGTATATTAACGAAAGAAAAAAGCAACGAGAACTTAATAAGATGATTTCTGACTTTATGGCCAGTGGGGAATTGATTGAAATCAGTTTAAAGGAGGATGACTTTTCTTGCCTTCAAAACAGTGTAGCAGAGTTGCAAAACAAACTTATAGCTGAAAAGAAGAATTTAGTCAAAGAAATAAATTCAGGTAAAGATTTAATTGCAGATATATCTCATCAACTTAAAACTCCTATCGCGGGGCTCAGAATATATTGTGAAATGGATAACACTGAAGGAAATTGTCCTAATGCTGTTAAAGAACTTCAGCTTATTTCAAAAATGGAGCAATTAATCGCAAATCTTCTGCACTTGGAAAAAATACGTTCAAATGTGCCCGAAATGCACTTTGAAAACTATGAAATCAGTCAGATTATCTCCGATGCTGCTTCCGAAATAAAGCTGTTGTTTCCTGAAAGAAACATAATTGTAACCGGTAATGCAAATGTCAGATGTGATAAGGATTATATGTCAGAAGCAATAGAAAACATAGTTAAAAATGCAGCTGAACACACAGAAAAGAACGGAACAATCACTATCGAAACAACGCAGGTAGATAACGCTGTTATAATAACCATAGAAGACAACGGCTGCGGAGTTTCGGAAAATCAGATTGATTCTCTTTTCAAAAGATTCTGCAAAACTGATAATTCTTCGCCATACAGTTCCGGCTTGGGATTGGCTATATCAAGAGCTATAATTGAAAAACACCATGGTATTATATTCGCAGAAAACGGACAGCAAGGTCTGAAAATTACTATTTGCATACCCATTATTGATGCAATTGTTAAACTGGATAATTAAAAATATATAGGATTGCGGCAATTATGCTGTGAGATGATACCACGATTTACTCCAAAAATGAAAAGAGCCGGGGCAAAGGCCTCGGCTCAACTTGGATTTATGGTTTGTTATAGTTATAATTATGCCACCGAAACAGTAAGCTTCAAGCCGAGCGGCTGAAGAAGTTTAATCAACGTCTCGACATTGGGAGTAGTCTTGAAAGTTTCAATTCTTGCAACAGAAGATTGCGGAATGCCGCAGAGCTCCGCAAGATCTCTCTGACTTAATCCCATTTCATTTCTCTTATCAATTATAGCGCTGACGATTGAAGCAAGTGCTTCAATTTCTTCAATTTCTTTTTTTGATACTTCATCAGTGCCTTTAACGTGATTTTTATAATCTTCCCATGTTCTCATTTTGAAGTCTCCTTTCTTGACAGATAATCTGCCCTTTCACTTTTTGCTTTTTCTATCTCGCGCGGAGGAGTTTTCTGAGTTTTCTTTCTGAAATGATGCAATAAAACAAAAGTATCTTCCTCAAAGAAAAAGTACAGCACACGATTGTTTCCGGGGCGCAGCTCCCAAATTCCGTCATCAAGATGCTTGGTTATTTTCTCGGGCAGGTATGTTCCGTTGTTTTGCAGCAGTTCAATGTAAAAGGTTATTTGCTTATACTGTATACGCAAATCCTTATTGCCTTCGGATTTAAGCCTGAGAGATTCAAGAAACTCCCAGAGCTCGGATTCTCCTTTGGCATTTTCATAGAATTCGATTTTAAACATAAATTATCCTTTCCTGCTTTTCCGCTGTTATGATAGCATAAATGCTATCAGATGTCAATATCGTTTTACTTTACACTCCAAACATCCTGAGCAACTCTTTTCTGATTCCGTCCGGGTTCGTATTCGGCTTCGGGCGGATTCTTTTCCATATTTTGTGTTAATTCAGCCTAAATACACAAAATGTTGTAAAAATTCTTGACAAAAGCCGAAAAACACAATATAATGATGTTAGCAAGTTAGCGAACACATTAACATACGTTTGATGATTTGGAGGGAGAATTATGAACTTTGGAGATTATCTTAAACAAAAGAGGGCAGAAAAAGGAATCAACCTTCGCAAATTAGCCGGCTTGTTAGACATTGCACCCGCTTATCTAAGCGACATCGAAAAAGGCAAAAGAAATCCGCCCAGTCTTGAAATTATGAACGGAATTGTCGAGGCCTTGGAATTGGATGAAAGTGATAAAAACACCTTTTTTGATTTAGCTGCAAGAGAGAGAGAGAACACCGTAGCTCCGGACATTTCGCAATATGTAACCGAAAATGCTACTGTTCGTGTTGCTCTGAGAAAAGCACAAAGCCTCAATCTTTCGGATTTGGAGTGGGTAAAAATAATTGAAAATATGGAAGCGGGTGAGTAATAAAGTTGAGTTACAGCAGGTTTGTATACAGCAAATCAGAACTTGAGGAATTAGCAGATAGCATTAACAGGCGATTCTTTAGTAATCGCCTTATTGGTGTTTCTCCTCTTGATCCGTATGACCTTGTTGAAAAAATCGGCTGTGATGTCGAATGGAAATATATTTCTCCGGATGAGAGCATTTTAGGTATGACTTTTTTTGATGATGGAATGTGGTTTATTTGGGAAAACGGAGAATGTGTTCCTGGAGTTTTACCCCAAAAGGAGTATTTTAAAAAGGGTACGGTTGTAATTAATCAGATGGTTTTGGATAAGCAAAAAACTGAAAACGAAAACTGGGTTGTGACTCATGAAGCCTCACATTGGATTAAGGATCAGAAATTCTTTAAGTTTCAAGAAGATACACCTTTCAAAATATGCGCTAAAAATGATTTTGAAGGCACATACTGGGATAACAATATGCCAACTCTAAAGTTGATAGAAGCGCAAACTAATTATCTTGCGGCGGCAATTCTTATGCCAAGAGAAGCTACCAAGGAGCGTTTCTTTAAACTTTGCAGATACAAAAACATACCTCAAAGACCTATTGAGTATAAATCTTTTATGAGAGCACAAATCGCTAAATTGGCAAAAGAATACCACTTAAACTTCAATCCTGTGCTTTATAGACTATACGATATTGAGGTTTTTGAGAGAAAAAGCAATTGGAGGTGAAAAACTCAATAATCAAATGATCAAATCATCAAATCATACGAGAGCGAGGTGATATGTTGAAAAACCTATTAAAATAACACCACTTGGCTGTTGGAGCAGTCAAAATGGTGTCATTCGTTCGGATGTGAAATCCTACTATTTGGTACTTGTATTATTACACATCCGAAGGAATTATTCAAGTATTTTCAAGAATATTTAATAATTTTTTTGGAGGTGTTTTATCGTGAAAAAACGAAAAAACCTAAAAAAACTGCTTAATCTATGTTCGTTAGACTACACAAATCTCACAGTTAAACTCGGCGATTTGGATATGCCTTATATCACTTGCAATACTGCTCCGAGAATTGACTATTTTGCCACTTACAGTCAACCTTCGACATATTTTCAAACAGACTGCACTTGCGTATCTTTCTTTGAGTATGACAGTACATTTGACGGGCTGTATGGCCTTTGGAATGCAATATATTATGGCATAAAGGAACTGCAAGAGTTTTACATTGAGCGTTTTCAAAATGTCAAATTTTTTACGGCTCCAGACTATTCCAAATGCGGCGATGTTTCTGAAGTAGAGAATCAACATAGACAATATCGTTCACGAATAGTATCAATATGGCTTGCCATGAATTTGAACGCCGTAGTGATTCCGTTAATCTCATGCGCAAATGGAATCGGGATGAAATATATGCTGGACGGCATGGAGGATTGTTCAGCTGTAGTTTTTAACCTTAAAGGGCCGCTCGGCAATCCTGCTCAGCTGATAATTTTTTTGGAATCAGTCAAGTATACGGTTGACAGATTAAAAAAGCTGAAAACAATTTATGTATATGCCGCAACACCTTGTGACGAAAAGATATACAATCTATTTCAGTATGCTATTGATGCCGGTATTGAGATAATCATTCCGGATAATATGCTTAGGACTCGAAATCGAATTCTCGGGGGTGATAAGCATGGCAGCAACTGAAAACAGTGGTATTGGACACGGCACTTCGGGTTCTCCGCAGGAAAGCATTGAAGAGCAGATTTATCCACAGAAAGTATCTGAGAATCAGTCAAATGCTTCTAATAGTCCACCTGTGTATTCACCATCCCCAAAGCATGAGCCAAATTCAGGTTGGGGATCTGCTAATCCTATTAGCAGCAAAGAAGAAGGGCAAAAACTATTAGATAGCGGTATTCATCAAGGCAAACAGGTGTATAATGTTACAAAAAGCGGAAAAATCGTAAAATTCCAGCCTAGCAGTACTCCCAATAATGAATACCATGCTTACGAAGTAACTAAACCACGAGATGTTCCTTCTTCAGTTCTTAAGCAACTATTAAACCAAGGTAAAATAACAAAGGCTGAGTATAATAAATTCCGAAAGGGGAAAAAATAATGCTAATAGGAAACAAAGGATTGTTTGCGATTGAGTATGAGTATTACGATTCTGACCGGCAAACTGAACTTGCCATGTATGTTAAAGGTCATAATATTCTTGAGTTCACCCGCAACAATAAACTATTAACTACCAAGTGGGACTTGACAGATATTGCCGTTTGGCTTAGGAATCTGATTGAAAATACTAATGATGACCCTTATCCGGTAGATTCTGAAGGCGAATATGCCGCACTTAAGGATATCAATTCACGTGACTTTGATTCCGAAGATGACGACGAGTTTGATGCATATTATGATAAGCTGGATGAATGGAATGAACGGCACAGATGGCATCCTCACAGTAACGGCGGTATTATTGCCGATGTGTATTTTCAATTTGTCGGAGACAATATTGAAATCTCATGGAACAATCAAGATGATGAGGTCGATTTCACATACAAACTTGGATGTGAATCTGTACCCAAAAACATATTTATCAGTGTGATGGATGAATTTTTGACTGATTATGCAAATCATTGGTTTAGTATTAGTTAACTCCAAACATCCTATACAATTCTTTTCTGATTCCGTCCGGGTCGTAATCGGCTTCGGGCGGATTCTTTTTGAGCATCCCGTAAAGCTTTGTGCCTTCTGAGCGTGAGAAATCCATTTCACCGCCGGCACCGGAATTGCAGAGTGCGGCGAGCAGAAGCCATTCCGCCTCGGTTATATCCGTTCCTTTTTCATCAATATAGTTTATCAACGCGAGGATGTCGGCTTCACTCAGTTTTTCCTGCCTTACGCTTTTGAAAAATGAAAGCGTTTCTCTTGCTATGGTGTTCTGCAAGGAAGAAATCTGTATTCTGCCTTTGCTGCTGTGAATCACAGCGGCAAGACTGCTTATTCTCTGCTGAATGGCGCGGACCTTTTTAAGAATATTGTTCACGGTTTTTGTATCGGCTCTGCCTTCGGGAGTGACATCGATTATTTTCGAAAGCGGTTTCCCGTTTCTGCCCTTGGAAACATTCCTGTCTTTTGCGGCTTCATATATGAACTGCATGGGGCAGTGAATAACCCTGTGATCCTGCTTTTTCTGCTCTTCCTTTGATAATTCTGTTTTGCCCGTAGTGATATAGGTAAAGAAATCGGGCACGGAGAAATATCTTTTGTATTGTGAATGGTATATTCCGCGAAGTCTGTTCAGTTCCCTGTCGGTATCCACAGCATAGATTCGTTTTGCCTTGTCTATTTCGGTATTTGACAAAACCTCAAGTATTGCGCAGTATGAATAAACCTCATCAAGAGCTTCCTGACTGCTGAACTCATCCGGAATATTCTCGTTCTGAAATACCATTGCCCATAGAATACTGTTGAATTTCTGTGAGAGGTTTACGATTTCACCGATTCTGTTCTTGCCTATTTCAATATCAATCTGAGTAAGAGATTTTGTCGCTTTGTCATAGCTCAGCCCGTTTACGGGAACGGGAAAAGCAAACTGACTCGCTATACCGCCGTCCACAAGCGTTTTGTCATCGGTGAGAAGCATTGTGTCGGAATCATAATCAGCCCCGTTGAGAACATGCTGAAGGTTATTGTTTCTCGCGCCGACACAGACTATTTGAGGAGTGAGGTTGAAATATCTGTATTTATTATTGTATGTATTCTTCGCCGCCAGCACATTTCCCATTGTAATATGAGGACTGCGTATTCCGAGCAATGGCTGTCCTTCCCCAAAGAAGGAGCAGTATATCTCATTATCAGCATCGTCTTTATGATATATCTTCGGATTTTTGTAGTCAGGCGTTATAGCCGCCTCAAGGAATTCATATCCATTGCCGAAAAGGACCGCGTTTGTTCCGTGAACAAGCAGTTTGCCCTTTTTGATGTAATCATTTATTCTCGTAATCCAATCACTGCGGAAGTGCTGATACATCCTCGCTTTTTCAAAGTCCGGGCAGACTTCAAGCAGACTGCATACAAGCTGATCCTTGTAACCGTATATATCCGGCGCTGTCTTTTCAACGGAATATTCGATTTCATCATTGGTATCTTCTGTTTCATCAGCTCTGCCGTAAAAGTCCGAGAGAACCCAGCGGAAGAATCTGCTGTCCGCCCTGGCAGAATTTTTGAAGGCCTTCATTGGTCTCATAAGATAATCAACATCATTACGGCCGAGGAAAAGAGTATTGAGCATCTGATAATTGGTTCTTACCAGATTGCCGCCGAGCCAGGGAGTCGGTTTTTCGCTCTTTACCACTCCGAAATCGCATCCGTCATCGCCGAGCCATTCCGCCCAGAATCTTATTTTCGCCCCGAAATCATCGCCTTCGAGCATTTTGCAGAATTTCAGGCAGGATTCCGTAACAATCATTTTTACTTCGAAAATATCGGAAGCGAGGGTGATCCCGTTCAGCTGAGATACATCGGTTATATTGTTATCCTCAAACCATTTCTGCAGTTTAGTATTGAAAGCACAGCCTTTGAAATACCTGTTGCGCAGAAGCATCATACCTTTATTGCTTCTGCCGGCCTTTTCGAATACCGATTCATCCAGCAGAGCTTCACCGTCAAAAAGGTTGCTTTCGGTCAGCGACTTTTCATTGACAGCGACGATTTCACCGTTTTCATCCGTCTTAACGACCATACATATATTTCTGCACTTTGATTTTACATCTCTCATAAAGAGAATATTTGAGATATCCAGATGAAGCATATCCTCAAGGGAACTGAGGCTCAGAGCGCTGTATGCCTCGGCCGATACAATATCGTCATTGAGAGTTACGCCATACTTTTTCAGCAGTTTTCTCGTTGAAGGATACTTGTCCGTGAGCGTGCCCCATTTGAGCATTTTCTTCAGCATATCCTCACGGATGAAAACGCACTTGTTTTCGCGGCTCATTCCCGCGCTCCGCTTATACCTGACATAGTGAACGGGCTCACCTTTTTTATTAAGGCAGTCAAAGCCGTTATTATACAGATATTCCCTTATGCCGTCGGCGGTTTTAACGGAGGGAATTGTTACAAAATTCTCTTTGCCGTTTTTGGTTACGGTCTTTTTCCTGAGATACTGTCTGCCGGCTTCGTCATAAATGAAATACGGGGAACTGACAGCATTGAGTATATTCTTCTCAACGGGCACGGATTCTCTCTCATCATTTTCCCTGCAGGCATTTGAAGAGGTGACTATGGCAATCAGCTCTCCGCCGGAAACACAGGCGCAATCGGTTATTTCATATCTGCCGCCGTTCTTATCAACAATAACTCTGTCTTTGTAAGCGTATCCGTTTCTGATATAGAGAGAGCCCTTTTCTTTGCTTTCGTGCTTATGACGGTTGAATTCCCTGTAATTCTTTTCAAAGGTGACGCAGACAAGTGCATCGGTACAGCCGTTAATGGCAATCTCATCATTGATACTCTGAACGAAATTACCCTTTTTCAGTGAGCTGTAGGCTCTCTCAAGCTCGGGAGTTTCAAGGCAGAAACGGAAGGTTGATGAAAACAGAGACTCATCCGCCCGCATAACCGTGCTGCCGTTTGCTTTTTTATACGGCTTATACAGGGCAACGCCAAGTCCTGCGTCGGAAATCATAAAAATATCCGCCGCGTCAATCATGGGAATGAAATAGCTGTGCTCGTTTGCGTAGTTCATTGCCTTCATATTATCACCGCCTTGTCTGTGAATAGTCCGGAAAAGCAGTCTTTCGACCTGTTTCCATTATATATTAAATCACAAACAAAGTCCAAAAAAACTCTCTCAATTTTTCTCTGAGGCAGACGGTCTGTCTCTCAGTCTACAAACTTATCCAGGCTCTTGATTGCTTTAACTTTTTCTTCCTGTATAACCTTAATATATATATCATACGTTATCCGGACAGACGAATGACCGAGTATACTGCTGACTATCTTAACATCAGCACCGTTTGAGAAAAGCATAGTCGCAAATGTGTGCCTTAATGTATGAACTCCGTAAGTCTCTCCTTTGAAGGTAATTCCGGAGTTATAAAGCACCTGATGAAAAGCACGGTTGAAATAACAAGGAGTGCTCTGCGTTCCAAACTTTGTGATAAAGACATATTTACTCTTTTTACCGTCTCTCTTTTGAAGGACTTTCAATGCTTCATACGCTTTCTTAGTCATGGGAACAATTCTTGTCCCTGCTTTTGTTTTTGTGCTGTTTTGATTCAGCAATGCGTATTTCTCTCCGGGTTTATCTCCGTTTCTGGTAGTAACAGCATTTTTATTGACATCAATTGTTCTTTTCTTGAAATCGATATCGTCCCAGGTTAAAGCAATAGCTTCACCGATTCTCAGCCCGCTGTAAAGAAGAAATACAAGTCCGGGTCCGTTCCAATACACAAAGCGGCCGGTTGAATATGTTCTGTAACATTCTTCCTCAATAATCTTTCGTTCATCCTTGTCGAATATCCTGATTTCCTCAGCTTCGCGTTTTGGAATAACAACTCCTTTGCACGGATTGCGAAGACCCGGCATTTCCGTATCAATATAATACGCGCAAACAGTATTAACCATTTCATAAGCTTTTTTTATTGTGGATGGCGCAAGACCTTTTTCGTTAAGGGCAATCACCATATCCTGAACATCTTTTGTGGTGATATTATCAATCCGCGTTTTACCAACATAAGGAATCACATTAACTCTGAGAGTACATTCAAGCCGGGCAAAAGTTGAAGGCTTAACCTTCATTGACATAATATTATCGAGCCAGTATCTTGAGATTTCCTCAAAATTCCTATTAAATCGCTCCGGATTATCCTTATCCAGCTTAAGATCATAAACAAACTGATCCATCCTTTCGACAACTTCCGACTTATACATACTGCTCATTCTCTTTTTGTGGGATTTACCTTCGGAGTCAGTCCATCTGAATTCGCTGACCCATATATCTCTTTTTGAATCGTGATATAATGTTCCTTCATGACTGAGTCTTCTTGTTTTTGGCATAGTTAAAGCTCCTTTAATGTTTATTTCAGCTTCAACACTTGCATAAAGCGGCAAATACCAATGAAAATATAACTCCTTTCAAATTATTCCCAAATCCACACAAAAACAGCCCTATTTATGAACAAAATATTAACAAAAACGGCTGAAAATGCACCAAAATGACATCTACAGTCTATGTATTCGGCAATTTACAGGTCCGTGATTCACTCTTTTCCATTCTTCAATGGGGCACTTTCTCTAGAGCATCTCAAAAATGTCCCGAAAAATCAACGGATTGAGCGCACTGCTTGTGGGGGTAAATACTGGGTAAAAACCATTGGAAAATGCGGTAAAAACGGGGTTTGTGAATCGTGTCTCAGGAGACATTTTACACAGTTTTTTACCCCGATTTTTCAGACTTTTCAAAAAGAAAAAGTCCGCAAATCCTTATATATCAAGGACTTACGGACTTTTAGTCTTGGAGGTACCACCCAGATTTGAACTGGGGAATCGCGGTTTTGCAGACCGCTGCCTTACCACTTGGCTATGGTACCGTCTATATAAAAAATGGAGCGGATGACGAGGCTCGAACTCGCTACCTCCACCTTGGCAAGGTGGCGCTCTACCAGATGAGCTACATCCGCAAAAATGGTGCCTTCGGCCGGAATCGAACCAGCGACACGTGGATTTTCAGTCCACTGCTCTACCAACTGAGCTACAAAGGCAAATAATAAGACCTGTATAGAATATATACAGGTCAATGGCGACCCGGAACGGGCTCGAACCGTCGACCTCTAGCGTGACAGGCTAGCGTTCTAACCAGCTGAACTACCGGGCCATTGGTGGGAACAACAGGGCTCGAACCTGTGACCCCCTGCTTGTAAGGCAGGTGCTCTCCCAGCTGAGCTATGCTCCCTAACGGCCGCTCTCATAAGCGGCTTGATAATAATACTACACTTTTATTTGAATGTCAAGCACTTTTTTTCAAAAAAAGTTATTATATTATTGAGGAATGTTTTCTTCTGTGAATTCCGTCAATATCCGTTTATTTCTTTATTCTGCATTGCGAGCAGAATTTTGCTTCTGACGTTGCCGTATTTCTTTTCGAGCGAGGTCAGGAGCTTTTTGGCCTCTTCCCGCTCGGTGTTGCCGTCGGCAGGGCAGGCACTTTTTTTAACGGGCAGGTCAAGTTTTCTCGCGACCCTCGCGCAGTCGCTCTCCCTCGCGAAAATCATCGGTCTTATTACAGTGATTTCGCTCCTGTCAAGATAGGTGACGGGCATAAAGCAGTCGAGCGAGGCGTTATTGAACAGATTCATCGCGAAGGTTTCGGCAATATCATCGAGATGATGACCGAGAGCGACCTTGTTGTAGCCGAGTTCCCTTGCCGTCTTGTTAAGAACGCCTCTTCGCATTTTCGAGCAGAGGGAGCAGGGGTTTGATTCCTGCCTCACATCAAAAATGAGGCGCGCAAGGTCGGTCGGCTTTACGGTGTATTCAACTCCGAGCTCATCGCAGAGCGCGCGTATTTCGCTGAAATCGCCGTCTTTTCCGCCGAAGCGCATATCGATTGTAATCGCTTTGAGTTCAAATCTCTGCGGATAAAAATCGCGGAATCTCGCCATCGCGGCAAGCAGGGAAAGAGAGTCCTTGCCCGCGCTGACTCCGACGGCAATGCTGTCGCCTTCGTGAATCATATCATATTTCTGCACCGCAGAGCGCATGTATCCGAGTAACTTCTGCATTTTATTCCACCGAAACGGCCTGCGCGCTTACGCAGACACCTGTTTTGTTGTCAATTTCAAATATGCAGCCGTCCATTTTGCATTTGCCGGGGGCGGTGTCGAATCTTGTCGGCATGCCGGTTCTCATGAAATTTATCGCGAGCTCGGGCTTTACTCCGAGCACGGATTCGGCGGGACCCGTCATTCCGAGATCCGTAATGAATCCCGTGCCGCCGGGGAGGATTTTTGCGTCGCTTGTCTGAACGTGCGTATGAGTGCCGAAGACGGCGGAAACCCTGCCGTCAAGATAATAAGCGAGAACGCCCTTTTCAGCGGTCGCCTCTGCGTGGAAATCGACGAGCTTTATCCTGCAGTCGGCCTCATCGAGAATTCTGTCAACGCAGTCAAAAGGATTGTCGCAATCGTCCATATAGACTCTGCCTGCGAGATTTATAATGCAGATTCTCGTGAATCCCAGATCGACGATTTCATATCCTCTGCCGGGGGCTTCCGGGTGGAAATTCGCCGGCCTTATGATATTGCGCTTTTCATCGAGATAAGAATAAATCTCACGTCTCTTGAAAACGTGGTTGCCCGTAGTAATGAAATCGACTCCGCTGTCAAAGAGATAATCCGCGGAGTGTGGGGTGATGCCGTTGCCGACTGCGGAATTCTCACCGTTTGCAATCGTAAAATCAATGCCTTTGACTCTTTTGAAAGCGGGGAGTTTGGCTCTGAGAAATTCGCATCCCGCGTCCGATACAACATCGCCTATAGCGAAAATTACCATAATTAACTCTTTTCTATATCAACGGGCCCGCAAGCTTCCCTGCGAGCCCGTTCCGATTTAATATTTTTTGCGGATTATTTTGCTACGCCGAAAGCGCGGGTCTCTCTGATGAGATTGACCTTGATTTCGCCCGGATATTCCATAGTGGACTCAATCTTTTCGGCGATTTCTCTTGCGAGAGTAACCATCTTGTCATCGGTGATGACTTCGGGTTTGACGATAATTCTGACCTCTCTGCCCGCCTGAATCGCGAAGGAGCGCTCAACTCCGTTGAAGCCTGTCGCGATATTTTCGAGAGCTTCGAGTCTCTTGATATAGTTCTGGAGATCTTCTCTTCTCGCGCCCGGTCTTGCCGCCGAAATGGCGTCTGCCGCCTGAACGAGAACGGCAACCGTGCTCTTGGGCTCAACTGTGCCGTGGTGAGCCTCGATGGCGTTGACGATTGTATCGTTCTCCTTATATCTCTTTGCAAATTCGGCACCGAGCTGGATGTGTGTTCCCTCCATCTCGTGGTCGAGCGCCTTGCCTATATCGTGGAGAAGACCCGCTCTCTTCGCGAGTCTCGGATCGATGCCGAGCTCGGTGGCCATAAGGCCGCAGAGATAGGATACTTCAAGCGAATGATTGAGCACGTTCTGGCCGTAGCTGGTGCGGTATTTGAGCTTGCCGAGGAGCTTGACGATTTCGCCGTTCACGTTGCCGACATCGGCATCGATAACCGCTTTTTCGCCGGTCTGCTTGATTGTCTGCTCAACCTCGCGCTTTGCCTTCTCGTAGAGTTCTTCGATTCTTGCCGGATGGATTCTGCCGTCCTGAATCAACTTCTCAAGTGTGATTCTCGCAATCTCTCTGCGTACGGGGTCGAATGAGGAAATCGTAATGACTTCGGGAGTGTCGTCAATTATGAAGCTGACGCCCGTTATCATTTCAAGAGTACGGACATTTCTGCCCTCTCTGCCGATTATTCTGCCCTTCATCTCATCATTGGGAAGGGGAACGGCTGAAACGGTAGCTTCGCTGGTGTGGTCTGCCGCGCAGCGCTGGATTGCGGTGGTGATAATCTCTCTCGCGAGGTTATCCGCCTCATCCTTGGTCTTCTGCTCGTATTCTTTGATTTTGACCGCTTTTTCGTGGTCGAGTTTTTCATCAAGCTGCTTGATGATGTAGGCCTTTGCTTCGTCCTGCGAGAAGCCGGAGATTCTTTCGAGGATATCGAGCTCGCTCTTCTTGAGGGATTCGATTTCGGTCAGCTTTTCGTCCGCTGTCTTTATCTTGCCCTCGAGCACCTCTTCCTTCTTTTCGAGGTTGTTCGTCTTCTTGTCGAGCGCTTCTTCCTTCTGGGTTATGCGCTGCTCGAGACGGGTAACTTCCTTTCTTCTGTCGCGGAGTTCCTTTTCGGTTTCGGATCTCTGCTTATGAATCTCGTCTTTTGCTTCGAGAATTGCTTCCTTTTTCTTTGCCTCTGCTGTGGCGATGGCGTCGCTGAGAATCTTGTTTGCTTCCTTCTCCGCTGAGCCGATGGCCGCTTCGGCAACTTTCTTTCTGTGTGAACCGCCGGCGACAAAGCCGATGATTCCGCCGACTATAAGACCGGCGACAACGCCGATAATACAGCTTATCAGATCAAAGTGCAACTGCGTTTCCTCCTTTCTAAGGAAATTCGATTATTTTAAGAAATAATTAATTCAGAATGGTGTGCCGGGTTTGAGCCCGGATTTGGCACATATTGACACCATTATAAAGATATTATACTATTTTATAGTTAATGTCAAGAAAATTATTATATTTTGTATAAAAAATATAAACGTGACCTACATATTGTGTTTATTCTGCCGGCAAAGCAACAGTTTACGGATGATATTCCGGAAGAAAAAGAAATAAAAAATATAAAATTTATATTTACAAATTGCTTTTATAATGATAAAATAACTTTTGGTGTTTTTTAACCTGTATTTTATTTTTACGGAGGATTGATTTCTATGGAAAGAAAAAAGATTACCATGGACGGCAATCAGGCTGCGGCTCACGTATCCTATGCCTTTACCGAGGTAGCCGGAATTTATCCGATTACTCCCTCGAGCCCCATGGCAGACTATGTTGACCAGTGGTCGGCAAAAGGACTCAAGAACATTTTCGGCAACACCGTAAAGGTAGCTGAGATGCAGTCGGAAGCCGGTGCCGCGGGTACCGTTCACGGCTCACTTGCCGCGGGCGCTCTCACCACCACCTACACCGCTTCCCAGGGACTTCTTCTTATGATTCCCAATATGTATAAGATTGCCGGCGAGCTTCTTCCCGGCGTATTCCACGTTTCCGCCCGTTGCGTAGCTTCCCACGCTCTCAACATTTTCGGCGATCACAGCGACGTTTACGCCTGCCGCCAGACTGGTTTCGCGATGCTCGCAGAGACCAACACCCAGGAAGTTATGGATCTCGGCGCGGTAGCCCACCTCGCGGCTATCAAGGGCAGAGTTCCCTTCATCAATTTCTTTGACGGTTTCCGCACCTCCCACGAAATCCAGAAGATTTCCGTATGGGATTATGAGGATCTCAAAGAGATGTGCGATATGGATGCTGTCGAAGCGTTCCGCAAGCGCTCTCTCAACCCCGAGAGACCCGTTATGCGCGGTTCCCACGAAAACGGCGACATCTTCTTCCAGCACAGAGAAGCCTGCAATAAGTATTATGACGAGCTTCCCGCTGTTGTCGAAGAATATATGAATAAAGTCAATGCCAAGCTCGGCACCGACTATAAACTCTTCAATTACTACGGCGCTCCCGATGCCGATAAGGTCATCATCGCCATGGGCTCCATCTGCGACGTCGCAGAGGAAGTTATCGATTATCTCACCGCCAAGGGCGAGAAGGTCGGCCTTGTCAAGGTCCGTCTTTACAGACCGTTCTCGGCTGAGAAGCTTGTTGAAGCCATTCCCGCAACCGCAAAGAAAATCGCGGTTCTTGACAGAACAAAAGAGCCTGGCTCACTCGGCGAGCCCCTTTATCTTGACGTTGTTGCCGCTCTTGCCGCTCAGGGCAGAACCGGCCTCAAGGTAGTCGGCGGCAGATACGGCCTCGGCTCCAAGGATACTCCTCCCGCAAGCGTATTCGCTGTTTATGATGAGCTTGCAAAGGATGAGCCCAAGCATAACTTCACCATCGGTATCAACGACGATGTCACCTGCCTTTCACTCGCGGAGAAGGAAGCACCCAATACTGCGGCAGAAGGCACAATCGAGTGCAAATTCTGGGGCCTCGGCGGCGACGGTACTGTCGGCGCAAACAAGGACTCCATCAAGATTATCGGCGACCATACCGACAAGTATGTTCAGGCATATTTCCAGTATGACTCCAAGAAGACCGGCGGCGTAACCATCAGCCATCTGCGCTTCGGTGACAAGCCCATCAAGAGCCCCTATTATATCAACAAGGCCGACTTCGTTGCCTGCCACAATCCCTCCTATATCGAAAAGGGATTCAGAATGGTCAACGACGTTAAGCCCGGCGGCGTATTCCTCATCAACTGCCAGTGGGATGAGGCGGAGCTCGGCGAGAAGCTCAACGCGGAAGCCAAGAAGTATATCGCCGCAAACAACATCCAGCTCTACACCGTCAACGCTATCGACCTTGCCGCCGAAATCGGTCTCGGCAAGAGAACAAATACAATTCTTCAGTCCGCATTCTTCTCACTTTCAAAGGTTCTTCCCGAAGAGGAAGCAATCGGCTATATGAAAGAGAAGGCCCAGAAGTTCATGAAGAAGGGCATCGAAATTGTCCAGATGAACGAGAAGGCAATCGACGCGGGCGCTACCGCATATAAGAAGATCGACGTTCCCGCTGACTGGGCAAACGCAGTCGATACCGCAGAAGCGGTTTCTGAAAACGGTCCCGCCAAGCTCGTCAAGCAGGTTGACTCCATCATGAAGCCCGTAGGCGCAATGAACGGCGACGCTCTTCCCGTTTCCGCGTTTATGGATCATGTTGACGGCACCTTCGAGCAGGGCGCTGCCGCTTATGAGAAGCGCGGCGTTGCGGTCATGGTTCCCGCATGGAACGGCGAGACCTGCGCTCAGTGTAACAAGTGCGCTTATGTCTGCCCGCACGCAACTATCAGACCTTACGCCCTCTCCGCAGAGGAAGCGGCTGCCGCTCCCGAGAACGCAATCATCGTTCCCAAGAAGGGCAAGGGCAAGGATTCTTATCAGTATACCCTCGCGGTTTCCCCGCTTGACTGTATGGGATGCGGCGTTTGTATCGGCGTGTGCCCGACCAATTCGCTCAAGATGGTCTCCAGAGAGAGCCAGGATGCAATGCAGCCCGTATTCGATTATATGGTCGCCAATGTTTCCGTCAAGGAAGACCTTGCGGACAACACAGTAATCGGCAGCCAGTACAAGACTCCGCTGCTTGAGTTCTCCGGTTCCTGCGCAGGCTGTGCCGAGACCTCCTATGCGCGCCTTATCACTCAGCTCTTCGGCGACAGAATGTATATCTCCAACGCCACCGGCTGTTCCTCAATCTGGGGCGGCCCCGCGGCAACATCACCCTACACCGTTGATAAGAAGGGTCACGGCCCCGCATGGGCAAACTCCCTCTTTGAAGATAACGCAGAGCACGGCTACGGCATGTATCTCGGCCAGAAGGCGGTCCGCAATTCTCTCATCGAGAGAGTGAAGCATATCGCCGAGAGCGACAGCGCTCCCGAGGAAGCAAAAGCGGCGGCTCAGGCATATCTCGATACTCTTGAAGACGGCAAGGCAAACGCAGCTGCTGCCGACGCTCTTGTTGAAGCTGTCAAGGACAGAGACTGCGAAAACTGCAAGGCAATCGTTGCCAATAAAGAATACCTTGCCAAGAAGTCCGTATGGATCTTCGGCGGCGACGGCTGGGCATACGATATCGGCTTCGGCGGCGTTGACCACGTTCTCGCTTCCGGCGAAGATGTCAATATCATGGTATTCGATACCGAGGTTTACTCCAACACCGGCGGACAGGCCTCCAAGGCATCCAACATCGGCCAGGTCGCTCAGTTTGCGGCCGCAGGTAAGGAAGTTGCCAAGAAGAGCCTCGCCGAAATCGCAATGAGCTACGGCTATGTTTATGTTGCTCAGATCGCTATGGGCGCTGACAACAACCAGACCATCAAGGCCCTCAACGAAGCCGAAGCATATCACGGCCCGTCAATCATCATCGCCTACGCACCCTGCGAGATGCACTCCATCAAGGGCGGCATGACCAACTGCCAGGCTGAGATGAAGAAGGCTGTTGACTGCGGTTACTGGAACCTCTTCAGATACAATCCCGCTCTCAAGGCGGAAGGCAAGAATCCGTTCACTATCGATTCCAAGCCCGCAACCGCGAGCTACAGAGACTTCATCATGGGCGAGGCCCGTTACTCCTCACTCACCCGCGCATTCCCCGACAGAGCCGAAGCTCTCTTCGACAGAGCCGAAAAGACTTCCGTCGAGAGATATGCTCACCTGCTCAGACTCAAGGATCTCTACGCTCCCGCAGCCGACGCGGAATAATACATACACAGCAAAAACAAATCCCGCAGCAGAGCAATCTGCTGCGGGTAGTTTTATGGTTTCAGTTTGAAATGATTTGTCTTGACATAAAGCTTAATCTATGTTACCATTTAGATGCAGAGTGTGAGGCGGGTTGATTACCGACGCCTCTGCAAAGGAATACTGCTTCCAGCGCGCAACCTACGGGACGCGTCACATCGTTAATTCGGTGGGCAGTGTTCCTTTTTTATTCATTTATCATCGTATTATGTCTAAGCATTTATCGGCCATAATGGGATTGACATATTGATAATTGTATGGTATTCTTCTTTCGGACAAGGGAGATATGCGAGCTTCAGTTTTCTTAAACTGCCGCCCCATATTTACGATCTTGTCCTTTTTTATACCATTTTGGGAAACAAAAAAGATATGCCCCCCAGACTCTACTTGGTGGGGTTACCGATAAATCGGCGACATATCTGTATTTATATAGATTATTATTCTCATCTTGTCAAGTCTTTTAATACAAAGAAAATCCTCGCCCGAAGACGAGGATTTTTTTGGTGCCGGTGGCGGGGGTCGAACCCGCACGGGGTATTAGCCCACCGGATTTTGAGTCCGGCACGTCTGCCAATTCCATCACACCGGCGAATATTTCGCCCTTGTATTATAACCGAGGGCAGTAAAAAAATCAAGAGCAAATTTCAGCTGTAAAACTGTAAAAAGCCAAAGAAAACGGCGCACCGCTTATGCGATGCACCGCGTTTTTATAATAGCTTATGCCGCTTTCTTCGCGGTTGCGCTCTTAACAACTATCAGCGTGAGAACCATAAGAACCGCGCCGACGGGAAGGGCGATGATGCCCATACCGTTTCTGCCGAGAATACCCGCGAGGATATAGGTCACGAACGAAACGCCCGCGACTGTCATGGCATAGGGCAGCTGGGTTGAAACGTGATTGATATGGTCGCACTGCGCGCCGGCGGAGGACATAATCGTCGTATCCGAAATCGGTGAGCAGTGGTCGCCGCAGACAGCGCCTGCCATACATGCCGAGATGGAGATGATGGCGAGGGGATTGGAAGCGTCAAATACGCTGAGAACGATGGGGATGAGGATGCCGAAGGTTCCCCATGAAGTGCCGGTTGCGAATGAGAGACCGACCGCGATTGCAAAGATGATTGCGGGCAGGAACATCTGGAATCCGCCTGCAGTGCCTTCAACGAGCTGTGAAATGAATATCTTCGCGCCGAGTGAATCGGTCATTGCTTTAAGAGTCCATGCGCATACAAGGATGAGGATTGCGGGAACCATTGCCTTGAAGCCGTCGGGCAGGGATTCCATTATATCTCTGAATTTGATTGTTCTTCTGATTACGAAGTAAATTACGGAGAATACAAGGGCTGCCGCGCCGCCGAGCGCAAGGCCTACGGATGCATCGGAATCGGAGAACGCTTCAATGAAGTTAGCGCCGCTGAAGAATCCGCCGGTGTAAATCATGCCGATAACGCAGGATATGATGAGGAATACCACGGGGATGATAAGGTCGATAACCTTGCCCTTTTCGTTTACCTGCATCTCTTCGATTGCCTGCTTAGTGCCTGAGGTGAATATGTCATCGTTCTCTGTGGCGTTCTTCTCGTGAAGCTTCATCGGACCGTAGTCGAATTTTGCGATAACGAGAACGAACATCATGAGAATTGTGAAGAGCGCGTAGAAATTATAGGGGATAGCGCGAAGGAAGAGCTCGATTCCGTTCTTTGCGCCTGCGGAGCTTGCGAAGCCCGCAACAGCCGCCGCCCAGGATGAAATGGGAGCAATGATGCAGACGGGAGCCGCAGTGGCATCGATTAAGTAGGCAAGCTTAGCTCTTGAAACCTTGTGGCTGTCGGTAACAGGTCTCATAACCGAGCCGACGGTAAGGCAGTTGAAATAGTCGTCGATGAAAATCAGAACGCCGAGGCAGATTGTCGCGACCTGTGCGCCTGCTCTTGACTTGATGTGCTTAACAGCCCAGCGGCCGAATGCGGCCGAGCCGCCCGCCTTATTCATAAGAGCGACTATAGTGCCGAGAATTACAAGGAATATGAGAATACCGACATTCCAGCTGTCAGCAACGGAAGCGATGAAACCGTCCTGAACAACATGATTCATAATGGTTTCAAAGTTACCGCCCGCGTAGATGACACCGCCGACTATGATACCGACGATAAGCGAGGAATAGACCTCTTTGGTGATGAGCGCGAGAATAATTGCGATGAGCGGGGGAAGCAGCGCAAGGAATGTAGCGTAGCCCTTGATTGACTCGCGGACCTTGGCTATAGCGGTCTTGATATGGCTGTCAAACGAGGGGTCTGCGGAGATATTGTCCGCGTAGCCGTCAACATAAGCGGCTGCCTGTTCGCCGTCCGAAAGGTCGTATTCAACTGCGTCTTCGCCTTCGCCGAGAGTGAATACATCACCCGCGGTCGCGCCGATGGTGGTGACCTCCTCGGCGTCGGTCGCAGCGAGAGTTTCGGCTTTTTCTTCCGTTTCGGGAACTGTTTCTTCCTCGCCGTCCGGCGCGGGTGCTATGAGCGTCGGGGCGCTTTCGTCAGCGGCGGAAACAGCTTCTTCGCCTGCAACTGCGGTTTCGGGAACGTCCGCCTCGTTATCCGCGAGAGCGAATGTGGTGAATAGTGAGCTGAGGAGCGCAACCGTAAGAATGATTGCGAGCATCCATCTTCTCCTGGTCATTGGAAATCCCTCCAAAAAAATAATTCGGCCCCATAACGTGCGGTTACGGAGCCGTGATTTTACAGGTTTTATCTGCAAACAGCACTCCACTCCCGTGACAGTCCGTTACATATTCTGCAACGGCCCGGCAGAATCATAGGGGCGCCTGATTCCGCCTCGGCGAAAACCCCTTTCACCCGCGGCATGCCCTGCCGTCAACCGGGTTACTGATGATTTCCGCGCCTCTGTTATTGCAAATTAAAAATTATCACAAATTATAATGATTGTCAATAGAATATATTATTTTTGGAAATTAAAAAGAAGGTTTGAAAGGATCGCAAATTTCTCCATGGTCATCGTCTCCGCGCGCACATTCGTATCGAATCCGCATTGCGTGAGAGCGTGAGCTACAGTGTCTTTGGAGATGCCGAGCCCGGATGAAAGGGAATTGAGCGCAGTCTTTCTGCGCTGACCGAATGCCGCTTTTACGAGTGCGAAAAAGAGCTTTTCATCCTCGACCTCAACAGGCGGTTTTTCGCGGATATCCATCCGGATTACGGCGCTGTCAACCTTCGGCGCGGGCATAAAAGAATTCCTGGAAACGCCGAAAAGCTTCCGGGCTTCGGAATAGTAATTCACTGCGACAGTCACGGCGCCCGCGTCCCTTGAGCCGACCGGAGAAATGATTCTGTCCGCCCATTCCTTCTGCACCATAACGGTTATTGCTTTAATACCCGGATTGCTTTCGAGCAGCATCATTATTACCGGCGAAGTGATGTAGTAGGGGAGGTTAGCGCAGACATAAACGGGCATACCGCCGAATTCCTCTTCAAGAACCTTTTTCAGATCGGTTTTCATCACATCGCCGTTGATTATTTTAAGATTGTCAAATTCCCCGACTGTTTCATCGAGAATCGGAAGCAGGCGCTTATCGAGCTCAATCGAGACAACCTTCTTCGCCCGCAGGCAGAGCTCTTTGGTCAGCACGCCTATGCCGGGACCTATTTCAAGCACTCCGCTTTCGGAATCCGCTCCGCAGCTTTCCGCCATTTCGGGGCAGATATCGGAGTTTATTATAAAATTCTGCCCCAGATTTTTGGAAAAACTGAAGCCGTGCTTTGTCAGAATTGATTTTACGGTTGCGCTGTCTGTAAGGTTAAGCATAGTCTTTCCTCACAATTCATTTCAAATTAAAAATTTATTATGGGTTAATATTAACTCGGTCATTGATTTTTTAATTTCAATAAGATATAATATAGCGTGAATAATTTTCCGGAGGGTGTATTATGAAAATCCTTGTTACGGGCGGCGCGGGCTTTATCGGCTCGCATACCGCTGTTGAACTTCTCAACGCCGGTTACGATACCATTATACTCGATAATCTCTGCAACAGCAAGAGCGAAAGTATAAAACGCATTGAAGAAATTACGGGAAAGACCGTGAAATTCTGCAGGGGCGATATCAGGGATAAGGAATTCCTCGATAAAGTCTTTGCCGAGAATGAGATTGACGCGGTCATACATTTTGCCGGCCTAAAGGCGGTCGGCGAGAGTGTTGAGAAACCGCTTGAATACTATGATAACAATATCGGCGGCACCGTGAAGCTTCTTGAAGCAATGCGCGATGCCGGCTGCAAGAAGATTGTTTTCTCTTCGTCGGCGACTGTTTACGGGGCGGAAAACGAATCGCCTCTGAGAGAGGATATGCCGGAGGGCAAGACCACGAATCCCTACGGCACAACCAAATTATATATTGAGAGAATTCTCAGGGATACCTGCTTTGCGGACGGCGAATGGAGTGCCTGCCTGCTCAGATATTTCAATCCCATCGGCGCTCACAAGAGCGGAAAAATCGGCGAGGACCCCAACGGTATTCCGAATAATCTCGTTCCCTATATCGCAAAAGTCGCGGTCGGCAAGCTCGACCATATCACCGTTTTCGGCAACGATTATCCGACTCCCGACGGAACCGGAGTGCGCGACTATATCCATGTAGTCGATCTTGCTCTCGGCCATATCAAAGCGGTTGAGAAGATAATCGGCGAGAAGGGCTGCTTCACCTATAATCTCGGCACAGGCAGGGGCTACAGCGTGCTCGACGTTATCCACGCTTTTGAAAAGGCCTGCGGACACGAGCTCAAATACGAAATCGCGGACCGCCGCGCAGGCGACCTCGCGACCTGCTATTCCGATCCCTCAAAGGCGAAGGCGGAGCTCGGCTGGGTCGCTCAGAGAGATATCGACGAAATGTGCGAGGATTCCTGGCGCTGGCAGTCGAATAATCCCGACGGTTATACCGATGATTGAGAATTATATCTGGGATTTTGACGGGATGCTTTTTGACAGCTATCCCCATATCACCAAGGCGTTTCAGGTCATGATGGAGGAATACGGCAGGCCGGTTGATTTTGATGAGGCGAAGGCGCTCTTTGAAATCACCTTTGAAACCTGCTATTCCCATTACGCAGTCACCCCGGAAATGGCGCGCCGTCACAGCGAGATAGAGCATATTTACGATATGGAGCCGAGGGCGGTTCCGTTTGAAAACACCGTTAAAGCCCTTGAAATTCTCGCAAAGAGGGGAGCAAGGCAGTTCCTTTATTCCCACAGAGGCAGGGAGAGCTCTCAGCATTATCTCGGAGAATACGGTCTGCTTGATTATTTCACCGAGTGCGTCGATTCATCCTATGCCTTCACCCCGAAGCCTGCGCCCGACGGCGTGAATTACATCTGCGAAAAATACAATCTGGATAAAAGCCGGACGCTGATGATCGGCGACAGGGAGCTCGATGTGCTTTCGGGTAAGAACGCGGGCACTCTCGGCTGCCTTTTCACGAAGGATAAAAATATTGAAACAAGCGCCGATTTTATTGTCGGCGATATTATCGAAATACTTGATATATAAGGAGAAAACAATGAGAGCAGTAATAACGGTTATAGGTAAGGACATGGTCGGAATTCTCGCGAAGGTTTCCGTCAAATGCGCAGAGAACAATATCAATGTTCTCGAGGTCACGCAGTCCATCCTTCAGGATATGTTTGCGATGATAATGATGGTTGATATATCCAAGGCGAGCGTGCCGTTCACCGACTTTGCCGAGAATCTCGAAAAAATGGGCAAAGAGATGAATCTTTCAATCCACGCCATGCACGAAGATATTTTCAACGCAATGCACACAATCTGAGGTGAAATTCAATGCTTAACGCAAGAGATATTCTCGAAACAATCACTATGATACAGGATGAGAATCTCGATGTGCGCACTATCACGATGGGCATTTCGCTCCTCGACTGCTGCCACTCGGATTCCGATACCATGTGTCAGAAGGTTTATGATAAAATCACACGCTACGCGAAGAATCTGGTGGCGACCGGAGAGCAGATTGAGAAGGAACTCGGAATTCCGATTATCAATAAGCGCATTTCCGTTACTCCCGCCGCGATGATTCTCGCTTCTGCCGACGATAAGGATGCCGTAAAGCTTGCCAAAACTCTCGATAAGGCCGCGAAGACCTGCGGAGTCAATTTCCTCGGCGGCTTTTCGGCTCTCGTTCACAAGGGCTTCGGACCCGGCGATAAAGAGCTTATTGAGGCGATTCCCGAAGCACTTGCATCGACCGATTTCCTCTGCTCTTCAGTAAATATCGGCTCAACTAAAACCGGTATAAATATGGACGCGGTCGGTTTGATGGGCAAGGTGGTGCGCAAGGCAGCCGAACTCACTGCCGATAAGGGCTGCATAGGCCCCGCGAAGCTCGTCGTATTCTGCAACGCCCCTGAGGACAACCCGTTCATGGCAGGCGCGTTCCACGGAGCCGGCGAGCCGGACTGCGTAATAAATGTCGGCGTTTCGGGACCCGGCGTTGTGCGCGCAGCGCTTGCAAAGGCGAGCGACACAATGGATCTTACAAAGGTAGCCGACCTTATCAAGAAGACGGCTTTCAAGATTACGAGAATGGGTCAGCTCGTTGCGGCTGAAGCGTCCGAGCGTCTCGGAGTGCCGTTCGGCATTGTCGATTTATCCCTCGCTCCGACCCCCGCTGTCGGCGATTCCGTCGCGCATATTCTCGAAGAAATGGGGCTTGAAGTCTGCGGCTGCCACGGTACCACCGCAGCCCTCGCTCTTCTCAATGACGCTGTCAAAAAGGGCGGAGTCATGGCGTCGTCGCACGTCGGCGGTCTCTCGGGCGCGTTTATTCCGGTTACGGAAGACGCCGGTATGATTGACGCCGCGCGCTGCGGAGCGCTTACGATAAACAAGCTTGAGGCGATGACGGCTGTCTGTTCGGTCGGCCTCGATATGATAAATATTCCCGGGGACACACCCGCCGATGTCATTGCCGCGATAATCGCCGATGAAGCCGCGATAGGTATGGTCAATTCAAAGACTACTGCGGTCAGGGTTATTCCCGCTGTCGGTAAGAAAGTCGGCGAGGAGCTTGATTTCGGCGGACTTCTCGGAGGCGGTCCGGTTATGCCCCTCTCAACTTATTCGCCCTCAAAATTCATTGCCCGAGGCGGAAGAATTCCCGCCCCGATGCAGTCGCTCAAGAACTGAGGAATCCCTATGCCTAAAAAAGATTCCCGCAATACCCGCATGAAAATAGTCAACGCCGCCTGGGCGCTGTTCTATAAATACGGTTATGATAATACGACGGTCGAGGATATCGTGTATGAATCGCATACCTCGCGCGGTTCGTTCTATCATTATTTCAAGAGCAAGGATGAACTGCTCAATACACTCTCGAGCGTTTTCGACAGCAAGTATGAGGAGCTTGAACCTTCGGTGAGCGGACTTGATACAGCGATTGAAAAGTTGCTTTATCTCAACCGCGAGCTTTTCAGACATATTGAGAATTCCGTTTCGATGGACCTGCTCGCCCGTCTGTATTCATCCCAGCTGATTTCAAGCGGGGACCGCAACCTGCTCGACCATAACCGTACATATTATAAGCTTCTTCGCTCGATTGTGATTGAAGGCAAGGAAAAAGGCGAATTTGCCGAAGAAATGTCCGTCAACGAAATCGTGCGCGCCTACGCAATGTGCGAGAGGGCTCTTATCAGCGACTGGTGCCTCTCAAACGGCGATTATTCTCTTGCGCGCGAAGCGGAAACCCTGCTCCCGCGCCTGCTCGAGGGCTTTATTGCTCATCGCAGTTAATTCATTATTAATAAAACCGTTACATAAAGTTTATCCCCGTGCAAGCTTTGTGAAATACGGTAATATCATAATAACAACATAAATATATATTGGAGGAATCATTATGAAAAAGGCGTTATCGGTATTGCTGCTGTGCTTCGTGCTTTTCGGCGTCTGCTCCTGCCAGAAGATGATAATCACAAACGAGGAGGATTACAGCAAATACGTTGAAGAGAGCGAATCCCAGTCAGCCAAAGAGGCTTCCGAGAGACAGGTCAAAGTCGATGAGGATATAGCCAAGCTCGAGAGCGAGCTCGGAAAAACCGTGAAGAATAAGCAGATCGTAGTCAGAAAACAGTATTCGGGTCTGATTATCTATGAAATAGTCAAATTTAAAAATAAAAAGGTTGACTACAGACTTACTTATATGTATTATGACAGCGATATTGATTATAAAGAACAAGTCGGATGCGGTGACAAGGGAAACGACAAGCTTATAGATAACGACGATACATTAAGGTGCCTGGTTTATAAAAATGATAAGGCAAATAAAGAAATGACTTATGATGATAATTATGCTTTGTATGACAGTATGGACCACAATATAATACAAATAGTCAAATAGTTTTTTAACCGCCTCTGAGGCGGTTTTTTTATATTTTCCGGGCGGTTATTCCTGCGGAATGTATGAAATTCAGATGCCGTTCAATCCTGTTCGCCCAATCCGTCCGCGTTGAGGAGAAGGGGCGGAAAAGCGCGTTTTTTATGCAACGTTCACAAACAAAGAAACCTCAATCCGGCAATATGACGAACTTAATAATTTGTTCATAATTTAGTTACAAAAAGTTTATATTTGGGTATGATTTGTACAATAACACGCTTATAATATTAAGGGCGTAAGTATATGTGCTTTTACGCCGCTCAGGCGGCAAATTCAACGGAGGTGCATTTTATGAAAAAGGCAAAACAAGTTCTTTCACTTGTTCTGGCTGCAATCATGGTTATGGGCATCGGTATTCCGACCGCCTTTGCAAAAACCAGAGATAATAACTATGAAGTAGCCAACATGTATCCGGAATCATATTCCGACGGCGTCTCGAAGTACAGGTTCACAGCCGAGCAGGGTGCCGGCTATGTCCTTGACCTTCTTGACAACCTTCTCTATGAAGCGGCTCTCGACTTAAGCAAGGAACCGGTATTTAATCAGTATTCGGTAAAAGTATATCTAGAAGCTGATTTAACCAGCATAGACACCGCTATGTATTTCCTTTATAATTTACTTTATGCCATTCAGCATGACAGCGATTATATCAGAAATGTAGCGGATATTACGGTTTTAGGCGGTCTAGGCGTAACAGGCCTTGCGGGCAAAATCGTTACCGGCATGGATCTCGGCGATATCAAGAGCCTTAACGGCGATGACCTTGCCGTCAACGGCAACATTGTCTATCGTAACGTCAACTATTCGGGCGATAAAGTCGCACAGACCGATATGCAGGTCCTTATGACCCTTATCAAATTCCTCGACAGAAACAAGAATACTCTCGCAAAGATTACCAACGGTTCAATCGGCTTCGGTACTCTTGACGGAGCTATCAAGGGCATTAAAAACGTCGGCCCCATCCTTCAGGATCTCCCGAGCTTCCTGAAGAAACTTCTCTATCAGAAGCTCGTCAACAGCGATTTTGATACCGACGGCGCTCTTCCCTCCGGTGTAACTGTTGACTCGGATCTCCAGAATATCGTCAACTGGGCGCTTGTTACCGGTACCGGTACAGAGGCTGCCGACGGCGGCAAGTCGGTTCTCGGCGAGAATTTTGAGGCATTCCTTCCCGATATCGGCAATTATCCCGGCGGAGCGAGCCTCGGAGCCGAAGCCATTACGGTTGACAGAAACGGCGACGGTCAGCCCGATGCCGGCGCAAAGATGAACTTCTATCAGCTCGTCAACAATGCCATCAACGCTCTTCTGAGCGGCTTCGTTTCCGACAAGCTCGAGGATCTGCTTATCGATCTTCTCGATATCGATCCCTCCGTCAATGACGGCAAGGGCGACACCGCAATCATGCAGGATATGATTTTCACCGCCATCACCGGCGCTATCGAAGGTCTCTGCGTTGCGAACGGCGCTCCCGCCATCACATACAATTCCGATGAAGAAACATATCCCATCCCCAAGATTGAGAAACTTCTTCACTGGTTCTTCGTTGAAGGCGGTCTTTCAACATTCGTAAAGATTTCCTACAGCGGCATTCAGCTTACAGACAACTTCATGTCCCTTCTCAACGATATTGCGCGTGCGCTTCCCGGCCTCTTCCCGCTCTTCGGTTTCGAAGTTCCCGAAGGACTTACCTACACCAACGAAGAGATGAATGAGAAGTGGGTTGACAAGACCGGCGACGATATTTATCTTACCTACTACGGTCAGAAAGTTCAGGGCACGGTAGAAGAAGAAGCTGAGCAGCTCTATAAGCATGTCAATGAGACCACAGGTAATGTTTACTACACCTTCAAGAGCAACGGTGCAGTAGCAAACACCACCGATGACGGTCAGAGCGACTATATCAACCCCGATTTCATTAGACCCAAGTATGTTCTCTCCAATCAGAATATCTACGCAGCTCTCGTCAAGATTCTCCTCAACCACTTTGTTGACGGCTGCTACTTCAATAAAGATGCGGATACCATCCCGATGGTCGGCGCTTATGCTCTTGCATCTCTCGCGGCTCAGTATATCCCCGAGAACAATTACTTCGATCGTCTCGATGCCGCTATGGCTCAGCTTAAGGGAGAGCCCTATATCCCGAAAGTCGGCCAGAACGTTACTCCTCTTCCCTTCACCGAGACCATCACAATTCCTTCGGTGAACGGTCAGAATTCAAAGGAAGTCACAATCCCCAGAGCAGCTATGGATATCGGCGCTTCACTCGGCGCGTACTTCCTCTCCGGCTGGCAGGATTTCGAGCAGGGTCTCGGATTCAAGCTTGAAACCGATACAAGCTTTGAAGTATTCGCAATGGAATTCCTTACCTGGGCTGTCGCAACCTATATGCCCATATTCGCGGGCAAGTGGGATCCCGGCTCAATGCAGTTCGTCAACAATGATGACGGTTCAGCCGGTACATGGAAGAACACATTCAACAGTGCTCTCACAACCTTCAGAACCGCCCTCAACAATCATCCTTCAACAGGTACTGCAATCAACAGAATCAGCAATATTCCTACTTCAGAAATCAGAAACGCGCTCTATACTCTTTTAAATAATACATTATTTGTACTTATTCCTTACAACTGGCTTCCCGATTGGGTTGCGGATTACGGCGCATCGGGTCTTATCAATGAGTGGCTCGGACAGAGTCTCTGCACACTTGACCTTCAGAGGATTGTTTCACTCTTCGGCGTCAACACCACAGGCGAGCTCAACAACTCTGTCACAAAGGTTGTTATCAACCTTGTTGACCGTGTTCTCGGTACGGTATTCGGCGGCAACCCGCTGCTTCCTCCCGTATCCAACAGAACAGTCTACTCGGCTTCCACAACCCTCACAAATCTTGAGAGTCTTATCGGAACCACTCAGAGCACTCCGCTGTATGATCTCCTTATCAAGCTCCTTACATATCTCAAGTCTTACGGCCAGACACTCTGCAGCGTAATCTTCCCGCTTCTTCTGAGCGGCGCTGTAAAGTCATATAAATACTATAATACCACAGCTCCCGGCGCACAGCAGATCAATTATATCGGCAACAATCAGATCGAGCTTGAAGATCTTCAGACTTATCTTGATATCAACAATGCAGAAGCCGATATGAATGCGGCCGCGTTCTCAGGTCCCGTTTACTTCAATTCGGATGCGAAAGCGGCAGACGTTGCTTCCAAGATCGGCGTATCCTTCAATGCGGAGACCGACCACGAGACAATCGGCGGTTCCGTAAAATACAAGGTAGTATTCCCTGCCGAATACGGCAGAATGAGCCAGGCCGAAGCAGCAGCTGCTTATGTTGAAAACAGCTATGCGAAGCGCCTCACCGAGAACGGCAACAGAGTCTTTAAGCTCTATGTCAAGGATAACTACAGAACAGGTACTGCAACCGAAACCACCACCGATATCGAAGTAGTAGACGGTGTCGTAAAAGAGAGACAGTATAACTATACCGGCATTCATTCGATTACCGCAAACAAGAGCGGCAATGATTATCAGACCGGCAGCAAGGGCGAGGTAGTATTCCCCGCCGGTTACAGAACCTCCGCAAGAGAAGACTTCAGAGCATTCCAGGTATTCTATACCAACCGTTACTTCAACGCAGTTGAGGATGCCGAAGAATTCATCGGCGAATTCAACACCTACGCTCACAGCACTCTTTCCGATGCTTACGGCGCATGGCTCATGTACTTCGTAAAGATGCAGCTCAGAGCGGCCGGACAGCTCAGCGATAATGTTGCCACACCCGGCGAGAAGACACCTTATCCGTTCTATATCACCGGTAACGAAAGCTCGGCTGAAAGCTATATTGGTCCCCAGGTCGCGAATTATAATGCCGACACTGTCTGGAACACCAGAACAACCAAGTCTTATCCCTTCGCAAATAATAACGCATATAAAGTTGTTGCAGAAGCTCTTGCTTATGCGGACGCTACCGAAGAAGACGGCACCACTCACGATGTCACAATGGGCGTCGGCGATACTGAGGCAATAGTACGCCTTGCTCTCGGCAACAATACATTCACCATCACCGGCAAGGATGAAGCAGGCATAGCAGCGGCATGGGCAGCGCTCAGCACCGCAAACCGCAGCGCTATCAACACCCTCTGCAACGGCCTCGGAATCACCTTCGACAGTGAAAACAATAAGATTACCAGAAAGTCCTTCAAACTCTTCGGCGCATCGCTCAACGGAAAGAACGCGTTCGGCAACTGGTATGATGACAGCAACAGCGGAACTCCCATTTCGCTTAAGCCCATCTCTTCCTATACTCCCGGCGCAGAGAATGCCGACGAAGTCAAGAATGAGATTCAGAAGGCATACATTGAATTCGCGAAGACAGCCAGAGAGTACAACGATCGTCTCAACGACTACTATGACAACCTCTCCTGGAGAATTGCAAACCGTGAGGCAGCTCTTGAGGGTAATGAGACTGATATCACTTCTCTTCAGTGGGTACTTGCTTATACTCAGGAAAGCTGGAAGAGCAGCGTAACCAATAAGCGCAACCAGAAGAAGAACTCCTTCGGTACCTGGACCACCGCTTACACCGCAAAGACATACGATGAGTTCCAGAGAGCTTATGAATACGGCCAGGCGCTCATTACAGCGCGTTCGAACGGCGCTCATATCCTTCAGTCGCTCATCACAGAAGCTTACAAGGCAATTCTCAAGGCATACTACAACCTTAAAGATTTCGATGCCAAGCCCGACTGGACAACACTCTATCAGCTTATAGAGATGGCCAGAGCCATCATCAACGGCCCGCTCGGCATAGGTCCTGAGGTTGACAGAGATGTCGGTTATACTACAGAAACACTCAATAACCTTGTTGCGGCTCTTCAGGTTGCTGAAACCTTCTATAACAACAACCAGGGGCAGGATGTTGAATTCCAGGATAATATCGATGAAGAAGCCACCATCCTTAACGCGGTTATCGGAGCCCTTGACTTCCCCGAGGGAATCACTCCCGGCGCAATCAAGGATCCCAGCCCGGATAACGATTCAAACCTTGACATTCTCGGAGCTATCGGTAATACCGATTGTATATGGACAAAGACCGGCGACAACAGATCTTACAGAGTAATCCTCGGTATGGAGGAAGGCGTCAACTTCACCGACAGTGAAGGCACAATGCCCATGTACGGCGACAACAATAAGGTATTCGTATCCAGCGGTTTTACCGAGAACGGCAGATCGAACGACTTCAATGCGGTTAAAGGTCAATACGGCGGCGGCACCGGCTCCTATCTTGTAGGCCGTGTCAACTACGCTGAAGCATTCAGATATTATGCAGTTCTTATCGGCGACGTTAACGGCGATGCCAGAATCGACTCCGCCGACAAGACCATAATCAATATGATTGTTACAAACCAGAGCGAAGCTGAGCTTGAGCCCTTTATCGGAGTTGCAGCTGACGTTAACCGCGACGGTCATGTAACCGCAGACGATGCCGCAATCATAGGCCAGAAGGTCAACCATATCGCCGGAGTTGAGATTAGTCAGGCAGCAACGGCTGATACTGCAACCTGGTTCAATTAATCAACCGGCAGACAGAGACTTATAAAACCTAACGGCTGAATAAAAATCCCGCCCCTGTTCACAGGGGCGGGTAAATTTATGTTTTTTTACAAAAGATTTTCATACAGGGAGTCTACAATTGGAACAGATATCAATTGTAATTTAATATATCGGGTGATATAATTTATCCTGTTAAAGTTATTATCGGAGGAATAAAAATGAAGCCCATCAAGACAACCTGGTTCGGAATTCAGAGAAAAATCATTGCGAATATGACCACCGAGGCCTGGCAGACAGTGCCCCATATCGGCTACAGCTATGAGCCCGAAGTAACAAAATTTATGGACGCGGTCAAGCGCCTCAACGCTTCGGGTAAATTTGAGAGCAAAATCACTGTCAATACCATTATGCTCAAGGCGATAACCGAGGGACTCAAATGCGCTCCCGAGCTTAACGCTCAGATTCACTTCGATCAGAAGAGAGTCAAGGGCTATGTTACCGAGTATGAAGATATTCACGCCTCCATGACCTGGGTGCTCCCGAATAACGAGATGATGACCATCAATCTTCACGATATCGGCAGCAAGTCCCTCTCGGAGCTCAATGATTATATAAATGATACCGCCCGCAGAATTGCGAATACCAATCTCGATGAGGTAATGTATTCCATCTCATTTGACGATACGATTCAGAAGCTCAAAAAGGGGCATGTTCTCAAGGCTGTAAACCGACTCATCGGCGCGAAATTCGGAAAGCACAAGGTCGAAACTCTCAAGGGCAAAGCCAAGAAGGAGTATTATCAGATTCCCGAGACCGACCGCCTCACTAAAGAGGATATCCGTCAGGGAACGGTCTGTATTTCGAATATCGGCTCAACGACCAGAGGAATTCACGGCCGCTGCACTATGCTCGCAATCATTCCGCCCGAGGTTTTCGTTCTCTGTATGAGCTCGGTCCAGAAGCAGCCCGTTGTTGTTCTGGATGAAAACGGAAATGATATAGTAGTTCCCGGAAACGTAATGCCGATGCAGCTTGTTTTCGACCACAGAGCGCTCGATTTCGGCAAGCTTATTCCGTTCATCAAGCGTCTTGAAGGTATATTCGAAAATCCGGACGAGATTTTCAATTGGTAAAAAGATTCAGCCATAAAAACAACCCGCCCTAAGGCGGGTTTTATTATTATACTGCCTGTGCGGATAAGCTTTCCTGTCGGTCTTCCTGCTTCTTTGCCATGATTTTTTTGATTATCACGTAGCAGATGACCTGCATAATGCAGGTGAAGAGCCAGGAGACAGGGTAATTGACGAAGAGAAAACGCATGGTTCTGTGAAGCGGAAAAACGAAGTAAATCCAGAGAATTCTGCTGCCGACCGTGCCGACTATTGAAAGAATCATCGGAACGCTTGAATAGCCGAGCCCGCGCATTGCGCCCGGCAGGCAGTCCATATAACCGCAGAGAAAATATGTCAGCGTGGTCAGGCTGAGCACTTCCATTCCGTAGTTTATAACGGTTTTGTCGGTTGAGTATATGCCGATTATCATCGGCCCGAAGAAGTACGCAATCGCACCGATTCCAAGGCAGAACAGCGTTTCCAGTATCAGCGAATCTTTCAGGACGCGCGGCAGGCGCTCATATTTCCTCGCGCCCAGGTTCTGGCTGGTGAAAGTCATACATCCCTGCGTAATCGCGTTTGCAGCCGCATATATGAATCCGAAAATGTTGTGAGCGGCGGTGTAACCCGCCATGGCGTATTCGCCGAAGGAATTGACGCTGGACTGAAGCAGCACGTTTGAAAAATTGATAGCCGCTGCCTGAATTCCGGCAGGGAGTCCGATAGAGACAATGCTTTTGAGAATACTCCAATCAATCCCGAGGCGTGAGAAATGCAGACGGTATTCCTCGGGGCATTTGCGAAGGGTGATTATTACAAGAGCGCACGAGAGCGCCTGTGAGATGACGGTTGCAATCGCAACCCCGGCAACGCCCATTGAAAATACGATTACAAACAGCATATTCAGAGCAGCGTTCAGAATTCCGGAAACAACCAGAAAAACCATCGGCCGCTTGGTATCGCCTACAGCTCGCAGAATTGCCGCGCCAAAGTTATATACCATAAAGAGGGGAGTGCCGAGAAAATAGATACGCATATAGAGGACCGATAAATCTATTATGCCCGCGGGCGTATCCATAAGCGCAAGAATCTTTCGTGCAAAGCAGAATCCGGCAAAAAGAGCGGCGAATCCGGCAATTACTGCGGCGGTTATGGCCGTGTGAACTACGCGGTTCATCTTCTCATAGTTGTTCTGAGCAAAGTATCTTGCCGCACATACATTTGCGCCCAGGGAAACGCCGACAAAAACGTTCACGAAGAGATAAATCAGCGCAGTTGTCGCGCCGACAGCCGCAAGCGAATCGTGCCCCGCGAAGCGCCCGACTACGATTAAATCAACCGCGTTGAACAGCAGCTGAAGTATAGTCGAGAGCATGAGCGGTACGGCAAACGATACGATTTTCGGCATCAGCGGACCGTTGAGCATATCAATTTCATATCTGTTTCGCGCCAATTTTATGCCTCTTTCTGCATTATTCTGTTTGTGATTATATCACAAAAATATTAGCAATGATATATCAAAAGTGCACAAGAAAAGCCCGCCTTAAGACGGGCTTTTTTATTATTGAAAGCTGATCAGATTTCCTTCATTTTTTCGGCAATCGCAAGCTCGAGAGCTACGGGAAGACTGCTCTTCTGAAGGGCCGCGAGTATTTCATCTTTTGTCTTCGCTTTGCGAAGGTGTGTGATATACGGCTTCATTTTTGAGACGTTGCCTTTCTGCCAGCGGGACATAAGATTTACCAGCGTTTCCTTCGGCTCTTCCTTTTCGATTTCTCTGACGTCGTCGAGAGTGACCGTTATCTCTTCATCGGAATATTTCACAGTCACATCCTCGTTTGCCGTATCCCTGAAAATGATTCTGTATTCCCTTCCGCCGGGAATAACAGATTTATCGCCTTCAACGCGGATTTTAAGAGTGATTCTGTTTGCCTTTTCATCGTAAGAATTCTCAAATACCGTCTTTGCGGTGTGTTCACCGAAATCGGTCTTGCCGTTATCCTCCCACATAGTGAACGATCCGTTGCCCTTGAATACGAGAATATCAAGCTTTTCGGGGTTTCCGGCGGAGTTGCCTTCGTCGGCGGAGAGGGGAATTACAGAGCCCGCCTTCGCGAGTACGGGTATGTCATAGAGCTCTCTGTTGAGGCAGAGCATCTGACTGCCCCTGTATTTCTGCAGAGTAAAAATATCGGTCCATTCGCCGTCCGGAATCCAGGCGCCGACCCTGCCGAACCCGATTTTTTTATCGGTTTTGCTCGTAATCGGGCAGACGATGAGCTGCCTGCCGAACTGATACTGGTTCTTTACGATATAAGCGTTTTCCTCTTCGGGATAGTTATAATACATCGGCTCGCAGATTGCCGTGCCGTTTTCGTGATATTCCCTGTCGAGAGAATATATATACGGAATCAGTTTATGCCTGAAACGCAGCCATTTCTTCGCGCTTTCACACACATCCTTACGGTATTTCCACGGCTCTTTGCCGAGAAACTCAAGATTGCTCGAATGCAGACGCAGAACGGGGGAGAATACGCCGAACTGAATCCATCTGAGATAAAGCTCGTCATCGCGGTAGCCGAGCATATGACCGCCGATATCGTGACTCCACCAGCCATAGCCGGCGTTTGCCGCCGTTGCCGTGAAATAGGGCTGAAAATCGAGTGCCTGCCATCTGATGAACGTATCTCCGGAGAAGCCGAGCGGATAGCGGTGCGAACCCACCCCGCCGTAGCGCGAGAGAATCAGCGGTATATCGCCGTTTTCGGCGTTATCAAGATAATGATAATGATTCAGCGCAATCAGCGGATCGAGTCCCGGAACATCCCACTGCTTTCCCTGCTGCCAGTCAATCCACCAGAAATCCACGCCGTCCTTTTCGTACGGCTTATGAACAATGTCAAAATATGAGTTCCAGAATTTATCGTTTCCGCATTGGAATTTTACGGGTTCGCCGCTCTTGGGGTTGATGCCGTTTGCCTCGGCCATGTCGGCATACATATCCTCAAATTTCCTTACGCCGTCCGCGGGATGAAGATTGAGAGTTACTTTGAGATTCCGCTTTTTGAGTTCTTTGAGGAAATCCTTATAATCGGGGAAAAGGTCTGTATTCCAGCTGTATCCGGTCCAGCCGCCGTCATCTGCGCCGAATTTTTCTTTTACTTTTACCCAGTGCCAGTCCATATCGACTGTCGCGACGGTCAGCGGAATATTCTCTTTCTCAAATTTGTCCATAAGGGAGAGATATTCCTTATCCGTATAGGCGTGATACCTGCTCCACCATACGCCCAGTGCGAATCTCGGGACAAGCGGGGTGGGAGATGAAATCATGTAGAACGCCTGCATTGCGGCGCGGTAATCCTTGCCGTAGGCGAAAACATAATAGTCCTTTCCGCCCTCGCGCGCTTTTAATGAGCCGTCTTTATCTATCAGCACGCTTTTGCTGTCGTCATAGAGATAAACGCCCTTTTCGGTCAGAAAACCGTCGCCGAGCGGAACTTTGCCGAAGCCGCGGTCGAGTGTGCGCGCGGTCCCCTTGAGATTCTTCTGCTCGCCGAATACAAGGATTTCGGTTTCTTCCTCTTCCTCTGCGTTATCTTTCTTGTCTTTTGCCTTCGCTTTTGCCGCCTCGCGCTCCGCCTCTTTTTTGCTGCCCTCGAGTATTATGCATGAGGGTACGCCTTTTTTGATTTCAAAGGTGATATCTTCGGTTGTTACAAGCAGATTTCTGCCCTCTTCCTCAACCTTGAATTCTCCTGCGGGAAATCTGCGGAACCAGACGGCATAGCTCGCGTCGTCCGTGAATTTACCGCTTTCCACGCGTATAAGACGCGATGTGAGATAGGTGATTCTCACATCTTTATTCTGCCATATCTGGCTTTTATCGGCGAGTGGGTCGGTCTTTGCAATAAGCGATTCTTTAAGCATAGTATCACTCCCTGAAGGAATATATAACTATCATACCATATTATCCGGAAAATACAAATGCTTTTTATAAAAATACGGCCCGCGAGGTTACATATTTCAAGCAGATTGTATACATCGAATATATTTAATATATTATTATTGAATTATTCTTACTTTATTGTTATAATTAAACTGTATTATTGTTTATAATGGATAAGTATTTTCACATTCAAACATCTGATTTGTTTATTCTGCAGGAGGTAGAACTATGAAGATAACCAGAAAGATTATCTCAATCGCCATGACCATGCTGCTTGTATTCGGCGCCTGCGTCTGCGGGCTGCCCGGGATTATGCAGACGGCCTTTGCGCTCGGCAGTCAGAAGAGCGCGGCCACGCGAAGCAGCGACCTTACTTTTGTAGTTCCGGAGGCAATTTACCTCACCCCGGATGCAAGGTCGTGGAGCACCTCGACTGCTTCCACGTTCCAGTATTATGTAAATAATAATTCGGACGGTTCCGTTCTTGCTGAGGTTGCCCAGACCACGGGCAAAATCTATTTCAATCTGAACGGGGCAAGCTCCGGCACGCTTTCGTATGCTTTCCTTGACAAGAGCTTCAACTCGCTGAGCGGCGGTTCCGTGACTCTGAGCAGCTCAACGGTCAACAACAACAGCTATGTCAATATTACGGGAGGCACTTCGCCGTCACTCGCCGCCACGGCGACAGGCTGCTATCTCCGCTGGGCTCTTTCATTTATCGAAAACGGGATAGCAAAGAAGGCATATGCCTATTCTTATATCTACAAGCCCTACACCATTCCTATTGCGGCGGGTGCACTGGCAGGATCGGGTGCTACCGGCGCAAACTGGGCGGGAACACTCACCTGGCTCTCAGGTATGCACGGCATCAATGTTGACGCTATGCCTGATTATTCTCATTCCAGCAGCCTTGACAGCTATGAAGAGAATAATTATCTTAAATTCACCGAGTTTGCTTCGTTCGCCAGTAAATCGAATACCGCCCGCGTCGGCGGAACAAATGTGACAAGCACTACGCAGGGCGTAGCGTCCTCAAGCTGGTCGGGTCACGATACGAGCAAACCGGGTGACAACCGCTATGTTTCTTATGCGAACACAAGCGGAACTCCCAAGAGCTATGCGTATGTTCTTAAAGAAAATAACAGATCCCCGTCTTCATATAATAACGGCTCGGCCGATACAAACCAGAATTGGGGTGTCAAGAATACCACTTTCGCAAAATACAGAGGCAACAATAAGGATATTGTCGTTAAAGCGGTAGCCAAATCGACCGGAGATATTTCGGTTGATGTCAGCCGTTATACGAATCTGAATCAGATTCCGAACCTCGCTGTCGGCCTTGCGGTTACATCCGATGAAAACTGCGATGACGGAACCGGCCACTGGTGGATGGCTGATATGTCAACCACGGAATTCAGCCACAGGAGCACCTGGTATAAGACTGACGAAGACGGTCTGAGACCGACTGCCATGGAACGGGACTATATCTTTGCAGGGCAGGGTAACGACTGGCACACACATTCATATGATACCAATGAAGGCATCCGCTATGCCGGCGCATGGAACAAGGCAATTGTCAATGTCGGCGGCTCAAGTCAGTATTACTATGTCAAGAGTTGCTATGGAAATGCCGACGGTTCATATGATGCCAACGCCTGCGGCTACATAGGTCTCTATGTTCACTGCTATGATAAATCTGTCCTTCGCGCCGCGGTCAGGCAGGCGATCGCCAAGATGCCCGCGCTCGGTGTTAACGGAATAAGCGGAAATAATATTACAAGCTGTTACTTTGAAGCTGATAACAACTATAAGTGGAACACGTTCCAGGCGGCTTTCAATGCGGCCTGCAAAGAGCTCGTTAAGGTTGACGGCGCGCCCGCGAGCGATCCCGGCACCCTCGCCAGCAACCTTTACAATGCGATGAACGCGCTTTGCACCCACTATGAATTCAATGCGAACGGCGGATCGCTTTCAATGCCTCAGGAGGGCTATGTCACTGTCGGCACAAATCAGTATGCGACCGTTACTCCCAACACAACGGCGACCCGCACCGGTTACTCTTTCAAGGGCTGGAGCACAAATCCGAATGCAACTCCGTCTCAGGCCACCACTTCAAATGTCCAGGTAGGTTATAATGATACGGTTTATGCAATCTGGCAGCCGAATACCTATTTTATCTCGTTCATAACGAACAGCGATGAATCGATAATTCCAAATCAATATGTAGAGGTAGGAGGAGCTATAACCGTTCCCGACGACCCCGTGAAAACCGGTTATACCTTCATCGGCTGGAATCCGTCGATTCCTTCCGTAATGCCGCCGAATAACACTTCGGTCACTGCTCAGTGGCAGGTAAATCAATATACCATAAGCTTTGATTCCGCAGGAGGCACCTCCGTTGCACCGATCACTCAGGACTATGGTTCGGCTGTCTCCGCTCCCGCGAGTCCCACAAGGACCGGCTATACCTTCGCGGGCTGGAATCCGGCTCTGCCCGACACTATGCCGGCATATAACGCCACACACACCGCGCTGTGGAACGTCAATATCCATTCCATAACCTATGATTCTGCAGGCGGCTCGGCAGTAGCTGCAGGCTATTACGCCTATGATTCGGCTTTCCTGGAGCCGGTTCCGACCAGGACGGGATATAACTTCACGGGCTGGACATATAAGGATGCTTCCCAGAACCCCTATACCGGCACAACTATGCCCGATTTTGACCTCTATGCCGTCGCAAACTGGAGCATCGCAAGCTTCACGATTACCTATAACAGCATGGGCGGAACGGAGATAAGCCCGAGAACATTCAATTATGATGAGACCATCACCCTGCCTGCGAATCCGACCAAGACCGGCCATGATTTCGGCGGCTGGGTATATACCGATGCATCCGATAACATTTACACAGGCACGAAGATGCCCGCATATAACCTCACGGCAACAGCGCAGTGGACGGCGCATGTTCATACAATCACGCTTGTTGACAGCATCGATAACAGCGTCATAGGTACAATAACTCAGGATTACGGCACCGCTGTTTCGGCTCCTGCCTCGCCGACGAGAGAGGGTAAATATTTCACCTACTGGTCACCGTCAATCCCGTCAACGATGCCCGATGAGGACCTTATAGTGACGGCAAACTGGAGCACGGAAACCTATAACCTCATATTCAATGAGCCCGGCTACACTCCCGCAAGCCAAAGCGTGACCTACGGCGAAGCATATCCCTCATTTTCGGACCCTGTCAAGGAAGGACACACCTTCGGCGGATGGTTCACCGATTCGGGCTGCACCGCAGGCCATGAAATCAGCTTCAGCGGAAACGTTCCCGATCTCGGCAATAATAATCAGAATATCAATATCTACGCAAAGTGGACCGTAAACCAGTATACGATAACCTTTGATACCGACGGCGGAACTCAGATTGCGCCGATAACACAGAATTACGGCACCGCGGTTGCCGGTCCGGCCGATCCCGAAAAAGAGGGCTGCGACTTCCTCGGTTGGGACAGAGCTGTTCCTTCGACAATGCCTGCAGAGAATATTACGATTACGGCATTGTGGGAACCGCTTCCATTCACGATTTACTATTTCTCGAACGAGAGTCTGATTGAATCTCAGGAGTATCTCTACGGCGAGACGGTTACGCCGATATCGGAACCCGAGGAGGAGGGTTATACCTTCGCGGGCTGGAACTATATCAACTACGAAACATATCAGCAGGTTGCACAGCCTGTTACCATGCCCGCTTATGATATCCTTGCCGAAGCGCAGTGGAATGTGAATTATTACACGATAACCTTCGATACCGCAGGCGGCTCGGCAATCAATCCGATTTATCAGGCATATGATACCGCAATAACAAGCCCTGCGAACCCGACCAGAGAGGGATATACTTTTGCCGGCTGGGATACTCAGATTCCCGCATTTATGCCTGCGGAGAATATGACAATCACCGCGCAGTGGAGCATAAATCAGTACACAATCACATTCGACACGGCGGGCGGCAGCGCGATTAACCCGATAACCGCGGATTACGGCTCGGCAGTTACAGCGCCTGCAAATCCCACCAGAGAAGGCTACACGTTCGCGGGCTGGGATGCGGCAATTCCCTCGACCATGCCGGCTCAGAATCTGACAATCACCGCGCTGTGGAGCATCAATCAATATACGATTACGTTTGATACAGCCGGCGGCAGCGCGATTGACCCGATTACCGCTGATTACGGCTCGGCGGTCACGGCGCCCGCAAATCCGGCAAGAGAGGGCTACACCTTCTCAGGCTGGAGCAGAGCGATTCCCGCTACCATGCCTGCGGAGAATATTACGATTACCGCGCAGTGGCAGATAAATCAGTACACGATTACGTTCAATACCGCGGGCGGAACGGAGATTGACCCGATTACTCTGGATTACGCAGCGCCTGTGACGCCTCCCGCGAATCCGACAAAAGAGGGTTATGAGTTCACCGGCTGGGATGCAGAAATTCCCGCGAACATGCCTGCAAATAATCTGACAATTACCGCGCTGTGGAACGTCCTCCCGTTCACAATCACATTTGACACGGCAGGCGGCTCGGCAATCGATCCGATTACCCAGAATTACGGCACTGTTGTCATCGCTCCCGCAAATCCGACCAGAGAGGGTTATACCTTTACCGGCTGGGATATCGCGGTTCCCACAACAATGCCGGCTCAGAATATGACAATTACCGCACAGTGGAGAGTCAATTCTTATACGATTACGTTCAACACCGACGGCGGCAGTCCGATAGAGCAGATTACCCAGGATTACGGAACCGTTATCACTGCTCCTTCAGATCCCGTCAAAGAAGGATATACTTTCACCGGCTGGGATATCGCGGTTCCCGCAACCATGCCGGCTCAGAATATGATAATCACCGCGCAGTGGAGCATAAATCAGTATACGATTACATTCGTTACTCCCGATGACGCGACTCCGGTTGCGGCAATTACCGGAAACTACGGCGACGCTGTCACGGCTCCCGCGGACCCGGCAAGGCCGGGATATACCTTCACCGGCTGGGATACCGGGATTCCTTCGACAATTCCCGCACAGAATCTCACGATAACCTCAACCTGGAGCATTCACACTTATCATATCGTCTATGATATGCAGGGCGGTGCACCGAATCAGCCCTCCGCATATGCGGATTACGGCACGGCACTGACCCTTCCGCAGAGCGGCTTCTCAAAGACCGGTTATACCTTCACCGGTTGGGAGTATAACGGCGTTACATATACGGATTCTTTCACCGTTCCCGCACTGCCCGAAAGCGGCGCGGACATTACCCTCGTCGCTCAGTGGTCAATAGGTACATTTACCCTGACCTTTGACACTGCCGGCGGAAATGACATACCGTCCGTAACTGCCGAATTCGCATCGGCAATCAACGCTCCCGCCAATCCCGTGAGACCGGGCTATGAATTCACCGGCTGGATCCCCGCCGTTCCCGCGACAATGCCGGGAGAGAATATGACCGTGACGGCAACCTGGAACAAGCTCAGCTACAGAGTGGCGTTCCTTGAGCCCGACAGCATAAACGGCGACGCGACCTTCGCGAACGAAGCGGTATTCGATAATTATGAATTCTATGTCGGTTACGGCGATCCGCTCACTTCGATTCCCGACGATTCGCCCGCAGTCAATTATTTCACCTTCCTATATTGGTCCGATACTCCCGGCGGAGCAGAGGTAAATCTTGAAAACTGGACTATGCCGGCGGCTGCAAGGGATACCGTGGTTTACTTCTATCCCGTCTATGAGAGAGTGGAAGTTGAGATTGAGGTGGATAATACCGTTTCCGATGCCGAAATAGTCGCTTCCGATTCACCTTCGCAGATTGACGGCTTTATTTACAACGCAGGCACAAAGATTACCAAAGCAGCCCTCGAGCAGCAATTTGATGTTTCCGGCGACGGCCGTGTCAGCATCACCCCGAGCAAGGGCACCAAAATCTGCGGAACCGGAACAAAGATTGAGCTTATCGACAATTATGACGACAGCGTCAAGGCGACTTATTATCTTATAGTTCCCGGCGATGTCAACGGCGACTCGCTCTGTACGGCGAATGATGCCAGCATGGTTGAGCAGGCGAGACTCGATTCCGACAGCTGGTATCCGAAGGACAGGCCCGGGGATTCGGCGGAGAAAATTGCCGAGAACGCGATTATGCGCGAATGCGCCCGACTTGCCGCGGATGTCTGCGACCAGTACAATCTCGTTGATGACAACGATTCGGCGCTGATTCAGTACCACGTTCTCAGCGGAAACAGATTCACTTATGATCCGCAGGCAAAGAAATATCAGCTTGAAATTGTCTGATTGAAAAATCGGAATAACAAAACGGCGGCTTCGTAAGAAGCCGCCTGATTTTTATATTATTAAAGGGCTCTTGTCAGAGCCCGTTTTTTATAATTTATAAACTCCCGATTTCAGCAGCACGTATTCCGCTTCGCCCGATCTGAAATATTTTGAAACAGGCTCGTTGAAGGTGTAGTACCCACTGACTCTGAAGGTCGTGAGGTCAACCGTCTTGATATTGAATGAATTCTCGTTGCAGACATAGAGGCATCCGTCATAGAGCGAGAGACTTGCCGGATGGGAGAACGCTTTTTCCTTCAGACCGCCTATGCGGAATTCTATTCTGTTGTATCTGACGGAATAGTTGATGACTGCGTTCGCCTCGGGAACCGTCATCCATAAATCCCTGCCGACGGGCTCGGGTGAGCGCGCGGGATAGTCAAGATACTTGATTTTTCTCGTATCGGTTATGAAGCCGTAATTATTGAAAATCCTGAGCGTGCCGTCATTGTAGGAAGCAATGTTTGAGGTGGGGGAAATGCTCCTGAGCTGACACGAAACAAAATCTCCGAGCGTCTTGGCAAGCCCGAAGCCGTCTTCTCCGTATTTTGCGGCGATATAATCCGTTATTTTTATTTTCTCGAAAAGATCGGCGCGGGAATCATAGCTGAAAAAACCCGCCGTATCGGTATTTCCGAGAGATTCTCTGCAAGCATATATAAATCCCACGTCGGTGGGGAATATATCAAGCAGATCGGCATTGAAAACTTTCTGCATTTATTTACCTGCTTTTTTCAAAAACAGCCCGCCTTGCCGGGAATGACCGCTTGTAACCTGCATCTCAGCAGGTGGGTGCCTCCCATCGGGTTCGCGCTCCCTTCGTCCGCTTGCCGGCGAGAGCTCAAAGAGAATCTCCGGGGCGGGAGGTCTGCAGTCTGCCGACAGAGTTCGGCTCCCTTAAATTGTTCGTTGGGTTACATCAGAGTCATAGTTATCGGACAAGGCAGGACGTTAATTGTATTTTATTATTCTTCTTCACCCTCGTCGGAAAACATTTCCGCGAGTCTCTCGAGGAAGATATGGCCGACCTCATCGTATTCCTCATCATCCTCAATGGGTTCGAGGGTTACTTCCTCGCCCTTGCCCGGGATTACTCTGAGTACGATGAATTCGTCATCCTCTTCCGTTATTTTTGAAGGGTCGTCGGGCAGCGGACTGAGCGCTACATAGAGACCCTTGTCTGTTTCTATTCTGTCAAGTTCCTCAAAGATATGTTCTTTGCCTTCTTCGTCAATTACGCTTACTATATCGGGAACGTATTCTTCCATTTTTATTATCCTTTCGGCTTTGTTCGGTTATATTTTACTATGAAACAGGGGAACAGTCAATACTATCACCTTTATAATTTTACCGCCTTTTTCACTCTCGGAGCGATTAAAAGAGCAAGTGAAAGCTTCGCGATATCGGGAATAATATAGGGGATAACGCACATCATCAGCGCCTGAATTATACCCGGGGCGGAGCCGCCCGATTTCATCAGCAGCACAAACTGCGCGGTGCCGAAGGCATAGCATATAATCAATCCGAGAATAAGAACAGCCGCTTTTTTGAATGCCGTATCCGCTTTCTTCTCGAAAATCAGATATATCAGGGCTATGAGTATGAAGCCGAAAATGTATCCGCCTGTCGGCCCGAAAAGAGTCCCGATTCCCGATTTGAAGCCCGAGAATACGGGCGCGCCGGCAGCGCCGACAAGAATGTAGATAATAACGGACAGCAGCCCGCTTTTCCCGCCGAGCAGAAGCAGGGCAAAAAACACTCCGAAGGTCTGCATTGTGAAGGGAACGGTATAGGGCACGGTAATCCAGGCGCAGACCGCAATAACTGCCGCCGCCATGGTTATTGCGGCGGTATTCTTCAGATGCGTAAGCGAGTTTTCTTTCATTTGTTTCCTTTGATTTTATCCCAGTATTCTTTCGCCGCCTGCTCTATTCTGTTATCCCCGAATTCATAGTATTTCCTGTCCTTTATGGCGTCGGGAAGATACTGCTGGTCAACCCAATGGCCGGCGAAACTGTGAGCGTATTTGTAATTCTGCCCCTTGTTCGGGTTATCCTCGCCGTCATAGTGCTTGTTCTGAAGCTGGCGGGGGATGGGTCCCGTCATGCCGTTTTTGACATCGCTCATCGCGGCGTTTATCGCATTATATGCCGAATTTGATTTGGGACTGGTCGCTACAAGTATAACGGCGTCAGCGAGCGGAATTCTCGCCTCGGGCAGACCGAGCATAAGCGCCGCGTCAACAGCCGCCTTGACTATCGGGATTATCTGCGGAAACGCGAGCCCGACATCCTCGCTCGCGCAGACCATAAGCCGCCTGCAGGCCGAGGGAAGATCGCCCGCCTCAAGCAGTCTCGCAAGATAGTGTACTGCCGCGTCGGGGTCCGAGCCGCGCATTGATTTCTGGTAGGCGGAGATTATGTCATAGTGCTCGTCGGAGTCCTTATCATAGCGCATTGCGCTCGTCTGAGTGAGCGAGCGGGCGCTTTCAAGAGATATTATCTTTTTCTTTTCGCCCGGCTGTGCGCTGAGAACGCAGAGTTCGACACTGTTGAGCGCCTTTCTGACATCTCCGGCGCAGGCGGTTGAAATATGTTCGATAACGCCGTCTTCAATTTCATACTCCTCGCCGGAATCGGCGGCCATCGTATCAAATCCGCGGCGCACTGCCTTCGCGATTTCTTCGGGTATTACGCTCTTGAATTCAAATACGGTTGAGCGTGAGAGAATTGCGCTGTAAACATAAAAATACGGATTCTCCGTGGTTGACGCAATCAGCGTGATTCTGCCGTTTTCTATATATTCAAGAAGCGTCTGCTGCTGTTTTTTATTGAAATACTGTATCTCGTCAAGATAGAGCAGAATGCCGTTGACCGCGACAAGCGTATCGAGTTGGGCGACAACATCCTTGATATCGGCGGTGCCGGCCGTAGTTCCGTTGAGCTTCACGAGATGCTTGTCCGTGCGCTTTGCGATAATGCGCGCGAGAGTTGTTTTCCCGACTCCTGGAGGGCCGTAAAAGACCATATTCGGCACATCGCCCGATTCGATTATGTTCCTCAGAGGCATTCCCTTGCCTATCAGATGAGTCTGACCGACCATTTCGTCAATGCTTTCGGGTCTGAGACGGTCGGCAAGCGGTGATGACATATTATCACTCCTTTCCCGTAACTTTAACTATAATAATATTATCATAAACAGCATAAAAATGCAACCTGACGGAGTGAACAATTATCGCGATTTTGTTTACAATTTGGTTATTGATTACGGCATATTTTTTTATTATAATGTAACAGATTGAATATCTGTTTGCAGAAAGGAAGTAATGAATATGCTTTGCCAGAATTGCGGAAAATATGAAGCTACAACTCATATCAAACAGATAATAAACGGAGATACGGCGGAGACTCATCTCTGCCCCGACTGCGCGAATCATCTCGGATACGGCGATATGTTTTCGGGCTTTGATTTCAGTCTGAGCGGTCTGCTCAGCGGATTTCTCGGCGATATGCTGCCGCCCGTCTCGCTCGGACCTGTCACAAGATGCGAAAAATGCGGATGCTCATTTGACGATATAGCCAGAGCCGGCAAGGTCGGCTGCCCCGAATGCTACAGAACTTTTTATGATCGCCTTCTGCCTTCGATTCAGCGAATTCACGGTAAGATAAGCCACGCGGGCAAGACCGGACAGAGCGCGGGCAACCGTGAAAAAATCGAGACCTCGGGCGAAAAAATCGCGAAGCTGCGCGTTCTGATGGATGAGGCTGTGAAGGTTCAGAATTTTGAGAGAGCCGCCGAAATCCGCGATGAAATCAAAAAGCTGGAGGGGGAGAATATCAATGAGTAAATGGTATGCCGAAAAGGGCAGTCAGAGCGAAACGGTCATTTCGACCAGAATCCGCCTCGCCAGAAATATTGATGATTTCGTTTTTCCATGCAGACTTGATACGGAAGGCAAAAACAAGGTTAATGAGCTTGTGAAAAAAGCCGTTTTTGAATGCTGCGGAGACGGGTTCAGTTATATTTCGATGAAGGATTTATCCCATCTGCAGGCAGTTTCACTCGCGGAGAGACATATTATCAGCCCCGAATTCACTTCCTGCGAGGAGGGTACGGGCCTTATTCTGTCGGATGACGAGAGCGTGAGCATAATGATTTGCGAGGAGGATCATATCCGCCTCCAGGTGATGAAGAGCGGACTTGCCCTCGACGAAGCATATAAAATCGCCGATGAAGCAGACAACGCGCTCGATGAAAAGCTCAGCTACGCCTTCGATGAAAGAATCGGTTATATGACCAGCGATCCGACAAATCTCGGAACGGCGATGCGTGCCTCGGTATTCCTTCATCTGCCCGCACTGACAGCCTGCGGTCAGATAAACGCGATTGCAAATACCGTCTCAAAGCTCGGCCTGAGCATAGGAGGTGCATACGGCAGCAGGAAGAAGCCGGCAGGCGATATCTATCAGATTTCAAACAGAATAACTCTCGGCATCACTGAGGAAACAGCGGTCGCAAATCTTAAATCAATAGTCCTCCAGCTTATAAATCAGGAGAGAAGCGCCGCGGAGAGAGAAATAAAGAATCCCACCCTCGAGGACAAGATTTACAGATCTCTCGGTGTGCTTGAAAACGCAAGAATGCTCGGCTCGGATGAATTTATGGAGCTTATCTCTTATGTGAGATTCGGCGCCTCGGCAGGCCTGCTCAATATACCGGTTGAAAGAATCAATGCGCTTATTACCGATATGCAGCCCGCGACAATAGCGGTTTCAAATGAAGACGCGGATACCGTCGCGAAGAGAGATGCCCGTCGGGCGGAGCTTGTCAGGCAGGCGCTCGCAGGATAAATTAACAGACAGGGGAATAAAAATGGACAATCAGCTTCAGCATAAATCCGCTCAGGTCAAAGAGGAAATCAAGAAGGTCATAATCGGCAAGGATGAAGTCATCGATGCCGTGCTTATGGCCATGATTGCCGGCGGCCATATAATGCTCGAGGATATTCCGGGAGTCGGTAAGACCACTCTTGCCCTCGCACTTTCAAAGACACTCTCGCTCGACTATAAGCGAATGCAGTTCACTCCCGATGCCATGCCCGGTGATGTAACGGGCTTTATGATGTATAATAAAGCGACGCTCGAATTTGAATACAAAGAGGGCGCGGTTATGTGCAATCTCTTCCTCGCGGATGAGCTTAACCGTACTTCGCCCAAGACGCAGTCCGCCCTTCTCGAGGTTATGGAGGAGGGGAGCGTTACCGTTGACGGCGTAACCCACGCCCTTCCCTCGCCGTTTTTCGTAATCGCGACCCAGAATCCGCTTGGCTCGGCAGGCACCCAGAAGCTTCCCGAATCTCAGCTCGACCGGTTCATGATTCGCCTGACTATGGGCTATCCCGATGCCGAGAGCGAAGCGGTTATACTTAAAAACGAGAGCCGCGACAGAGTCAATATGAGTTCGCTCGCCGCGATTATGACACTCGATGAGATTAAGCAGATGCAGCAGGAAGCCACGTCGATTCATGTTGAGGATACGCTCTATGATTATATTTCCGCTCTTATGCAGTCGAGCAGAAACAGCGAGTGGCTCAGGAGCGGCGTCAGCCCCAGAGGCGGCAAGGCGCTTCTTAAAATGGGCAGAGCCCGCGCCTATATCAGCGGAAGGAATTATCTGATCCCCGAGGATTTGCTTTTTGTAATGCCTATGGTATGCTGCCACAGAGTTACACTCAGCCCCAAGGCAAAGGCGGCGGGCAGAACCGAAGAAGAGATAATCGCGGAGATAATGAAATCGGTCGAAATGCCCGTAATTAAATAAAATCACGATTTTAACAGCACCCCGAAAGGATGATGCGCTTTGATTAAAAACAGAATCGAATACGGCATCATACTTCTTGTCGCGGTGCTGCTTTTTCTTTTCTATCATAACTTTTTCTTCTTCTATCTGCTGCTTATTGCGGTTGTGCTCGCGTTCGCAAGCTATGCCGTTTCAAAGAAAGCGTTTTCCGGCATTGAAGTCAGATGCAAAATACCGCTTGACAGCGTGGGGGAAGGGAATGATATCCCCGTTGATTTTATCATCAACAATTCAACTCCGTTCCCGATGCCGGGAGTACGCCTTGATTATACGGTGAAGAACGGTTTTTATCCCAATAACGAAAAGCAGGAGATGACTCTGCCCGTCAGACGCGGGAAGCATTCATTCCGCTGGAAAATCAGTTCGGTCTATGCGGGTATGGTGCTTCTCGAAGGCGAGAAAATGAGGATGCAGGATTATCTCGGACTCTTCGTTTTTGAACGCGAATGGAAGGCGGACGCGCGCATAACAGTCCTTCCCAATGCCGATGATATCATTATGGATATCGTCGAGAATACGCTTGTCGAGGGCGAGGAAAACGATACCGACGCTTCGCTTATGAGCGAGGATGTGACTCAGGTCAAGGAATTCCGCGAGTATGCTCCCGGCGACCGCATGCAGCGCGTCAACTGGAAAATCAGCGCGAAATACGATGATTTATATGTCAAGGAATTTGAAAAGCTCTATGACAGAACTCTTTCACTGCTTGTTGAGCTTCGCCGCGACAGCGAAGAAATTGGTTTTCTTGATGAGCTGATTACCGCATTCTGGTCGGCGGCGGTCAGGCTTATAGATTTGGAGATTCCGTTCAGGGTTCAGTGGTATGATAAAAAAGCGGGCAGATTCTGCGGCGAAAACGTAAACGACGAGGATACTCTTATTGATGCCGTCAATCAGATTTTTATGATGCAGAGCTATGATGGCTATGACGCTTTTGAGCACTATAAAGAAAGCCCGCTCGGCAGAAACGACTCAGCCGTCTATTTCACCACCCCCGGCTTCGGCGGAATCGATACATCAAAGAAAATAGGAACATATAAGGATAAAGTGGTTTTGATATGGCTGCAGTAGAGAAAAAAGGCATATTAAAACTGAAGAGAGAGCGAAGGGACAGCAAATACAGGGAATCTCTCGCGAAGGAGACGGGCATCCGCTTTTCGCCTGATCTCACCGCAGAGAAGGAAGGTTTTCCGTATATCAAATATATCGTGAATGCCCTGATTCTTTTCTGCTCGTCATTCGGCTCGATTTACTGTTTCATCACGGCTTTTGAGCTTCAGCTCAATATAATTCCCGCGGTGTTTGCCTGCGCTTTGGCTTCTCTTGTCTTTTCCTTTATGTATGCCGGAAAACGTGCAAAAATCGCGGTCTATCTGGTGATTCTCTTCCTGATAATCGCTCTCGGAACAACCTTCTATTCCGTTGTCAACAGCGGAGTGAGCGCGTTGAGAAACCATACTCTCTCATATATCGATACTCACAGCAATCTGCCGTTCCTGAGAGAATTCAATACATATTTCAGCGATGATTATGTTTCAATGAGCGTTGCCGCTGCCGTAATCGGAGTGGCGCTGACAATGATTCTCAATATTTTCGTTTCGGAAAAAATGAGCCTTCTCGCGCTGTTTCTGATAACATTCCCGATTACGCAGTTCGGAATGTATTTCGATTATAAAGTATCAAAGACGGGCATGCTCCTTGTCGTTTCCGGCTGGGTGCTCGTTGCCGCCGTGAAACTCACCAACGCCTATAACGGTCTGACAGTTAAAATGATAAGCAAATCTTCGGTTAAGAAGCATAAGCACAGCTACGGCTTCGTCACCGATTCGAAGAATGTTGCTCAGATAGCGCTGGTCCTGCTCTCGACAGTCCTTATTGTTACCGGACTTGTCTTTGCGGTAATCCCGCAGGAGAGTTTTGATATCGCTCTGCCCACGGACGCTCTTAAGAGCGCGACCGAGAGACCTGTAAAGAATTTCCTCTCATACGGCCTTTCATCGCTCTTTTCGCCGACCAGCAGCGGCGGAGATCCGGGAAGACTCAGCAACGTCGCGAATGTTTCTTACGACGGTATGACCGACCTCAAGGTCAGAGTTATCAACTACCGCGCCGACAGAATATATCTAAGACAGTATGTCGGAACAGTTTATGAAGGCGACAATCTCAGATGGGTTAACAGGGAATCAAATGTCGAATATCCGCAGCACAGATTCAATTACACGGCCGAAATACTGAAAGAGGATTTTGAAGGCGAGCAGTTCTTCACCCAGAGCGAACACAGAATGACAATCCGCATTGTCGATCCGAATCTTATGAGAGAGCCGCTTGCGGTTCCATATTACGCACTTGTCGATAAAGATGGCTCGGTCAATTATTCCGGCAGCGGAGAGGTTCATCCGGTCAGCAGCGAAGGCGCTGATAAAGCGCAGGAATATACATTCTATACCGTTGATAAACCGAACGAAGATTATTCCGGCCTTATCGACCTTATCGAGGATGAGGAGAAGCAGGAGAGCTTCAGCTTAATCAATGAGATGATGAGTCTTGACGCGCAGTCCGATGCTTTTGATGTGCCCGAGAGAAATATACCGGCAATCAAAGAATTTTGCGAAACCTACGGCATAAGCGCGGATGATGAGGATGTAACAACCGAAGTTATCAAAGCGCTTGAGGACAATTTCACCTATACTCTCCAGCCCGGAAAAATTCCCTACGGCGAGGATTATGTCAATTATTTCCTGCTCGCGAATATGAAGGGCTACTGCCAGCATTTCGCGACCGCGGCAACCTTGATTTTCAGGTATCTCGGCATTCCCGCGAGATACGCTGAGGGATATGTCATAAACCGCGAAGATTTCTATATGGGCAAGGATCTGACGGATGAAAAAAAAGAGGACTGGATAACCACTCCCTACAGCTCCGACAATTTCCCGACCGAAATAGATGTGCCCGATTCCTCCGGACACGCCTGGGTTGAGATTTATAAAGAGGGACTCGGCTGGCAGGTCATTGAGGCGACTACCGCCCCTTCGGATGACAGCGGACTTCCCGGTCTGGCAGGCATCTTCAGAAACAATCCGTTTTCCAACGCTTCCAGGAATATTATTGACGGCGTGAGAAAAATCAATACCGAGCGCACAAAATCCGCAGTTTTCCGCCTGTTTATCATAACCGTCTGTCTGCTGGCATTCGCTTATTTTGTCCGTATGGCATATAAAGTTATCCGCAGGCACAGGGGCTTTAACACGAAGAATATGCAGGTGAATCTCTCGAATAGATATCTGCAGCTCAAAGAAGTATTCATATTTGCAAACGGCAACGGAGAGGGGCTGTCATACAAGGAATTCTTCTCAATCCTGCTCGGCAGGGAAACGCTCGGCGAAATGCCGCCCGATCTTGCGGATAAGTTTGAAAAAGCGCTGTTTTCGGGTGATGAAATAATCGCCCAGGATTATTCAACTCTGACCGGATATATTAAAACCTGCCTCAGAGACACGGTGAAATCCATGAAGGCAGGCAGGAAGCTTAAGTATTATCTTGTGAATATACTGTGGTAATTGAAAACAAGGGCTGTTGCGATATGCAACGGCCCTTTTGATTGTTTATGATTTCTTTGCAGTTGTTTCTTTTGCTTTTTCCGTTGTGCTGCCGGTCTCGGACTGCGGTGTCGTTTCCGGCACAGAGGTAACGGACTCTTCCGGCATTACGGAAGTCCCGGAACCGGTTATGTCTATTTTGCCGCTGCGGGTTTTCAGAATAATCTTATCTCCCTGCTCGTCCGATTTGAAAGTGCTGCTGAAACTGCCTTTTCCGTGAGACTCTTTGATATTGAGGCGGCTGCCCTCGAGCGCTTCAATGTTTATATCGCCGGAATCCGTCTCAACGATACAGTCGCGCTGGAAGGAAGGCTCTTTGACAAGAACGCTGCCGCTTTCAGATTCAATATCCATTCTGCGGGCAAAAGTTTTGTCTATCTGAACGGGCGCGCTGTCCGACTCAACTATCAGCGCGTCTATGCATTTGCTCTCGCTGACATTCAAGCTGCCCGAGCCCGTGCGCAGAGTCAGATCCCTGACAGTCAGCCCGGATACCTGCGCGTTGATGCCGTCGCCTTTGATATCAAGGTCATCAAGCACCGTCTCTGCGGGTACTCCGACAGTATATTCGCACTCTTCTTCCGAACCGCATCTGATTTTCAGCGTGTTTCCCGCGACAAGCCATTCGATTGTGGAATCGGCCTTGCTTTTAGCGGCGGGCTTTTCCTCAAGAGAGAAATATACTCTCGATGTCGCGGTAACTGTCACGCTGCCGCCCGTGCATTCAATTTTGATGTTCTCAATGTTACCCTTGATTCTTTCGCCGCCCTTTGTGAATTTCTGCAGTTCGGGGAGTTTGAAGATACAGACTGCCGAGAGCGCGAGAAATACAATTACAGCCGCGATTATAAGTATTTTCTTTTTCATAATCTGTCTCCTGCGATTAATCCTTGCGGCCCGGCGTTTTTGTTGAAACTATTGTAACAACGGCAACCACGAGGGCTATCACACCCGCCGCCGCAAATATTATCCAGATTTTGTTGCTTCCCGTATCCGGGGAGGGAACGGTCCCGTCAGCAGCGAACACTCTGGTAAGAGCTATCGCGAAAACGCTGAGCACCATGAGCGCGCAGAGAAAGATTGCGATTATTCTGATTGCGAGTCCTCTTTTTTTCATATTCTGCCTCTTATTCGCCGAGCATCGCTTTCATCGCCAGGGCGATTTCATCAGCCTTCGCCTGCGATGCCTCATAGGTTTCGCCGATGCCGGTAATGTAAATTTTGATTTTGGGCTCCGTGCCCGAAGGACGCATAATTACGAAGTTGCCGCCGGGCAGAGCATAAGCGAGCACATTGCTTCTGGGAAGGGTAATCTCTTCCTTTTCGCCCGTAACGGTATCAAGGCAAACGCCCGTATTGTAGTTCCAGTGTCTGAGCACCTTGTCAGCACCGATTGTCTCAGGCGGATTTGCAGCGGCGTCCGCCATAATCTTTGCCATAGCAGCCATACCGTCCGCGCCCTCAAACGTGAAGTTGAGGAGCTTGTTGCAGTAGTAGCCGAATTCATCATAGAGTTCGCGCAGAACATCATAGAGAGTTTTGCCGATTGATTTATAGTATGCCGTCATTTCGCATATCATAAGCGAAGCCGCAACGGCGTCCTTGTCTCTCGCGTGAGTTCCGATGAGGTAGCCGTAGCTCTCCTCAAAGCCCATAATGAAGTCATCGATTCTGCCTTCTGCGTCAAGATTACAGATAACCTCGCCGATATATTTGAAGCCGGTCAGCACGTCAATGAGCTTCGCACCGTATTTTTCGCAGATTTTGTCAACAAGCTTTGTCGAAACAAAGGATTTAACTACTACGGGATGCTCCGGGAGAGTGCCGAGCGCCTTTCTCTGTGAAAGAATATAATTCACGAGCAGAGCGCCGATATCGTTGCCGCTAAGGAGCTTATATTCGTCGCCGGTCAGAACCGCCGTTCCGACTCTGTCGCAGTCCGGATCGGTCGCGAGAAGGAGATCCGCCCTGAATTCCTTCGTCATTTCAAGCGCGCATTCAAATACCTGCTGAATTTCGGGATTCGGATAGGGGCAGGTCGGGAATGTGCCGTCGGGCAGTTCCTGCTCTTTTACAACCTTTACATTCTTATATCCCGCTCTTTCAAGCACGGTGCGCACCGGGACATTGCCCGTTCCGTTGAGCGGGGAGTATATGATTTTAACATCGCTGTTTGCAACTATTTCGGGATGAAGCGGCCTGCGAAGGCAGAGTGCGTAATATTCTTCGAGAATCTCATCGGCAACATACTCGATAAGTCCTTTTTCAAGCGCCGCTGCGAAATCCATCGACTTTATGCCCGTGAATATATCCGTCTTCTGAATATAGCCGTATGTCTCGGCGGCAGCCTCCTCGGTCATCTGATAACCGCGCGGGTCATAGCATTTGTAGCCGTTGTATTTTGAGGGATTGTGGCTGGCGGTGATTACAATACCGCTCGCGCATTTCAGGCGCATTACTGCGTAAGAAACAAACGGTGTCGGCTCAATCTTTTCATAGAGATAAACCTTTATTCCGTTAGCCGCGAGGATCATCGCGCTCTGTTTTGCGAAAACATCGCTCTTGATTCTTGAATCGTAGCCGATTACAACCGATCCGCCGCCTTTTGAATTGAGATAATCCGCGAGGCCCTGTGTTGCCTGACCTACCGTAAATGTATTCATTCTGTTTGTTCCCGCTCCGAGCACTCCGCGAAGACCCGCGGTGCCGAATTCGAGATTTCTGTAGAATCTGTCAAGAATTTCATCTTCGTTACCCGAAACAGACTCAAGCTCCGCGTGAAGCTCCGCGTCGCTCTCGGTGCCTTTGAGCCAGATTTCGTAAAGTTCTTTTACATTATTCATCCCGTCACTCCTTAAAAATTATTCCACCCTCTATTATAAAATATAAAGGGTGGAATGTCAATTATTTAATAACAATGGAAAGATAAGGTCAGACGAATAAATCGATGATTACGGTTATCATACTCCAAAGGAAATTGCCTATACCGAGGATATATTTGAGAGAGCCGAGATCTTTATACGGAGTATCCGCCTGCTTTTTGAAATGAGCGTTTTCTGTTTTTACGCTGCCTTCGTAGGTGAACATCTCGTTTTCGTAATTCGTCAAGTCGTTTTCGTTGAGCGTAATCAGGCGGTAACCGTAGGGTCCGGGCTTCGCCATCTCGGCACCGTAGTTGAATCCCATCTCAATTCCGTCATAGGTTCCGGTAAAGCCCTCGATATGCTGATGACCGAAGTATGAGCCGATAACGTCTCCCTGCTCCTTCCACGCCTTGAATAAAGGAGTCGGTTCGCAGGGGGCGTAGGCGAAGAAGTTGTATCCCGCGGCCTTTTCGGGGTCGAGGCGGTAGAATTTCATTCCCTTTGCTCTCGCGCCCTCGTCAAACGGGGAGCACTCAACGAAAAGATTTCCTACATCCGCCGGCTGGATGTGCTGGAATTCTATAGCCGGTACGGGCTCTCCGCCGTTGCTTTCCCTGATTTCGGATGATTTTCTCTTATACCAGTCAATCTGGTCTTCGTTCATCCCGTTTCTGCCGGTATCCATTATCCAGAGATTGAATTTATCCGAGCCGTCGCTTCCTTTTATCTCAAGGTGATAGTCTATTCTGCCGCCCGCGTCATCGCTCTCGTCAAATGTGAGCGAATTCGAATAATTGTTATAAAGTTCGAGCCATTCTTCATTCGAAACTGCAACCTTGTAATCGTTGTTGCCCTGAACTATCGCAAACGGCACACCCGACGCCTCAAATATATCGAGCACCGCCTTTGCCGCAGTTCTGACATTTTCAAATGTTTTTTCCTTATCGATTTCTCCGTCCTTTTCGACCGCGACGCCTTCTCTGAAGGGCTCATCATCTATTCCGAAATCGCCTGCGCGGCTGTCCTCTACCAGATCGCCGGTGAAGACTATCAGATCGGGCGTGGCCTCCTTTATTGCCTGCTCAACGAGATTGAGCATATCCGGCGCGGGATGGTGGTCATCCTGCGTGTCCGAAAGCACAAGAATTCTGAATTTGCCGTCTCTGAAGGTGAGGTTTTTATCTTCGGAATGCGAAAAGACTGTGAAACTTATCAGCATAACCGCCGCGAGAATCAGCGAAAAAAATCTTTTCATTGCGATGCCTCCGTTTCCTTGAAAATATATCATAATTATAATTCAAACTCGATTTTCAGTCAAGCGAAAATGCGCAAACGCATGGGGAAGAAGCATAAACGCAGCAGGTTTTCGTTCTCTTTATAAAATACTTGATTTTATAAATAAATATTGTTATAATATTTTGCGATTATTCTATCTGATAATTGAGGGGATTCTATGGCTTCGTTTTTACCGGCCCTCAGCAACGCCTTATCTGTCATAATGGCAGTGTTATTCATACCGCTCTCGGCCCTGACTTACGGAATTGACGCGATTTCCGCTTCGGTTCGAACCGATAAAGCCAGGATAAATGTAGCGGGAGTTTCCGCCTGGTTCTATTCCCAGGGAATCACGACTGACGGCGAGAACTTTTATTTCTCGTCAAAGAATACGCTGATTAAAACGCAGGCAGACAAAAAAACGTTAATCACCGCTGATTATTCGGCGATTCCCGATGAGCTTAAAGCAAGGTTCAATACCAAGCATATCGGGGGAATAAGTTATTATGACGGAAAAATCTACGCCGGTATGGAGGACAGCAAGGTCTTTGAGCATCCGCTCGTCGGAGTATTTGACGCCGGAACTCTCGAACTCTTGGAGTATTATCCTCTTGATGACAGGGATGACGAAGGGAATCTGCTTGTTAAAAAAGGCGTTCCCTGGGTCGCCGTGAATCCCGATGACGGTTATCTTTACGCTGCCGAAAACAACCGCACTCCCGGGGTTATTTATTATTACGATATCAACAACGGTATGCGAAGAATCGGAGAAATCCGTCTGTGCGGCGGAATGAGTATGATTCAGGGTGCGGAGTTTTCAAACGGAAAACTGCTGCTCGCGACCAATGATGAGACTCAGGCGATTTACTCGCTCGATACCGAAACGGGCGAAAACGAAAAGATACTCGACCGCAATCTCACCGCAGGCAGCGAGGGCGAGGGGATGACCGTAATTGTCAGAGACGGGAAGACCGTAATAACAGCTCTTGATATGGGCCCGCTGTTCGTCAACGCGTTCGTGAGAGAATATGAATTTTAAGTTTTGGTTGTAATCTGAAACGGAGGAATCTGTTTATGTATAAGAAAGTATCCGCAAATCTTGATTTTGTAAACCGCGAGAAGGCAGTGCTCGATTTCTGGAAGGCAAACGACATCTTCGAAAAGAGCATGAAAATCCGCGAGGGCTGCCCGACCTATACCTTCTATGACGGCCCGCCGACCGCAAACGGCAAGCCGCATATCGGCCACGTGCTCACGAGAGTTATCAAGGATATGATTCCGAGATACCGTACGATGAAGGGCAATTTTGTTCCGCGTAAGGCGGGATGGGATACCCATGGCCTGCCCGTTGAACTCGAGGTTGAGAAGATGCTCGGTATCAACGGCAAGGAGCAGATTGAGGAATACGGTCTTGAGCCGTTTATCAAATACTGCAAGGAGAGTGTCTGGAAATATAAGGGGATGTGGGAGGATTTCTCCGGAACTGTCGGTTTCTGGGCCGATATGGATAATCCCTATGTTACTTATCACAATGATTTCATCGAATCCGAGTGGTGGTCGCTCAAGCAGATTTGGGAAAAAGGCCTGCTTTACAAGGGCTTCAAGATTGTTCCCTACTGCCCGCGCTGCGGCACTCCGCTCTCATCCCACGAAGTCGCTCAGGGTTATAAGCTTGTAAAAGAGCGTTCAGCGGTTGTCCGTTTCAAAAAGAAGGATGCCGATGAATACTTCCTCGCTTGGACTACCACGCCATGGACTCTGCCCTCAAACCTTGCTCTGTGCGTAAATCCCGAAGAGACTTATGTAAAGGTCAAGGCGGCGGACGGCTATACCTACTATATGGCGAAGGCGCTTCTCGATACTGTTCTCGGTAAGCTTGCAGATGAAGAAAACGGCGTGAAGGCCTATGAGATAATCGAGGAATACAAGGGCACCGACCTTGAATATATGGAATATGAGCCACTCTTTGAGTGCGCCGGCGTTTCTGCCGCGAAGCAGGGCAAAAAGGCTCATTTCATTACCGTTGACGATTACGTCACGATGACTGACGGTACCGGCATAGTCCATATCGCTCCCGCATTCGGTGAAGACGACGCTAAGGTCGGCAGAAAATACGATCTGCCCTTCGTCCAGTTTGTTGACGGCAAGGGCAATATGACCGAAGAAACTCCTTATGCAGGCAAATTCGTCAAGGACGCGGATAAGGATGTCCTCATCGACCTCGATAAAGACGGCAAACTCTTTGATGCTCCGAAATTCGAGCATGAATATCCGCACTGCTGGCGCTGCGACACTCCGCTCATTTACTATGCCCGCGAGAGCTGGTTTATCAAGATGACCGCCGTCAGGGACAATCTCGTGAAGAATAATGAGACAGTCAACTGGATTCCTCAGAGCATCGGCACCGGCAGATTCGGCGACTGGCTCAAGAATATCCAGGACTGGGGCATTTCCCGTAACCGTTACTGGGGCACACCGCTCAATATCTGGGAATGCGAATGCGGCCACAGGCACGCTGTTGGCTCAATCGCCGAGCTCAAAGAGCTCAGTGACAACTGCCCGGATGATATCGAACTTCACCGTCCGTATATCGACGCGGTTACAATCAGGTGCGAAAAGTGCGGCAAGGAGATGCACAGAGTTCCCGAAGTCATCGACTGCTGGTATGATTCGGGTTCAATGCCCTTCGCTCAGCACCATTATCCGTTCGAGAATAAGGAACTCTTTGAACAGCAGTTCCCGGCTCAGTTCATTTCCGAAGCGGTTGACCAGACCAGAGGATGGTTCTATTCGCTCATGGCGATTTCAACCCTTCTCTTTGATAAATCTCCCTATGAGAATGTTATCGTTCTCGGCCTCGTTCAGGATGAGAACGGCCAGAAGATGAGCAAGTCAAAGGGCAACGCCGTTGACCCGTTTGACGCTCTGAAGAATCTCGGCGCGGATGCCATCCGTTGGTATTTCTATACGAATTCAGCCCCCTGGCTTCCCAACAGATTCCACGATAAGGCGGTTGTCGAGGGTCAGCGTAAATTCATGGGCACTCTCTGGAACACCTACGCTTTCTATATCCTCTATGCCGATATTGATAAATTCAATCCGAAGGAGCATACTCTCGATTATTCAAAGCTCGGAGTTATGGACAGATGGCTTCTTTCGAGGCTGAATACGCTTATCAAGACCGTTGACGGTTATCTCGATACATATCAGATTCCCGAGGCGGGCAAGGCGCTTCAGACATTTGTTGACGAGCTTTCGAACTGGTACGTCCGCCGTGGCAGAGAGAGATTCTGGAAACAGACCGGCGATGACGATAAGGTCAACGCATATATGACTCTCTACACCGCGCTTGAAACCTTCATCAAGCTTGCAGCTCCGATGATTCCGTTCATCACAGAGGATATTTATCAGAATCTCGTGCGTACTGTTGATCCCGACGCTCCCGAGAGCATTCATCTCTGCGATTATCCCGTTGCTGACGAAAGCCTGATTGACAGAGACCTCGAGAATTATATGGACGAGGTTCTCAAGGTTGTCGCGCTCGGCAGAGCAGCGAGAAACACCGCGAATATCAAGAACAGACAGCCCCTCGGCAGAATGTTCGTCGGCGTTCCGCGCGAACTTCCCGCGGAATTCCTCAAGATAGTTGAAGAAGAGCTCAATATAAAGAGCGTGGAATTTGTTGATGATTCCTCATCGTACGTTTCATACTCCTTCAAGCCGCAGCTTAAGACGCTCGGTCCCAAATACGGCAAGCTTATCGGCGGTATCCGTAATGCCCTTCAGTCGCTCGACGGCTCAAAGGTGAAAGCTCAGCTCGATTCCGAGGGTGCGATAACAATCAGCGTCGAGGGAACCGATATTTCTCTCGCTCCCGAGGACCTTCTTATCGAAACGGTTCAGAAAGAGGGCTTTATGGCTGAGAGCGACAGCGGAATTACCGTAGTTCTCGACACCAATCTTACTCCCGAACTCATCGAGGAGGGCTTCGTCAGAGAGCTCACCTCCAAGATTCAGGATATGCGCAAGAAGGCGGGCTTTGAGGTCACCGATACAATCAAAGTTTATTACGGCGGCAACGAAAAGATAGCCGGAATCATCGCGGCCAATAAGGAATCGATGAGCAAGGATGTCCTCGCGACGGAAATGATCGAGGGTGCAGGCGGCTCATACACAGCAGAGCTCGACATAAACGGCGAAAAGGTAAATATGGGTGTTGAAAAGAACTGAGAAACGGTTCTCCCGTGATAATACCTTTTCCGATGAATAATGCAACAAAGAACTCCCGCAGTCAGAAAACTGCGGGAGTTTCAATATATGATTTTATTTAAGGAAACCGTTGATAATCTGCTCCTCGGCTTCCTGCTCGGTAAGGCCGAGAGTCATAAGCTTAATCAGCTGTTCGCCGGCGATTTTTCCTATTGCCGCCTCGTGAACGAGCTGGGCATCAACGCTGTTTGCCTCGAGTGAGGGAACGGCGAGAATTCTGCCGTTATCCATAATAATTGAATCGCATTCGGTATGACCGCTGCATTCCGCGTCTCCGATTACGCAAAGGTCAAGCTTCTGGAAACTGTTGTCGCGCGCAACGGAGCGGGAGACCACATCGGCGCTCGAGCCGTCTTCGGCGAGAGTTACTTTATATATGCTTTCGGCATTCTGCACGCCGTGAGTCATAAGGCGCTCGCGCACTATGAGCTTCGCGTCCTTCCTGAGCTCTGCAACAGTGGTGCGGCGGGTGGAGTCAACTCCCTTTATCTGCACCATTTCCATTTCCATGGTGCTGCCCTCTTCAAGATATGCCTCGGTTACGGGATTGAGAATACGCTTGCCGTCGCCGTCGCCTGAGCCGTAATGCTTTTCAACATAGCGAACCTTTGAATTCTTACCGATAAAGAAACGGTGGACGCCGTCGTGCTGACTGTCCTGCTTGCCGCAGTTGTCTATTCCGCAGCCGGCAACGATAAGCACGTCGCAGTTTTCGCCGACATAAAAATCGTTGTAAACCGTCTCTTTTAGGCCGCTCTCGCTGAGAACTACCGGGATATGCACGCTCTCTTTGACCGTGTTATCCTTTATTTTTATGTCTATTCCGCTGACATCTGTCTTGCTGATAATATCAATACTTGCGGTGGTATTCCTGCCGACCGATTCGCCGTTTGCGCGAAGGTTATACGCTCCCTCGGGAACATCGTGAAGATCGGCGATTTCTCTCATAAGCCGCATCTGAACTGCGTCGAGCTTATTCATTTGCGTCGCCTCCTTCCATTCTGGGGCAGACGCTCATCGCGTAGCCGCTGCCGATTATCTCGGGAAGAATTTCGTCTTTTGTTCCTCGCTTGACAAGCTTTCCGTCCGCGAGAACTATTATTTCATCGGCGATGCTGAGAATTCTCTCCTGGTGGGAGATGACGATAACGGTTCTCGCACTGTCGCTGTTTCTCATCTTTTCAAATATGCGGATAAGATTCTTGAAACTCCAGAGATCAATGCCTGCTTCGGGTTCGTCAAAAAGTGCGAGCTTGACATTTCTGGCAAGAATAGTTGCTATTTCGATGCGCTTTAATTCGCCACCCGAAAGTGAGGAATTGACTTCGCGTCCTATATAATCCTTGGCGCACAGGCCTACTTCGGAGAGATATGAGCAGGCTTCGGAAACGGAGAGGTTTCTGCCCTCCGCCATTCTCAGAAGATCAAGCACGGTGATTCCCTTGAAGCGGACGGGCTGCTGAAATGCAAAGCCGATACCCATTTTTGCTCTCTCGGTGATGCTTTTTTCCGTGATGTCCTCGCCGTCGAATATAATCCGGCCCTCAGTGGGATTCTCAATGCCCGCAATCAGTTTTGCAAGGGTGGACTTGCCGCCGCCGTTCGGGCCGGTGATAACTATGAATCTGTTATCGGGTATTGATAAATCAACCCCGTCGATTATTTCCTTATGCTTTCCGTCGCTCTCAGCTCCGAAAGAAACATTCTTTAATTCAAGCATTTCTGTCTCCTTAGATGATTCTCATAAAACCAGAACCTGCCGCAAGGCAGGTTCTGATGGTGCCGGTGACCGGACTTGAACCGGTACGCAGTTGCCTGCGAGGGATTTTAAGTCCCTTGCGTCTGCCTATTCCGCCACACCGGCATAATATCGCAATCGATATTATAATTGTTTTAGGGGTTTTTGTCAACCTTTCTTTTTAAGTATTCTTTATACAGGCGCTCCTTATATTCATCGGTATATTCATAGCACCAGAGGTTGAAAATGCCCTCAAAATCCTCAAATGTTTCATCGGGATAAACCCGCACGTTATGCGGCGAATAGGGGAGCGGAATTTCAACCGTTCCGTTCGAGGCGATGTAGTATTCATCGGCGATTTCAATAGCGGTGCGGTTGCTCTCCTGCCTCGGGAGCTCCTCGTCGAACTTTATCTGCGTTACCGGAAACAGCGCGCATTTCGCGCCCGCTCTGCGGTAAAATCCGGGAGACGTACCCGAATGTCCGTGGTGGGCAATTTGCATAATATCGCACTTAAGAGCATTGTTATAGCGCCTAATCATCACGCTGTCGTTGTGAGCCGAGGCATCGCCTGGGAAGAAAACGCGAGTGCCTGCGCATTCCGCCGTTATTACGCTTGAAGTATTATTGAAATCCTGAGTCGGATTCGGGTGGATATCCTCGTGTGTGCAGAGAACGGTGAAAGCAATATTTCTCACGGCAAAGCGCATTCCCGTATGTACTTTCACGCGCTTTATCTCCGGGTGCATATCGAGATTCCGCCTGAAATCGCACATTGCATTGAAAAACGGAATATCCCACGGTGCGTCTCTGTGAGAGGGCGAGGGGAAATTATAAAAAACCGTCTCTATTGATATCCTGTCATAATAATAAGAAACGATATCATTGAATTTCCCGATATGGTCCTCGTGGGCGTGGCTGAAGAACCAGCCCGAAACGCGCGGCTTCTCCCCGCCGGATACTTTTTTCAGGAATTCAATTATGCGGATATCGTCATTGACCGAATACCAGTGAGGAGTGTCGATTATGAAAAAGCTGCCGTCGTCACAGCGCATAATATAGCACATTCCGCAGTCTATCAGCGAATGGTCAACCTCATACTGCCAGAGAACGGGAGGCGTATCTCCCGATTTCACGGGCAGAACGGAATATCCGCCGGTCATACCGTCAGCGATGATTCTGATTTTCCGCTCGGCGGGAACATAATAAATATGAAGCAGGAAATCCTTTCTGTAAGTGCGCGAAAGATTTGACTCAATATCATTTGAATCAATAAGATTAAAGTCCGCTTCTTCGGCTTCTTTGCAGAGCTCTTCAAAGCGGACGGCATCGGTATCTGCGGCGACATACATATAAGTGTCGTCGCCGCAGTCATATTTGTCGTTATATTTCAGATTCGGGAAAACCGATGAAATATCTTTCATATTATCCTCGGAAAACTATGAAATGAAGTTAACGGGGTTCTGGGTTTCGCCGTTATAGATAACCTCAAAGTGAAGGTGCGGGCCGCTCGAGTTGCCGGTCGAGCCGACTCTTCCGATGGTCTTGCCGCCTTCGACGACTTCGCCCATACGCACGGTAATAGAGCCCTCAAGCAGATGAGCGTATCTGGTCTTGTAACCGTCGCCGTGGTTGATAAGTATCATATTGCCGTAACCCGAAGAACTGTGCTGAACAACCTCAACCACACCGCTTCTCGAAGCTATGACGGGTGTTCCGCGGGCTGTGCCGTTATTGGTGCACAGGTCAACTCCCTTGTGCCAGCCGCTGCTTCTCCAGCCGTAGGGCGAGGAGATATAGTGGCAGTGCGGAGCGGGCCACAGGAAGCCCATTGAAGAGGCCTGGCCGATGTAAACGCCGCCGTAGGTGGTCTTTGTGCCGACAACGATTATCTCTTCCGTAGGAGCGACAAGAACCTCATCGACGCTGTAGGTGGTGCTGAGAATGTCATCGATATAAACCTGAGTGGTCGTGACTCTCTTCTTGCCGTAAACGCCCTGCTGACGCACGACTCTGTATCCGCTGTATTTTGTGACATCGCGGGTGGTGACCGTCGCGTACGGGACCTCGACAACTTCCGAAGTGCTGACGCTCTTCTTGATATTTATAAGATTGTGTGTGTTGATATACGATTCAAGTTCCGATGCATCCCACATCACATCATCCTCATCTCGATAGAGACCCTGAACATAGTCAATCTCCTGCAGGAATCCGACCACATAGCCGTTTGCCTGCGCCTGCTCCTCATAAGGGGCGAGGATATTGTAGAACACCGTCTTTGCGTCCGCCTCGTTCTTGACGGCGCAGATGAATCTGTCATCTATATAAATACCGCAGGCGTGAGTAAGATTCTCCGCGGAGTTTTCAATCATCTTGTCGGATATCGTTCTCGCGTCATTTAGCTCGTCGTAAGAGACAACCGCGAGTTCATAGCCGGCATTGAGATTGCCCGCTGCCTGAGTGGTCTGCTCGGAGGTGACGCTGTTTGACCTGAGGCGGTCCATAACCATACTCTTGGCCTCGATGAAAACGGACTCGTCGCTTATGTAGCCGATACTTTCATCGTTATAGATAACCTTCAGGGCGAAGGTGACATTTTTCCAGTAACTCAGGACAAGAATCAGAATTATCACCGAAATAACGGGAAGCGCAAAGTTTCCTATTGATTTCAGCAGAAGAGCGTGCCTGTCAACTGCCTTTTTGATATAGTGCAGAATAACGGCGGGTGTGGAGAGCGGATGGCGGAGAGATTTTATGATATTGCCGATTGAGGAACGAATCTCGGAGCCGAATGCTCTTGCTTCTTCGCCGAGACCTTTCCTGCGTGTGCCTGCGGACATGCGCCTGCTTATGCGGGCATCCCTGACGGAATCGCGCAGCTTCACAAAAGGCACAAATAACAGAGCGAGCAGATCTCCGCCTGCAGATGAAATAAAATGCGAAACAACGTCGCCGAGCGAATATATGAAATAATAGAGAGAATTCTTTTCGTTGAGATCAATATATTCGGTCGGACGCTTTTTGCGTACTTTCGCTTTTCTTTTCTTTGATTTGCGAACGTTTTTACCGGGGTCGTTTGAGAAAGCGCCCAGGTCAATCATCTCGTCGAGCTTCGCGGTTTTCGATTCGGGCTTTTCAACTCCTGCGGCTATGTCGGCCTTCTTGATTGCCTCGTCAACCTCCTGCGAATAGCGGCGTTCGATATCGGCTCTGATTGCCTCCATCTCGCGTTCCTTTTTGCGCTCGGCTTCGCGGCGCAGCAATTCCTCGCGCGAAAGGTCGCCCTCGGCAAATTCCTCGGCTATTTCGCGCGCGCTGCCGACCATTTCATCATAGAGACTCTCTTCAGGTGAAACGGATTCGTCATTATTCACTTTTTTGTTGTCTTTTTCTTCAGCCATATTAACTCCAAAAAAGCAAAGGAAAGATTATTTATCGCTTAAATACTCCGCGAGCGAAGTCTTCCAGTCGGGCAGGCGGCTAAAGCCCGCCTCATCAAGTGATTTTTTTGAAAGACGCGAATTATGCGGCCTCTTCGCCGGAGTCGGAAATTCCCCTGATTCTGCGGGGAGAACCTTGACGGTTTTGCCTGCGAGCCGTATGATTTCCCGCACGAATTCATATCTTGTGCAGAATCCCTCGCAAGAGGCGTGATAGGTTCCGAATTTATCGGTTTCGATCATATCGCAGATGAGATTCGCAAGAGCTTTTGTGTAGGTCGGTGAGCCGGTCTGGTCGTCAACGGCCTTGATTTCACTCTGTTTATCCGCGAGATTCAGCATCGTATCAACAAAATTTTTGCCGTTTTTTCCGTAGGTCCAGCAGATTCTGAGGATAAAGGAATCCGGGCAGTATTTCCTAACCTTCTCCTCGCCGTCCGCCTTTGTTTTGCCGTAATGATTCAAAGGATTAACGGGAGAATCGGTTTCAAACGGTTCATCGCCTTCGCCGCCGAAGACATAGTCGGTGCTTGTATAGAGAAGCTTTGCTCCTACGGCGTTGCAGATACAGGCGATGTTTCTCGCCCCGAGGGTGTTTACGGCAAAGCACTGCGCTCTGTCATTCTCTGCTTTATCGACCGCCGTATATGCCGCAAGATGAATCACGGCTCCGGGCTTTTCGTTGCGTATAAACTGCTGAATACCTATTCTGTCGGTGACATCATATTCCGGCAGATCGCAGCCGACAACTTCGTGACCGCGTTCTTTCAAAGCGGTTACGACATCACGGCCGAGCATACCTTCGGAGCCCGTTACAACAATTTTCATATATAAATTCCTTTCGGGGATAATCAAAATTACACTATATTCTATCATATTTTTATAAAATACTCAATATTTTTTTCTTTTGGGGTATTATTTGAACGGAATATGTGGTATAGTATAATCACAAAACAACCGAAATGATGTGTTTATTATGAGGATTACAGTAAACGCTCCTGCAAAAATAAATATATTTCTCGACATACTCCGTAAGCTTGACAACGGCTACCATTCTCTCTTTATGGTGATGCAGACGGTCGGGCTTTGCGACAATGTTACGCTTAAAAAGGCGGAAAGCGGAATCCTGCTTACCTGCAGCGACCCGGATATCCCGGTCAATGAAAAAAACACCGCTTATAAAGCGGCAGAGGCCTTTTTTGAATATACGGGTATTGAATCGGGCATAGAAATCGATATAGAAAAGAATATTCCCCACGAAGCCGGTCTCGCAGGCGGAAGCGCGGATGCCGCGGCGGTACTAAGGGGAATGAACGAGCTGTTTGATACAAAGCTGACTGCGGGCGAACTCTGCTCGCTTGGGCTGAAGGTCGGAAGCGATGTGCCGTTCTGCACAGTCGGCGGCACCTGCATAGTCCAGAATACGGGCGGTATAATTTCACAGTTGAAGCCGCTGAAGAAATGCTTCGTTCTGCTTGTCAAACCCGATAGAGGAGTATCGACGGCAAAAGCATACGCCGATGCCGATGAAGTCTATCTTTATCATCCCGATTCCGTCAGAATGATGGACTGCTGTGAGAAAGGCGATTTCGAGGGAATCTGCAAGTACGCAGGTAATGTGTTTGAGCAGGTGGTCGAAGTGCCCGAAAGAGTCGAAATCAAACGGGTTATGCGGCTTCATAATGCCTCGCTCGCCCAGATGAGCGGCAGCGGACCTACCGTCTTCGGCCTGTTTGATAATAAAGCAGACGCCGAATCCGCCGCCGAAGAACTCGGCGAAAAATACGGAAAAGTATTTATAACTGAGACGGTGTGAGAATCAAGGAGGGGCATCACCTTGGCTTTTTTTGATTTTATTTCAAAACGCTTATCAACGAAGAAGAAAAAAGAAGCTGCTTACAGGCAGGCATACGAATGTGACTGGAAGAATAAAACAATAGACGAATCTTTTTATTGCATAAATATCACATTCTGGAATGAGAAGACAAAATCAACTGAAGAGTTTGAACTTTCCGAAAAACTGAAGGACGAAATCAAAGTGCATGTAAGCAACTGGAATACTGATAAATCATTATTCACATACCATGTTTCCCATGAAATGAAAGTGAAAAACGGAGTTTTTGCGGGACTATGGCTATATTATAAAGATGAAGACTCGGACGATCCTTTCTTTGATGACTATGCTGTTAACAGTCTTGATCTGATTAAAGAAAATAACAACATTTATCTTTTGCCTCATATTCAGGCTGATATCGCCTCTCTGTTGCCGGATTATTGGGGAAACAAGGATACTTTCAAAAGCGAAAAGTTAGAATAAGAGAGCAACTCCCGCAGATTTTTCTGCGGGAGTTTATGCTTTTTATTTCAGCGCATCGTAGTATCTGTATTGCGTGAAAGAGTCTGTATCCGGCAGGATTTCCAGAATTGAGTATCCCTGGAGCCATTCGCTTTCAGGCAGGCCGTCTCTGTTGTAGCCGTAGGAGCCGTAGCCGGAGGTTTCCAGATATGCGAGTCTGATTCCGTCAACCTCCGCGCCGAAGGAGTTATAATGGTCGTGACCGAAATACGCCGCGGAGACACCCGCCTTTTTCATAGCATCAAAAAGGCCGTTTTCATACACGGTACTGCAGACATTTTCGCCCTTTACGCCGAAGAGGTACTCCTCACTCTCGGCCGCCTTGCTCATCACCGGCAGGGGAATATGCATGAGCATAATTGACTTGTACCCCTTGCCGTAATCTTTTTCAAGAGCGGCGGCTTTTTTGCCGAACCATTCCACCTGATTCTCGTGGGCGCCGTCATAGGGCGTTCTGTCGCCAGTGTAATTATAGCGTTCAATCTGCTCTTCGCTCAGTTCATCATACGTGTCAAGGCAGAATATCGTCTCGAGGTGGTTGCCGTCTTTATCAAGCAGATTTATTGCGTAGTTGCAGTTGCCGTCAATGTTATCCGGGCCTTTTCTCATAATGCATCTGTCATAGGAAGAGAAGATATCAACCATATTTTCGCGTGAAATCGAGTAGGGATTATCTGCCTCATGATTGCCGAGAACGCCGCCCCAGTAAACGCCGAGTTTCTCAAAAATCTCCGCCAGCTGATGCGAGCGTTTGTTGTTGAACGCGCTGGTTACATTGTCGCCTCCAAGCAGGACCAGGTCGGGTTGCTCCTTGCGGATTGCCGCAATCATATTCGAAACGGTCATATTTGACGTCTTGTTTTTGCCGTCAAGGTGCATATCGGTAAAGCAGATAATTCTGAACGGACCGCCGTCGTTCTTTTTAATCGTGACGCTGTCTGTGTCTTCGGAAACTATCGAGACTGTGTCATGTCCGAGCGGCTGAATATCCTTGATTTTGTAATTGAGCGGATGAGGCAGCTGGGAGTATGCGATTGCACCGCCTGCGATAAGAATGACGAGCAGAACGCAGAGAATGATTTTTATAATCTTTTTCTTTTTCATTTTTACCTCTCCTTTTGTTTTATTATTTCAATCATACCAAATTTACGCAAAAATTCAATATTTTCGGCGAGATTTTTTATTGCGATTGACTTTTTACCGCCGTTATATATAATAAAGGGGAGGTGAGAGAAATGAATTTCCCCGATTATTACGGCTACGGACAGCTTTTTGCTTTCAGCGGTATTGACGGCGAAAATTCTCACGATGAGGATTTCGCCGGTATGCTTATGCTCGAAAAAATCAGTATCCGCTTCGATGCCCCTGATGCGGTGACTCTTTCGTTGCCGTGTGAAATTGAAAAATTTGACGCTGTTTTTTCAGATGTAATAACCGGCGGGGGAGTTAAGATCGTTTTTTACGATAAGAATACCGTGCTCGGCTTTTTTGAAGATGAAATCAACATATTCTCCGAGAAAAACGCATTAGTAAAATCTGTCGGGGACGCCCGCATACTCTCCGCAGACGGCTTCTGCTACTGCCTTCTGACTGACGGGAGAAGATTTGTTTTCTGCCGTGAAAAATCAGAGGAGGCCGCGCTCACTGCCGCAAAAGGAAAATCGCGCGCCGATATCGACGCAGTCTGCGAAAAACGTCTTGATTATTATAAGAAAATGCCTGCCTGCATTTATCAAGAATACGAAAAGCTTTATTATAAATGCCTCTCAATCAATAAGGTCAATGTCTATTCTCCGCAGGGCGGAATTGACTGCCGCTCAACGACTCCCGACCGCCTGCCTCACCGTCATATCTGGCTTTGGGATTCGATGTTTCACGCTATGGCGATTGCGGGTTATGATACGGCGCTTGCCAAAGATTCGGTCAGGGCCGTTCTGCAGTGTCAGAGGGCCGACGGCTTCATACCGCATATGATTAAAAGCCGCGAAGATATATCCGGTATAACTCAGCCGCAGGTTATCGCGTGGGCGGCACTGAGCATTTATAAAAAAGACGGGGACAGAGAATTTCTCTCGTACTGCGCGGACAGAATCGCCGCCTTCCTGCTCTGGTTTACCGAAAACAGGGATTTGAATAAAAACGGTCTGTTTGAGTGGAAAACCGATTTTGCTAATACTCGCTGCCGCTGTGATGAGAGCGGGATGGATAATTCGCCGCGTTTTGATACTCTTGAAACGCTCGACGCGATAGACTGCTCCTGCTTTATGGCGAATGACTGCCGCTGTCTTTCAGAGATATATTCGATTCTCGGCGAAAGTGATAAGGCGGAAAAATTCGGCAGACTTTCAGATGAAACGGCTGAGAAAGTCAATTCGCTGCTTTGGGATGAAAATGCCGGCGCATATACCGACAGGGAATTCTCCGGAAAACTCACGGGTGTTCTCACCTGCTCGTCATTCCTGCCGCTTTTCGCGGGAATTTGTGATGAGGAGCGCGCCGGAAAGCTCGTTTCCCTTCTGCTTGATAAGGATAAATTCGCTTCTGAAATGCCGGTCCCGAGCATTGCCCGCGATAATGAACTCTACGGAGCGGACATGTGGCGCGGATGCACCTGGCTCAATTATAATTATTTCGTTATTTCGGGACTTAAAAGATACGGCTACGAAGAACTCGCCGAATCGCTTGTATGTACTACGCTCAAAAAGGTCAATAAATGGTTTGAACTTACCGGAAACATCTTTGAATTCTACGATGCCGAGGATAAAACCGTTCCCTGGCATCTCAACAGAAAAGGTCCTCAGCCCGAAGTACCCGATTATCGCAGAAAATATCACGCGATAACGGATTATAACTGGTCCGCGAGCTTCATCCTGATGCTTCTGAGAGGGGATTATTGAATCGTAGATTCCGGCGACAAAAAATAATTGATTTTTATATTTTATATGATATAATAAATAGGATAAAGAATTTTTACAGGAGTGAAAGTGCTTAAGATGGCAATAAAGCAAATGAAAAAAACATTGACTTTATTATTGTCGATAATTATTGCGCTCGGGGTAGCTGTTCCCGCTTTTGCGGCGAATATTACAGGAGTTGACGAGAATCTTCCGGAGCTTGATGTCAAGGTGGCGGCGCCTCCGGGAACCTATGACAAGACTAAGGCCTCGCAGATTACAGGCACACTCAACGGCCAGAATCTCATAACGACAGATTTCCGCAAGGAAACCGCGTCGATTGAGTGGATAATAATGATTGACACATCAAAATCATTATCCGAGGAGCATTTCAAGGCGCAGAAGGATGCCGTACTCGAGGTCCTCAAGAATCTGCGTGATTCAGACCGCCTTGTGCTCTATACATTTGATGATTCGGTCAAGCAGAAGCTCTACGGCAATGAATCACCCGCGGCCGCGAAGAAGTCGCTCGACAATATCGACTGTAACGGTCAGGATACCGCGTTCTATGCGGCGGCGGTAAAGCTTGCGTCTCTTGCGGAAAAGTGCGACGCTGCCGTCTGCGTGCCCGTTATCTTCTCCGACGGCGTTGAAACGGTCAAAAAGGGCGACAGAGCCAAGACCATTACCGCGCTCAAGCAGTCTCCCGTTCCGATTTACGGCTTCTATCCCAATGTCGCAAATGACAGCATAAAGAAATCCTTCAACGAAGTTATAACCGCTTCGGGCGGCTCCACAAAATCTTTTAACAAAAAGAATGCCGCGTCGCAGCTTGCCTCATTCAACAGCGATGACACATATTCAATCGTTTTTGCCGCAACAAACAGCATAGAAGCGAGTAAGAACGCCAAGCTCGAAATCGATATGGGCGACGGCAAAAAGATTACGAAAGAAATAGTGGTCGATGCCTGGGAAGGTGACACCGAGGCCCCGAAAGTAATCAGCGTTATTACAGACGACGAGAAGAATCATATCACCGTAAATTTCAGCGAGATTATAGTCAACTGCACGGATGAATCCATTTATGAATTCACTACGGCTGATGAGACAATCGCGCCGCCCGTAATCAAAGCAATCAATAAGACTGCCGCAGATACGGTTATAATCGAAGTTAATTCTGTCGATATTTCCGGCGTCAAGCTGAAAATCAAGGGCTATGAAGATGTGGCGGGCAACGTCGGTGAAGAGGAAGAATTCTCGGTCACAATCAATCAGGATGTTGTCAAGACGCTTACCAGAATAGGCATAGGCGTCGGCGCCCTTGTTCTGCTTGTGCTTATAATATTTATGATTCTTATGCGTATAAAGCGCGCCAAGAAGAATAAGGATGAGGCGCTTGTTCCCGCCGCTTACAAAAACGGCAAGAAGATAGAGCCCAAGAAAGAGAAACCCAAAAAGGAAAAACCCGAGAAGGTCAAACTCAGCGCGGAAGAAAAAGCGGAGCAGGACCGCCTCGAAAAAATCAAGAAAAAAGAGGAAGAAAAGCGTCGCGCCGAAGAGGAAAAATTCAAGTTCTTCTTTGAGGAGCGCTTCGATCCGAATAAAGACGACAGATGAGTTAAAGCGGCAGTTATCTGCCGCTTTATTATTGTTTTATTTTTCACTTGACAAATACCTTTATATAATATATAATTTCATAGCGCCGTGAAAAGCGTTTATGGTGGTTATAGCTCAGTTGGTTAGAGTGCCAGGTTGTGGCCCTGGAGGTCGAGGGTTCGAATCCCTCTAACCACCCCATTTAGTCAGAAGCGCAAAGCCGGATGGTTTTGCGTTATTTTTATATTACATCAGATATTGGGGCGTCGCCAAGGGGTAAGGCACGGGACTTTGACTCCCGCATCCGCTGGTTCAAATCCAGCCGTCCCAGCCACGATAGAACGACCACTTTGATACAAGGTGGTCGTTTTGTTGTTTATTTGGCTCTATTACTACGTTTCAAGCGTTTTGCTTTCCTGACAAACCCATTAAAAAGTGTACTTTTGCGATGTTTCAAATACGATTTTTGACTATTTTTATGCTCAAAAACACACTTTTTGAACCCGTTGAAAAGCCAACCATACCCATTGAAAAACGAACAATTGTTATTGCAGAAATCTTCAGTTCTTACGAATCAAATTAATTGATACTTGCCATAAAATGTGTTATTATACTAGATAGATTGATTCGAGGTATCTGATTATGGAAACTAAAAAAACACTTGCAACAGAATATCCCGATATTGCAAAAGAGTGGCATCCAACTAAAAACGGAACACTAAAGCCAACCGACGTAACCACAGGGTCGCATAAAAAAGTATGGTGGCTAGGTTTATGCGGGCACGAATGGCAAGCTACAATTCATAATCGCACATCTGCTGGAACTGGCTGCCCGTATTGCTCAAATCGAAAGGTGCTGAGTGGTTTTAACGACTTGGCAACAACCAATCCTTCAGTTGCAAACGAATGGAATTACGAGAAAAATATAGATTTATTGCCTACGATGATTTCTTCTGGTTCCAATAAAAAAGTGTGGTGGAAATGTTCCTTGGGACATGAATGGCAAGCAGTGATAGTTGAGCGATCTCTTCGAGGAACAGGATGCCCTTACTGTGCAAATCAAAAAGTTTTGGTGGGCTTTAACGATTTGGCTACAATGAATCCAGATATTGCATCAGAATGGAATTATAACAAGAACCAGAATCTTCAACCAACAATGGTTTCGTCAGGTTCTCAAAAAAGAGTATGGTGGAAATGCTCTTTGGGACATGAATGGCAAGAAACAATAGTTAAGCGAACTGCAAGAGGATATGGTTGTCCTGTCTGCTCGGGACATAAAGTGCTTTCTGGATTTAATGACTTAGCTACAATATACCCTGATATTGCGGAGGAATGGCATCCGACCAAAAACGCCGACTTAACACCTTGCGAAGTTTCACCTTCTTCAAACAGGAAAGTTTGGTGGATCTGCAGAAAAGGTCACGAATGGCAGGCAAGGATAGGGAGCAGAACACTTAAAAAGTCTGGGTGCCCAATTTGTAATCAAGAGTTAAAAACATCCTTTCCAGAGCAAGCAATTCTGTTCTATTGTAGAATGCTAACTTCAGCAGAAAGTAGAAATACAGATTACGGAAAAGAAATAGACATATATCTTCCAAAGTATCGAATAGGAATTGAGCATAATGGTAGTTATTATCACAAAGGCAAACAAGAACATGACAAGAAAAAGATAGCTTTTTTTGATCAAAAAGGTATTCGCATTATTTCAGTTGTTGAGAGTAATAAGAATTCCGTTGCCGATAACACAATTGAATATCGCGCATCATCAAATAAAGAATCTTTAAATTGGGCTATTGGTGAACTGCTTGAGCTAATTGGTTTTGAGAAGATAGATGTTGATGTTGAAAGAGATGCATCTAAAATATACGAACAATACATTATTGCTGAAAAGGCAAATAGTTTGGCCTCAAATAATCCTGAAATTGCAAACGAATGGAACTATGAGAAAAATGGTTTATTGACCCCAGAACTGGTATCAAATGCATCAGGTAAAAAAGTATGGTGGAAATGTAGCAAAGGACACGAATGGCAAGCAACAGTTAGTGACCGAAAAAAAGGATATGGTTGTCCTTATTGCTCAGGGAATAAAGTGATGCCAGGATTTAATGATTTGGCAACAAAGAATCCTGTTCTTGCTACTGAGTGGCACCCAACAAAGAACGGAGATTTATTACCGTCTCAAATTGCACCGAAATCCAGCAAAAAATTTTGGTGGTTGTGCAAGAACGGACATGAATGGCAGGCAACTGTCAGAAATAGAGCAAGTGGCTCTAGTTGTCCGATTTGTAAAACTAAAAAAGGCCATAAGTAAGATTTATTATTTGAATTGTATAATAGGAAAGTTGTTATAATAATTGGTAGAGGATATAGTATTTGAGTGGGAAGAAGTGTTATTGTTTATAATACAATTCAATTATCATATGCAAATCGCTTTGTTTTTGGAGATAAGAATAGTTTAACGGCATTAAGAGGGCTACAAAGAATCAGCTCAATAATGCATTAGAAAAATGCCGAACAAAGCGTTATTTAGTTCTCGAAATCAAAAATCGTGCACCATTTGAAAATCGTGCACTTTCAAATCTTTGTATTAAATATGTAGTCGAAAGACAGGAGAGAGCGTTTGCAAAAGCAGACGCTCTTTTTGCTTAAAAATTAAATAATTAACGAAAAACGTTAAAAATATCTTGACAAACATAAATTTTGTGATATAATCAATTTAACGATAAACATTAATATTATTCAGGAGTGATTAATTATGAACAGCAATTCCATCAAAAAAATCAATGCCGCGGGCACAGCGGGCTATGTTATATCAATCCTTATGATTATCTGCGCCATTGCCGCGCTCGTCGCAGCGTGTATAGGAACCATCGCGGTTGCCGCCATTATTAAGGATGATGTGAGCATTACAGTTGATTCGCAGGCAAAAATCGATCTCGGCAGCAACTCTCTGAGCAAGCTCAAGCATTTTATCGGTATTGACGGCCTCGACAATCTTGAGGACCTGGTGAACAATACCGAAGGTCTCGATATAACTGTCAACGGCGTGAATTTCAAAGATGTCAGCGCCGTACAGAAGGACGGCAGGGTAGTTATAAACGCCGAAGGCGCAAAGAATACAATCAGCCTCAAAAAAGTCCTGTTTTACTGCATAGTCGGTATTCTTTATTGCATCGCCTGCGTAATCGCGCTCTATATGGTAAAAGGACTGATGAATCTTCTCAGGAAATGCGAAACGCCGTTTTCCGATGAGATAATAAAGAAATTGACTGCTTTTGCGTATTCGCTCATCCCCGTAGTTGTTCTGAACAGTGCGCTTGACGGCGCGAAGCCTTTCCTGAACGGTTCGACCGAATTTGCGGGAACAAATATCGACCTGACCACTTTGCTCATCGCGGCGGTTATAATTATTCTGATAATGATTTTCAAGCATGGCGCGCTCCTGCAGCGCGAATCCGACGAGACTCTCTGAGGATATAAGAACTATGGGAAAGATAGTATTAAGACTCGACAGGATGATGGCGGACCGTAAAATAAGTCTCAATGAGCTCTCGGAAAAGGTTGGGGTCGCAAACGTCAACCTCTCAAAGCTCAAGAACGGTCACGTCAGCGCAATTCGCTTTTCAACACTTGAAGCGCTCTGTGACACGCTGAACTGCCAGCCGGGAGATATTCTGGAATACGATCCTGGGAATGAATAAAAAATGAAATGATATAAAAAACAGCCTCTCCTGTGTGCAGGAGAGGCTTTCCTGTTATTTAATTATTTCTTATCCTTATTGATAAGATCATTTATGAGACTGTAGAATTCATCCTCATCGGATTCTGCCGCGGGAGCGTCTGCGCCGGGAACTGCGGGAGCGCCGGAAGAAATCTCATCGGCTGCGTCAAAAGTGGGAACCGACGGGCTGCCTGAGCTCTTTTTGGGAGCCGCAGGAGCGCTGAGATCAGCGGGCTCTGCCTTTGAGGGAGTATAGAAAGGATTCTTATTTGAATTCTTGGGATTGTTGCTGATATTGTCAAAACCTGTGGCGATGACGGTGATGGTGAGCTCATCGTCAAGATCGGGATTGAATACGATACCCCAGGTGATGTTTGCATCCTCGGAAGCGCTCTCGGTAATCTTCTCGGCAGCCTGCTCGATTTCTTCGATATCGATATCCTCGGAAGCTACGAAGGAAATAATGATTCCCTTTGCGCCGGCGATTGAAGTCTCAAGAAGGGGAGAGGAGATTGCCTGGGTTGCCGCGACAACTGCTTTATCCTTGCCTTTAGCGGTGCCTACGCCCATGTGAGCGTAGCCTGCCTGGCTCATAATGCTCTTGATATCGGCAAAGTCGAGGTTGATGAAACCGGGAACGGTGATGAGTTCGGAAATGCTCTTTACGCCCTGAAGAAGGACCTCATCGGCAGCCGCAAAAGCGTTGATTGCCTGAGTGGTCTTGTTTCCGCCGAGCAGGAGCTTCTGATTGGGGATAACGATGAGCGAGTCAACGTTCTTAACGAGCTTCTCGATACCCGAGATGGCTTCGTTCATTCTTTTTTTGCCTTCCCAGTTGAAGGGCTTGGTAACTACGCCGATGGTGAGTGCGCCTGCGTCCTTTGCGATGCCCGCGATAATCGGAGCAGCGCCGGTGCCTGTGCCACCGCCCATACCGGTGGTGACGAAGACCATATCGGTTCCCTTGATGGCATCCTCGATAGCCTGCTTGCTCTCTTCGGCTGCCTCTGCGCCTGTGGCACTGTTGCCGCCTGCGCCCTGACCCTTGGTGGTCTTTTCGCCTATCTGAATCTTATGAGTAGCTTTTGATTTTGAAAGAACCTGTTTATCGGTATTAACCGCGATGAATTCGGCACCCTGAATGCCTCTTTCTATCATTCTGTTTACTGCGTTACCGCCGCCGCCGCCGACACCGATAACCTTAATCTGCACAACATTGTCGATTTCATTGTCATACTGAAATGCCATTTATACTTACCTCCAAAAGATATTTAGATGTTCTTCCTCATATTATACTAATTTATATTATCATATAAATAACTAAATTACAACAATTTTTTTATAAAAATTGCATTATTTATCCGATTATGTCCGCAGAGTCCGATTGTGAGGGGACGGTATTATCCGGCTGTATAACCGTGTCTGCGGCGGTTTGAACACCCGCTTCGTCCGTTTCGGTTTCTTCCTCTGCGTTTTCGCTGCGGTCCTGTTCCTCAAGGAATTCCACGAGCTCCGGCAGGTCCTTCAGGTCGTCGGGAGCGAAGACTGCCTTTTTGTTAATTGTTACGTCAAGCTCGCCGTATTGAGCGGGGGAGAGCTTATTCTCTTCATCAAGCGATTTCTTGGCAAGAGAGAGCTTATTTGCGAGATTCTCGGCTTTACCGATTTTTACAATGATTCTGTTGTCATAGACAAGGTAAATATTGTTCTCATCGCCGATATTTATCATATTGATGTCCTCGAGCGCCGTATCCTCAATCGCCTGAGCAATCTCAATCAGCGCGTCGCGGATTGCGTCATCTCCCGGCTTTCCGGTGAATGAGAGAATCTGACCTGCGGAATAAGATGAAATCGGTCTGCCCTTGACCGTTACCGTATCTTCGGGGAGCTTGTCGGTAGCTTCCAGAACCTTCAGTCTGCCGTTTGTTACAGCATAGCAGTTCTTTGAGAGCTCAACCGAGAAGGCTTTTTTTGCTGTGCTGACTTCGATTCGCAGCCCTCTCGGATACTGCTTTGAGATTGTAACATTATCTGTATATGGCAGGGCGGATTCAACGAGGTCTTCAAGCTTTTCCGTTTTTATCAGGAACATGCTCTTTCCTTCGCACGCTTTCACGGAATTGACTATATCATCGCGCGAATAGGGGCTCTCGCCCGCAACCGTGAATTTTGCGACCCTGCAGAAGACAACGGAGAGCACCACCAGCACCGTCGAAATAAAGAGAATTCCGACAGTGCTGTGAAGAATGGTGCGCCTGCGCTTTCGCTTTTTGGCGAGCGCGGCCTTGTTGTCGTAGTTTTTCCGATCCATTTATTTTACCAGTTCGCAGAGGGTATTGTATATTCTGTCTGTAGCGTCAATAACCGCCATCGCGCGGGCGTTTCTCCCGATTTCCGCAAGGCGTTCTCTGTCTGCGAGCAGAGAATTGACAGTTTCGGTAAGCTTTTCGGGAGTGAGGTCTTTTTCCTCAATTATCAGCGCCGCGTTATTGTTTACGAGCGCCATTGCGTTATGATACTGATGGTTCTCCGCAACATAGGGAGAGGGGATGAGTATTGACGCTTTGCCTGTTGCCTGCAGTTCGCTCAATGTGCTGGCGCCGGAGCGGCATATTACAAGATCCGCGGCAGGCAGAGATTTGGGTATATCAATATATTCCGTTATCCGTATATTCTTATGCTCAGCGAGGTTTATGCCATCTTTTTCGAGGTCGGGCGCGAACGACGTACCGTTCTTTCCCGTAGCGTGAAGAAAAACGCAGTCATTATCGTTGCACTTTGCCTTTATCATGCCGAAAACTGCGTCGTTAACCGGCTTCGCGCCGAGTGAGCCGCCCATTGACAGAATAAGAGGAAGACCGCCGAGATCCAATTCTTTCTTTGCCGTTTCTTCATCGCAGGAGAGAATATCGCCCCTTATCGGAAGACCGGTAACGACCGGCTGATTCTTAGCTTTCATATACTCGCCGGCTTTTTCATTGGTGAGCATAACCCTGTCAACCTTCTTGGCGAGCGCCTTGTTGGTGACGCCGGGGAATGCGTTCTGCTCGTGAATGGCGGTCGGGATTTTCAGCTTTGCCGCCATTCTCAGAACGGGACCGCTGACATAGCCGCCGAAGCCGATGACGAGATCGGGGCTGAATTTTTTGATAATCTTCTTCGCCTGAGAAGAGGAGCGGAGGAGCTTTGAAAGGGTAACGAGATTATGCTTTATATCCTCGGGCTTGAACGAACGGTAAAAGCCCTGAATATCAATGAATTCAATATTGAAACCTGCGGCGGGAACAAGCTTTGATTCCATTTTTTCTTTTGTTCCCACAAAGAGTATTTCCGCCTGAGGATTTTTATCTTTTATATAGGATGCAGTGCCGAGCGCGGGATTGATATGCCCGCCCGTGCCGCCTGCAGCTATGAGAATTCTTTCAGCCTTCAGCATCATTCTTTACCTCCGGTTTGTCTTTTCTTCTATCCTTTGAAACTCCGAGCACAAGGCCCATACTCGCAAGCGAAAAAATAAGCGATGTGCCGCCTTCGCTGAAGAAGGGGAGGGATATGCCGGTGTTGGGCAGGACCGAGGTCGCAACCGCAACGTTTATAAGCACCTGAAGCGCCATCTGAGTGCTGATTCCGAGTACCAGCAGAGCGCCGAAATAAGTCTTTGACCGGTTCGCGATTTTAAAGCCCTGATAAACCAGCCAGCCGAAGAGGAAAAGCATGAATATCGCGGCTATGAAACCGCCTTCTTCCGCAAGAACTGCGAAGATGAAGTCGTTCGCTTTTTCCGAAAGGTTGCTGACCTTCTGACCGCTCTGACCGAAGCCGACTCCGAATAGACCGCCCGAGCCGATGCCGTACAGGGACTGCAGAATCTGCCTTGCATCATTAATGCGTTCTTTTGCCGTAATTTCGCCGTTGCCGAGTATCTTTTTCCAGATTATGATTCTGTTGACCTGGTATTCCTTTATGCCCGGTACCAGCAGCAGGGTTCTCGGCTTCCAGATGATAACAAGCAGGAAGAAAACAACTATTGCCGTAATGATGAAAAACCACTTTTTGGGCATACCCGCGTACCACATCATAGCGTAGCCCATGCACAGGAAGAGAATAGCGCCCGAAAGATGGCTCTCAAGTACAAGCAGAACTCCGAAAAATCCCGTTATACAAAGGAAAATCCAGAATTGAAGAGTGGTATCGTGGAATCTCTTATACTTATCCATAAGATAAGCGAGATACATTATAAACGCGATTTTCGCTATTTCGGACGGCTGGAAGAAGAAGAGCCAGCGGTGCGTGCCGTTGTAGTCCGTCCTTGTCAGAACGAGAAGAAGCATAATCAGGCAGGCACCGATGAACAGCGCCGAAAATTCACGGTAAACCTTCACGCTGATATTTGAGATAACAAGCATCAGGACTATTCCGGCGATTGCACAGAGAAGCTGCTTCTTATTCTGATAACTCGCGGAATAGTGAGTGACGAGGCCGAAAACAACGAGGCCTATGACGATAAGGAAATAAGTGATATCGAACCTGCCCGCAAGATTGAAGAACTTTTTACCGAGCGTCGCGGTTCCGAGCGGTCCTCTGTAAGTCTGCTTGAGTTCGGGCTTGAGGTATTCTTCCCATACGGGACGGAACTTTGACGGCTTCTTTGCCTGAACCTGTCCGCTGTTTTCCATATCGTCACCTCCTTTGATCCGGTTAATTATTATTTATTATCAAGTATTTCATAGATGCCGTAGATTACATCCTCGAGTTTCATACCTCTGCTGGCTTTGAAGAGAACGGCGTCGCCATCTCTGAGCAGGGAAGCGAGGTAATCTTTGAGCGCGTCCTTGTCATCAAATGATTTTATGTTCTTAAGACCGTTATCGGCGGCGCTTTCGGCTGTGAAAAGCGATTGGCTGCCATAGGTCAGCAGTATATCGATTCTATTGTCCGCCGCATATTTTCCGACCAGGCGGTGAGCCGTTTCGCTGTAATCGCCGAGCTCAAGCATATCGCCTGTGACGGCTATTTTCCTTTTAGCGTTCATATTGCCGAGCACGGACATGGCGGCGGCCTGCGAATCGGGGCTTGCATTGTAGCAGTCCTCAATAAAAACAATACCGTTTCTGCGGTTGATTCTCTGCCGCATCCCGGTTGTTTTATAGTTTTTAAGAGCTGCGAGAGAATCCGCCTCATCGATGCCGAGCGCTTTGCCGCATGCGACCGCGGCGAGCGCGTTGTAGATGTTGTGGCGGCCCGTAAAGGGTAGGCTTTCCTTTACGGCGCCGCCCTCGAAACTGCAGACAAATTCAGTTTCAACATCTGTGGAGGTAATATCAAGCGCTTTGTAAGCGCACGTGGTATTCTGAATTCCGTAAAAGGTGACGGGATGAGAGCCCGTATCGGCTTTTATAAGCATATCATCGTCACCGTTGAGTATGACGGGGGAGTCCTCTGCCATACCTTCAAGTATTTCAAGCTTGGCCTTGAGAATTCCTTCTCTGGAGCCGAGCTTTTCTATATGAGAAACACCGATATTGGATATAACCGCGATATCGGGTTTTACTGCGTTTGTCATTCTGGAAATCTCGCCGAAGCCGCTCATTCCCATTTCAATAACCGCAGCTTCATGATGCTTTTCAAGATTGAAGAGGGTGAGGGGAACGCCTATTTCATTATTGAGATTTCCTTCGTTTTTGAGAGTATCATATTTTGCAGAAAGCACCGCGTGAATCATTTCCTTGGTGGTCGTTTTGCCGACTGAACCGGTCACGCCGACAATCTTTATATCAAAGAGCGACCTGTAGTATCCGGCGAGGTCGAGCAGAGCTTTCCCGGTGTTTTCAACTATTATCTGCTTTTCTCCGAGACCGCAGTCTCTTTCAACCACGGCGCAGAGAGCCCCTTCTTCAACAGCTTTGGATGCAAATTCGTTGCCGTCGAATCTTTCGCCTTTAAGGGCGATGAAAAGACAGCCGGGAGTTATTTTTCTTGTATCCGTGCTGATGCCGGTGAAGCTTCCCTCAAGAGGGGAATCCGAGCCGACGGCCTGCGCGGCCTCTTTGAAAGTAAGGGGTAACATTGTTTATCCTCGTTTCAGGAGATTTGCGATAACTTCTCTCTCATCGTAGTGGATTTTGCCGGTTGAGAGAATCTGATATGTTTCGTGACCCTTGCCCGCGAGCAGGATAACATCGTTTTCCTCCGCAATTTCAAGAGCTTTTCCGATTGCCTGAGTCCTGTCCGCCTCGACAATCACCCTTGCGTTCGGATGCTTCGGAACGCCTGCAAGGATATCCTTTATGATTTCATCAGGGTCCTCGCTTCTGGGATTATCCGAAGTAATAACGGCAACATCTGCGAGAGTTGTGCCGATTTCGCCCATAATCGGGCGCTTGGTCTTATCTCTGTCTCCGCCGCAGCCGAATAAGGCGATAACTCTGCCGGGAGTAACCTCCTTGAGTGTTACAATCGCATTCTTAAGGCTGTCGGGAGTGTGTGCGTAATCTATAAGAACCGTGTAAGGCGTATCGGTTCCGACTATCTCCATTCTGCCGGGAACGCCTGCGCAGTCGGAAACGGCTTCGACCGTGTGAGCGAAATCCATACCGAGTTCTATCATGCAGATTGCGGCGCACATTGAATTGTAAACGCTGAATTTGCCGGGTACGCGGAAGCTTATTCTGCCGATATTGCTGTCGCTGACAAGCTCGTATTTTACTCCCGAAGCCGAGAGACGGATATTCTTTGCGGAGTAATCGGTTGTATTCTCGTTCGCCGAATAAGTTACCTTGCGGCAGGGAGTATTGCTCATCATATATTCCGCCGCTTCATCGTCCAGATTGAAAATACCAACAGAGGAATTCTCAAAGAGCATATGCTTTGCGGATTTATAGTTTTCAAACGTTTCGTGATAGTCAAGATGATCCTGAGTGAGGTTCGTGAATACGGCGCAGTCAAAATGGATTCCGTCAACTCTGCGCTGATCCAGTGCCTGTGAGCTGACCTCCATTACGCAGTATTCACAGCCGTTTTCCGCCATTTTTTCAAAAAGAGAGAAAAGCTCGAACGGATCGGGGGTGGTAAGCGCGGCGGGAACTTCAATGCCGTTGCCGAGCACGTTTTTGACCGTGCCGATCATGCCGGTCTTATGACCCATCGCTTCGAGGGAGGAACGGATTACAAAGGCGGTTGTGGTCTTGCCGTTGGTGCCTGTGATGCCTATGATTTTCAGCTTTCTTTCCGGATGTGAGTAAAACGCGGCGCAGAGCAGGGTATAGGCGCTTCTGGTGTTTTCGTAAATAATCTGATTAGGTAAACCCATATCCTGCGACACCACTACGGCAGCGGCGCCGTTCCTCAGCGCCTCCGCCGCCTTGGTATGCCCGTCGAAGTGCCTGCCTTTTATACAGACAAACACGCATCCCGGGCAAACCTTTGAAGAATTGTCGGTTATCAGAGTAACCTCCCTTTCTTCAATTTCAGCCACTGTATTAAGTTCCCTGACAAGTGCTGAAAGCTTCATTTTGTTCCTCCGCGGCGGCGGCACCTCAGTCTTCGGTGCTGTCGCCTATATTTTCATACGATTTGAAATAAACTGTGATTATTGTTCCGTATTCGGCGGTTGAGCCCGCCTCTATATTCTGCTCATAGGATATAACATCGAGATTTGAATTGCCTGAAACTCTGACGTTCAATCCTTCCGAAGCGGCATATTTCTTGACTGCTTTTATGCTCATTCCCGTAAGGTCGGGAACCGTAACTTCAAGCTTATCTTCATCATTATTGGTTGTGTAGAGAGCGATAACGCCTCCGCGCGGAATAGTCTGGCCGCCTGCGGGGCTCTGGCTGAGAACCGCGCTGCCCGTGCCGATTACCCTGACGCTGAAGCCGGCCTTTTCAAGCGTATCAACCGCCGAATTCACTTCGCTTCCGATGACGCCGGGAGCAACTGTATCAAGTCCTGCGAGTTCTTTCTCGGTATATTGTCTCTCAACTCCGAGATACTCGAGCGAACTTTCCATTATCTTGGCTGCGGCCGGGGCGCAGACTGTGGAGCCGTTGATTTCGGCTACAGGCTCGTCCACAATCAGGAGCAGCGCAATTTCCGGATTGTCCGCGGGCGCGAAGCATGCGAATGATGCGATATATGTGCCTTTGAGCTGATATTTCTGCGTGGTTCCGGTTTTGCCCGCAACCCTGTATCCTGCAACATATCCGTTTCTGCCGGTGCCGCTCTTGCAGACATCCTCCATCATTGATGCGATTTCCGCAGCCGTTTCTTTTGAAATGACCTGTCTTCTTACGGTCGGCTGTGTTTTCTTGAGAACATTTCCGTTGCTGTCAAGCTCTGCATCAATGAGATAGGGCTGCATAAGCTTTCCACCGTTTGCGATAGCCGAGAGGGCGGTAACCACCTGAATCGGTGTTACGCTGAAAGTCTGGCCGAAACTTTCGCTCGCGAGAGAGACGCTAGAGAGTTGATTTGCCGTGAAATATATCGGACTTGCTTCGCCGAGCGCTTCAATTCCGGTCTTTTCGGTGAAGCCGAATGCCTTGAAATACTCGAAGAATTTATCTCTGCCTAGCTTGAGGCCGAGCTTAATGAAGAACGGGTTGCAGGAATTCATCAGACCGTGCCTGAGATCCTGCGTGCCGTGTCCGCTCGCATAGTGGCAATGGAAAATTCTGTCTTCCACCGCAACAGAGCCGATGCACGTATAGGCATAATCATCTTCGAGAATATTTTCCTCAAGAGCTGCCGAAGCGAGGAAAATTTTGAAAACAGAGCCGGGGTGGTATGTCTCGGAGACAATGTAGTTATTACGCTGCTCGAGCATATAGTAATGGCTGAGTTTCTTGGAATGAAGCTCGCTTCTTTTCTGATAATCTGTTTCGTTTCTTATCGCGTCCAGCTGATCTTTTCCGTCCTTGACATTTTCAAGATACTTTTCAAGGTCGCTGAAATCGTCGTTTGAGACCTTTTTTTCAAGTTTCGACTGATAATAACTGTTTATTATCTGCGGATTCCGAAGGTCATATCCGCCCTTGTAAGCAATTGAATCGGCAGCGAGTATCGCGCCTGTTTTTACATCCATCATGATTCCGTAGGCGCCGATTCCGCCTGCGGTTTCATACATTTCCTGAAGGTTTTCGCTCAGAATGTTCTGAAGGTTTTCATCGATAGTGAGTTTGATGCAGGTGCCGTCGCTCGGCTGATAAAGAGTTTCGGTATCCTCGTCAAGATTGCTGCCGTAGGAGGTCTTTCTGCCGTCTCTTCCGGTAAGAAGAGTGTTGCAGTATCCCTCTATTCCGGCCACGCCATTGCCGTCGGAATCAACCGTTCCGATTATTGATGAAGCGAATGTGCCCATCGGATAGTAACGTCTGCTGTCTTTCTCAAGACCCATGACATCTTTATATTTGAATCTTCTTGTAACATCCTCGCCCTTGCTGTTCTTGACGGTCTTTTTGAAAACCTTGTGCATGAGGCAGTTACCGCTGTCGTCATCCTTGTTTCCGCAGTCGATGCGCAGCTTTTCGCCGAGTTCCATCTGCTTCTTGACATCCTTCTTATGCGCGATGACAAGCTTATCGGGGTCTGTGACGGGCTCTGTCTCTGTCAGTTCCATCAGTTCATCATAATCGAGGTCAAGCGTTTCGGCAACGTCTTTGCACACGGCCTTCCTGAAATCCTCATCCGTCATGTTTTCGGGAATCAGATACAGTTTCCATGTCTGAGCGCTTCTGGCAATGACCGTGCCGTTGGCATCAAAAATAGTGCCTCTTTCGGCAGGGATTATTTCATCGGTCCACTGAGCGTCGGTTGCGCTCTTTTTATATCTGTCGGAGTTAAAAATCTGGATATATGCGAGTCTCACGACAACTACAACGGCAGCGAAAGCAAGAATAAGAGAGATTACTCTTGTGCGGGATTTGAGATGTATTCTCGGATTCTCGTAATTCTCCAATTCTTCACGCTCCCTTCATAATGAAAAAATATGCTGTCTCAAATTCATGTTGAGACAGCATGTCACGAGCTTAAATACTCATGTATCTGCATTCGGAAGTCTACCGGCAGCTACCACTACTTTGTCGCCATCCCTGTCTTCAAAGTAATGAATCTGGTATCTTTCCGCCTGTTGCATACCTAAAACCGTCACTGCATAGTTCTGAATCTTATCTGCCGAGATAATCGAACCGAGCTGAGCTGTAAGCCTGACATTCTCTGCGTTTGCCTGGCTGATTCTGCTGCTCAGAGCAGAAATCCGAGCTTCGTTATCAACTATACGGGAGTTAAGATAGATTACGAATGAGAACATTGCAAGAACCGCCGCCATAGCGCAGATAATTGCTATAACCTTCTTAAGGGTGAGGGCAGGGCGCCGGGCAGGAGATTCGGTGTTTTCCTGCTTTTTTGCAGGCTTTTTAACCGGATAATCATCTATCTTGGGGGCAGCTGATGAATTTGTAAACATACCGGGAATATAATCGAAATCGTCCATAACTGCCCCTCCTTCTTTAATAATTACAGTTTTTCAACTGTTCTGAGTCTCGCCGAGCGGGCTCTCGGATTCCTCTCAATCTCTTCTTCGCTCGGAGTAACCGGCTTGAATACTTTCGCTCTCGGCTTTTTCCCGCATACGCATACAGGAAAATTCTTGGGGCAGGTGCATCCCTGAGCAAGCGGAGCAAGCGCATTTTTAACCGCTCTGTCCTCGAGAGAATGAAAGGTTATTATACTGAGGCGTCCTCCGGGCTTGAGGCAGTCAAACATATCTTCGACCGCTTTTGTCAGCCCGTCCAGCTCGCCGTTGACGTAGATTCTGAGCGCCTGGAAGGTTTTCCTTGCCGGATGTCCGTCGCGCCTTGCCGCGGCGGGGACTGCCGACGAAATAATTTCCGCGAGTTCAAGAGTTGTCTTTATGGGCTTTTCTTCTCTCGCGGCGACTATTGCTGCCGCAATGCGCGGAGCGAATCTCTCTTCGCCGTAGTCAAAAATGATTTTTTGAAGCTCCCGGCAGGAGAGGGTGTTTACCGCGTCTGCCGCAGATGGCCCGCTCATGCTCATCCTCATATCGAGAGGAGCATCCTTATGAAAAGAAAAACCCCTCGATGCGTCATCGAGCTGATGGGAGCTTACTCCAAGGTCTGCCAATATACCGTCTGCCTTGTCGATATGCAGACCTTGGAGTATGGATTTTATGAAAAAGAAGTTATTGTTTATTATAGTAACATTATTATATATACCAAGCCGTTCTTTAAGAACCGCTATTGCTTGTGGATCCCTGTCTATTGCAACGAGCCTTCCGGTGGTCAGGAGCTTAGCTACGGCTCCCGAGTGTCCACCACCGCCCGCTGTACAGTCAACATATGAGCCATCCGGGCCTATGTTGAGAGATTTGATTGTTTCGTCAAATAAAACAGGAATATGAGAAAAGTTTGCCGAGTCCATTGCTTAATCTCTGGGGGAGAGACTGATGCCGGAGAAGTCGAGCTCTTCGGCTTCCTCTTCAAGCTGAGCATTCAGCTTGTCTTTGTTCCAGAATTCGAGTCTGTCGGGATTGCTTATAATCTTGGCGTCAACATCGAGCTCTGCGAATTCTTTGAATTCGGGCTTGACCGTGATTCTGCCTGAGCTGTCGATTGTGACCATTTCGCTGTTATCAACGAACTTGCGCTGTGCCAGTGTGAGAGCTTTACCGCTGAAGTATTTCGCGAGATTATCATAGACCTTAACATAATCTTCCTCTGTATAACCTAATATACAGTTGTCGTTCGGGTCCTGAAGGTTTTTCATGAGATAAACCGTGTTGCCGTATCTTGCTCTGAATTTGACCGGCAGAGTCAGACGGTTTAACTGATCGAATTTGCAGACCTGACTTCCGCCGAAGCATTGCTGAATTGCAGCCGGCATACGGTCATCTCCTTTCTCTGGTAATTCGCAGCAGAAAATGGGGACGAGCCCCAATCGCTCCCTTATTGCCCCTTTATTATACTTAAAGGCACAATACCTGTCAAGTGTTTTTTTCGAAAAAAACCGCTTTTTTTACATATTTTTTAATAATTTTTGATAATTTTTGCATTTTAAGGCAGAAAAACTGCCCGGTACGGGGCAAAAACTGCTCATTTTCCAAAAAATGAAATCGGATCCTTCTGAGCGGCGCACCGGTATTGTAAAACCGCACCGACAGTTCAGAGAGAAGGGAAGATAATGTTGCATATGAGAGTCGTATTCAAAAAACTGTTATTATTGCCAAACTTTTTTGATTTTTTTCTTGCAATCTGCGAAAAAGTATGATATCATTACAAAACGTATGAAGAAGGAGGTGTCTATATGCCCAATATCAAGTCAGCTAAGAAAAGAGTATTAGTCAACAAGACAAGAGCTGCCAGAAACAAATCGCGCAATACCGCGCTCAAAACTTCTATCAAAAAAGCTCACGCAGCTGTTGAAGCCGGTTCGCCTGAAGCCGAGGCTCTCATCAGAGAAGCTATCAAGAAGGTTGATCAGGCTGCGGCAAAGGGTCTTATTCATAAGAATAACGCCGCCCGCAAAAAGTCAGCTCTCGCAAAGCTTGCAAAATAAGAAAATGTCAGCTTACCGCCGCGGTTGTTAATTTTTTATGACCGCGGCTGTTTAATTGTTGACAACTAAATTTTTGTTTGATATAATTGAAAATGCAAAAACGGCAGTAATCTGCCCAAATTATAAATCGGAGGATAGTTATGGAGACCGTTAAAAAGATCTGCAAGATTATAGCAATAGTTGTTGCTGTTGCCGCAGCGGTTGCGGGAGTTGTTTTACTCATCAAGAAACTTCAGGAAAAGAAAGCGCTTGACGCAGACAGCGAGGAGAATTATGTATCCTGCTCATGCTGCGAAGCACCTGTAAAATAAACCGGATGCCCTCGCAAGGCGAGGGCATTTTACTGAAAAGGAGAAATGCGATATGGTACTTGAAAAGATAATCGACATAATCAGCGAACAACTTGAAATTGATAAATCCGTAATCAAGGAGAGCTCAACCCTCGAAGAGGATCTCGGCGCAGGCAGCCTTGATATGATAGACCTCGCAATGTCCATCGAGGATGAATTCGGAATCGAACTTTCCGATGATGTTATAGAGGATTTAAGCACTGTAGGCGACCTCGCAAAGTACGTTGCCGCTCACAAGAAATAAGATATAAAAGCAGCCGCAGTATCGGAGCGATATTGCGGCTTTTTCTTGAATTATAGAGATTATAATAATTAGAATCATTATGAAAAGAATTATTGCTATACTATTGGCTTTTCTATGTGTTATGTCTGTTGCTTCATGCGGTGATAATAATACTGCTTTTGACGGCAAAACGAATTATTCCGAAGAAGAAAAAGAAACAGAACCCTTTGATGCGGGGCTCAGTATCCCTGAGTGGAATTCAAGAAAGGATACGGAATATAGATTCTATTCAGACGGGAATATAGAGTTCCTTCTTTATGGCGCAAATAACGCAACTTTGACTTCTAATTCAGTTGATAATGATTATGATGCTGAAGCATATAAGGATTATTTCGTTCATATAGATTCATCTTCTGCTGTTGTTGTATCGTCAGGCAATACGGAATTGAAAACTTATATTAACGAAGACAATGAGTCTGTGACATTAGAATGCCGATTGATTAAAGTAAAAATGACTGTAAATGGGCATACGGATTCCGTCCTTTCGGGCGTGATAATATCTGCCGATCCGATTCTGTATCTGGGAAACGATTATGAATCTAAAAAAACACTCACTCCTGCAAAGGCGGTAATCAAAGAAAACGGAGAATTCGTGATTACTGCTATGTATGAAGGTTATGCAGTTATTGGTGGAAACAATCCTTATTACAGTATAGACAGATTCGGATTCGATTTGAAATGAATAATGCTTTTTGTAACACGGGATGAAAAAACGTGTAATAAGGAAAACATAACCACAGCTGTTGTGATTAAGACAGCTTAATATTTATATATTACATTATATGAGGACAATATGATTTTTAAGAATGCTTTGGCGTATCTCGGAAGAGAGCGCGGATTTGTAAAGACCGATATAAAAATAAACGATGAAAGAATCGAGTCCGTCGGCAACTGCACTGAAAGCGGAGAGGATTGCGAGGGCAAAGTGATTCTTCCCGGTTTCATAGATATCCATATTCACGGCTGCAACGGAGCCGACTGCACCGATGGGAATCCGCGAAGCGCCGGAGAGATGAGCCGGTATCTCGCTTCCAGGGGAGTAACTTCTTTCTGCCCTGCAACAATGACGGTTGATGAAATGCTGCTGCGAGATTCTTTTGTCTTCATCCGGGAGACGATGGGGAAAGAAGAGGGAGCTTATATTCACGGTATCAATATGGAAGGACCTTTTATATCTCCGGCAAAAAAAGGCGCGCAGTCGGAAAAGAATATCCGTAATCCCGATATCGGTCTCTTTCGTGAGCTCAACGAAATCTGCCCGGTCAAGCTTGTAGATATAGCTCCCGAAATGCCGGGCGCGGATGAATTTATCGAAGAGGCAAAAGATATATGCACAGTTTCCGCGGCACACACCGCAACAGGCTATGAGGAAGCGGTCAAAGCTTTTGATAAGGGAATAACTCATGTGACTCATCTTTTCAATGCAATGACTCAGTTCGGTTCAAGAGAGCCCGGACTTGTCGGCGCGGCATTCGATTATAAAAAGAATGAGATAATGTGCGAGCTTATCTGCGACGGAATCCATATTGCTCCCGCATCGCTTCGTACTGCATTTTCAATTCTGGGAAACAGAGCGGTTGTCATAAGCGATGCCATGGCGGCATCGGGATTACCGGACGGCGTATACTCGCTCGGCGGTCAGAAGGTTATTAAGCAGGGAGCAGCCCGTCTTCCGGACGGCACACTTGCAGGCTCCGCCACAGATTTGTTCTCGGAATTCCGCAATCTTATCTCATTCGGCATACCGTTTGACGATATATTATATGCGCTTACCCTGAATCCGGCCCGCTCGATAGGGGTTGACGGTCTAACAGGAAGCATATCCGAAGGTAAAAACGCAGATTTAATTGTCCTGGATGAGAAGATGGAGAGCATTAAGGCAGTAATTGTCAAAGGCAGAAAAGTGTTTTGAAAGAAAAACTGCAAAAACCGGTTGATTTATGCAACCGGTTTATTTTTATTCAAAGAGAGCAGCTTGTAAAGGCAACACACTTTACAGACAACAGCCGTAAAGTATGCCGCCTTTCAAATGTGAAAAACCCGGTGAAAAATGTGAAAAAATCCCCGAATATTATTCTAAAAACGAATAAAAATCGTAAAGTTATTCACTTTACGATAATTTTTAGTTCTAAATAAGGATAATAATCCAGTCTGAAGTGTGAATATTTTTTGCAGGGATGCCGCATTATACATTCAAAAATCTGATATTTTTCTGCAAAATCCGGCCTGAAATGAAAATATTGACAAAAAGGTCTATATGTGATAGACTGAATAGGTCTAATAGTCATAGACCATATATTAATGTCACACAGAGGCGGTTTTTTCTATGAAAAATGTGTTGAGCCCTTCGGAACTCAAACTCCTTGATATTATTTGGCAGAATGAGCCTGTCAGGTCCGGGAGACTGTCCGCAATATGTCTCTCCGAAGCAGGTTGGAAGAAGTCCACAGTCTATACGATTCTTAAAAACCTCCGCGATTGGGAATATATTTCAAATGATAAAGGAAATGTAACATCTCTGATTTCAAAGCAGGATTATTATCATACTTTGGCGAAGGAATTCGTGGATAAATATTTCAATTCATCATTTGCCGAATTTACGGCCGCTTATTCCGACGGTGTTCATCTTGCACGTGAGGATATTCTCGCTTGCTATGATGCTGTAAAAAATTACCGCGCAAAATTCTGAAAAACTGTTGATTTGGTTTCGGCGATGTGATAGTATTTTTAAGGAAATAATTTCAATAAAATGAGAGGGGAATATTTATGGAAAGAACTTACAAGAGCTTCCGCGAATGGGCGTCGCCCAGCAAACAGACCGAATACACTCAGCCGACTGCTCTTCTTGGCAAGGGCGGCAGCCTGCTTGCAAAAGGCTGGGCAAGGCACAATGTCTTTGATTACGACCGCTATGCTGTCAGAAAAGTAATGCGCCGTAAAGAGTGGGATTTTTATCAGATCTGCAACCGTAATTATATGGCCCAGATCAGCTGCGCGAATATTTCGCTTGGCGGTTATGTTTCTGCGGTGCTTGTCGATTTGCAGAACGGTAAAGTGGTCTGCAATAAGATGTCTCCGTTCCTCGGCGGCAAGGACAGGATAGTTCTGCCTCCGAAAGGCGATGTTCCCAATAATGTCAAGTATAAAATCGGTTCCGCAGAATTTGAATTCGATACAAAAGAGGATTCACGCACCGTGTGGTTCAAAATGGGCGATGTCGAGTGCAGCTTTCAGATGGATATTATGCCCGGCCTCGAGAATATCACGACAGTTCTTCCATTCAAGGATTTCCCCGACAGATATTTCATGACCACCAAGCAGAATTCAATGCCCTGCGCCGGTACATTCAAGATGGGCTCAGAGACTGTTGAATTCTCAAAGGATGATACATTTGCCGTTCTCGACTGGGGCAGAGTCAACACTCCTTACAGTCTTGTCTGGTATTGGGGCAACGGCTCGACCTATCTGACCGATGCCGAAGGAAACAAGCATATTTTCGGCTTTGAAATTACCTGGGGAATCGGCGATGAGAGCAACGCTACCGAAACCTGCATGTTCTATGACGGCAAGGCTCATAAATTCGGCGCTGTCGATGTCGAAACCTTCCCGAAGCCCGATAAATATATGGAGCCCTGGCATATAGTCTCCGAAGACGGCAGATTTGATATGACAATGGAGTCGTTTCACGATCATCACAGCGATCTCAACGTCGGCGTAATGAGAATGCACAGCCATCAGGTTCACGGAATCTGGCACGGCACCTGCATTCTTGACGACGGCACAAAGCTTGAAATCAAAGATATGTACGCTTTCTGCGAATATGTAGAAAACCGTTGGTAAAGTAAGAAATCTGACGGACCGGGAGAAGTCGCTTCCGGTCCGTTTTTGATATTATAGTATATATATCTTGACAATAATGAAATTATAGTATAAAATATTTTTATCTATGGCTCTGAAATAACTTACAGATTGGAGTGTAAAAAGTGAACGAAGAATTAGTCCGCTATGTCAATGCAGCCGCAGCCGGCGAAACAGACGCAATTGCTAAGCTCTATTCGCTGACCCTGAAATCATCTTTTTATCTTGCGTTCAGGCTCTGCGGTAATGTCGAAGAGGCGCTCAATATCACCAAGAACGCATATACGAGAGTCTTCTGCACGATTGACCGCTTAAAGAAGCCCGATGCTTTTGAAATCTATATGAGGCAGAACATTGCCGCCGTCTATAAAGAAGGCCGCAAATTCACCTTCGGCGATGCTGTTGCAGATACACCCGAGGGTAAGCTTGAGTTTCTCTCTGAGGATGTCTATGAAGATCCCTCGAAGACGGCCAAAGCTCTTGCGGCTGTTATGGGCTTGAGTGATGAGCTGAGAGCCGCTGTTGTGCTTCACTATTTCAGCGGTATGCCCGTTGCTCCTCTTGCGAGATACCTCAATGTTTCCGAATCAACGGCAAATTCCGTTCTTGCCAAGGCAAAGGAAGTCATCTTTGAGAAAAGCGGCAGCTCCGAGCCCGGTATTGAATCGGCCGGAAAGCTTCCTGTACTCAACAGAATTTTCAGGCGCGAGGCCGAAACGGTCCGCCTCAACCCCACCGATGTCAGGGATATGTTTACTTACATTATGGATAAGTATCAGACCTTCAGACAGGTGGAAACAGCGCGAAACGGCAGTTCCGGTCCGCAGATTCCGCCGAGAAGCGAAAGCACTTCATCGGGTGAGGAAATCAATTTTGATAATTTTGTTGATGTTCCTGTTGAGAATAACCCCGTTAATGCCGGCGGCTCACTGATTGACAGAGTCAAGGATTTCATAAAGAATTTTGATATCAGGAAAGACTGGAAAGCGGTCCTTATCGCTCTTGCGGCGCTGATTATTCTTATTCTCATCATTTCCGGCATTGCCAAGGCCGGAAAGGGCAAGGATAACAATCAGGGTATCAATAACGGCTCCACACAGACTGTTGATGTCAAAGATATCGAAGCAAACTGGATGGATACCGGTCTTGAGGACTGCGAAGAGATATACTATCTCAACGAGTATATGTGCGGCTTCAGATCCGCCACCACCAAGAAATACGGCGTTCTCGATTATCAGGGCAATATCCTGATTCAGCCGATATATGATAACAGATTCAAGCCCTGCGGCATCGGCAGAGATTATAACGGCTCGATGAAATATCATATCGTTCTCGAGATTGACAAGGTTGAATACTATGTCAATTATTCAAACGGTAAGGCTGAACTCGGCGGTGTTCACCAGAGCCATTCCGTTGAAAGCGATGATTTCCCGCAGGATGCGAAATATGATGAGCGCGACAGATACTTTGAGGGTTATGCCGCTGCCGAGAAAAACGGCAAGTGGGGCTATATTGACCAGAACGGCAAGCGTGTTATCAGCTATCAGTATCAACCGGTCAATATCACCACCGACGGCAATCTCAATAAATACAGCAAATATAATTGCGATTACTGCAGACCTGTTACCGGCGGTCTTGTACCCGTCAAGAAGGACGGTCTTATGGGCATAGTCAATCTTAAGAATGATGTTGTCGCAGATTTCCTGTTTACTGTTATTATGCCGGGTAAAGACGGCGTATTCATTGCCCAGAAGGACGGCAAGTGGGGCTTTATTGTCACGGGTGAAGCCGCAAAGACCTTTACTCCTCATTATCTGCTTGACGCTTCCGGTGATGTAACCACCGATCCCGCAGGAACCGAAAAATACTATATCGTAAACGGCGTCGGAGGCATAAACTTCAGAGAAGATGCCGATCAGAACGCGCTCAAGAAGGGCGAAATTCCCACAGGCACCAGACTCAAGAGTCTCGGCACCAAGGTCGCCGCAGACGGCAAAATCTGGCTCAAGACGGAATTCAACGGTCAGATAGGTTATGTTTCGATGAACCTCGTATTAGAGGATACAAATTCATAAATTGCTTTGACGGAGAAGAATTCCCGGTTTCACACAGAGAGGCCGCAGGCGCTGAGAAGCGGCTGTGAATAAAACCGGGGAGAGCCGCTCCCGAGCTCCGTTCCGACGAGGAACGGCGTGCAATCGCGTTAAGATAAATCAAGTGGTGCATCTGCGCAATTTGGGTGGTACCGCGGTTCGAAATGAATCGTCCCAACCGAATTCCATATTTGCACCATTTTTTTATTTTTATGTAAAAATTTCCCGCATTGGAGGTAGATTAAAATGCAATGGATGGGATTAAACGAGATAAGAGAAAAGTATCTCGGATATTTTGAATCAAAGGGGCATCTGAGGATGCCGAGCTTTTCGCTCGTTCCTCAGGGAGACAAGAGCCTTCTGCTTATCAATGCAGGCATGGCTCCGCTCAAGAAGTATTTCACGGGCGAGGTGACTCCTCCCTGCCCGAGAGTCACGACCTGCCAGAAGTGCATAAGAACTCCCGATATTGAGAGAGTCGGCATCACCGCGCGTCACGGTACTTATTTTGAGATGCTCGGCAATTTCTCATTCGGCGATTATTTCAAGCATGAGTCGATTGCCTGGGCATGGGAATTCTGCACCAAAGTTATGGAGATGCCCGTTGATAAGCTCTATGTCACCGTCTATCTTGAGGATGACGAGGCATATGATATCTGGGCTGATGAGATAGGAGTTGACCCGAGTCATATCTCCCGCCTCGGCAAAGAGGACAATTTCTGGGAGCACGGCGCAGGTCCCTGCGGTCCCTGTTCCGAAATCTATTTTGACAGAGGCGAAAAATACGGTTGCGGCAAGCCCGACTGCGCGCCCGGATGCGACTGCGACAGATTTACCGAGTTCTGGAATGTTGTTTTCTCCCAGTTTGAGAATGACGGCAACAATAATTATACTCCGCTCAAGCATAAGAATATCGATACCGGCATGGGCCTTGAGAGACTTGCCTGCATAATGCAGGGCGTTGACAATCTCTTTGAGGTTGATACTGTGCAGAATATAATGAAGCATATAATTGACATAGCCGGAGTCAAATACCACGATAACGAGAAAAACGATGTCTCCCTGCGCGTAATTACCGATCATATAAGAAGCACCACATTTATGATCGGCGACGGTGTTATGCCTTCAAACGAGGGCAGGGGATATGTCCTCCGCCGTCTGCTCAGAAGAGCGGCGCGTCACGGAAGACTGCTCGGTATCAAAGGCACTTTCCTTTATAAGGTTGCCGAAACTGTCATTAAAGAAAACGAGAGCGCTTATCCCAATCTTGTAGAAAAGCACGATCTGATAGTAAAGGTTATCAAGGCGGAGGAAGAAAACTTCAACAAGACCATCGACACAGGTCTTAATCTGCTTGAGAATATGATTGAAAAGAGCGATTCGAACGTGCTCTCCGGTTCGGATGCTTTCAAGCTTCAGGATACCTACGGTTTCCCGATTGATCTTACAAAAGAACTCCTTGCCGAAAAGGGTATGACCGTGCTGATCGATGAATATGAGAAGCTCTATGCCGAGAGCAGAGCGGCAGCCAGAGCGGCGAGAAAGGATGCCGGCGCAGAGGCCTGGAAGGGCGGCAGCGCATCCCTCAAGGATATCGAAAAGACAGAGTTCCTCGGCTATACTCAGAATGAATGCGACGCCGAAATAAAGGCGATTATCATTGACGGCGAGCGGGCAGAGGTTATTGAAGGAGATACTCAGGCGGCAATAGTTCTCGACAGGACCGTATTCTACGGCGAGAGCGGTGGCCAGGTCGGCGACACGGGCATACTCAATTTTGTTGACGACAGTGCATTTGAAGTTGAAGCAACCCAGAAGACAGCGGACGGTCATATTCTCCATATCGGAAGAGCTGTATCGGGCAGCGATATAGCTGTCGGTCAGGCGGTCCACGCCCATATTGATACCGGGAAACGCGCTGCGACAACGCGCAATCATACCGCGGCGCATCTGCTTCAGGCGGCGCTGCGTGAAACGCTCGGAACTCACTGCGAGCAGGCAGGTCAGCTTGTAAATCCGCACGCCGTAAGATTTGACTTCACGCATTTCTCGGCACTTACGAGTGAAGAGCTTCAGATAATTGAAGACAGAGTAAACGAAGTTATCCTCGAAGGTATTCCCGTTACAACCGAAGAAATGCCCATTGAAGAGGCAAAGAAGCTCGGCGCGATGGCGCTTTTCGGTGAGAAATACGGCAATATAGTCAGAGTTGTCAGAGCGGGCGATTATTCAATCGAGCTCTGCGGCGGTACTCATGCGGATAATACCGGCAAACTCGGACTTTTCAAAATAGTTTCAGAATCGTCTGTAGCGGCCGGCGTACGCCGTATAGAAGGCGTCACGGGTACCGGAGTTATGGAGTATATCAAGCAGAATATCGAGCTTATCAGGAATACGGCTGCTGCGATGAAACTTGCGAATCCCGCAGAAATCGACAAGAGAGCGGCTTCGCTTGTTGCCGAAATCAAGGCGGATGAAAAAGAGATTGAAAAACTCAGGGGCGAAATTTCGTCAATGAAGACCGGTGACCTTATGCAGAATGCGGTTCAGGTCGGAGATTTCAAGCTTATCACTGCCACTGTTGAAGGTGTGAATCCCGGCGAACTCAGAAATATGGCCGATAAAGCTAAGGATGACGAATCGCTCGTTATGTTCATCTGCGGAATAAATGAAGAAAAAACAGGCGCCAATTTTGCATGCGCCTGCGGTAAGAAAGCTGTTTCATCCGGTGCTCACGCGGGAAATCTGGTCAAGAAAATTGCCTCACTGGCGGGCGGTTCCGGTGGCGGCAGACCCGACAGCGCAATGGCCGGAACAAAGGACATATCAAATATCGGGAGCGCTATGGCTGCCGTAGCCGATGCTCTCGCTGAAATGCTTAAATAAGGAGAGAGATTATGGATTGTTTATTCTGTAAAATTGCGGCGGGAGAAATTCCTTCGACCAAGGTTTATGAAGATGACACGGTGCTTGCATTCAACGATATCAATCCCGAAGCACCCGTGCATATTCTTCTTATTCCGAAGCAACACATTGCTTCTATGGCGGAAATCAACGAAGAGAATTCCGCGGTCGTGGCCCATATCTTTGAAGTTGCTGCAAAAATTGCGGCCGAAAAAGGCTTTGCCGACGGCTTCAGAGTAGTTTCCAACTGCGGCGACAGTGCCGGTCAGACCGTGAAACACCTTCATTTTCATCTGATGGCAGGCAGAGATTTCGGTTGGCCCGCAGGCTGATAAAGGAGAATGAAATATGAGTAATAATGAGTTCTATACTGTAGATATTGCCGGCGTCAAAAGGGATCTGCCGGTTTGCCCTCTGAATGAGCACATTTCCATAGCCGGTTTCGTTATGTTCGGCGATGTTGAACTGACCGTTCATGCGGCGAAGGAGCTTCTCGCGAGAGTACCCGAATTCGATTATATCCTGACTCCGGAGGCGAAGAGTATTCCTCTCGCCTATGAAATGAGCAGGCAGAGCAATAAGAAATACTTTGTCGCCCGCAAAAAGGACAAAGTTTATATGAAGAATCCCGTACGCGTCAAGGTTAAGTCGATTACCACAAACGGCGAGCAGACACTTATCCTCGACAGCGCAGACGGCGAGCAGATCAGAGGCAAGAGAATAGTTATTGTTGACGATGTGATTTCAACCGGCGAATCCCTCAGAGCCGTAGAGCAGCTGGCTGAAGCTTTCGACTGCAATGTCGTAGCAAAGACGGCGGTTCTTGCCGAGGGTGAAGCGTTTACAAGGAAGGATATCACTGTTCTCGGCGAGCTTCCTCTCATCAAAAACTGACTTATCCGGAGGGATGGTATGTCACGGCCGTTTGCCGTAATCGGAATTACGGTTTTCGCGGTTCTTATGATACTCGGCAGCGCTTCGGAGCCCGTAGTCTTAGCGGTATTTGCCGTCTTCACTGCGGCGCTCCTTCTGAGCGTTCTGATAAAAAGCATACGCAGGCAGTCGGTGTTCCCGGTTGCCTTTGCGGGTGCTGCCGTGGCCTGCCTTCTGCTCATCTGTGTCAATGAATTCTATTATTATCCTACACTGAAGCTTGCGGGCAGCTCCCACAGCGCAAAAATTCTGATTACCGATGAAATTGAGGCAAAATACGGCAATTACTATGCGCAGGGTACTGCTTCGGAAATAGACGGTGAAAGGGCGAATGTTAAACTGCGCCTTGTCTTCTCCTTTTCACCGGAGATTTCACCCTATGATACGATTGAAGGGGATTTTGCTTTTTATCAGCTCGGAGAAACTTCCGAAGATCTGCTTGTTTCATATAAATCTCAGGACAGATTTGTCGGCGCATATCCCGAAAGCGGGGAATTTGAGAATGCCGGCAGAAGCGGATTTCATCCCGGAATTTATGTGATTTACGTTCGTAACGCCGTAAAAAAAGTGATAATGAAACTGCTCCCAAATGATTACGGGGCGTTGTGTATAGCCCTGATGACCGGCGAGCGCACTCTGCTTTCCGGGGAGGCTTATGACAGCCTTCGCGATTGCTCAATCACCCATATAATCTGCGTATCCGGTCTGCATATTTCTATTTGGTGCGCAGCTATTTTATGGATTCTGAGGAAGATGCATCTGGGCAAAAAGCTCTCTTGCATGCTGACAATTCCCGCTCTGCTCGCGCTTATGGTGCTGACCGGTATGACCTATTCTGTGCTCCGTGCCGGGATAATGATGCTTATTTTTCTCGTATCGGAAATCATATCGCAGAGACGGGATTCTCTTAATTCGCTCGGTGCCGCATTGATTATTATATCCGTTTTGAATCCGTATTCGCCTCAGAGTCTGTCTCTGAAACTGTCGGCGCTGTCTACTCTCGGAATTATCCTTTGCAGTATTTATGTAATGCCGAAGGTAACTGAATTCTATTCGACCCGCAATTCTTTGAAAATTACTGAAAAGCCCGTAAAACTGCTGGTTATCACCGCGGCTGCCGCTGGGTTCACTCTGCCGGTGACGGTCACCGCTTTCGGCGGATACAGCTTTGCGGTATTTCCTGCCAATCTCATTATAGTTCCTGTTGCCGAGGTCTGTATGATCTGTTCAGCTTTCGGCACGGCAATCGGCCTGATTTCTCTTCATATACCCAATCTTTTTGCGTTTGTTTCGGGGCTCTGCGCAAAATTTATACTTAAGATTGCGCAGATTCTGTCTTCACTGAAAATACTGCGTCTTTCGGTCAGATATACAGATGCATGCCTTATTTTTGCGGGAATTTTTATTTTTCTTGCCCTTGCCGCTTTTCTGACTTATACCGGCAGGAAGGTGTTTCCTCTCGCGGGTTACCTTGCGGCATTTATCTTTGTGATGTCATCCGTATTTTTCGCTTTTTCCGATTCACTTGATACTACTCTCACCGTGTTTGATACGGGAAACGGCAGCGCCGCGTATTTCAGGAGCGGTGATGACTGTATTCTGCTCGGATGCGGGGGCGATGCTTATGACGGCTCTTACAGAATTAAAAAGATGCTCAGAGATTTTTCGGATGAGACCGATGCAGTTATTCTGCCCGAAGACACTGCGGATTATAATTCTTATCTGCGTGATGTGAGTGAGCTCGTGCAGGGGAGCATAATATATAGCCCCGATCCCGGTTATGCTCTGAAACTCGCTTTTCCGGCGGATAAGATTGTTTCCGTTCCCGATAATTTTCAAATCGGCAGGATAAAGGCAACACTATATAAGGACGGCGCGGGTAATTCGGCGTATATGTTTGAATCGAAGGATATGAACCTGCTTTATATCTGTGAGCCCGGGATTGATTTTGCGTCTCTGCCGGGCGCGGCAAAGGATTGCGATGTAATGCTCTGCAGGGCCGGCTATCCCGACGATATTGCGTTTAACGGCCTGAAGCTCGCTGTTGTCCAGGCGGAAGAAAGCAGAGGATATGCGGCGCAGGAAGAATTGACGGACAAAGGATTGAATGCTGCGGCAACTGCAGGATGCGGAGATATAGTGATAACCGCCGATGACCATAATATCAAGGCTGTGAGAAGGTGAATTATGCCTGAAATAACCGAAAGTGAGCTTAAACTCAGAATAAAAGAAAACCCCGCAGGAGCCTATCTTATCTGCGGCGATGAGACATATCTTGTCAAGTTTTATACCGAGCAGTTAATCAAGGCAACGGTCGATGAGCCGTTTGCAGAATTCAATCTTCATACATTTGAATGTACGGATACCGATTTATCGGATATATATGATGCGTCACTCTCGATTCCGATGATGGCGCAGCGCAAATGCGTGGTAGTCAAAGATTATCCCGCAAAGGATGCTTCCGATAAAGACCTCGCCGCGCTTGAAGAACTTCTAAAGGAGAATCCGCCGGATAATTGCCTGGTTTTCACTTATCCCACTCAGCCGCCCAAGGCAAATGAAATCAAGAAGATGCAGGCCGTTTTCAGCGCATACGGGTATGTTCTTAAAGCGAATAAACTGACTCAGACGGAGCTTGTGAAGGTCGTTGAAAAAGGCGCAAAAAAGCGCGGAAAAGCCTTTGATAAGGGGGTCGCGTCTTATCTTGTCGGAAATGTCGGCGACGACCTTAACCTGCTCGGCAATGAGCTCGAGAAGGTATGCGCGTATGCCGGAGAAATCATCAGGAAATCCGATGTTGATGCCGTATGTGTCAGGTCTCTTGAGGCAAATGCGGTATTTATGGTTATGGATCTCGCAAGAGGCAGCTTTGAAAAAGCATTTTTAACCCTCTCAAAGCTCTTTGAGCTTCGCGAGGATGAGTATATGATTCTCGGCGCCGTCATAGCGCAGTATGCCTTTATTTACAGGGCAAAGGCGGCTGCATCTGCAGGCAAAACTGCGGGCGATGTGATCGCCGCATACGACAGCTACAAGGGCAGGGAAAAGAGACTGAATACTGCGGCGCAGATGGCAAAAAACATGTCTTTTGCCCAGATAACGGCATGTATGGAGATTCTCGCCGATGCCGATAATCAGATGAAGAGCACGCAGAATGACAAGCAGGCGCTTCTCGAGGAAACATTCGTTAAATTAGCGAGAGTGAAGAATTTATGATAAAGATAAAGCAAGCGGTGATAGTAGAGGGAAAATACGATAAAATCAAGCTTTCCTCCATTATTGACGCTCCGATAATCTGTACGGACGGATTCGGGATTTTCAAGGATAAAGAGCTTCAGCGTATGATAAGAATTCTTGCTGAGAAGGATGGAATTCTCGTGCTGACGGACAGTGATTCCGCAGGATTCAAAATAAGAAATTTCATCGGCTCGACTGTCGATAAAAAGTTTATAAAGCACGCTTATATTCCCGATATTATGGGGAAGGAAAAGAGAAAAACAGAGCCCTCTAAAGAGGGAAAACTCGGCGTTGAAGGAATGCCGGAAAGCGTTATAATGCAAGCGCTTGAGAGGGCAGGCGTACTCTGCGAAAAAGTTGACGAGCCCGCCAGAAAAATTACGAAGCAGGATTTATACGAGCTCGGATTCAGCGGTCGGGCGGACAGCGCCGAAAAACGCCGTCTCCTGCTCAGATACTATAATCTGCCTTCAAGGCTTACCGCAAATTCACTGGTTCAGGTGCTGAATTATATCACCACTTATGAAGAATTTACAGCCGATATTGAAAGAACGGAGGGATTCACATGCTCAGAATAGGACAGGGATACGATGTTCACCGCCTTGCCGAAGGTAGAAAACTGATTATCGGCGGCGTTGAAATACCGTATGAAAAGGGACTGCTCGGTCACTCCGACGCCGATGTTCTCCTTCATGCGGTTATGGATTCGCTTCTCGGTGCAGCTGCTCTCGGAGACATTGGCTGTCTGTTCCCGGATACGGATGAAAAATATAAAGACTCCGACAGTCTCATTCTTCTTGCGGAGACTGTGAAATGCCTTGAGATTAATGGTTTCAGGGTTGTGAACATCGATTCAACCGTTGTTGCCCAGTCGCCTAAAATGAAGGGTTATATACCTGCAATGCGCGCTAATATCGCCCGCGTCTGCGGAATTGATATTACGTGCGTCAGCGTCAAGGCGACGACTGAGGAAAAACTCGGATTTACCGGCGAAGGTCTCGGGATTTCCGCTCAGGCAGTTTCTCTTATTGAATCGTTTTAATTAACTTTTTGTGAATTATTGCCTTTTGATTTGCAAACCAGATCACTGTGTGATAATATAGTAAAAGATATAATTATAAATCGGAAGGAACCCGGTATGTTGCTGAATATATTTACCGACTCAAGCTTTGTCGGTCAGTTCATAGAATTTATCGAAAAAGTAAAATCTCTGAAAATAGGTGTTATCGACATCCTCGATATCGCCCTTGTTGCGTTTGTTATTTATCACGCGCTCAAGCTTGTCAGGGGTTCAAAGGCAATTCAGCTTCTCAAGGGCATACTTGTTTTGCTCTTCGCATACGGTATTGCTTATTTCTTCGGAATGGAGACCAGCACCTATTTCTTCCGCTATATTTTCTCGAATATCTTCATAATCCTAATTGTTATATTCCAGCAGGAAATCCGCCAGATGATAGAGCATCTCGGCAGAAGCAATGTGAAGTCGCTCAGAAGCATATTCGGCAATTCGATTTCCGATGACCGTCAGGCGCTGACCAACGCCGTTGTCGAAATATGCAAAGCTGTCCAGAGAATGAGTGACAGCAAAACGGGAGCGCTCATCGTTTTCGAAAAACAGACTCTTCCAAAGGAAGTTACCGATACGGGCGTTGAGATAAACGCCGATGTAACTCATGAGCTTATCGGCAATGTTTTCTTCCCCAATTCGCCGCTTCACGACGGTGCTGCACTTATACGGGACTCAAAGCTCTATAAAGCCGGCTGTGTGCTGCCGAATACCCGAAAAGACGATGTTTCAAGCGATCTCGGTACAAGGCACCGCGCCGCAATAGGCATGAGTGAGGAATCGGATGCTCTCGTTGTCGTCGTCTCCGAGGAGACGGGGCAGATTTCCGTTGCCACGAAGGGAAATCTTGAGAGAGATTTCAACGAAGCGACTCTTCGCGATGTCGTGCTCGACTATATGTCGGATGAGGATGAAGCGGTGCAGAACGGCAAGGGCTTTGTCTCAAAATTATTCAAAAAGGGTGGTAAGAAATGAAAAACGGAAATATCTTCACCCGGATTCTGAATAATAATAAATCACTCGCGGTTGCTTCTGTAATTATCGCGGCTGTAATTTGGGTTTTCATCTCGGTTGAAAAGAGCCCCGAAACAACAGCGGTGATAAAGAATATTCCCATCGAAATAGGCAGTGAATCACTTGAAACACTCGGCCTTGAGAGCTACGGCGACAACGGCCTGAGCGCGAGCGTGACCGTGCGCGGCAGGAACTATATCATAGAAGATAAAAACATATCCTCTAAGATTGCCGTTTCCGCCGATACTAGCTCGGTTGTAAACCCCGGCAACTATACTCTGCGCCTTGATGCGCGTTCGACCGACAGCAGAACGGATTTCGAAATCGTATCTGTTGAGCCCGCTACACTTTCGGTGTATTTTGATGTGCCTGTTACCGACCGCGAGTTTATAATTGAGCCGTTTATTCAGAGCGACGGCGCAATAATTGAACCCGGCTATGAAGCGGGCAGTGCCATTATTGATTCGGCATCCTCAAAAGTCAAGGTTTCGGGACCTGTCAGCGAGGTCAATAAAATCACTAAAATCATAGCGACTGTCAAGATAGACTCACCTCTCAACCGTAACGGAAGCTTCTCGACTGAATTTACGCCCGTTACTTCCGACGGCAGCACACTGAATTATGTAACCTATAACCGCGATACCAAGGTCACGGTCAAGATACCCGTATATAAAATCGGAACTCTCAACACGTCCGTTGATTATACCAACAGGCCTTCGCAGTATATTGAGAATCCTGATTTCAGGGTCGAAGTAACTCCATCGCGCGTGAAGGCCGGACTCAACAGCAATGTCGCCGACAGCGTCGATTCCCTTGCGGTCAAAACCATTGATTTTTCGGACCTCAAGCCCGGAGTGAACGAGTTTACGGTTACGGTGCAGGATGTCGAAAAGGCCAACAGCTGCCTGATTCTTGACGATGTGAGTGAGTTTACAATCAGAGTTACGGTTGACGGTATGGAACAGAGAAAACTCACCGTTCCCGCAGATATCGGTTACAACAGCAGTAACGGCACGGTTGTTCCGGAGTCGGTTATTCCGGATTTTGATTCGGTTGAGGTTGTCGGCCCTGCATCTGTTGTGGAAAGCCTTACTTCCGATGATATTCACCTGGTAGCCGATTTAAGTAAGGTCAAGGAAGGGGAGACGGGCTTTATCACGGTGCCTGTCGTATGTGAAAACAACGATTCCTATTGGATTTACGGTGAATATACCGCAAATGCCGAGATAAAATAATTACAGTTTTTATGCAGCCCGCAGAGCTTTTGTTCTGCGGGTCTTATTATTTATAAAAATTAAAAATTTATTTATAAAATATATTGAATTAAACAGAGTGCTTATGTTATAATACAATGAAACTACTATGGGATATTAGGAGGCGAATGATATGAAGAAACGCATAGCCGTTGCTGCAGCTCTGATTCTTGCGGTTTCTTTCATTCTGTCCTCCTGCAGCGCTCCGAATCTGATTGCCAGCGTTGATTCCCTGCTGACTCCTCCGCTCTACTATTCAGAATATGAAGGCCTGGTCAAGGCATTCAATTCATCGGTTGAGACCGGAGTGGTCCTCTGCAATCCCACTCAGGGAGATCATCTCTCGGCCATCACCGTCAGCGATGTTGACGGAGACGGCGAGGAGGAGGGCATAGTTTTCTACCGTGATACTCTTCAGGAAAACGCGGCTCACTTCTCGGTTTTTAAATGCACCGATGATGTCTGGTCAAAAAAATGTGATTTCAAAGGATACGGCAACGAGGTCAGTTCTCTGACCCTGACCGATCTTGACGCCGACGGAACTGACGAGATAGTCACTATATGGACATACTCGGGTATTGACAGCGGCAGCGTTTTTTCGGTCTGTTCGGCAAAGGATTCTTCCCTCAACTATGAGGAGCTTCTTTATGAGAGCTGCGAAATCGCGAAGACGGTCGATCTCGACGGCAACGGAAGTGATGAGATATTCTATATTGCGAGCAGTAAGTCGGACAGCGGTATTATCAGGTCGGCCGAAGTTATCGGGATTGAAAACGGAAAAATATCCCGTAAGGGTACCGCTCCCGCCGATTCTCAGGTTATTTCTTATTCCTCGTTCAAGGCTGAGAAGAACGATGAACACTCGCCGATGAAAGTCTATGTCGATGCGCTCAAGAGCAACAATATGATGATAACCGAAGTTTTCTACTTTGACGAGGAATCGGGTAATCTGATAAATCCGTTTTATGATGAGGAAACGAGAGAGAATACACTTACTCTGCGCTATGAGCAGATACCCTGCGCCGATATCAATAATGACGGTATGATTGAAATACCGGTCCAGACCGTCTATGAGAAACCCGAAGATGAGGGTGATGAAACGCTCTACATTACCGAATGGATTTATTTCGAAGGCAGCAATCCCGTGCTCAGCGTGAGCACATTCGTGAATCTTGAAGACGGTTACCTTGTGAACCTCGGCACTCTCGGCAACAGAAAACTTTATATCCGCAAGCACAAGGGCGGAGACTGGGCAAGCTGGTCGGTTTATACCAAAAGCAGTACTTCGGTATTCGGCAACGTGCTCTTTACGATAATTAAAGTTCCCAGAACAAGATGGGAAACAGATATGCTTGATTCGGGGCAGTATATCACGATTCTCAAGCAACTTGATTCCGTCGTGTGCGTCAACATCAACGAAAACGGACGGTTCGCAGGCCTCGATGAAGCGAAGATAAGAAAAATAGTCACAAGACTACCGTCATAAAAGGGTGAATGAAATGAAAAGAGTTCTGATAGCAGAAGACGAAGCCGCCATAAGAGCATTCGTCGTGATAAATCTCAAAAGGGCAGGTTACGATGTCATTGAAGCGCAGGACGGAGCCGAAGCTCTCGAAATGTATGATGCCTGCGGCGGCGATATAGATGTCGCAGTGCTCGATGTGATGATGCCGAATGTTGACGGCCTGACCGTCTGCAAGACTTTAAGGGCAAAGAGCAACAATATCGGTATCATTATGCTTACCGCAAAGGCGCAGGAAGTTGATAAGGTTACGGGGCTCATGATGGGTGCCGATGATTATATGACCAAGCCTTTCTCTCCGACCGAGCTTGTGGCGAGGGTTGATGCTATTTACCGCAGAGTGGCTATCAGCCATACCGAAGCTGCGAAGCCGTCCGATGAAATAGAGCTCGGCGAATTCTCGCTGAATCTTCGCGCAAGGCTTCTCTCAAAGAACGGCGCGGTAATCGAACTTACCCAGGTCGAGTTCCAGCTCGTCGAGTATTTCTTCACTCATCCGGGCGAAGCGCTCAGCAGGACCGATATCCTCACCAGAGTCTGGGGGCCCGAGTATTTCGGCGAGGAAAAGATAGTTGATGTCAACATAAGAAGACTGCGCATGAAGATTGAGGATGAGCCGTCCTCGCCGCGCCATCTGCTTACCATCTGGGGCGTCGGCTACAAATGGCAGGTGTAACGAAACAATAATCCGGGGGAAATGAGGTGAAGGCAATGAAGTATATGAGCATAACCAAGCGCTGGTTCCTTACTGTCGCTTCTCTGGTTTTTGCCGTTCTTGTTGCCGTTGCGTTCCTCGTTTATTCCCTCGTTATGAATTATTATTACGGAGCCGCGCGTATGACCGTTGAGGCAATGAACGCCGGCGAAATCAATTCGATATTCAGTCTGTACGGCGCATCTAATTCCGGCTTCGAGGATGCCGCCAGGAATTATGCCGAAAATTTTCAGAATAAGGATAAGCTTGCGGTCTGGGTTATCAACAGCAAGGGAAAAGTTATAGTATCGTCAAACGGCTTTTCAATCAGCGACGATGTCTCAATGCCCGACTATTCCGAGGCGCTTGCTTCTTCCGACGGAACCGCGCGCTGGACCGGCGAGCTTCCCTCCGGCGAAAAAATTATGGCTTATACCTGCACATATCATTATAACAACGGCGATTACGGCGGAGCGCTCAGGTACATGGTTTCCATGGACGCCATCGATGCGCAGATGAGAATAGTCGCTGTCATCATAGCCAGCGTATTTATAATTATTTTCAGCTTCCTTGTCGTTTCGGGAACTCTGTTCCTTCGCTCGATAACAAATCCGGTCAGAAATATCGGCGAGGCGGCCAAGAAAATAGCCGGCGGTGATTTCGAGGCGAATATTGACCACTACCCGTATAACGACGAAATCGGCGAGCTTTGTACTACGATTAATGAAATGGCGGATAAGCTCGGCGAAACCGAACGCCTCAAAAACGATTTCATCTCCACCGTCTCCCACGAACTGAGAACTCCGCTGACTGCCATCAGGGGCTGGGGCGAAACACTCCAGCAGATAGGCGACAGCGATCCCGCAATGACCAAGCGCGGTATGGATATTATCATCAGCGAAGCAACCCGTCTCAATGATATGGTTGAAGAGCTGCTCGATTTCTCAAGGATGAGCAGCGGCAGAATGAAACTCAACCGCGAGAAGATAGATTTCCTTGCCGAACTCGATGAGGTTGTATTCTCGTTCAAGGAGCGCTCAATCAGGGAGGGTATCGAAATCAACTATAATGTTCCGACTTTCCCCGCGCCGGGTACGGGAGACCCTGCGAGAATCAAGCAGGTGTTTATCAACGTGCTTGACAACGCGATGAAATATACTGAGCAGGGCGGCAAAATCGGAGTCAGCGCCGAGATGCCTTCTCCGAGCGAGCTGATTGTCACGGTCACCGATACGGGCTGCGGTATCGCTCCCGAGGACCTGCCTCATATCAAAGAGAAATTCTACAAAGCGAACAACACAGTCCGCGGCTCGGGTATCGGGCTTGCGGTCTGTGATGAAATAATGAATCTTCATGAAGGAAGACTCGATATAGACAGCGTATACGGCAGCGGCACAACGGTTAAGCTTACCTTCCCGCTTGAGGCCGCCGCAAAGGAGAAAGATAATGAGTAAAGACAAAAAGACCTGCCCCTATGTCGCAGTAGGCGGTCAGGCATTGATGGAAGGTATCATGATGAGAGGCCCGAAAGGCACGGCAATGTCCTGCCGTATGCCTGACGGATCAATAGATACCGAAATGAAAGAATTCAAATCCCTTCGCAAAAAATATAAGTTCCTTAATATCCCGATTATCAGAGGCGTGATAGCTTTCGTGGAGTCGATGATAATGGGTTACAAACTTCTTATGGAATCGGCGGAGAAAACCACGCTTGACGGCGCAGATGATCCGGGAGAATCAAAACTTGATAAATGGCTCAGTGAACACTTCGGCCCGAAGATGATGGCCGTCATCGGAACAATAGCGTCGGTGTTCGGCTTTGCCCTTGCGTTTGTGCTTTTCATCTGGCTGCCTTCGTTCCTGTTTGACAAGGTTGTTTATAACCATATCGTACACACGACTACACTCAGGCCGCTGTTTGAAGGAATACTCAGAGTAATAATTTTTGTTGTGTATATGTTCATCACATCAAAGATGAAGGAGATACACCGCGTCTATATGTATCACGGTGCAGAGCACAAGACCATTTTCTGCTTCGAGCACGGTCATGAGCTTACTCCCGAAAATGTAATGAAAGAGAAGCGTTTCCATCCGCGCTGCGGAACCAGTTTCATTTTTGTAACGATAATCCTCAGCATTCTCATTTCGTCGATTGTGGCGATAGTCTGGAAGGATATAACCAAAATCAGACCCGTATGGATTCTTGTTAAACTTCTGCTTCTGCCGATAATTATGGGCGTAGGTTTTGAATTCATACAGCTTGCGGGCAAATACCCCAATAAATTCACAATGGCGCTCTCGGCTCCCGGTCTCGCCATGCAGAGAATAACAACCGCCGAGCCCGATGAGGCGATATGCGAAGTTGCCATAGCTGCAATGAACGCCGCGCTGACCGGCGAAGTCCCCGTGAAGGAAGAGCCGGCTTCGGATGAAACTGCGCAGAGCGAAGAATCCGGAAAAGAAGAAGCGGAGCCGGAGCAGGCGGAAGTTACCGATGACGCTGAGTGAACTTCAGCAAAAGGGAACGCAGATTCTCTTTGATTCGGGAACGGAAAACGCCGCCAATGAAGCAAGATGGCTTCTGGAAAACGATTCGGGGCTGACAGGCGCTCAGCTGATTCTCAGAGCGGATGAAACCGTATCCGCCGCCGTTGAAGAGAAATACTTCTCTCATATATCCGAAAGAGTGTCCGGCAGACCGCTTCAGTATATTCTCGGTTCATGGCAGTTTTACGGCAGGGATTTCCTTGTCGGCGACGGAGTGCTTATTCCGAGACCCGAGACCGAGCAGCTCTGCGACATCGCTCTGGATTTTATAAAAGACATTCCTTCGCCGAAAGTAATCGATCTTTGCGCGGGTTCCGGCTGCATAGGGCTGACAATTGCAAGAGAGAGACCGGACAGCTCGGTGCTCCTGGTTGAAAAATACAACGATGCGCTTTTCTGGCTCAGAAAGAATAAAGATTATCTAGGCGCTGAAAATGCCGCGATACTTCAGGCGGATATTCTCAGAACCGGCGAACTTATCCTGCCCCGCGCGGATTTAATAGTGACCAATCCGCCTTATATCCCATCGTCGGAAATACCCGGCCTGCAGAGCGAGGTCCATTATGAGCCCTCAACCGCGCTTGACGGCGGAGAGGACGGACTGGTATTCTACCGCGCAATCAAAGAGATATCTGCAGCTCTCGGCAACTGCCCCGTCATTGCGGAATGCGGAGAGAATCAGACGCAGGGATTAAAAGAATTATTCGGCAAGGTAAAAATGATAAAAGACTTTGCCTCAATCGAAAGAATAATGGTTTATTCAGGAGAAACAAATGATACTTGATTTATTCAGAGACGGTTTTTCAACGCAGACGCTTGTGAATCTGCTTGTCAGGGTATTCACCGTATTCTGCGTTTTGCCCATTCACGAATATGCGCATGCCCTGACTGCAACAAAGCTCGGCGATGATACGCCTCGACTTCAGGGCAGACTTTCGCTCAATCCTCTCGCGCATCTCGATATATTCGGCTCGCTTATGATTCTGCTCTGCGGATTCGGCTACGCGAAGCCTGTCGGTGTGAACCCCCGTAACTTCAAAAACCCGAAGGGCGGTATGGCGCTGACAGCGCTTGCAGGTCCCGGTTCAAACCTTCTTATGTCGCTGATATTCGCCCTGCTCGCAAACTGCGTGAATATCGCTTATGTGAATAACGGCTTAACGGTCGCTTATGTTGCAGTGATATTCTTTATGTATGCGGCGCTTATCAATGTGAGTCTTGCACTGTTTAATCTCATTCCTATTCCTCCGCTTGACGGCTCACGAATTCTCAATATCATCCTGCCGGCGAAATACTATTTCCAGATAATGAAATATGAGCGCTATATCGTTATCGGCATTTTTATTCTTATGGTAACCGGTATTTTCTCGAGACCTTTCAGCATTCTCTGCAGTCTGGTGATGCGTCTTATATTCACACTTGTCGGATTACCTTTCGGAAATTACGCAGTAACTTTTTAACAGGAGTTTTCACTTTGGAACAGATTCAGTATAAAATTGAAGTGTTTGAAGGTCCTATGGACCTGCTTCTTCAGTTGATAAGCAAAAAGCAGGTGAGCATAAACGATGTTCCCATCCTCGAGCTCATAGAGCAGTATCTTGAATATGTCAGCAGGATGCAGGAAGAGGACCTCGACGTTTCGAGCGAATTTCTCGAAATGGCGGCGCGCCTTATATATATCAAAACAGTATCGCTTCTGCCTGTCCGTGAGGAGGCGGAGCAGCTGGTGGAGGAGCTTCGCGGCGAGCTTATCGAATACCGCGACTGCAAACTTGTTGCAGGCAAGCTCCGCGAATCGACCGACGGCTTTGACTATATGATCCGCGAGCCCGAGAAGATTGAGGTCGATATGACCTATACGAGAATTCACGAGCCCTATGATATATTCAAGGCATACATAGCCGCTGTCGGAAAAGGCCTCAGACGCCTGCCGCCGCCCGTAGAGGCTTTCAGCGGAATTGTCGCTCACAAGATAGTGTCTGTCACATCGAGGGTTCAGGTTATAATTGACAGATTCAAGAGCGGAAAGAAACAGAAGTTTTCCAGCTTCTTTGAAAAATCTGAATCCCGTTCCGAAATGGTTGCCACCTTTCTCGCTATTCTGTCGATGGTTAAGGCGAAGCGAATCAGAGTGGACGGAGATTTTGAGAATCCCGATATAACCCTGCTGCAGGGAAGAGGGGAGGAAATAGAAATTGACGAATGATGAAACAAGAGCGGCAATAGAGGCGATACTCTTCGCTTCGGGTGAGCCGCTTGAAATAACAAGAATAGCCGAAGCACTCGAGCTCGATGTCGATACCGTAAGAGGTTATATCTTTGAAATCGGCGCTCTGCTCGATTCAAGAAGCAGCGGAATCTGTCTTCTGCGGCTCGGTGACAAATATCAGCTCTGCTCAAGGACGGAATACGCTCCGCTGATAAGAGCTGTGCTGGATATAAAAAAGAATATACCGCTGTCAAATGCGGCGCTTGAGGTGCTCGCCGTAGTCGCATACAATCAGCCGGTAACAAAAGCTTATGTTGAGCAGGTCAGAGGCGTTGACTGCTCGGGAGTAGTGAATACTCTCTGTCAGAAGGGCCTTCTTGAAGAGAGAGGCCGTCTCGATTTACCGGGCAGACCGCTCTTATACGGCACAACCCCGAACTTCCTCAGATGCTTCTGTCTGACAACTCTCGCCGATCTGCCCGAGCTTCCGGAAAAGCCCGGCGAAATGAGCCTGGCGGATACCGATGACGAGATAGACAGCACTCAGGGCGAGCAGATACGCAACTTCTTCCAGGCGGAGCTTGAAAAGGCAGAGTCGGAAGATGAAAACGAAACTCCGCCGGATGACGGCGCCGAAGAATAAACGGGAGGTGAAAATTTGCCGGCATTGTATATAATTCTCGGCATTATTCTCTTCTTCGTATTGATACTGTCGATTAAAGTCAAGGTGACGGTTCATTCCGAAGACGGCGTTTCCCTCTCGGTCGGCTGGCTTTTTTTGAAATTCAATATTCTTCCAAAACACGAGAAGGCGGAAAAGAAGCCGAAAAAGAAGAAAGAGAAGAAACCCGAAAAGGACGAAGAAAAGAAGGACGAGAAAATAAAAGAGCCCAAGGACAATCCGTTCATCACCTTCTATCACAATAACGGTGTTGAAGGCGTGGTTGATCTTGTGAAAAGGCTTTCAATTTCGCTCGGCGGCTTGTTCAGAAGGATATACAGGTCTTTTACCATTGAAGATCTTGCAATTTCTCTTCTGGTAGCCGGAGGAGACAGCGCCGATACGGCGCTAAAATACGGAAAGACCTGTTCCGTTTTCTTCCCTGCAATCGGCTTTGTGGTCGATACGATGAGGGTTAAGAAATATATGGTCGAGGCTAACCCCGATTTTGCTTTCGGAAAAAACGAGGCAAAGCTGCATGCGGTGATTTCCTTAATCCCGCGCAGACTGATAAACGCAATAATAATTGTCGCCTTCAGTCTGATATTCAGAGTAGGAATTAAATTTCTCAAAGGGCTTAAAAAATCGCCCAAGGCAGAAATTAAAGAAAAATCCATAAATCAGGTAAACGAAGCGGCAGCGTCGGTTACCGAAAACTGAGAAAGGTGTAAAAAGAAATGAAAGACAAATCAGCAGCAGCAGACATTCTCGGCACTTCAATCGACAGAATCAAGGATCTCGTAAATGTTAACACCATTATCGGCGATCCCATCCAGATCAGCGAATCCATCAAAATTATCCCCGTTTCAAAGGTCACCTACGGCTTTGCTTCGGGCGGCAGCGATTTCCCCAACAAGGGCAATAAGGAACTCTTCGGCGGCGGCGGCGGAGCCGGCATCACCATCATCCCCGTTGCTTTCCTCGTAGTCAATAACGGCAGCGTATCCATCAGATACATCGATTCCGCCGAGGGCTCTGTTGAGAGAGTTATCGGTATGGTTCCCGATATTGTTGACAAGGCGTCCGATGTTATTTCCCGTTTCAAGAATAAGGATGCGGATACAGCTATCGACGAAGCAATCGCAGAGTATTCCGACAATAAACCCGAGGCAGTCGAATAATCAACCGAGGTGAAAACCGTGCCGGACAATAAAATGAGACTGCAGAAATTTCTCTCGGAAGCGGGAGTGGCTTCAAGGCGCAAGAGTGAGGAGCTTATTGCGCAGGGCCTTGTGCGCGTCAATAACAGGACGGCAAAGATAGGCGACAGCGTTGATCCCAAAAAGGATACGGTCACAGTCAGCGGTAAAAGAGTGAATAAGGCGAAGAATCTCTATTATATTCTGCTCAATAAACCCAGAGGATATGTCACAACCACCGATGATGACCTCGGCCGCAAATGCGTCACCGAGCTTGTTTCGGATATCAAGGCTCGAATCTATCCGGTCGGACGGCTTGACCGCGTCTCCGAAGGTGCGCTTCTGCTGACCAATGACGGCAATTTCGCAAATGCCATGATGCATCCCTCTCACCATGTTCCCAAGACCTACCGCGTGACCGTGCGCTCCGAAATAATGAAGAGCCAGGCGGAGAAACTTGCTTCGGGTATTGAACTCGACGGCAGGATGACTGCTCCCGCAGAGGTCAATATAATTGACAAGGCGGAGGGAAGAAGCGTTGTTGAGATAGTTCTCTATGAGGGCCGCAACAGGCAGATTCGCCGCATGTGCGAGGCAATAGGGCTCGAGGTTTCGCGTCTCAAAAGGACCGCAATCGGCAATGTCCGTCTCGGTACTCTGCCGGTCGGCAAATACCGGGAGCTCACCGAGAAAGAGGTCCATTCCCTTCTTGTGCTTTCCGGCGCAGTCAAGGATAAAACGGAGTGATACCAATGATAAAGAGTATGACCGGCTACGGCAGGCAGCAGGCCGCCGTGGACGGAATGAATATTACGGTTGAAATCAAGAGCGTAAACCACCGCTATTTTGAATTCAACTCGCGCCTTCCCCGTAATTACGGTTTTCTGGATGAAAAGCTTAAAAACTATTTCACCGGAAAGATTACAAGGGGAAAGACGGAATGCTATGTTTCGATAGAGGCGACCGATGAGCCCGATATCGTCGTTGAGGTGAATACGCCTCTCGTCAGCAGCTATCTGAAAGCATATAAAGAAATCGAAGAGACCTTCGCTCTCGAAAATGATGTGAAGGTTTCCGATATAGTCAAAGCCCCCGACGCATTGCTCATCCGTAAGCAGGAGGCAGACGAGGAAAGAATCTGGGCGGCTGTCGAGCAGGTCGCAGGTGAAGCGCTTGCAAAATTCCTCTCAATGCGCGAAAAAGAGGGCGAAAGGCTCAGAGCGGATGTGAATTCGCGCCTTGATACCATTCTCGAGAGAGTCGCATTTGTCGAGGAGCGTTCACCCGAAACTGTCAAAGAATATAATGAGAAACTTCTCGCCCGTCTCAACGAGCTTCTCGGCGACGTGCATATCGATGAGCAGAGGATTCTGACGGAAGCTGCCATATTCGCCGATAAGATAGCGGTTGCCGAGGAGACGGTAAGGCTTCGCAGCCATATCGACCAGATGCGCGTGTTCCTCGATTCCGATGAGGCAATCGGCAAGAAGATGGATTTCCTCGTTCAGGAGATGAACAGGGAGGCAAATACCATCGGCTCCAAGGCAAACGATGTTGAAATTGCCCGCACGGTGGTCGATATCAAAGCGGAGATCGAAAAAATCCGCGAGCAGATTCAGAATATTGAGTAGGGTGGTAAAGTGAAACTTATCAATATCGGCTACGGAAATATGGTCAATGCCGACAGAGTAGTTGCGGTTGTCAGCCCCGAATCCGCACCCGTGAAGCGTATGATTCAGGAAGCTAAAGCGGCGGGCACGATAATCGATGCCACTCACGGCAGAAAGACGATGTCTGTTATCATAACCGACAGCGATCATATAATTCTGACCTATTTCCCGAGCGAAAAGGTTGCGGACCGCATTCACGATACCGATACAGGAAACGAGGAGGATTAAGATGGCAGATAAACAGGGGATTCTCATAGTCCTTTCGGGTCCGTCCGGCAGCGGCAAGGATACGGTTCTGAGAAAACTAATAGAGAAGAATGATGACATCAAAGTCTCAATCTCAATGACGACCAGATCTATGCGAGACGGTGAGATTGACGGCGCGGATTACTATTTTGTCACGACCGACTATTTTGAGAAAAAGATTGCGGACGGCGAAATGCTCGAATACGCGCAGTATGCCGGCAATTATTACGGAACTCCCAAAGCGCCCGTGGATGAAATGCTCAGGGCGGGAATAAATGTAGTGCTGGAAATTGAGGTTCAGGGTGCGGAAAAAATCCGCAAGATATATCCCGATGCCGTTTCGGTATTTCTTATGCCTCCGTCAATCCCGGTTCTTGAGGAACGCCTGCGCCTGAGAGGCACAGAGGATGACGAAGCGCTCTCGCACCGTCTTTTCATAGCGGAGCAGGAGATACGCAGAGCCGGCGAATTCAACTATATCGTCGTCAACGATTCCATCGAACACGCGGTCAGCGATTTCGAGACGGTCATCAAAGCGGAAAAAATGCGTTTTTCACGCAATAAGAATATAATCAGTGAGGTAATCAACAATGTTTAATCCCGATTTAAGCGGCGTACTTCAGAATCATCTGAGCCGCTATTCACTTGTAACAGCTACTGCGAAGAGAGCCAGAGAAATTGCCGAGGAGGCAAATGATGACGGTGAGATTCTTACCGAAAAGCCTGTTTCTCTTGCGCTTGACGAAATTCTCGACGGAGAATACGTTATCGTAGAGCCGGAAGAAATCAGAAATCTTTAATAAGCGTCTGTATTGCCGCAGAGCGGGGGTGAGTAAATGAAGTATGCAAAAGTTGCGGTTGAGGCCGCGAATTATTCCTTTGATACCGAGTTTACTTATATCATCCCGGGTGAGCTTACGGATATGGTTATGCCCGGATGCAGGGTGACCGTCCCCTTCGGCAGCGGCAACAGAAAGTCTCTCGGCATAGTTTTTGAGGTGACGGATGAGCGCCCCGAGGGGAAGCTAAAAAGGATTTCGGAGCTCAGGGATGAAACCCCTCTTCTCAGCGAAGAGATGCTTGCTCTTGCAAGGAATATAGCGGATAAAACCTTCTGCACTCTCTATGAGGCCGCGAAGGCTATGCTTCCCGCAGGAATAAACTGCAGGATTGTGAAGTTTTATGCCGCAAATCCCGATGCGTCTCAGAAGAAGCTTGAAAAGCTTGAAGGAGCAGAGAAGGAAGTTTATGACTTTTTGCTCGCAAGAGGAGAATTTGTCAGGGAGGATCTGATTTTCAAGAATCTTTCTCTTAAACCGGAAACGGTCTCTCTTGATTCGCTTGCAAAAAAAGAACTGCTTCTTTCACGCGCCGATGCCGTGAGAAACCTCGGCGACCTTACCGCGAAAATGGTCAGGGCTTTTCCCGAGGATGATTTTGAGACAAAGCTCAGCAAGAAGCAGAAGGAGGTCTACGACCTGCTCTGCGATACAGGTCCCGCGTCTGTCAGAGAGATATGCTATTTTACCGGCTATACGCCCGCCGTTGTCAATGCTCTTGTGAAAAACGGCGCGGCAGAATTCTTTGAGGCAGAAATTGATTTTTTCGCAAATGCCGATATTAACGAAGGTGTCAGAAATCCGATCAATCTCACCGCCGAGCAGCAGGAAGCTTCCGATAAGCTTGTTTCTCTCGCGTTTTCGGGCAAACGCTCGACCGCACTGCTTTACGGAGTTACAGGCAGCGGAAAGACATCGGTCTATATCAGTGTAATTGACAAGGTGCTCGATGCCGGCAAAACCGTAATCCTGCTTGTGCCCGAAATCGGGCTTACTCCGCAGGCGCTCGGTATATTCTGCTCCCGTTACGGCAGCGATGTTGCGGTGTTTCATTCCGCTCTCTCAATCAGAGAGAGAAGCGAGCAGTGGAAGAGCGTAAAAAAAGGCGAGAAGAAAATTGTTATCGGCACAAGAAGCGCGATTTTTGCCCCGCTTGAGAATATCGGCCTGATAATTATCGACGAGGAGCAGGAGCATACATATAAATCCGAGCAGACTCCGAGATACGATGCGGCGGATGTCGCAAAATTCAGATGTGCTTACAATAATTCCCTGCTTATACTCGCCTCGGCAACGCCGAGAGTTGAGAGTTATGCAAATGCCCTTAAGGGAAAATATGAGCTCTGCCGTCTGACATCCAGATACGGGAGCGCGGTTATGCCCGATGTGCTGACAGTCGATATGCGCTCAAGTGAAAAGATGAAGGATTGCAGCGAAGTCAGCAGAGACTTATATGAGGCAATCAATTCAAATATGCAAAACGGCAAGCAGTCCATACTGCTTATCAACCGCAGAGGATATAACACCTTCGCGGTCTGCGATGCCTGCGGCAAGGTCATCACCTGCCCGCATTGCAGTATATCGTTGACATATCACAGAGCAAACAACCGTCTGATATGTCATTATTGCGGGTATTCAGCGCCGTTTACCGGCGAATGCCCCGAGTGCCGTGAGCAGTCCGTGAGATATGCGGGCTTCGGTACTCAGAAGATTCAGGATGAGCTTTCAAAACTGTTTCCTGATGCCCGTATTCTGCGTATGGACGCGGATACTACCGGCTCAAAGGACAGTCACGAAAAGCTTTTCCACGCCTTCGAGCAGGGCGATTACGATATAATGCTCGGAACCCAGATGGTAGCCAAGGGACTTGATTTTCCGAATGTCACGCTGGTTGGGGTAATATCGATAGACCAGCAGCTGTATAACGACGATTTCAGGTCGCTCGAAAAGACATTTTCACTTCTGACCCAGGTTATAGGCAGAAGCGGAAGGGGAGAGAGCAGGGGCACGGCGATAGTGCAGACCCTGACTCCCGAAAATGAAATAATACGTCTTGCCGCAAAGCAGGATTATGATGAGTTTTTCAATACCGAAATCAGAATCCGCAAAGCGATGATTTATCCTCCCTATTGTGATCTGTGTGTTCTCGGATTTACCGGGAGCGATGAGCAGAAGGTCAGAATTGCGGCGAGGGAGACCGTCAATGTCATCAGAGAGATGGCGGGCGGCGAATACAAAGGTGAAAAAATAATCGTGCTCGGTCCGGTCCCCGCGAGGGTATCAAAGATAGCGGGCAGATACAGATACAGAATAATTATCAAATGCAGAAATTCCGCACGCTTCAGGTCAATGATTTCAGGTTTGCTGAAGCTTACGGGAACGGATGCAAGATTCAGAAGCGTTACGGTTTATGCGGATATGAATCCCGATACCGTGCTATGAGGTGAAATATGGCAACGAGAAATATAGTGAAAGTCGGCGACGATATTCTCAGAAAGAAGTCGCGTCCGGTTGAAAAATTCGATAAACGCCTGTGGCAGCTGCTCGATGATATGAAGGAGACTATGTACCTCGCGAACGGAGTCGGCCTCGCCGCGGTGCAGGTCGGAGTTCTCAGGAGAGTGGTTGTGCTTGATTGCTCTCAGGACAGAAGCGATTATCTTGAACTGATAAATCCCGAGATTATCGATACCGAAGGCGAGCAGCGCGAACAGGAGGGATGCCTTTCCCTGCCCGGTGAATGCGGAATAACTCTTAGGCCCGCAGTGGTCAGAGTCAAGGCTCAGGACAGAGACGGCAACTGGTGCGTTTACAAGGGCGAAGGTCTCAAGGCGAGATGCTTCTGCCATGAAATAGACCATCTTGACGGCATTCTTTTTACCGACAGGGAAATAAAGGATGTCTCCGAAATACAGAATGAAACGGGTAGCGGTCAATGAGAATTGTTTTTATGGGAACTCCCGATTTTGCCGTTCCCTGCCTTCAGCGTCTGATAGATACAGGGCACGAGGTGGCGGGAGTATTCACGCAGCCTGATAAGCCGAAGGGCAGGCACGGCACTCTCACGCCTCCTCCGGTAAAGGAACTGGCGCTTAAATACGATATTCCCGTTTTTCAGCCCGTTAAAATGAAAGACGGCACGGCTCTTGAAATGCTCAGGAGCGTTTCACCCGAGCTTGTTATAGTTGTTGCTTACGGCAAGATTCTTCCTCCCGAAATCCTTCATCTTCCGGAATACGGCTGTATAAACATCCATGCCTCGCTTCTTCCGGAACTCAGAGGCGCGGCCCCGATACAGTGGGCTATTCTCAACGGCTTTGATAAGACGGGCGTGACATCAATGCAGATGGATGAAGGCCTTGATACGGGCGATATGCTTATAAAGGCTGAGATCCCGATCGGTGAAAACATGAATGCCGAAGAGCTGCACGATGCGCTCTCCGCTCTCGGAGCCGATGTTATGGAAAAGACAATCAGTGCTCTGATTGAAGGAAAACTCGTTCCCGAGAAGCAGAGCGGAGAATCCTCCTACGCTTCAATGCTTTCGAAGGATCTTTCTCCGATAGACTGGAATAAATCGGCGCTTGAAGTTCATAACCATATCAGAGGTCTTTACGGCTGGCCGTGCGCGAGCGCGAAACTCGGCGGTAAGACAGTCAAGATTCACCGCAGCGTAATTGACGGTGAAACAGATAAGAAGCCCGGAGAGATAATTCAGAAAGACGGCTGTCTCAAGGTCGCCTGCGGCGACGGCAGGGCAATCGGGATTCTCAACCTTCAGGCAGAGAATAAGAAATCGATGAGCACCGCCGATTATCTCAGAGGCAATCCGATAAGCGAAGACAGATTTGATTGAGAGGTGAATACCTATGTTTTGGGGCTTTGACCCGTTGTATTTCATACTAGTCGTACCGTTTATCATTGTATCGGTAATAGCGCAATATAAAGTCAAATCGACTTATAATAAGTATTCGCAGGTTCGCAATACCCGAGGCCTGACCGGAGCTCAGGCGGCGCAGGAGATTCTTGCCTATTACGGTGTCACCGATGTAGCCATACAGGCGATAGGCGGCACGTTGACAGATAATTTTAATCCGAAGACGAGAGTGATTTCTCTTTCTCAGGATGTTTACAGCGGCACTTCTATCGCCGCGGTCGGAGTTGCATGCCACGAAGCGGGACACGCCGCGCAGTATGCCGAGAATTATGCGCCCATCAAGTTGCGTAATTCGATAATACCCATCTGTAATATCGGCTCGACAATATCTATCCCGCTGATTATACTCGGCTTTTTCCTTGCTTCGAGAGTTGCGTCGTTTTTCAGCGTCCTTATCACGATAGGCATTCTGCTCTATGCGACCGTATTCGTTTTCCAGCTTGTTACGCTGCCTGTTGAATTCAACGCGAGCGCAAGGGCGATAAAAGTTATCAGCGAAACGAATCTCCTCTATGATGAGGAAGTTTCGGGCGCCAAAAAAGTGCTCGGAGCCGCCGCTATGACCTATGTTGCCGCGATGCTCGTATCCCTCGCAAACCTTCTGAGAATCATAATCAGATTCTCCGGCAGAAGAAACTGAGGCTTACCGCCTAAGGAGTTATAAATGAAAAATCCCCGTCAGATTGCCTTTGAGGCATTGCTGAAAATTCATAAAGAGGGCGCGTATTCAAACCTTGTGCTCGACAGTATGCTCAGCGCGAATCCGGAACTTGATGAGAGAGACAGGGCGTTTATCTCAAATCTTGTTTACGGCTCGCTCGATCATATGATTATTATCGATTATAATCTGAGCCTGTATCTCAATCAGCCTTCAAAGAAGCTCAAGCCCGAGCTTCATACGATTCTGGTTCTGGGAGCTTATCAGATTCTGTTTATGGACAGAGTGCCCAATCATGCCGCGGTCAGCGAGAGCGTTCAGCTTGCGAAGGTCAATAAATCCTCGTTTTCCGCTTCGCTTGTAAATGCGGTTCTCAGGAGAGTTTCGGAAAATGGTCTGAAGTATCCCGAGAAGAAAGAGAATTCAGCGGAATATCTTTCAATCAGGTATTCCTGCCCGCAGTGGCTTATTGAGCTGTGGGTTGAATCATACGGATTTGAAAACGCCGAAGGTCTTGCTTCAAAAGCTCTAGAGGCGCCGGGCGTTACAATCAGAGCGAATAATCTCAGAACCACTCCCGATGACCTTATGTGGAAACTCGCGGAGGAGGGCGTGGTGGCGCAGACGCTTCCCGCTCCCGAAAACGCGATGAAGCTTACCGCTTCCGTCGCGGTGGATAATCTGAATGCTTACGCGGACGGCCTCTTTCACGTTCAGGATCTTTCCTCGCAGCTCTGCTGCCTTGCCCTTGATCCGAAAGAAACCGATACGGTATTCGATATGTGCGCTGCCCCGGGCGGCAAGACCTTCACGCTTGCCGAAATGATGGGCGGGAAGGGTACGGTCAAAGCGTTCGACATATATCAGTCCAGAGTTGAGTTGATAAAATCGGGCGCGAAACGTCTCGGACTCGATAACGTGAGAACATACTTTTCCGACGCGCAGTTTTTTAATTCCAATTACGGTCAGGCGGATAAGATTCTCTGCGATGTTCCTTGTTCGGGGCTCGGAATCATCAGGCGCAAGCCCGAAATCCGCTTCAAGAATAAAACCGAAATTGACAAACTCCCCGAACTTCAATACAAGATTCTTTCCAATGCAGTGAATTATCTTAAACCGGGAGGCAGGCTCGTCTATTCAACCTGCACTCTGAATCCCGCCGAAAACGATTCGGTATGCAATAAGTTCCTCGCGGAGCATTCCGACTTCGTTGCGGTTCAGTTCCTCCCTCAGGTAAAGAGATACGGCAGCAATGACAGATACCTTACCCTTATGCCCCATATTCACGGGACGGACGGTTTCTTTATAGCAGTATTTGAACGCATCAATTGATTTACGGAGATTATATGGATATTCTTTCCGCCGGCTTTGACGAACTGTCACAGGCTTTCAAGGAAAATTCAATACAGGCCTTCAGGGCAAAGCAGGTATGGGAATGGCTTCATAAGCATCTTGTGCTCGATTATGCCGATATGCTCAATCTCCCGAAGTCCCTTCGTGAAGAGCTCGCGGAAAAGTTCCCGATTTCCGCCTGCCGCGTAAAAGGCAAGCAGGTCGCTTCCGACGGCACGGTAAAAATGCTCTATGAGCTTCCCGACGGCGACTATGTTGAATGCGTGATTATGAAGTATAGATACGGCAATTCAATCTGCGTTTCCACCGAGGTCGGCTGCAAGATGGGTTGCGCTTTCTGCGCTTCGACCATCGGAGGGTTCAAAAGGAAACTGTCAGCGGGCGAAATGCTTTCGGAAGTCTATCTCGCCCAAAAAGAGACGGGAGAGAGAATCTCCCACATAGTTCTAATGGGAATGGGCGAGCCGCTTGATAATTTCGATAATGTAATGCGTTTCATATCGCTTGTTACCGATGAAGGCGGACTGAATATTTCGATGAGAAATATCTCGCTCTCCACCTGCGGTCTTGTGCCCGAAATCGGGAAACTTATGCAAAAGCATCTTCAGCTTACCCTTTCGGTTTCTCTCCACGCGCCAAATAACGAAATCAGAAACAGAATTATGCCTGTCAACAGTCGGTATCCCGTCGAGGAACTCCTTGACGCGTGCCGTGAATATACATCAAAAACCTCGCGCAGGATTTCATTTGAATATTCAATGCTCTCGGGCGTGAATGATTCGGATGAATGCGCACGGGAGCTCGCTTCAAAGTTGAGGGGTATGCTCTGCCACGTGAATCTCATTCCCGTCAATGAGGTTGAGGGCAGTCCTTTCAGGCCAAGCAGCTCCGAAAGAATAAAGAAATTCACCGAAATTCTGGAAAAGAACGGAATAAACGCTACCGTCAGGCGAAAGCTCGGTTCGGATATCGATGCCTCCTGCGGTCAGCTCCGTCTCAAGGAGAAGAAAAAGGGGGAATTGATATGATACTCGCCGCTAAAACGGATACGGGTCATGTCAGAAAAGACAATCAGGATTCCTACTCGCTCGGCGAACTCACTCCGGGCACCTGCTACGCGATTATATGCGACGGTATGGGCGGTGCCGCAGAGGGACAGATTGCCTCGGGAGAATGCGTAAGAATAGTACGCGAGAGGATAAAAAGCGGATATTATGACGGAATGAGCGATATTTCTATAAGGTCACTTTTGTTCACCGCCGTCGAATATGCCAATAAATACATTTACCAGCTTTCGCTTACCGAGAAAAAGTATGAGGGAATGGGTACTACGGTGGTCGCCGCGATTGTGACAGGCGAATTCGTCTATGTTGTTCACGCGGGGGACAGCCGCGCATATCTTATAAATCCCCCGAAGGGCGAAATAATTCAGCTCACCCGCGATCACTCAGTGGTTCAGCGAATGGTTGATGACGGCCAGATTACCGCCGAGGAAGCAAAGGATCACCCGAAGAAAAACTGGATTACCCGCGCTGTCGGAGTTGACAGCGAGGTGCGAACCGATTTCTGTCAGGAAGATGTAGCTTCGGGCGATATAATACTGCTGTGTACGGACGGCCTTACAAATTATGTTCCCGTTGAAGGCCTTGTTAATCTCGCAGTGAATACTCCGCTTGAGGAATATGTCGGCAAACTTGTTGAAACAGCAAACAATAACGGCGGCAGAGATAATGTGACCGCAGTTGCTATAACAGTCTGATTTGAAAGGAATTTTGTGTTATGGATGATTATACCGGTAAAAGACTGGACGGTCGATATGAGATTCAGGAGGTCATGGGCGTCGGCGGAATGGCGGTCGTCTATAAGGCCTATGACAATATTGACGACAGAATAGTTGCAGTCAAAATCTTGAAGGACGAATTCCTTGCAAATGAGGAGTTCCGCCGCAGATTCAAGAATGAATCCAAGGCAATTTCACTGCTGTCGCATCCCAATATTGTTAAGATCTATAATGTTAACTACGGCGACAGGCTGCAGTATATTGTCATGGAATATGTTGAGGGTATTACTCTCAAGGAATACATTGAGCAGCAGGGGCATCTCGGCATCAAGGAGACCATTCATTTCACGATGCAGATTCTCCGCGCTCTTCAGCACGCTCACGATAAGGGCATCATTCACCGCGACATAAAACCGCAGAATATTATGCTTCTTTCAAACGGCAGTATTAAGGTCACGGATTTCGGTATTGCGCGTTTTTCATACAGCACCGCCACCATGACCGATTCGGCCATCGGCTCCGTGCATTATATCAGCCCGGAGCAGGCGAGAGGAAACTCAATTGATGAGCGTACCGATATTTATTCTGTCGGCGTTGTGATGTATGAAATGCTCACCGGCCGCCTGCCCTTCGTCTCTGAAAACAGCGTGTCGGTCGCTCTTATGCAGCTTCAGACAGAGCCCAAGCGTATCAGCGAAATCAATCCCAATATTCCGGTCGGTCTCGAGCAGATAGTGAACAGGGCTATGGCGAAGGATACAAAATCAAGATATCAGACTGCCAGCGAAATGCTTCTCGATATTGAGGAATTCAAGAGAAACCCGAATGTCAAATTCGAGCAGAGCTATTTTGTTGATACCGACCCTACAAAATTTGCGAGCAAAGCCACACCCGAGCCGCAGCTCCCGCCACAGATCAGCCGTCAGCCTGTCTCTCAGCCGCCGATAGTTCTGCCGGGCGATGAGGATGATGACGATGAACCCAAGAGCAAGGCAGGGCCGATTATTGCGGGTATTATTATAGGTCTTATAGTTCTTGCCGGACTTGCCGCGGGCGCACTGGCGCTGTTTCATATAAATCCGTTTACTCTCTTTGCCAAGGAATTCACAGTGGTTCCAGAATTTGTCGGCAAGAATTATGCCGAAGAAATCGAGAATAATTCGGATTACAGGAAGAATTTCAAATTCACGGTTATCAAAGAGGCAAACAGTCTCTACGAAGACGGTATCGTTGCCGCTCAGGATCCCGCTGACGGCACAAAGATTACCTCCACTCCCGTTGAAATCGTTCTTACGGTTGTTGACAATACCGCCCCGGTAGTGATTCCCGATGTCAGCGGAATGAACTGGGAAAAAGCTCAGACAACCCTTGAAAATAAAGGATTCAAGGTGAATCTCCTTCCCGTCACGACAACGGTGGAGGATTACGGTACGGTTATTAAGACAATTCCTGCGGCAAATACCCAGGCGGCAAGCGGCGATATAGTCACGATTTATTACGCGAGCGATGATGAACTCATTGAGGTTCCGAGCCTTGTAGGATGGAATGTCGCGACAGCCAAAGAAAAGCTTGAGTCGATGAATCTCACGCTCAATGAGAATTATCAGACCGAGGATTCCTCGCTTCCGAAGGGTCAGATAATTTCTCAGAATCCCATTGAGGGTGATAAGGTAATACCGGGCTCGAGGATAACGGTAGTTGTCTCAAGCGGTGTTCCCGAGAACGCAAGCGCCAACATCACCATCAGACTTCCGAGCACCAATACCGAGCAGACCTTTGTGGTCTATGTCAATAACGAATCCCAGATAAATACCAGAAAACTTATGGACGGTGTCACCTACACCTTCTCTGTCAGGGGAAGCGGTTCGGGTGTTCCCGTAAAAGTCCATATCGGCGGCAGCGAATATTATTCCTGCACGGTTGATTTCACCACGAATCCCGGCACCGTCTCGAACCCGTTCTATTCATCCACGGGCTCAAGTTCACCCTCCTCTCTTCTGCCCAATGTTGTAGGCATGACCTATGAGGAAGCTACAAGCGCTTTGCGCGGCAGAGGTTTCACCAATGTCAGTACCACCTATACGCCGACGAGCGATTCAAGCCAGAACGGCAAGGTAATAAGCCAGTCTCCTCAGGGAAGCAACGGTTCTATTATTGGCTCAATCGGAGCGCTCTATCCCACGAATACTCAGGTTACAATAGTTATCGGTCAGGTAGAAGGAGTAGGCACGAGTGAACAGACAACCGGTTGACGGAATTATTATCAAAGGCATCGGCGGCTTCTATTATGTCGAGGCTGCCGACGGCGAAATATATGAATGCAAGGCGAAGGGGATTTTTCGCAAAAAAGGAATCACTCCGCTCGCCGGCGACAGAGTAATAATCTCAGTTAACGAAAACGCGGAGAATACTATAGACGAAATCAAAGAGCGGAAAAGCGAGATGCTCCGCCCGCCCGTAGCTAATGTCGACCGCCTGTTTATCGTTTCGTCCACCGTTGAGCCGAAACCGGTGCTGTTCATTATCGATAAGCTCACCGTTCTCGCCGAGGACAGGGGAATAGAGCCTGTAGTCGTTTTTACAAAATGCGATATGTCACCCGGTGATGAATATGCCGCAATCTACCGTAAAATCGGCATCAAGGCTTTTTGCGTATCAAATAAAACAGGTGAAGGGGCGGATGAGGTCGCCGCCGAATTTACGGGACACATCAGTGCCTTGTGCGGTAATTCGGGAGTCGGAAAATCTTCTCTTCTGAATTCGATATTTCCTCATCTCGATCTGAAAACCGCCGAAATCAGTGAAAAACTCGGCAGAGGCAGACACACTACGCGTCACAGTGAGCTCTTCAAGGTTAACGGCGGATATGTTGCCGATACACCCGGTTTTGCCTCGATAGTATCCGAAGACAGTGAGAATATTATTCCCGAAAATCTGCCTTTTGCCTTCAGGGAATTCGTACCGTATCTCGGCAAATGCAAATTCTCCACCTGCACTCACGTAAAAGACAAGGGCTGCAGGATTCTCGAGGCTGTTGAAAACGGGATTATTCCCGCGTCACGCCATGAGAGCTACTGCCTTATGCTTGAGCAGGCGAAGAAGATTAAAAAGTATTGATAAGCTGTATTATAGACCGCTGAAATCTTTTGACTTTAAGGCGGGTTTATGATAAAATATAATTTGTGAAAATATATTTTTAGGAGGAATTTTCAATGGAAACAAGACCTTATGTACCCTGGGAACTGGTTAACTCTTTTATGATTGACGTTTTCAAGGCCTACGGAGTACCCGAAGAGGACGCAAAAATCTGCGCGGATGTTCTCCTCGAATCCGACCGCCGCGGTATTGAGAGCCACGGCTGCAACAGATTCAAGCCCATCTACCTTGACAGAATCGACAACGGCACTCTGCTCCCCGTAACCAAAATCGACATCGTCAAAGAGACCCCGACCACAGTAGTTATGGACGCTAACAACGGTATGGGTATGGTAGCGAGCTACCGTATGATGGAGATGCTTATCGCCAAGGCGAAGGAATACGGCATGGCAGGCGGCGCTATTTATAATTCAACCCATTACGGAATTGCCGGTTACTGGACCACGATGGCCGAGAAGGCCGGTATGATCGGCGTATCGGGCACAAACGCCCGTCCTTCAGTAGCACCCACCTGGGGTATTGAGCCGATGATGGGCACCAATCCCTTCACTTTCACAATGCCTACCGACGAAGAGTTCCCGTTCAATTTCGACTGCGCGACAAGTATCGTTCAGAACGGCAAAATCGAGTATTATGAGAGAAGCGGCAAAGAGACTCCCGCAGGCCTTGTAGTTACCAAAGACGGCGGCACAATGACCGATTCCGGCAAGATTCTCAAGGATATGCGTGCGGGCAACTGCGCTCTGCTTTCAATTGGCGGCATCGGCGAAGCAACCGGCGGCTATAAGGGCTACGGCTTCACCACTATCGTTGAAATTCTCTCCGCGGCTCTCGCGGGCGGCCCGTTCATGAAGGCGCTCAGCGGCAAGGATGCCGACGGCAACAATGCTTTCTACAGACTCGGTCACTTCTTCTTTGTTATCAATCCCGAATTCTTCATGGGTCTCGATACCTTCAAGAAGACTGCGGGCGATATCTGCAGAGGCCTTCGCAATTCCGAAAAAGCTCCCGGTGCGGACCGTATCTACACCGCAGGCGAAAAAGAGTGGGATGCATGGCAGGATCGCAAAGATAAGGGCGTTCCCGTAGGCGAGACCATTCAGAAGGAATTCATCGCTCTTCGCGACAGATTCAATCTCGATTATAAATTCCCGTTTGAGGAGGCATAAAATATTATGGATTACGCAAAAGAATCATTACGTTTACACGGCGAATGGAAAGGCAAGATTGAAGTAATCTCCACCGTTCCCGTAGCAACCAAAGAAGATCTTTCCCTCGCTTATACCCCCGGTGTCGCTCAGCCCTGCCTTGAAATCCAGAAGGACATCGAAAAGAGCTATGAACTTACCAGAAGACATAATCTCTGCGCTGTTATTACAGACGGTACAGCGGTTCTCGGCCTCGGCGATATCGGTCCCGAAGCCGGTATGCCCGTTATGGAGGGCAAATGTGTTCTCTTCAAGTCTTTCGGCGATGTTGATGCATTCCCGCTTTGCATCAAGAGCAAGGACGTTGATGAAATAGTAAATACTATCTATCTCATTTCCGGTTCATTCGGCGGCATCAACCTCGAGGATATAGCGGCTCCCCGCTGCTTCGAAATCGAGCGTAAACTCAAAGAGAAGTGCGATATCCCCATTTTCCACGATGACCAGCACGGCACAGCCATCATCACCCTTGCCGGTCTTACCAACGCTCTCAAGGTTGTCGGCAAGAAGAAGGAAGATGTCAAGGTCGTTACCTCCGGCGCAGGCGCTGCGGCTATTTCAATCACCAAGCTTCTTCTCTCCGCAGGCTTCACCAATATCGTTATGACTGACAGAAAAGGCGCAATTTATAAGGGCAGAGAAGGTCTCAACTGGATTAAGGAAGAGATGGCAGAGGTTACCAATCTTAATGGCGAGAAGGGTACTCTTGCAGACGTAATCAAGGGCGCTGACGTATTTATCGGCGTTTCCGCTCCCGGCACCGTTACCGTTGATATGGTTAAGTCGATGAATAAGGACGCTATCGTATTTGCCTGCGCGAATCCGACTCCCGAAATCTTCCCCGAAGACGCAAAAGCAGGCGGAGCCAGAGTTATCTCCACCGGCAGAAGCGACTATCCCAACCAGATTAATAACGTTCTCGCGTTCCCCGGCGTATTCCGCGGTACGTTCGATGTCCGCGCAAGCGACATCAATGAAGAGATGAAGATGGCAGCGGCTGAAGCGCTCTCAAACCTTATCTCCGACGAAGAGCTCAACGAGGATTACATTATCCCGAAGGCATTCGATCCCAGAGTAGGTCCCGCAGTTGCCAAGGCAGTTGCCGAAGCAGCCCGCAAGAGCGGCGTTGCCAGAATCTGAGAACACAGATTATAGTAGTTTTATAATAAACAAGCCCGCAAGGTTTTACCTTGCGGGCATTTCGTTATTATATTGTATTTTATTTTGCAGGGCAGTGATTTGTCGCTACAATGTCAATTCCCGTACCGCAGATGTTTTCAAGCAACACATCTCCGAGCTTTACAGGAGCGTTAACCCTCGCTTCGTTTACCGCTTTCATGCATTCAAAAATCTTTTCCTTCGGCAGATCCTCCGAGGATTTGCAGGGGACAACGTTATAAATTCCACCGTTTACCCTGACCGTTGTTGCAAGACTTCTGGCAGGATGGGTGACTTCGTTTTTTGCATAGGTTTCGCCGCGTTTGCAGGTGTTTCCGCTGACGGAAATCACCTCGCCTGCATCGTTTATCTCAACTGTTATGCTGCAGCCCATGGGGCATGTTACGCATGTTATATTTCTTGTCATATCTTCACGCCTCCACAGTTATTTCTATTACGCCGCCCTCGGCAAAGGTTTTGAGCATATCGTTTTTGATGGTTACATTCTCCATTTCACCGGGTGCGAGGCGGGGCCTCTTGCGGCTGATGAGTTCTGTTCCGTTATAGCTGACCTTGACCGTCGCGTTTTTGAAGGTGGAGCCGACTCTGAAGAAGAGCTTGACATCGCCTTCGTTATTTATGTTGACTTTCTGGGGAACTATATATCGGACTGCGCCGACGCCCTTTGTTGATATATAGGCGGGCTTGCCTTTTTTGCCCTGAATATATCTTGCCGCTCCCTCGCCCGCTATCTGACTCTCCTGAGTGACAAAATCAACCAGATCGTGAACGTGAAGCACATTGCCGCAGGCAAAGATTCCTTCATGGTCCGTTTCCCTGTATTCATCGACTACCGCGCCGTTTGTGACTCTGTCGAGCCCGATGCCGACATTTTTGGTAAGCTCATTTTCGGGAATAAGGCCAACCGAGAGGAGCAGGGTGTCGCACTCGATGTTTCTCTCTGTGCCGGGAATCGGCTGACGGTTTTCGTCAACACTCGCAATTGTAACGCCTGTGACTCTGTCTTTTCCCTGAATATCAATTACGGTTGTGCTCAGATACAGGGGAATATCAAAATCCTCAAGGCACTGGACGATATTTCTTGTAAGTCCGCTTGAATAGGGCATCAGTTCGCATACGCATTCAACCTTTGCGCCCTCCAGAGTCATGCGGCGTGCCATAATAAGCCCTATATCGCCGGAGCCGAGTATGACTACCTTTTTGCCGGGCATATAGCCGTCGATATTGACATATTTTTGCGCTGTGCCGGCGGTCATGATACCGCTCGCTCTTGTGCCGGGGATATTAAGAGCACCTCTGGGCCTCTCTCTGCATCCCATAGCGAGGATGACCGCTTTTGCCTTTATTTCAAGCAATCCGTCCTTTTTATTGACGGCATAGACTGTTTTATCTTCGGTAACATCGAGCACCATAGTATCGGTCTTATACTCGATATTCATTTCTTTGACCTGCTCTATGAATCTGTCGGCATATTCGGGGCCCGAAAGCTGCTCGCCGAAATATTGCAGGCCGAAGCCGGTATGAATGCATTGCTCAAGAATACCGCCGAGAGTCTCAGCCCTTTCGAGAATGAGGATGCTGTCAATGCCGCATTCTCTTGCTTTTATTGCCGCCGCCATGCCTGCAGGGCCGCCGCCGACTACTACCAGATCATAATTAAGCATTGCCGTTCCTCCTTCTCACTTTGTTCTCTCATAGAGTATTTTTGATTCGCCGCCGAATTTGGTAATCTCGTTGATTTCAACGCCGAGCTCCTTCGCAAGCAGTTCGACTACTTTTGAACCGCAGAAACCGCCCTGACATCTGCCCATTCCCGCGCGGGTTCTTCTCTTGACGCCGTCAACATCCCTGGCTCCCGCCGGGGCGCGTATTGCATCAAGAATTTCGCCCTCGGTAATCGTCTCGCAACGGCAGATGATTCTGCCGTAAGCGGGATTCTTCTCAACCAGTGCTTTGCGTTCTTCATTTGAAAGGTGTCTGAATCTGACCGGTGCCTTCCTTTCGGGATTGAAATCACTCTTCTTTTCGGCACCGTATTCCGAAACTATCATATCGGCTACATACTGACCGACAGCGGGCGCGGAAGAGAGACCGGGCGATTCAATGCCGGCAACATTTATGAATTTATCGTTTGCCTTGCTCTTTTCAATGATGAAATCGTCGCATTCAAGATGCGCTCTGAGTCCGGCAAATGAAGTGATAACTTCTCTTGTCGTGAGCGAGGGAACGCTCTTTTTCGCTGTTTCCAGAATGGAGGCGAGAGTTGATGCAGTGGTATCCGTATTCTCTTTATCCTCAATGTCAATCGCGCTCGGACCTATGAGCAGGTTTCCGTCAACCGTCTGAGTGACGAGAACGCCTTTGCCCATTTTGTTAGGGCATTGGAAGATAGTATGATTTACTGTGTTTCCGACCGATTTATCGCAGAGCATGTATTCGCCTTTTCTCGCGATTGTATGAAGTGAATTGTCTCCTGCCATAGCGGCGATTTCATCGCAGAATACACCGGCAGCGTTGACAACATAAGTTGCTTTTATGCAGTTTTCTCCGCTTTTTACGGTGAACTCATTGCCGTCGTAATCGATAGCGTCAACCGCAAAATTGCGTATGAATTCCACGCCGTTTGAAACCGCGTTTTCGGCAGCGCCGATAGTCAGCTCATATGGGCAGACTATGCCCGCCGTAGGGGCCCAGAGTGCCGCAACAGCGTCTTCGTTGAGCGCGGGCTCAACCTCGTGAAGCTTTGCTGTATCGTAGATTTCAAGGCCGGGAACTCCGTTTGCTTCACCTCTCGCTTTAAGCATATCAAGTGTTTTGAGCTCTTCATCGCAGAATGCCACAAGCAAGGAGCCGATTGGCTTGAACGGAACGTTCAACTCCTTGCAGACTTCCGGCATCAGTGACGTTCCCTTGACATTGAGCTTTGCTTTGAGAGTGCCGGGAATTGCGTCAAATCCCGAGTGGACTATGCCCGAATTCGCCTTGGATGTCCCCATGGCAAGGTCGTTGCATTTCTCAAGCAGAGCAATTTTAAGTTTATATCGGCTGAGCTCGCGCGCTATGAATGCGCCCGAAACACCTGCGCCGATAATCGCAACATCGTAGTTCATAAATGGCCTCCGTCTTCTCTTTTTTACAAAATATAATTATAGCACCAGATTAGACTTATATCAATAGTAAATAATCAACTTGTAGAATATTTTTGTGCAGATTATACTGAAATCTTGCTCATAACCTCTCCGAGACTTCCTTTGATTACAAGCCCGAACATATCGTCCATAGGAGTGGAATCACGGTTGATGAGAACGAGATTGTCGCCCTTGAAATACCTGATGAATCCCGCGGCGGGATATACTCTGAGCGAGGTGCCGGCGACTATCAGCATATCGGCGTTCGAGATTGCGCTTACTGCCCCCGATATTACCTGCTCGTCAAGTGATTCTTCATACAGCACCACATCGGGTTTGACGGTGCCTCCGCAGGAGCAGACCGGAACACCTTCGCTGTCCACTATGTAGTTGATATCATAGCTTTTGCCGCATCTCATGCAGTAATTCCGGAGCACCGAGCCGTGCAGCTCATACACTTTTTTACTTCCGGCCGCAGTGTGCAGACCGTCGATGTTCTGTGTCACGACAGCGCTGAGTTTTCCTGCTTTTTCAAGCTTTGCGAGCTTTATATGCGTGATATTCGGCTTAGCATCGGGGTAGTAAAAATATTTCTTGTAAAATTCAAAAAACTCCTTCGGATGAGCGTCAAAAAAGCTTCTGCTGATTATCTCCTCCGGGGGATATTTATAGTTCATCATATAGATTCCGTCAGCCGAGCGGAAATCGGGGATGCCGCTCTCAGTCGATACGCCTGCCCCGCCGAAAAAGACGATTTTGCTGCTGCTTTTTATCATTTCGTTGAGCTTTTCGATTTTTTTGTCCACAAAAATCACCTCAAAATATATTTTATCACTATAAATAGTGTATTTCAACATAGTGAGTAACAAAATATTGTTTATTTTATATTGATTTAATATATATATAGTGTTATAATATAAATGTATAGTCTAATTTTGTCGCATCTGCGGCAGTATAATTGCTCACAAATCAGATTACTCAGGAGGGAAACTCAATTGGCAAACACTCCAAGGAAAAAAACGTCAGCCGGCTCTGCGAAATCAAACAAAGCTAAGGAGCCGGATATTCCGAAAAAACCGGCGGCAAAGACGGCTCCGAAGACCGCCGCTGCGGGAAAGCAAACAGGCGTCAAGGCGCCGGCAAAAACCGCGGCCAAACCAAGCACAAAGAATTCTGCTCCCGTGCCGGAGGATAATTTCGGCAGGAGGCAGGGTGCATCCATTGCGTTTTTCTGCCTTGCGGCTTTTACGGCGGCAATCATCATACTCGAAGGTGAGAGTGTATGGAATGTAATCCATAACGCTCTTTTCGGGATTTTCGGATTTACTGCATTCATAGTTCCGCTTATATTCGTTTATCTCGGAATCGTTTCCGCGCGCAACAAGGAGGTAAAGAGCGCCGCGTTCAATCTCGCTTTTTCGGGTATATTTGTTGTGTTCTTCTCATCGATGATTCATATCATTAAAAGCCTGCCGGAGTATCTCAAAGATACGGAACTTTTCGTTCAGGTTCACGATGTATGGATTGACCCGAATTCCAAATGGAGCGGCGGTGCAATCGGCTCTTTTATCGGCGGCGCAATCGCCAAGCTCTTCGGCAGATCCGGTGCGTTGATTACGGTTATAATTCTCGCTTTTGCGGCGTTTATGTTCATGACCGGAATCACTATACCCGGAATCGTGCGTTTCTTTGCCCGTATGGGAAGAAAGAGCAAGGATAATTATACCCGTCTCGCGCAGGAGAGAGAGCAGAAAAGACTCGAGAGAGAGGCGGAGGAAGAGGAGAAAAGACGTATCGAGCAAGAGGAGACCGAGCGCGCTCTTGCCGAGGAATCAAGACGCAGAGCGGCAATTCCGCCTGAACTTCTCGCGGATGACAGCAGAAAAGAAACGCCCGGTGAATTTGTTTCGGGCAGTGATATATCAATTAAAATTCCGACCGTACCCGGTGCGGGCGGCGGAGCGCTCGTTGAGCCCGCAATGCCCGTCGTGGTTGATACAGGTGCGGCCGCAGTTGCGGTTCCCGCAAGTCTGACTGTTGCCGGCGCGGCCGAAAAGGCCGCAGAAACCGCGGCAGATGCCGTTAAGGTTCCCGGTAAACTCGCCAAAAAGGCAAAAGAAAAGAAAGCGGAGAAGACCGAAAAGACTGAGAAGGCCGCCCCCAAAGAGGAGAAACCTGCCGCTCCCGATATCCGCAAGGTCAATAAAGAGGAATATATCATGCCTCCGATTGATTTGCTTGAACGCCCATCATCCGATTTCTCTGCCGCCAATCTTGCGGAGAGACAGCTTGAGGGAGCAAATAAGCTTATTGCCACTCTCGAAAGTTTCAAGATAAGAGCCCAGATTACCAATATCGTCAGAGGCCCTTCGGTCACAAGATACGAGCTTGTGCCGGAGGCGGGCGTGCGTATTTCAAGAATTACCTCACTTGCCGACGATATCGCAATGCGCCTCGCCGCAAAGAGCGTGCGTATCGAAGCGCCCATACCCGGCAAATCCGCTATAGGTATTGAGGTGCCCAACGAAGCCAAGTCTATGGTTACAATGCGTGAACTCGTTGATACGGACGAATTCAGAAGAGCCAGTGCAAAGAGCAAGCTCAGCGTCGCTCTGGGCAAGGATATCACGGGCAAGCTGATTATCGCCGATATAGCCAAAATGCCGCATCTGCTTGTTGCGGGCACCACCGGCTCCGGTAAATCCGTCTGCCTCAATTCAATGATTGTTTCGATTCTTTACAATGCAACACCCGACGAAGTCAAGCTCGTAATGATTGACCCGAAACAGGTTGAGTTTACCGTGTATAACGGCATCGGACACCTTGAAATACCGGTTGTTTCAAATCCCCGCAAGGCAACCGGCGCGCTCGGTTGGGCGGTCAGCGAGATGGAGAGAAGATACAGGGTATTCTCCGAGCAGGGCGTCAGGGATATTGCCGGCTTCAATAAACTCTGCAGAAGCAATAAAGATCTTGAGAAGATGCACCGCATAGTCATATTTATCGATGAGCTTTCCGATCTTATGATGACCGCGCCGAAAGAGGTTGAGGATTCTATCTGCCGCCTTGCCCAGATGGCGCGTGCCGCGGGAATTCACCTTGTTATCGCAACCCAGAGACCGACCGTAGATGTTATCACGGGCCTTATCAAAGCTAATATTCCTTCGAGGATCGCTCTGTATGTTTCACAGGCCAACGATTCCCGAATTATAATAGACAGAGGCGGTGCCGAGAAACTTCTCGGTAACGGCGATATGCTCTTCTCACCTGTCGGCTCGGGCAGCCCTACCAGAGTTCAGGGCTGTTATATAGCCGATGATGAGGTTGAGAGAATTGTTGCGCATATCAAATCGCAGTCCGAAGCGAATTACAGCGATGATATCATCCGTGAAATCGATGCCAAAGCTGCCGCTACAGAAGGCAAGCACGCTGCCGATACCGACGGCGACGATACGCTTGATCCGATGTATAATCAGGCGGCCGAATGTGTGATTCAGGCAGGTCAGGCATCAACCACAATGCTCCAGAAAAAGCTCAAGCTCGGTTATGCCAGGGCTTCGAGAGTTATGGATCAGCTCGAGGAAACGGGGATTGTAGGTCCCGCGGAGGGCGCAAAGCCCAGACAGGTGCTTATGACCTCCCAGGAATGGTATGAGCGCCAGGCCCTTGCGGAGAGCACCGGCAAACAGCCGCATAATATCCAGATGAGTTTCTCCGATATCGATAAGAAGCCGGAGCCCGTTGCGCAGGAAATCCCCGATGACGATTACGATGATGATATCGAAGAAGATGAATACGAGGAAGAGAACGGCTTCGCGGATATAATCGAAGAGGATGAAGATTCCGAAGAAGAAACCGAAGCTGTTTCCGATGAATACGAAGAGGAAGAAAACGGCTTTTCCGATATTATTGAAGAGGATGAAGAGACTTCCGAAGAAGCGGAAGAAGTAGAGATTGTATTCATTCCCGATGACGGCGTAGCGGCTGAGCCCGAAGAACCTGAGAATTCTGCGGATGAAAGCGAAGAACTTCCCGAAGAAGTCGAACTCGGTGTCACTGACCCGGATGAACCGGAGGAGGTAATTCTTGAAACCGGCGAAGAAGCCGGTGAAACAGATGAAGAAACTCCGGCAGAGGCTGCTTCTGCCGTATCGGAAGATTCCGGCGATTCAGACGATGTATATTACGATGACGACGATGATTATACCGATCCGCTTCTGAATATTGACGATATTTTCGCGGATGACAGTGCATCGTCGGATGATGACGAATTCTGATATGAGTTTTCTGCCTGTAACAAAAGAGGATATGAACGCGCGCGGATGGGACGAGGTCGATTTCGTTTATGTGAGCGGCGACGCTTATGTTGATCATCCTTCTTTCGGCGCGGCATTAATTACCAGAGTGCTCGAAAACGCGGGCTTCAGGGTTGCGTTCCTTGCGCAGCCCGATTGGAGAAGCGCCGCCGATTTCGGGCGCTTCGGCAAACCCAGGCTCGGTTTTATGGTCACGAGCGGAAATATTGATTCTATGGTCGCTCACTATACAGTTGCGAAAAAGCCGAGAAACAAAGACTTTTATTCACCTGGCGGCAGAACGGGCCTCAGACCCGACCGCGCCGTTATTGTCTATTGCAACAGAATCCGCGAGTTGTACGGCTCGATACCCATCATAATAGGTGGCCTCGAAGCGTCTCTCAGACGTTTTGCGCACTATGATTACTGGGATGATAAAATCCGCCGCTCGATTCTTCTTGACTCGGGAGCAGATCTGCTTTCGTTCGGGATGGGAGAACGCTCTGTGGTCGAAATCGCGAACCGTCTCGCCTCCGGCGAAGACATATCGCAGATAAGAGATATCAGAGGAACCTGCTACAGTGTGGATGTGCGCGAAACCCCATGGCAGGGCGCGGAGTGCCCCTCATTTGAAAATGTAGTGAATTCAAAAAAAGAATATGCGGTTTCCTGCAGAATTCAGCAGGATGAGCAGGATTTCTTCAGAGGCAAGGTAATCAAGCAGAAGCACGGGAACCGGATGCTCGTTCAGAATCCGCCCGCGATGCCGCTTTCGACCGAAGAACTTGATGCTGTTTATGCTTTGCCGTTTGAGCGAACATATCACCCGATGTATGAGAAGGACGGAGGAGTGCCGGGAATTGAGGAAGTGCGCTTTTCAATCGCCCATAACCGCGGGTGCTTCGGCGGCTGCAATTTCTGTTCCCTCGCTTTTCATCAGGGCAGATACATAACTGTCCGGAGCAAAGAATCTATTATCAAAGAAGCTGAACTGCTCACAAAACTGCCCGATTTCAAGGGCTATATTCACGATATAGGCGGACCGACCGCAAATTTCCGCCGTCCGTCCTGCGACGGTCAGGAGGAGAGAGGACTCTGTAAGGGAAAGCATTGCCTTGCTCCCGTTCCCTGCCCGAATCTCAAAGCGGACCACAGCGAATATCTCGATATTCTCAGAGAAGTCCGCTCTCTGCCCGGCGTCAAAAAAGTCTTTATCCGCTCGGGTATAAGATATGATTATCTTCTGCAGGATAAGGACGACAGCTTTTTGAAAGAGCTGGTGAAATATCATGTCAGCGGTCAGCTGAAAGTAGCCCCCGAGCATTGCTCCGCCGCTGTACTTGATAAGATGGGAAAACCGCATATCGAGGCATATATCGAGTTTTCAAAGAAGTACTTTTCACTCAGCGGAAAAGCAGGCAAGGAGCAGTATCTCGTTCCGTACCTTATGTCATCTCACCCCGGAAGCACGATGAAGGAAGCAGTTGAGCTCGCGGCTTTCCTCAAAAAAATGGGGATAAGACCGGAGCAGGTGCAGGATTTTTATCCGACTCCCGGAACGATTTCGACCTGTATGTATTATACCGGGCTCGATCCCTACACAATGAAAGAGGTTTATGTTGCCCGCAATCCGCACGAAAAAGCACTTCAGCGCGCACTGCTTCAGTATTATATTCCCGAAAACGCTGCCTCTGTGCGCGAGGCCCTTATTTCTGCCGGAAGGCGGGATCTGATTGGTTATGGACCGCAGTGCCTTGTAACACCGTCGGCTCCAAAAAAACAGAATTCCAATAAAGGTAAAAATGCAGGAAGAAAGAAAAAGTAAAGCGAAAAAATCAATAAAAATCATTCTGGCGGTTGTCCTTATTGCGGCGGCCGCCGTTGCGGTATGGTTCATTCTCGGAGGAAAAGATGCGTTTGACGGCCTGGAAAATACAGTCGGAATTTCAGACACGGCCGTTTCGGAAACCGATGGCCTGACAATCACTTATTTTGATGTCGGTCAGGGAGACTGCGCTCTCATCGCCTGCGATGGAAAGACTGTGCTGATCGACGCGGGCGAGGCTGTCTATTCCGAGAAAATTATACGTGCCTTGAATTTACTCGGAATCAGAGAACTTGATTATGCGGTCTGCTCGCATTTTCATTCAGATCACATCGGTTCAATGCCGGCTGTTATTGAAGAATTCGCCCCTTCGCAAATTATCATGCCTGCTCTTTCTCCCGAATACGTGCCCGATACGTATATCTACGGAAAACTGCTGGAATCCACAGAGGAGTGTAATGCTGAGATTATCAATCCGTTGCCCGGCGACAGCTTTACGCTCGGCACTGCGAAATTCACCGTGCTCGGCCCTCTGAATGAGTTGACCGAAAATCAGAACGATATTTCGCTCGTGATAAAACTGACTTACGGTGAAAGAAGTCTCCTTTTTACGGGCGACGCCGAAAAGGACGAGGAGAAGGATATAGTTGATTCCGGCGCTGACCTTGAATCCGACGTGCTGAAAGTCGGGCATCACGGCTCATCGAATTCGTCATCGCTTGAATTCCTTGCCGCCGTAAAGCCTTCGTTTTGTATAATCTCCGTCGGCAAAGACAACGACTACGGCCATCCTCACGAAAAAACAATCAATAATATCATGCGTTACACAGATAAAATCTACCGCACCGATATCTGCGGCGACATTCACCTGACCTGCGACGGTAAAGAAATCAAGATTGAATATTGAGATTCTCTTAAACAAAATTAATAAGAAACGGCGCCGATTATTGTTCAATTTACCCTTGAATAATACGGCGCTTTATTATATAATAATATAGTTATTTGAGCAGGAGGTGAGAATGTGAGCGAAGGCAGATTTTCCGTATCGCAGGATGAAGCCGCAAAGCAAAAAGAATATACCGAACTCGTGCGGGAAATAATAGATACCCGATTCTCGGAAAAACCGCTCGCGTTCGTACACACCTACGGCTGTCAGGGCAACGTCTCCGACGGCGAGTATATCAAGGGTATGCTTGAGCAGATGGGTTACGGCCTTACGGATTCTCTCGATAATGCCTCTTTGATTCTCTATAATACCTGCGCCGTGCGCGAGCACGCGGAAGACAGAGTCTTCGGCAACGTCGGCGCTCTCAAAAGCAGAAAGCTTGCGGATAAGAATCTGAAGATATTTCTCTGCGGCTGTATGATGCAGCAGGTGCATATAGCCGAAAAGATAAGAAAGAGTTATTCTTTTGTTGATGTCATATTCGGCACCAACGTTATACACCGCCTGCCGGAATTTGTTTACCGCTCTCTTTCGGAGGGTAAAAAGATAGTTGAAATTCCCGGAGGTGACGGGGTTATTGCCGAGAATCTGCCGATTCACCGCGATTCAGATTTCAAGGCCTGGCTCCCGATTATGTACGGCTGCAATAATTTCTGCACCTATTGTATCGTGCCGTATGTCAGGGGCAGGGAGAGAAGCCGCCCGCCCGAGGTGATAATAGCCGAGGCGGAGGAACTGGTTAAAAACGGATACAAAGAAATCACCCTGCTCGGCCAGAATGTCAATTCCTACGGCAAGTCACCCGATTACGGCATGAATTTCGCCCAGCTTCTCGAGAGGATAAACGGAATTGAGGGCGATTTCAGAATACGCTTTATGACCTCTCATCCAAAGGACTGCACTCATGAACTGCTTGATACCATGGCCCGTTGCGAAAAGGTTGCGAAGCATCTCCATCTGCCTTTCCAGAGCGGAAGCGACAGAATTCTCAAAGCAATGAACAGAGGCTATACCGCAGAGAAATACTGTTCGCTCGTTGACTATGCATATAAAGTCATGCCCGGTCTATCAATTACCGCCGATGTAATTGTCGGCTTCCCGGGCGAAACGTATGAGGACTTCCGCAAGACGGTTGACCTTGTCGAAAAATGCGGATTTACTTCGATGTTCACTTTTATATATTCTCCGCGTGAGGGCACTCCCGCCGCGAAGCTTCCGGATCCCGTATCGGCCGAAGAAAAGGGAACCTGGTTCAGAGAGCTTCTCAAGGCGCAGGAGAGTGTCGCGGCAAAGAGAACTGCCGGAAGTGTCGGCGAAACCTACCGCGTGCTCTGCGAGGGAGTCAGCAAAGGCGGACTTATCGAAGGCAGGACCGAAGGAAATATCATAATCGAATTTCCCGGAGACCAAAACCTCATAGGCAAATATCAGGATGTTACGGTAACAGAATCGCTGACCTGGATTTTAAGGGGAAGAGCGGTTGAAAATAATTAAAAGAAACAGGAGAAAGAACTATGGATTTAATCGAAATGACAAGACAGCTCGGCGCTGCCCTTCAGCAGGATGAACGCGTCGTAAAGTTCAGAGAGGCCCAGAAGGTAAACGAAGAGGATACAGCTCTCAACGAGCTTATCGCGAAGCTTCAGCTCTGCCAGATGCAGTTCCAGCAGGAAGCATCAAAGGAAGACAAAGACGAAGCAAAGCTTCAGCAGATTGATACTGAATACGGTCAGATTTACAATCAGATTATGGCCAGCAAAAATATGCAGGAATATGACGCGGCAGTCAAAGAGGTTGATAAGCTTATGAAATATATCAACGGCATTCTTTCTCTCTGCCTTCAGGGCGAGGACCCCGCCACCTGTGAGCCGCATATTCATGAGCATGACTGCTCCTGCGGATGCGATTCCTGTTCCGGCTGCGAATAATAATTGAAGAAGGATTGAAACAATGGCGGAATTCACTCCCATGATGAAGCAATATTTTGAAGTCAAGAAGCAGTATCCCGATACGATTCTCATGTTCCGTCTCGGTGATTTCTATGAAATGTTTTTTGACGACGCAAAGACTGCGTCTGCGGAGCTCGAGCTTGTGCTTACAGGCAGAGACTGCGGGCAGGCGGAGCGCGCCCCTATGTGTGGCATTCCGTATCATGCGGCGGATTCATATATTGCCCGCCTTGTTTCCAAAGGGTATAAGGTTGCCGTCTGCGAGCAGCTTGAGGATCCCGCACTCGCTAAAGGAATCGTCAAGAGGAATGTCACTCGTGTTCTTACTCCCGGAACCGTTATTGAGAGCAATATGCTCGATGAGGGCAGGAACAATTATCTCGGCTGCATATGCGCCGCCGGCGACAAAGCGGGTTTATGCTTTGCCGATGTTTCGACGGGCGCGTTTCACGTCACCTCATATCCTCTGAAGAATTCCTCAAAGAGCATTATAAACGAACTCGGCAAATTCTCACCGAGAGAGGTAATTATAAATTCCGATGTTCTCAAGCTGACCGAGGTTACCGATTTTATAAAAACCAGACTCGATTCCGCGTCTTGCGAGCTTCTTGATGATGAAAAATTCGATTTTGATGAAGCGTCGCGGATTCTTGCTTCGCATTTCGGAGTATCATCTGTTTCCGAAGCAATGCCGGCCGATTCAAAAGCCGCAGTCTGTGCTGCAGGCGCCGTGATGGGTTATCTCAGAAGCGTGCAGAAAAACGAGCTTGAGAATATCAGGAGCGTTGATTTTTACGGTGAGGGCAGCTTTATGCGCCTCGATGTGTCCGCGCGAAGAAATCTTGAAATCACGGAAACACTACGCACCCGCGAAAAGAAGGGAACCCTTCTCTGGGTGCTTGATAAAACAGAGACTTCCATGGGCAAGCGTATGCTCCGTTCATGGATTGAGCAGCCGCTTATGAGTATCGGCGGAATAACGAAGCGTCATAACGCCGTGAAGGAACTTACCGAATCGCCCACGCTCTGTGAAGACATTACCGAACTTCTAGACGGATGTCAGGATATAGAGCGGTTGATTACCCGCATATCTTACGGTACTGCCAATGCCCGTGATTTAAGAGCACTCGCGTTTACTTTACAGCGTATGCCCGCGCTGAAGAATACAATAGCTCCGTGCAGAAGCGCAATGTTCGCTTCCGTATCGGCGGATATTTCTGATTTGTCCGGGCTGACGTCTCTTATTGAAAATGCAATAGTCGAGGAACCGCCGTTTACCGTGCGCGAGGGCGGAATGATAAATGCAGGATTTAATACCGAACTCGACGAGCTCCGCGATATCGTCACAAACGGCAAAGGCTACCTTGCGGATATTCAGGCGAGGGAGCAGGAGAGAACAGGCATAAAGAAACTCAAAATCGGCTACAACCGGGTTTTCGGTTATTATATCGAGGTTTCAAATTCCTTCAGGGAACTCGTTCCGGATGATTATATACGCAAGCAGACTCTCGTAAACTGCGAGCGCTTTATAACTCAGGAGCTCAAGGAGCTTGAAGCGAAAGTGCTCGGAGCACAGGAGAGAATCGGGAAACTCGAATTTGAGATTTTTGATTCTGTAAGAAAAAAAGCGGCAGACAAGCTTTTTGAAATCCAGAAGACAGCATCCGCCGCGGCAACTCTCGACGCTCTCTGTTCGTTCGCACGTGTTGCGGTTGAGAATAACTATATCTGCCCGGAAATGAACGCGGGCAGTGAGATACATATTGCCGACGGCAGGCATCCTGTTGTTGAGAAGATGATAGATTATCCGTTTGTTCCCAATGATACCGTGCTTGACGCTGATGAAAACCGCTGCGCGATTATTACGGGACCGAATATGGCAGGTAAATCAACCTATATGAGGCAGGTAGCGCTTATATGCCTGATGGCTCAGGCGGGCTCTTTCGTTCCCGCGTCATCCGCACGCCTGTGTGTCGTTGACGGCATTTATACGAGAATCGGAGCTTCCGATGACCTCGCCTCCGGCTCATCAACCTTTATGGTTGAAATGAGCGAGGTTGCCGATATTTTAAAAAACGCCACTTCCTCGAGCTTGATTATTTTTGACGAAATCGGAAGAGGCACTTCCACTTATGACGGAATGAGTATTGCGAGAGCAGTTCTTGAGTTTGCCGCCGATAAGCGCAAACTCGGAGCGAAGACCTTGTTTGCAACCCATTATCATGAGCTCACCGATCTTGAGAATAAAGTCTCCGGCGTGAAGAATTACAACATCTCGGTCAAGAAGAGGGGAGACAATATCACTTTCCTTCGCCGCATTGTTCCCGGCTGTGCGGACGGCAGCTACGGAATAGAAGTAGCTAAGCTTGCCGGTGTGCCGAATTCCGTAGTCGAGCGCGCGAAGGTCGTTCTCGGAGAGATTATCAGCGAGAGCGGCAGACCGATAGTTATCGGGGATAAATCCGGTTCCTCCGATAATCAGATTTCATTCGCCAGCACAAATGACGACGAAATCAGAGCCAAGCTCAAAAAAATTGACATTAACACTTTGACGCCTATTGAGGCGATGCAGATTCTTTATGAACTGATTTCTCTGACAGATTGAGAATCTGATAAACTATGAATGAAAGGAGTTCACTATGGCAAAGATAAATGTAATGCCCAAGCACCTGGCGGAGCTTATTGCCGCCGGTGAGGTTGTTGAGAGACCGGCTTCAATTGTCAAGGAACTCCTTGAAAACGCAGTCGATGCGGGAGCCAATACCGTAACTCTTGAAATAAGGCAGGGCGGTATCTCATATATCCGTATCAGCGACAACGGTTCTGGTATTGAGCGCGACGATATAAGGAATGCGTTCGTGAGCCACGCCACAAGCAAGATAAAATCCGCCGATGATCTCAATTCCATTCTCACTCTCGGCTTCAGAGGTGAGGCACTCGCCAGTATAGCGGCGGTTGCAAAAGTTGAGGTCCTGACCGCGGTTAAAAGCGAAAAAACAGGCACAAGATATTCGATAGAATACGGCGAGGAAATCCTGCTTGATGACGCAGGCTGCCCCGCCGGCACAACAATTACCGTGCGGGATTTATTTCTGAAAACTCCCGCCAGAATGAAATTTCTCAAGAAAGACGTGACAGAAGCAAATGCCGTCGCTTCGGCAGTTGACAGAATTGCCCTCTCGCATCCCGAAGTGTCATTCAGATTTATAAGAGACGGCAAACAGGCGCTTATGACAAGCGGCAAAGGCGATCTTCTGACCTGTATACGCGAGGTTTTCGGAAAAGAATTCGCGTCAGGGCTTATTCCGTGCGAGAATCAGGGCTCCGGCGTAAAAGTAAGCGGCTATATTTCGAAGCCGCAGTATTCAAGACCTAACAGAAATATGCAGTTCTTTTTCCTCAACGGCAGATTCATCCGCACGGGCACGGGCTCTGCGGCGCTCTCCGAGGGTTACAGAAACAGCATTATGGTCGGCAAGTTTCCATCATGCGTAATCAATCTTGAAATCAATCCGTCACTCGTTGACGTTAATGTTCACCCCGCCAAGACCGAGGTCCGTTTCAGCGATGAGAAGCCCGTATTCAACGCGGTGTTCGGTGCGGTTAAAACCGCTCTTGACGAGGGCGATACCAGAATACAGGCGGAGCATATTCCGTCACCGTATCAGAGCGCAAAACCTTTCACGTTCCCGGTTTCTTATACCGATAAGCCCCGGGTTCTCGATGAACAGATCAAACTGAATGATACTCCAAAGCCGGCCGACCCCGTTCCATTCAGACCGAAGACTGAATTTGTTGCAAACGCTCCGTCCGAAAAGCTTGAGGATGAGAGCGAGGCGGAAACCGACGAGGATATTCTTCTCAATTCCCCTTCATCCGCTCCGAAAAACGATTATCGCGGGGAGACCGTTACGGAAGTTCCGCTTCCGATTAATTCCGATGAATTTGAGGAAGAGCAGTTCCGTCTTATAGGCGAAGCGTTCATGACATATATAATCTGCGAATACAAGAATAAACTTGTAATCATTGATAAGCACGCCGCTCACGAAAGAATCATTTATGAGCGCCTTAAAAAGAGCGAAGGGGAGAGAACGGGTCAACTTCTGCTCTCGCCCGTCACGGTGAATCTCCCGAAGGATGAATATGCGGCAGTGCTTGACAATCTTGCAATTATCAACAGTTCCGGATTTGACGTCGAGGATTTCGGAGGCGGTTCGGTGCTTGTCCGCGAGTGTCCTATGGAACTGAGCTTTGACGACGTTCCCGATATCATTGCCGAAATCGCCGGCAGATTTGTCGAAAAAAGGCAGGATGTGATGTTTGAAAAGCTGGATTGGATTTTCCATTCCGTTGCCTGCAGAAGCGCAATAAAGGCAGGAAATGTTACATCAAGGCTTGAAATGGAGAAGTTTGCAAAGCAGCTTCTTTCAATGCCCGAAATCCGCTATTGTCCGCACGGCAGACCCGTATTGATTGAAATGACGCAAAGAGAGTTGGAAAAGAATTTTGGCAGAATACAGTAACGAACTGATTGCGGTTGTCGGCCCGACCGCTTCGGGAAAGACCGCTCTCGGAGTTGAAATCTGCAGAGAATTCGGCGGCGAGGTTGTCTCCTGCGATTCCATGCAGATTTATAAGGGTATGGATATTTCCACTGCGAAGCCGACATCCGGGGAAATGCGCGGTATTCCGCATCATCTTATCGGGTTCGCCGGTTCCGACAAAAAATTCAGCGTAGCGGAGTATTGCGGACTCGCCAAAGATGTTATTGCGGATATTCATTCGCGCGGAAAAGTACCGGTGCTTGTCGGCGGGACGGGACTGTATTATTCCTCTCTCGTTGACAATATCAGTTTCATTGAGGAAGAAACCGATTTTGAATATCGTGAATTCCTCAAAAAGCGGGCGGAAACCGAAGGCGCAAAAGCTCTGCTTGACGAGCTTGCCGGAATCGATCCCGAAGCCGCAGCCGGCTTTCATGAGAATAATCTCGGAAGGATTATCCGCTCGCTCGAGATTTATCATTCCACGGGAAAGACCAAGACAGAGCAGGAGAAATTAAGCCGTCTTGAACCGTCGCCATATCGCCTTGTTGCGATAGGTCTCGATGCGAGGGACAGGAATTATTTATATGAGAGAATCAACCGCAGAGTTGATATAATGCTTGAAAACGGACTTCTCGATGAGGCAAAGAGGTTCTTTGAGAGCCATCCCTCCGGCACGGCTGTTCAGGCAATCGGATGCAAAGAACTCAAACCGTTCATTGACGGAAAGGCGAGTCTTGAAGAATGCGTTGAGAATCTCAAAATGCAGACCAGGCGGTACGCAAAGCGGCAGCTCACCTGGTTCAGACGGGATGAAAGAATACATTTTTTATACATTGACGATTACGGTTCCGCCGGTGAACTCGTTGAAGCGGCGGAAAACTACATAAGAAAGGAGCGTGAGCGATGAAGCCCGAAAAATTAATAAGAATTCTCGCGGGGGCGGCGGTTGTTATCTTTCTCGGATATTTTGCCATAAGCGTCTATCGCAGTTCAGGCAATAACTACAAGACCTCAACTGCCTATGTACAGACTGTTTCGGCAACGGTTGATGCCGATATGTATATCATCCGTGAAGAGCAGATTATTACATCCGATTCATCCGGCGTTGTCGTGTCGCTCGCGCAGAACGGCGGAAAAGTCGCCGGCGGCAGTGAGATTGCCGCGATTTTCAGGAATGAGAAGGATGCCGAGAATTATTCGAATGCCCTCTCGCTTAAGAAAAAACTTGAGACATATAAAAAGATTGAGGGGCAGGTCAGACTTGCAAACCTTGATCTCGGCAAACTCAACGGCGAAATCGACCGCAATTTCTTTTCGATGCTGGATGCAGTCTATTATAACGATTATCTCAATCTGTCATCGGACGAACTGACATTCAGCGAGAATTTTTCGAGAAAGAATATCTCGCTCGGATATGACGTTGATTGTTCGGCGCAGATAGAAAAGCTCGAAAAGCAGATTGCAAAGCTCACGGCTGTCAAGCCGTCGGGCATTATAACAACCGACATCGCGGGTTATTATGTCAGCAGACCGGACGGATTTGAGAGTACTCTTACTGCCGATAAGATAGATGAACTCACGGCGGAAGAGCTCGAAAAGGCGCTCAAAGCCGATAAGGGAAAGATTCCGAAGAATGCCATCGGCAAAGTTATAAACGGCTTCGAGTGGTATGCTGCGTGTATAGTTCCCTCCGAGAGACTTACCGGCATTGAGGTCGGAAAGCGTATTCAGCTGATGCTCGGTGACAGTGACCGCGAAACAATCTGGGCAAGGCTTTATTCCAAAGAATTGCTTGACAAAGGCAAATGCCTTGCAGTATTCAAATGCTCGGATATGAACGAGGAACTTTCGGGCTTGCGAAAGGCTTCGGGCAAGATTATTCTCCGCGAATACACCGGCATCAAAATCCGTAAGGACGCTGTCAGATTTAACGATAAAAACGAAGCGGGTGTATATATCAAAGAGGGCAACCTCATTAAATTCAACCGCATTGAAGAAATATACTCCGATGAGAATTTCGTCATTGCGCAGGATAAGAGCGGTACTCCCGGTTGGCTCGCGCAGTATGATGAAATCGTGATTTCGGGAAAGGAGCTCGCCAATGGAAAAGTCATTGATTGATATCGAATTTGAGAATATTACGGAGAATCTCAAGGTTATCCGCGAAAGAGTTTCAAAGGCGGCTCTTGCCTCCGGCAGAGGCGAAGATGAAGTCAAATTGATGGCAGTTACCAAAACCATCGATCCCGCCCGTATCAATTACGCGATTTCGCAGGGTGTTGATCTTATCGGTGAAAACAGAGTGCAGGAGTTTCAGTCCAAGATTGACGAGCTTGATATGACTGCCTGCAAAGCTCACCTTATCGGCCACCTGCAGTCAAACAAGGCAAAGAAAATTGTCGGTGAGGTTGATGTTATTCAGTCTGTCGATACCGTATCAATCGCAAAAGAAATTGCAAAGCATGCGCTGAACAGAGGAATATCTCAAAAAGTCCTGCTTGAAGTCAATATCGGATGCGAGTGGAGCAAATTCGGATTTGATATTTCTGAGGTTCCGGAGAGGGCGGCCGAGATATCGGAAATCAACGGTGTCAAAGTAAAGGGCCTTATGTGCGTCGCTCCGATATGCGAAGACGAAAAAAAATTATTAAATATTTTTGAAAATATGCATAAGCTTTATATTGACATTTGTAATAAAAAAATAGATAATATAGATATGGAATTTCTGTCCATGGGAATGAGCGGTGATTATGAGACCGCAATTCTCGGCGGCGCAAACCTCGTCAGAGTCGGCTCGGCAATATTCGGTCCGAGAATCTACTCCGACAAGCATTGAAATTATTTATGTAAACAATCGCCCAGGCGGTCTGATAATTAAGGAGGATTTTACCATGAGCTTCAAAGACAAAATCCAGAGTTGGATTAACGTTACTGAGGATGAACCCGAAATAATTGATGAGGGCTTCGATTTTGCCCCCGGCATGTCCGATCCCGAACCTGAGGAGCAGCCGGAAGTCAGGCCTCAGAAGTCTGCCTTTACCCGCGCTAAAGACAGGAATTCGAATGTTGTGAATATCAATTCCGGAAAGCCTGCTCAGACTTCAAAACCAAGAGTCGTTTTCCAGAAGATAGACCGCTTTGCGGATGTCAATAAGGTTGCCGATATTCTCAAGACAATGAGGATTGTCGTTCTCAATCTTGAAACTTGTCCCAATGATGAGGCCCAGAGGATTATCGACGTTCTCTACGGTGTATCCTATTCCAATGACGGCGATTTCAAAAAGATTGCCGACAGAGCTTATATCATCACACCCAATAATGTACCTGTCAGCGGTGAACTCGGCGATGAGATCACCAGCGCTCCCGAAGAAGAATTTTAAGAGAGGGGAATAACCAATGCTCAGACCCGAACAGATATCAAATGCGAGATTTACCCCCGTCAGCACCGGCACTTACAGCGCCGAAGAAGTTGACGCATTCCTTTCGGTCGTTGCCGAAGCATACAGCGAGCAGCTCGAAAAAAATGCGGAGCTTGTCAAGAAAATCAGCATCCTCGCGGAGAAAGTTGAGACTTACCGCAAGGACGAGGATGCCATAAAATCCGCTCTGCTTGACGCTCATAAGCTTGCCGATAACGTGACCAAGGTCTCCAAGGAAAACGCTCAGGCAACACTTTCCGAAGCTAATTCGCAGGCTACCGAAATAAAGTCAAAGGCCGAAAACGAAGCGGCTGAGGTCAAGAACGCAGCCCGCAGCGAAGCTGCTGAAATAGTTACCAACGCCAAGAACGCTGTTGCTTCGATTCAGGACAGAGCAAACCGCGAAGCAAATGAAAAGATACAGATAGCGAAGGCTCAGGCAGACGGTATTATTGCCGACGCACAAAAGCAGAGCACCGCAATAGTCGGAAGCAGCAAGAGGGAATTTGAATTCTACACCGAAGAGCTTAAAAAGGTCAAGGCCGAGCTCCAGCAGTTCAGAACTATGGTCGAAATGCTCTGCAACGGCGAAAAGAAGCCCGAGGAGATTCCGGAAATTCCTGCCGAACCGGATATACCTGATTTCAAGTCCGCTCCCGCTCCTGCGGCCGAAGCGCCTGCAGCTGTTGCCGAAGAACCCGCTCCCGTGGTTGAAGAGCCCGCAGCAGAGATTCCTTCGGAGCCTGTAGCTCCCGCTGCCGATAAAGAGGAAGATATCGACGATCTTCTCGGTCTGTTTGATGACGGCGACGATGATTCCGATATTTCCGCAGACCTCGACAGTCTCATTCCCGAGGTTCCCGCGCCCGATATCGAAACTCCCGCTCCCGCAGTCGAGGAGCCCGCAGCAGAGATTTCCGCACAGTCCGAGGCGGTTGAAGAACCTGCAGATGAACCGGCGGTTCCCGTTATCCCCGCTGAAGAGGATGAAGCCGGAGACGATACCGATGATTTCTTTGCCGATTTCACAGAGGATATTGACGATCTTGAGATTCCGGGCGAAGGCGCGGATGATGACGACGATGACGATGATATTTCATCCCTCTTTGATTCGCTTTTCGATTGATAATCGATGTTTCAGATAATAAGCATTCTTGCTGTCGCTCTGCTCGTTTTTCTTGACAGGATTTCAAAAATTGCCGCTGTTGCGGCATTCGGAGCAGGGGATACAAAAGAATTTCTTTTCGGCTTGTTTCAGTTCAGATACACCGAAAATACCGGCGCCGCGTTCAGCTCATTTGCCGATAACAAAAGCATACTGATAGTTTTTACGGCGCTGGTTATCATATTATGTCTGTTTGTCCTGCTTGCAAAAAAGGTGAAAGCGAAGATTCCCGTTGTATGCCTTGTCCTGATTGTATCAGGCGGCATAGGCAATCTCATAGACAGAATCGCCAAAGGCTATGTGGTTGATTTCATTGAACCTCTGTTTATGAATTTTGCGGTTTTCAATGTTGCGGATATTTTCATAACCTGCGGAGCGATTCTGCTTATGTGCTATGAAGTCGCGACGCTCATCAGAGAAAAGCAGGCGGGCAGATCCGGCGAAAAGGAAGACGGTAAGGCGGACGACAATGATCGATAAAATAAGTTCATTTGAATACGGCGAGCCTGTTTCCTTCGTAGTCGATGAAAGCTTTGCGCAGGAGAGAGTTGATAAGATTCTCTCCTTTGTGTTAGATAACCGTTCCCGTTCGTTCGTACAGGGACTTTTTGAAAAGGATCTCGTTACCTGTCGAGGAAAGGTTATTCAGAAGAATTTCAGGCCCAAGGCGGGGGACGCGATTGAATTCACGGTTCCCGAGCCGGAGGATCTGGAGATAAAAAAAGAGAATATACCTCTTGATGTCGTCTATGAGGATTCTTCTCTGCTCGTTGTGAATAAGCCCCGCGGAATGGTGGTTCATCCCGCTCCGGGCAACTATACCGGCACTCTGGTCAACGCCCTCTTATGGCATTGCGGAGATTCCCTCTCCGGTATCAACGGAGTAATACGCCCCGGAATTATTCACAGGATCGATAAGGATACCAGCGGCCTGCTTCTCGTTGCGAAAACAGATGAGGCTCATGTCGCTCTGTCAGCTCAGATTAAAGAGCATTCGCTTGACCGCGAGTATCTCGCAGTGATTCACGGTTCGCTCAAAGAGCTGAGCGGCACGGTTGACGCACCGATTGGAAGGAACGCGGTTGACCGCAAAAAAATGTGTGTGACGGATAAGAATTCAAAAAATGCCGTCACCCACTATGAGGTTCTTGAAGAATTCGGAACCTTTTCATTTGTAAGATGTGTACTGGAAACCGGGCGCACACACCAGATAAGAGTGCATATGGCTTATCTCGGCCATCCGGTTGCAGGGGACCCGGTTTACGGTCCCGGAGGGAAACCCGCGATAGAAGGCGGTCAGTGTCTTCACGCTGCCGTACTCGGATTCACTCACCCTGTTTCGGGTGAAAGAATGCGCTTTGAAGCACCGCTTCCCGAATATTTTGAAACTTTTCTAACCCGATTAAGGAGTAAGTAATGAACGGCGAATTACCGTATTCATCGTGGCTTGTAGCCTCGGATATAGATTCAACGCTCAATAACAAAAAGCGCGAACTGCCGCCTGAGAATCTCAAGGCGGTTCAGGATTTCGTAGCCAAAGGCGGTAAATTCACCCTCGCTTCCGACAGAAATCCCGAGCTTATGACGGGGCATTTCGATAAGCTCCCAATTAGCGGCACTCCCGCTGTTGTTATGGGCGGCGCAGGCATTTATGATTTTACCGAGCGTAAGCTCCTCCGTTTCAAGCCGCTGAGCGCGGCATCTGTTGAAGCGGCAGTAAATATAGCCAAGAAATTCCCCACGCTCGATTTTATTATTGATACGAAGGATAAGCAGTATATAGCGGGCATCGGCTTCTGGGCGCATTTTTATCTGCGCAAGAGCCATGCCACACATGAGTATTTCAGAAGAATTGAGGATGTTCCCCGCGAGGACTGGGGCAAAATAGTTTTCTTCGGACCGATGTGGAGGGCGAGGCAGATTGGCAAGGCTCTCAGAGCGGTCGAGGGCAGAGAATACAGTGTAATTGATTCTTCTATCGTCAGCGTTCAGATTCAGGCAAAGGGCGCCAATAAAGGCACCGCGGTTATGGAAATAGCCGAGATGCTCGGAATCGCACCCGATCACACTGCCGCAATCGGAGATTATTACAATGATTATCAGATGATATCATTGGTTGAGATCTCCGGATGCACGGCATCGGCTCCCAAAGAGCTTAAAGAAAAAGCCGATTACGTCGCCTGCCATTGCAACAAAGGCGCGGTAGCTGACTTTCTCGGCTATCTTACAGAGAAAATAAAGAAAATCAAGAATAACTGAACCGGAGGTGGCTGTTATGGATGCAGCAATCAGAAAACAGTTGAAAATCACGGCATGCAAAGCAAGGATGGGTATAATCGAAGGCGTTTTCAACGCCAAATCGGGCCATCCGGGCGGAGCGCTCTCCTGCGTTGACATCATTACCTATCTCTATTTCAATCACATGAATGTCAACCCAGCGGATCCCAAGGATGAAAACAGAGACCGTTTTGTTCTCTCAAAGGGCCATGCGGCTCCCGCACTTTATGCAGTACTTGCTCTCAAAGGCTACTTCCCTGAGGAATGGATAAAAACTCTCAGAAAGAGTGATTCCAACCTCCAAGGTCACCCCAGCATCAAATATACTCCCGGCATCGATATGTGTACCGGCTCGCTCGGTCAGGGAATCTCCGCCGCCTGCGGAATGGCGCTCGGAGCAAAGCTTTCGGGCAAGAGCTACAGGACCTACACTGTTCTCGGTGACGGAGAAATCCAGGAAGGCCAGGTCTGGGAGGCGGCTATGTACGCATCCGCCAAAGGCCTCGATAATCTTGTTGCCGTTGTTGACAACAATAATCTTCAGATTGACGGCACCTGCGCCGAGGTCAATTCTCCATATCCGATTCCCGAGAAATTCAAGGCATTCGGCTGGAACGTAATCGAAATAGATGCTCATTCTTTCGATGAAATCGACGCTGCTTTTGCCGCCGCAAAGGAATTCAAGGGCAAGCCGACCGCAATTATTGCCAAGAGCATCAAGGGCAAGGGCGTTTCCTATATGGAAAATGAAGTTGGCTGGCACGGCAAAGCTCCCAATGCCGAAGAATATGAGCAGGCAATGACCGAACTCAAAGCGGCTCTCGCAGAGCTTGAAGCATAAGGAAGGGGTGTAAACAATGGCTGATATTATCAAAATGGCAACCCGTGACGCTTACGGCAAAGCTCTTGCCGAGCTCGGAGAAAAAAATGATAAGGTAGTCGTTCTTGACGCCGACCTTGCAGCAGCAACAAAGACCGGAATGTTCAAGAAGGTGTTCCCCGACAGATTCATTGATTCCGGTATTCAGGAAAGCAATATGATGGGCGTTGCCGCAGGCCTCGCCACGACAGGTTACACCGTATTCGCCAGCACATTCGCTATGTTCGCGGCCGGCAGAGCCTTTGAGCAGGTCAGGAATTCAATAGGTTACCCGCACCTCAATGTTAAAATAGGTGCAACTCACGCGGGTATTTCCGTCGGTGAAGACGGCGCGAGCCACCAGTGCTGCGAAGATATAGCTCTTATGAGAAGTATACCCGGTATGGTTATTATCAATCCTGCCGATGGTGTTGAAGCAAGAGCGGCTGTTCTTGCGGCGGCGGAATATGAAGGCCCGGTATATATGAGATTCGGCAGACTTGCCGTTCCCTGCATTTTTGATGAGAGTTATAAATTCGAGTGGGGCAAGGCTGTTGTTCTCTCAGAAGGAGCGGATGTTACAATCTGCGCCACCGGTCTTATGGTAAATGAAGCCCTTGAAGCGAAGAAAATCCTTGCAGAAGAAGGCATCAACGCAGAGATTATAAATGTTCATACCATCAAACCGCTCGATGCGGAAACAATCTGCGCATCTGCGGCGAAGACGGGCTGTGTTGTTACGGCTGAGGAGCATAATATCATCGGCGGTCTCGGCAGCGCTGTTGCCGAAGCTGTCTGCGAGAGCGGAACATGTGTGCCCGTAGTCAGAGTCGGCGTAAATGATGTGTTCGGCAAATCAGGTCCCGCGGTCGAGCTGCTTCATATCTACGGCCTTGACGCCGCAAATATCGCCGATAAGGCAAAGAGAGCAATTTCATTAAAGAAATAAGGTTATATAATGAATAATGACAGATTATTGAAAAAATCGCTTTTCGGCGGCTTCAGACGAGAGGACGTGCTTGATTATATAGAAAAGCTTCAGAGCGAGAATGTTGCCCTTGCGGATGAACTTCGCGAAAAGAGCGCGGAGTGCGCCGAAGGAGTATCGGCAGAAGCGTTCGAAGCAATTCAAGCTGAAAATGAAGAACTGAAAGCGGAAATCGAGAATCTCAAATCTCAGATTCAGGCTCTTGAAGAAAAGACGGTCACGGAGCAATCCGATTATGATAAATTCTCGGGTGAGACGTCGGGTGCGCTTATTCAGGATGCTATGAAGTATTCGGATTCGCTTGTGAACGGAGCAAAGGAAACTGCCGGTAAAGCTCTTGAAACCGCAGGTTCTTCAATTAAAACCGCAGCATCGGATATCCGCACGGCAGGCGAGAGGGTAACCACTGCTCAGGTCAACCTGAATTATTCGCTGGATGCCATAAAGCAGAGTGTCGATTCGCTGATAGAGGAGCTCGGCTCCGTATCTGAAAAAATCTGTCCCGGAGAATAAAATGTCATTATTTGAATTTAACCTAAAAGATATAAGAGAACATATACCCGAGCTTAAAGCGGGCGATATGGTAAAATTGAGCGGAATCTGCTATACTGCAAGAGATGCCGCACATAAAAGACTCTTTTCCCTGCTCGATGAGGGCAGGGATTTGCCCATTGATATAAAGGATGCCTGCATCTATTTTGCAGGTCCGACTCCCGCTCCCGAGAATCTGCCGATAGGCAGCTGCGGGCCGACAACTTCAGGCAGGATGGATCCATATTCGCCCCGCCTTCTCGATCTGGGACTTGCCGCAATGATAGGTAAAGGTGAGAGAAGCGAAGAGGTCAGGCAGGCTGTTATACGCAATAAGGCTGTCTATTTCTGCGCTGTCGGCGGTGCGGGCGCTCTCTGCGCAAAGCACATCAAGGCGTATGAGGAAATCGCTTTTCCCGAACTCGGCTGTGAAAGTATAAAAAGACTTGAGCTCGAGAATTTCCCTGTATTTGTAGGTATAGACTGCCTCGGAAAAACTCTTTTTAAGGATAAATAATCTATGATAATTACCGCTGCTATGCTTATCCCCGCAGTCCTGGCAATTGTTCCGGCTGTGTTTCTGCTGATAAAAGTCTACAGAGCAGATAAACTTGATAAAGAGCCGAAAGGTCTGCTTGTTTCCCTTGTGTTCCTGGGAATCCTGTCAACCTTCGCCGCTTTGATAACCGAATTAATCGGCGGAAAGATACTGCTTGCCTTCTTTTCCGAAGAATCAATTATATATATGATTCTTGAGAATTTTATAGTGGTTGCGGTTTCGGAAGAAGGATTCAAGTATATGCTACTGAAAAAGCGTACCTGGAAATCTCAGTTTTTCAACTGCTCTTTTGACGGTGTCGTCTATGCGGTATTCGTTTCGCTTGGTTTTGCCCTTTGGGAAAATATTTGTTATGTATATGAGTTTGGCTTAACCACGGCGATTGTCAGAGCCGTGACCGCGGTTCCGGGTCACGCCTGTTTCGGTGTGTTTATGGGGATCTGGTATTCGGCGGCGAAACGCTGGAGCTACAGAGGAAATGAGAGTAAATCCGCTTTCTGCAGATTCAAGGCGGTTCTGATTCCGGTTCTGCTCCACGGCGCATATGATTTTCTTGCCACATTAGGCGGATACATCAGCACAATCATCTGGGCTGTTTTTGTTATCGCAATGTTCATAGTCGCTTTCAGAAGAGTCAAAGCCAACAGCCGCAACGATAATTATATTGATTATAATCATTTTGAAAACGAGATTGATAATTTCACCGGTCAGTTTATCCAATATCAATAAAAGTCAAGCCCTCTCCGTTTTGGAGAGGGCTTATATAATAATTATCGATTGAACCGATTTCCCGATTACATGCAGGTATAACCGCCGTCAACAGCGATATTCTGGCCGTTGACATAGCTTGAAGCGGGAGACGCAAGGAAGATAGCAGTGCTGTCAAGCTCGCCTTCGTTACCGTATCTTGCAAGCGGAATCATAGTCTTTGCGTAGTTCTGGAAAAATTCCGAATTGAGAGTTTCCTCGGTGAGCGGAGTGTAGAAATAACCGGGGCAAATGGAATTGACATTGATGCCTTTGTCGCCCCATTCTGCTGCGAGTGCTCTTGTGAGGTTGACAACGCCGCCCTTAGCCGCATGATAGCAGGCTGTCGGAGCAATTTTATTGCCTACAAGACCGTACATTGAAGCGATGTTGATAATTCTGCCGTATTTCGCGGGGATCATCGCTTTTTTTGCGACCGCTCTGGCTACTTTGAAGGTGCCGAAAAGGTCGATATTCATTTCATTTGCAAATGTTTCATCGGGCATATCCTCTGCGGGATGGACTCCGCCGGTGCCTGCGTTGTTGATAAGTATATCGATTCTGCCGAATTCCTTGAGAGCTGCGTCAACTGCCGCCTCAACGCTTTCGGTATCGGTGATATCGCAGCGAATGCCGATTGCCTTAACGCCGTATTCCTTCTCGATTTCGGCGGCGACTTCATCAATGAGATTCTGTCTGCGGGCCATTGCAACGATGTTGCAGCCCTGATTTGCGAGTGCCTTTGCCATCTGGACTCCGAGACCTGTTGAAGCTCCTGTTACGATTGCTACCTGACCTGTAAGGTCGAAATAATTCTTTGCCATGTTTCTTCTCCTTTATTACACTTTGGAATATAGCTATATTATTTTATCATTTAGTGTATCATTAGTCAAGCAGATAAAATGCAGTTTATTTTATCAAAATAATTGACCTGTTTTTTATATTATGATATAATCTATTAAATATAATTAATATTGGGTTATTATATTCATTTTGAAACGGAGAACTCATATGATTAAAATTTCACCGTCTGTCCTCGCAAGCGATTTTTCAAAGCTAGGTTCTGAAGCAATGAGAATGCAGCAGGGTGGAGCTGACTGGCTTCATCTCGATGTTATGGATGGGCATTTTGTCCCGAATATCAGTTTCGGAGCACCGGTAATCAAGGCGATACGACCGCTTGTCGATATGGTCTTCGATGTTCATCTTATGATATCTGAGCCGGTTAAATATATTGAGGATTTTGTTTCTGCCGGTGCGGATATAATTACTTTTCATTACGAGAGCGATTCTGATACCGATGAAGTTATAGATAAGATTCATTCACTCGGTAAAAAGGCCGGAATCAGTCTCAAACCCGGTACTCCCGCAAGCGCGGTTTTTCCTTTTCTGAATAAGGTGGAAATGGTGCTTGTGATGACGGTTGAGCCCGGCTTCGGCGGTCAGTCATTTATGTATGATATGATGGAAAAGGTAACCGCTGTAAGAAACGAAGCCGACAGACTCGGCCTCAATCTTGATATTCAGGTTGACGGCGGCATCAATAAGGAAACCGTCGCAGTTGCCGCAAAGGCGGGCGCGAATGTATTCGTTGCCGGCAGTGCGGTCTTCAAAGCGGAAAACGCCGCTGAAATGATAAAAACTTTAAGGCAGAATGCAAAGACCGAATAATCCGGAGGTAACCCCTTGGCGACCGAAAACAGATCTGCAAATAAAAAATCTTTGAATATTTTCGGCGATTATCTGCTGATGCTTATTTTTCCCTGTGTGCTTTCAATCTGGTATTACGGGGCGGCTGCGGTGCGCACTCTCGCGGTCTGTATCGTGACAGGTTTTGTATGCGACTTTTTCGGCAGCATTATCATATATAAAAAATATTATGCCGCGGATTTAAGTTCCCTTTGCTCGAGTATTATGATTGCGCTTATGATGCCGGCAGATATTTCGTTTTATATTCCTATGATCGCATGCGCTTTTTCGGTTTTTGTTATCAAGATTCCGTTCGGAGGCGGAATGAAGGTTCCGTTTGTCCCGGCGGCAGCAGGTTTTGCGTTTATGGCGGCGTGCTTCAAAGAGGAGATATTTGCCTATACCCCTGGAAGACCGTTTATGACAGGTGTCTCGCTCGGTTCTGCTCTCATGCACGGCGGCTCAATGAGAATGAACGGAGCTAATATTCTTGATATCATCACCGGCAATATCTGCGGCCCTATGGGCACAGGCTGTATTATTGTATTCGTTGCGTGCATAGTTTTTCTGCTCTTCCGCAGGAGAGAGGCGCTCCTCGCTACTGCCGGCTTTATCGGCGCGTGTATTCTCTTTGCCCTTCTGCTTCCGCGCTCGAACGGCAGCCGTATTTCATCCGTGATTATGGAACTCTCCTCAGGTTCACTTATGTTTGCGGCAGTGTTCCTCCTTACGGATTATTCAACCCTTCCCGCTTCAAAGAGAGATAAGTTGGTTTACGGCGTTTTCTGCGGTATAATCTGCATGTCAATGAGAAAACTCGGCGTATTTGAGGAACCGGTATGTTTCGCAGTTCTGCTCGCGAACGCATTCAGCCCTCTGCTTGATATATTGACAAGGCGTGTAATGGCTTTCATTACTCCCCGCATAAATAAAGGCAGGGAGGTGGTAGCCGATGGATGAGAATAAACGCTTTTCTTTCAGAGAGGCAATAACCGAGAATCCGGTGCTGTTTCAGTGCGTAGGACTCTGCTCCATTATTGCGGGCACATCCACTTTGAAGGATTCGCTTTTCATAGCGGTTATGATTGCTGCAGACCTGATTATTACCTGCACTCTCGCCAGCTTGTTTTTCAAGAAGATACCACGCTACGTGAGAATCGCTCTCTATCTTGTCATAGGACTCGCGATTATTTATCCCGTGTTATGGTATATTGAAACCCGCACTCTGATTGAAGTTAGTCTAGGTATGAGAATTATAATTCCGCTTATAGCCGTCAATTCGGTTACGGCGGTTCACTGCGAGACTTATTCGGTTAAGCACAGTGTCGGTTCAGCTCTTGCAGACGCTCTTTCCGCCGCGTTCGGCACCGCGCTTGTTGCCGTCATATGCGGAACAATCCGCGAAATCATCGGCAAAGGGACTGTCGGCGGTTATACGCTTGATATGAAGTTTACAATGAGCACTATGTCTATGCCGTTCGGATGTCTGGTTCTGCTCGGATTCCTTGCGGCTATAATCAAGGCGCTGATAAGTCTTAACAGAAGGAGCAGAAACGTATCCTCAGAGACCGAGGCCCCCGAGCAGCCTGAGGAAATAGATCTCGGCATAGAACAGAGTGAAGCTCCCGAGACGGTCGATATGATAATCGCCGATTATGATGATATTGACAGCATTCTCTCTTCCACCGACGAATTCTTAAGAAGCCTCAACGGTTATGAAGACGGAGGTGATGAGCAATGAAAATGATTTCAGGATTATTGATTACTGCTCTTTACACCGTATTCGTGCAGAATCTTGTCATGACATCGGGCCTCGGTATGAGCGAGGCAATGCGCATATCTCCACGCCCGAATACCTTTGTTAAACTGTCTGTTATGATTTCGGGCTTTTCAACCGTGACAAGTATTCTCTGCAATCTGATTGCTTCGCGCACCGCCACGGTTGAATCTTACGCGGCAAAGGCACTCATCTACGGCGCCGTACTCGCGAGCGTATATATCGCAGTTGCATTTATAGCTAATATAATAGTCAAAGATAAAGAAATTATCGGTATTCTCGGAATCGCGGCGCTCAACACGCTCGTATTTGCCGTGCCGTATATCAATGATTCCGCGGCCTATTCTCTCTTTGACTGCATAGGTTCCGGTCTCGGCGCGGGCTTCGCATTTGTGCTTGCCGCCGCGCTTATCGGAAGCGGCGCGAGAGTTATCGAAAAAAATAAATATATTCCGCCGATATTCAAGGGAACTCCCGCGATGTTCTTTTATGTTGCTATGATTTCTCTGGGATTTGTAGGATTCACCGGCACACAATTATTCTGATATTAAGGAAACTTATGAAAAAGAACAGCTATAAAAAAGCGCTCAAGCCCTCACAGCGCGAGAGCATAACTGAATATTCTTCCAGATTCGGAATGCTCAAGGGCAATGAAGGTAAGATGCTCGGCAAGAGAATCGCGATAATCACAGCGATTGTTGTCTCTGTTCTCGCCCTCATTTATATCGGGTATTTTCTGACCGAAATGATAATCGGAATCACTGAATTACCCGTAGCAATTCAATTCTTTCCGGAGGAAACCCGAGCATGGATTTTATCCCTTTCAATTCACGGCTGAGCTGGCATAAATCTCCCTTCGGCGCCGTCGGGAACGGCACTGAGGTTACGCTCAGAATAATTCTTCCTGCAGGCTTTTACTGTGAATGGGCGAAGATTATCGTGCATCGCGATGACGAGTGCTTTTCATACCCGATGTATTATGAATACACCCAGCAAAACGGTGAAATCTGGTGGCGCGGGAGCTTTATACCCGATAAGCCCGGCCTGTATTTCTATACTTTTCTGCTTATGACCGGTTACGGTGAAATTCCGATTACCTGTTACGATAATTCCACCGGCAGAATCGCCGCGGGCGGAGGAGAATTTCAGCTGACCGTTTATGATAAGAACTTCAGGACTCCCGACGATATAAAGGGTTCTGTAATATATCAGATTTTTCCCGACCGTTTCTGCTTCTCGGGAAATAAGAAGGATAATCCGTTTCCCGAAAGAATCATCAGGGATGACTGGGGCGGAGAGCCGCGCTGGAAACCGGATAAAAACGGGAGAATTACTCAGTATGATTTCTTTCAGGGAGATTTTGAGGGTATAAAGAGCCGCCTGGATTATCTCTCTTCGCTCGGAGTCGGCTATATATATCTGAATCCGATATTTGAGGCTCATTCCAATCACCGGTATGATACGGCGGATTATGAAAAACCCGATCCTCTTCTGGGTACCGAGAAGGAATTCTCCGAACTCTGCAAAGAGGCTGAATCGCGCGGTATAAAGATTATTCTTGACGGCGTATTCAGCCATACAGGGAGCGACAGCATTTATTTTAATAAAGAGGGTCGCTACGGTAACGGCGGAGCATATAACAGTAAAGAATCGCCGTATTACGGCTGGTATAAGTTCGGCGAATGGCCTGATGAATACGACAGCTGGTGGGGAGTGGATATTCTCCCCGAAATCGACGAGACTGATGACAGCTATATAAAATACATAGGCGGCATTCTTAAAAAGTGGCAGACGCTCGGCGCAGGCGGCTGGCGGCTGGATGTTGCGGACGAGCTTCCCGATAAATTTCTTGACGCGCTTCGTGAATATGTCAAGTCACAGGATAATGATGCAATCATCATCGGAGAAGTCTGGGAAGACGCTTCCAATAAAATAAGTTACGGCAGCAGAAGACGATATCTTACCGGCAGGCAGCTTGATTCGGTTATGAACTATCCCTTCGCCGAGGTGCTTATCAGATTCGGCATTACCGGCACTGCAGAGGGCTTTAACGATAAGATAGCGGAAGTCTGCGAGAATTATCCGAAATGCGTTGTCGACTGCCTTATGAATCATATCGGCACTCATGATACCTGCCGCGTTCTTAATCGTCTCGGAACTCTTGACTGCTATGTGAGCGACCCTGTTCATCGTTATAAGGGCGGCCTTGATGATGAGGAACGCGAGAGAGGAATACGCCTTCTTAAACTGATTTCTTCCATGCAGTTCACACTGCCGGGCGTACCTTGTATCTATTACGGCGATGAAGCCGGGACCGACGGGGGAGTCGATCCCTTCAACAGAGGTTGTTTCCCTTACGGCAGAGAGAACGAAGAACTCCTTGCGCATTACCGCCTTTTAGGCAGAATCCGCAGAGAGCATCCCGCCCTCAAAGACGGCGAATTCATTCCGATTTCATCCGTTCTCGGTTGTGTCTGTTATGAGAGACGAGGCAGGGGAGAGCGGATTATCACGGTTGCTAACAGAAACAGCCATCCCATAGCTTATGCCCTGCCGAATGAGGGCTTCATTTCGCTGACAGGTCAGCAAGTCAGCGGCAGAGTTATCTATCTTAACGCCGAAGAAACGGCGATTACATATATGAGTTGTGATCGAAAATGAGTAAAAATGTTACATTCAGAACGCAGAGAAAATCAAAGAATTCCAATAAAAATAAAATAACAATTATCATAACGCTTGCTCTGCTTCTGCTTGTGTTCGTCTCGTTTTTTGCAGTGCTTAAAAGCAGCGATTTTGATCTGCGCACCGCACTCGGCGGCGACCCGGGAGTGACGGCAGGAGAGCAGGAAGAGACAAATCAGGTTGAGAAATCCGACAGGTGTTTCCTCTTCTGGTGCAAGGATTCCGTTTCGAATGATCTGCAGTTTCTCTGGATTACGAGAATCGTCATGCCAAAGGGCAAATACATAATATATTCACCGTCGGTTGATGAGAGTATAGAATATCGCGGCGAATACAAATCTATAGGAAACATCTATTATCTTTACGGTATAGAAGGGCTTGAAGAGGCGCTTGAGCTGTTTTGCAACATTGAGATTATTCATCATATCGGCTCCGATACAGAGGCGTTCAAGCAGATGGTCAACAATTTCGGTTCGGTTACGGTTGAACTTAATGAGAGCATTAATTATAAAGGATCATTCAATCTCATCCTCCCGCGCGGCAGCAATGTTATCAAGGGAGATACGCTCTATAAATATCTGGTATATACCAATTTTAACCATGTTCAGTCTGAAAAACTGCGAGCAGACGCGTTTGAGCAGGTACTGAGAAACGTGATAAATGAGGAAAATACCGACAGTATTGAAAAGATTTATTCCCGAATTGCCAATCTATTATATACAGATATAACTATCGTCGGATTTTCTGAAATGCGCAGTTATATCACTGATTTATTCAATACCGGGGTCAAAGAAGTTGTTGCGGCAACCAAATCCACCCAGATTTAACCGAGAGGATACGAAATGAAAAAACGAACGGTAATGCTCCTGATAGTTTTCGCCCTCGTCGCAGCGGCTGTGGGAGTTTTTCAGGTGAAAAACAACTTCCCCGATTTAGAGGCGCCGATTATCAATCGTTACATAGGAGATGTTGAGGAGTCGTCGTCCGGTTCAAGATATAAGACTTATTTCTTCGATTTATCGCCTATAGAGAAGCAGGCCTATAATCTTATCCTCGCGGATATTTATAATATGCCCGAGCGGATACTTGTTCCGGATCTTTCCGAGAAACAGCTCGATGAGGTTTTCAGAGCCCTGCTCAATGATAATCCCGATCTGATTTTTCTCGGACGGAAATGCCGCCTTACCAGCGAATTATGGAACAATTACATCTCCTTCGATTATATCATGACAAAAGAGGAGTATGAGCAGGCGGACAGAAAAATCAGAGAGAAGAGAGACCTTATTATCGCTTCGCTCTCCGATTTAACCGACGAATACCGGTGCGAACTTGAAATTCACGATTATATAATTACAAATTGCATATATGAATTAAAGGATAACGAATACTATTATTCTTCTGCATACGGTGCGCTCATCAACGGCAAAGCGGCGTGCGAGGGATACTCCAAGGCGGCAAAGTTCATATTTGACAAGGTCGGTATAGAGAGCGCTCTTGTCAGCGGAAAAGCGGATTCCGAGGGCAACAAGGGCGGCGACCATATGTGGAATATCGTTAAAATAAACGGTAATTACTATCATCTTGACCTGACTTGGGATGATCCGGTCAGTAAGAATTCATCCGCAATGAGCATCCATACTTATTTCAATCTTACCGATGAGGCAATAGGCGTCAACCACCGCGATTATTCATACAATCCCGGCTGCACCTCGACCGATGAGAATTACTATGTCAAAAACGGCCTGAGATTTGAGAATTACAGCAGAAATAACGAGACAAAGCTGCGCGACCTGATGGTAAAGCAGTTCAATGCGGGCGAGAGATGTATCCAGATTAGCTTTGTCAACAAGGAATCCTATGACAGCGCGTTCAAGGATCTTATTACAGACAGCAGAATTTACAAAGTCTTATCGGGAGTCAAATCTTCAAGAGGAAGCTCGCTCTCAAATTCCCTTACGGGGTATTATGAGGATAAAAGTTTTTATACATTGACTTTCATTTTCAAATAAAGCAGGTGATACCATTGGATAAAGAGAGAATAGAAAAAGCGGTCAGGGAAATACTGTCCGCAGTTGGCGAGGATCCCGACAGGCCCGGTCTTGTCGAAACGCCGGCGAGGGTTGCCAGAATGTATGAGGAGATATTCTCAGGCCTTGACGATAATCCGGAAAGGCACCTTAAGCTGTTTGACGAGGGCAGTGAGGAAATGGTCATAGTCAGGGATATTCCTCTCTACTCAATGTGCGAACATCATCTCCTGCCGTTCATCGGTAAGGCGCATATTGCTTATATTCCTTCCGACGGCAAGGTTATCGGTCTCTCGAAGCTGGCAAGGATAGTCGACAGCTTTGCAAAGAGACCTCAGCTTCAGGAGCGCCTGACCATGCAGATAGCGGATTTTCTGGACGAGAGTCTTCATCCCATGGGCGTAGCTGTAGTGATTGAAGCCGAGCATCTTTGTATGACTATGCGCGGAGCGAGAGCTTCGGGCTCGCAGACAAGGACATCGGCGCTCAGAGGAATCATGCGTAATGATTCAAGAACAAGAGCCGAGGCGCTCTCACTTCTTACCGGAGGCAGAAACTGATGAAAACCCTGATTATGGGAATTCTCAATTATACTCCGGACTCCTTTTCCGACGGGGGAAAGTATTTTACTCCCTTGCTTGCCGCCGAGCACGCGAAGGAAATGCAGAATCTGGGTGCGGATATAATTGATATAGGCTGTAATTCAACGCGCCCGGGAAGTGAAATTCTCGGTGAAGCAGAGGAACTGGCGAGACTGAAAGAAGCGCTTCCTGCCATAAAGAATGAAGTCAGCGTGCCTGTATCGGTTGATACATTCTATCCCGAATGCGCACGGTTTGCTCTCGTAAACGGGGCGGAAATAATCAACGATGTAAGCGGCGAATTCAATAAAAAGACGGCCGAGCTCGTTAAAGCAGCAGGCGCAAAGTATGCGGTTATGCATAACCCGTGCGGAGCTGATAAAGTCGCCGATTATCCCGAAGGCGTAGTAAAAGCAGTCCGGGAATTTTTTGAGAAAAGTATCCTGCTCGCAAATGAGATGGGAATAGCTCCCGGTAATTTCTGGCTGGACCCCGGGTTCGGATTCGGGAAAAGCAAAGAGCAGAACTATGAGCTTCTCGCAAATCTTTCAAAGCTGAAGATTCAGGGCTTCCCGCTTCTGGTCGGAGTTTCAAGAAAGAGATTCATAAGAACCGGAAAAGCTGGTGATGCGGACTTTGCGACATGCGCGGCAAACACCCTTGCAATTCTCTCGGGGGCAGATATAATAAGAGTCCACAACGTGTCTGCGGCCGTCGAAATCAGACGTGTTTCGCAGAAAACTATCAGGGGGCAGAGAAATGGATAAAATCATCGTAAAAGGATTAAAGATTTTCGCTTATCACGGCGTGAATCCCGAAGAAAAGGTCAACGGTCAGAATTTCATTCTCGACATAACTGCAACAATTGACCTCACAAAGGCCTGTGTTACCGATAAGCTCAGCGATACGGTAAGCTATTCGGCAATCATAAAAGAGGCAAAAAAGATATTCCTCGCCCAGAGAGATGACCTTATTGAAAGAGCCGCCATGCGGGTCGCGGACGGCCTTTTCGCACAATTCAAGGAACTGAAATCGGTCACGGTGCTTCTCAAGAAACCCGAAGCGCCTATTGACGCCGATTTTGAATACACGGCAGTTGAGATAACTGTCGGCAAATGAGAAGGAGATGATTGAATGAGTCAGGCAGTAATCGGAATCGGAACAAATATGGGCGACCGAATCGGCAATATAAATATGGCTATCAGGGCGATTTCGCGCCTTCCGAATGTTAAGGTGGTTGCAGGCTCGGCTGTTTATGAAACGGATCCCCTCGGCAATTCCGATCAGGGCAGGTTTTATAACGCAGTAGTTCTTGTGCAGACCACGGCATCGCCTCACACGCTTCTCGGAGGATGTCTCGGCATAGAAGCGGCTATGGGCAGGGTCAGAACGGAACGCAACGGTCCGCGCCTTATCGACCTTGACCTGCTGATTTATGAGAATTATAAAAGCGAAACATTTGAGCTTTTCCTTCCGCATCCGAGGATGATGGAACGAGCCTTCGTGCTCAGACCTCTTATGGATATCTTCCCGTCCGGCAGGGCGCTCGGAGTGCTTTTCGGGCCTGCTCTGCGCGAACTCGGCGATCAGGGCGTGGATAAGACAAAGTATGAGATGATTATTCCCGAGCAGAGTGATTTATTATGATTTGCGACAACTGCGCGTATTATGATTATGATGACGAGAACGAAATGTATTTCTGTCAGGTGAATCTTGACGAGGATGAGCTTTACAGATTCATGCAGGGTGGGAATTTCAGCTGCCCCTATTACTCGCCTTATGATGAGTATAAAATAGTCGAGAAACAAAATTGAAATAAATTGAGAGAGGTATAACTATGGAGATTATCAGAAAAGAATACACCGTTCATTCAACCTCGGGTCTTGCGGATCTTTTTGTCCGTGTCTGGCAGCCGGACGGCGAAATCAAAGCTATCTTCCAGATGACTCATGGTATGGCGGAGCACGGCGAGAGATATGAGGAATTCGCCTCACGCCTTTGCGCCAAGGGCTTTGCGGTCTGTCTTCACGATAACGAAGGTCACGGCAAATCTGTCAGAAACGATTCCGAACTTGGATTTTTCGGAGATAAAGACGGCTGGAACTCGCTTGTTGAGGATGTAAGACTGGTTGCCGATATGATTGAAAAGGAAATTCCTGATGTTCCCGTAATATATTACGGCCACAGCATGGGCTCCTTCATTGCGCGTGAATATATCCGCCGCTACGGTACCGATCCGCGCCTCAAAGGCGCAATCATCTGCGGTACAAGCGGTGCAAATCCCGCCGCTGCAGCAGGTATCCTTCTTTCAAATATCATAGCAAAGGCAAAGGGAAATCTGCATAAGAGCGAAACGATAAATAAAATTGCTTTCGGCACTTATCTTAAACAGATTCCTTCACCGCGTACGGTATTTGACTGGCTGACCTATGATAATGCCATAGTCGATAAATACATTGCCGATCCCTACTGCGGCTTCCTCTTCAGCGCGACGGGTTACAGAGACCTCTTCACTCTGCTTAAAACGGTCTCCGCTGAGGATTGGTATGAGCAGGTTCCCAAGACCCTGCCGCTCCTTATCACCGCAGGCGAGGAAGATCCCGTCGGCGCTTACGGAAAAGGTCCCAAGGAAGTCGCATCCAAGCTCAGAGCTCAGGGCTGCTACGATGTAACGCTCAAACTCTATCCCGGTATGCGCCACGAGATTCATAACGAAGTTGACCGTGAAACCGTCTATGAAGATATCGGCGAATGGGCGCTTTCGAAGTTGAAATAATAAAAATTAAGCCCGCAGATTGCTCTGCGGGTTAATCTATATCTCTATTGTTTCGCCTGCCGAAAGGTAGGCGAGATTTTTCATATACGGCTTCATGAATTCATATCGGTCGGTGCCGGTGCAGTGACAGGTATAGTACATTGCGGGAGACTTTCCCAGAATTCTTGCATTTTCCGCAAGCGTTTCATCCATCTTCAACTTTGAATAATGGAATCCGCCGATGAGAATATCGGGATTGAACCATTCTGCAATATTGAGAATTCCGTTATGCGAGCAGCCGCTGAATAGAATTCTCTTTTTGTTCTCGGTTACCAGCATGAACTGTTCGTGCCTGAAATCATCCGGGAGAAGCTTTCCGCTTTGCATCATGTTCAGTCCGCATGAATCTGAATCATATTTCTTTTCACGCCCTTCGGGAGAGAGAAGGTTAATTCCGCCTGCAATTTCACTGTTTCCGCAGGTGAAAACAATCCTGCCGTTGTCTTTCAGCAAAAGATCGAGACCGATATATCTTTCTCCGTTATAGTGCGGCTCGAATGCGTGTCGGCTCATATAAACCGGTGCGGTTTTATTGATTTCAAAGAACTTTTTCAGTCCGCCTCCGTGGTCGTAGTGACCGTGGGAAATAACGCAGATATCAACGCTTGAAATATCAATCCCGAGTTTTCGGGCATTTACCGAGAATAAATCTGTCTGACCGGTGTCAAAAAGAATACGTTTGCCCTGCGTTTCAATATACAGGCTGAGCCCGTGCTCGCAGGCTATGTTTTCAATATGGGAAGTGTTTTCGGTAAGTGCGGTAATTCTCATTTTTTCTCCGTAAGTTTAATCTTAAGGGTTTTCAGGTATTCCTTCTGCTCGGCTGTGATCCGGTAACTCTCAACCGCCTTCTGTATGGTTTTATTATGAGTCCACGCGTCGAGCTTCCGGCTCTCAATAAAAGGCAATACCGCATCATATTGCTTCGCGAGGGCAGTGGCAAAATACCAGGCGATCATCATATTTATATAGTACTCATCCGAGCGGATTTTTGCGACTGCCTCCGGATAAGAAATATCAAAATCCTCATCGAGAAAATGTTCCATCAGCATACCGATTCCGAAACGCACAGTGTATGTCTTATCAGAGCGAAGCCATTGTGAAATGAGCTTTTTCAGCTCTTTTCTGTGCTTTTTGAATATTTTAGGCGACATCTGATCGCAGGTTGCCCAGTTATCAACAAAAGGAAGGAAGCGTGCAAGCTGCTCGATGCATTCGTCATAATCCTTTATGCCCGAGATAATGAATGCGTGAAGCTGGTTTTCCTCAAAGTATTTATGCGGAAGGTTTTCGAGAAAAACATCCGTATTCTCCTTATCTGTTGAAATCTCCTTTGCCAGAGCTCTGAGCGCCGGAGTTCTTACGCCGATAACCGTTTTCGGATCAACTGTCGGTATCAGCTTTGAATTGAATTCTTTATATGATTCGTCACGCAGGGCGAAAACCTTATCCTGTATCGATTTAATGATTTGTTTCTTATTCATTTTATTAACCGTTTTATTTCCGATTTTACTTTTTCAATATCACTGTTTGTAAGAAGCGGAATAAGAGAATTGATTTCCGCGATATCTTTATCCCACCACCTGAATTTCAAAAGCAAAGCAATCATCTCATCATCAAAACGTTTTCTTATGGGCTTTGCCGGATTGCCTGCAACAATTGTATATGGCTCAACATCACTGCCGATCACGCTGTTCGCGCCGATAATCGCTCCGTCAGAGACGCGGACTCCCGGGAGAATAACCGCATTTTGTCCTATCCATACATCGTTGCCGATAACAGTGTTGCCTTTAAGCGGCATATCCGAGACGGCGGGAGGCTCCATATCCCAGCCATCCAGCGTATAGAACGGAAATGTCGTGACGGCATTCATCTGATGATTTGCGCCGTTCATCACGAATTCAACTCCTGCCGCAATCTGACAGAATTTTCCGATTATCAGCTTGTCGCCGTTCCAAGAATATAGATGAGTTACATGACTTTCAAATTCAGAGTCTGCAATATATGTGAAATCCCCGACAATTATATTCGGATTCTTTATCGTTGGTTTTACATATATTTCATTATTGTATCCTGCTATCGGATGAATCATCCCGGGATTCGGGAGCTTTCCGTCTCTCATACAATGCCTCCCTATGTCAGACTTGTATAATTCTTTTCGAAATTTTCCTTCCATGTGTTCTCTATCCCGGCTCTCCATTTCAAAGCCGCTTCTTTAAGCTCGGCACAGAGTTCGGGCAATTCATCGGCAAGGTTATGCTTTTCACCGGGATCGTTTTCAAGATCGGAGAGGAATACGCTTGCTCTCGGCTCTTCACCTTCGTCGGTGCGCCCGTTAAGAACAAGCTTATATTTACCTTTTCGAACAGCGGTTTGATCCTCCATTTCCCAGAAGATGTAATCGTGAACTGCTTTTTCGTTTGAGCAGATCATTCCCTTGAGGCTGATACCGTCAAGCTCATATTCATCGGGATTGCCGCCGCAGAGCTCGAGAATTGTCGGGAATATATCGGTTGCAATGTGCGGGGCGTCAACTACTTCGCCGGCAATCTTTCCTTTCCAGAAAAGAAGTGACGGGACGCGGATGCCTCCTTCGAAGAGACTGAATTTATGCCCGCTGAAAATACCGGTGCTGCCGCCGTAATATAAATCTTCGGTGCCGTCAAGCCAGTTTCTGGATTCCCTTGAAGGTCCGTTATCACTCTGAAAATAAATGATTGTATTCTCAAGCAATCCGCGGCGCTCGAGTTCCGCCCTGATTTCGCCCACTCCGTCATCAACAGCGCTTATCATTGCCGCCATAAGCTGACGGTCCTTAGGCAGATGGGCAAAGCGGCGCATATATTTTTCGGGTGCGTGCATCGGATAGTGAGGCGCATTATAGGCAACATAGAGGAAAAACGGCCTGTCTTCGTTTCTCTGAATGAATTCAATGCTCTTTTGAGTAATGCGCTCCGTCATATATTCGCCGTTGTCATATACTTCTGTTTCATTTTCCCAGAGATCGTGGACCGGATTTGTGTTGCCGTCCGCCATGCCCCAGTAAAATATATGTGAATAGTAATCAACACAGCCCGCAAGGAAGCCGTTGAATTCATCGAATCCGTTGCTGTTGGGTCTGCATTCGTTTCTGAGGCCGAGATGCCATTTACCGGAAATTCCGGTATGATAGCCGAGCTTTTTCAAAGCTGTGGCAATGGTCGGAACGGCAGGCGTAAGGCCGCTGGCTTTCCTGTGCCCCGCAAGTATTGCGCGCACACCGGCATTCGCAGGATACCTGCCCGTCAGAAGCGCCGCTCTCGAAGGCGAGCAGACAGGAGACGCGGAATACATTGAGGTAAAGCGAATTCCCTCTTCGGCGATTGCATCGAGGTGAGGCGTTCTGAAATCTTCGGCGCCCATACAGCTCAGATCTCCGTATCCCTGGTCATCGGTCATTATAATAATTACGTTCGGCTTTTTCATTTTCATCTCTCCCGATTAAATAATGTATTTTATTATGTTGAAAATGCACAGAAGCAGAATCAAAATCTGTACGGCAATAAAGCACCAGTTTACCGTTTTATTGCTAGCTTTTCTGTTAAGCGTTCTGCCGATCAAGGCGCCGCAAAGCCCTGTTAAAACTATGAATGGGAGCAATTTAATGTTAAAAGAAGATATATCTCTGATTGCGACTGAAATCAGCTTCGCACTCTGTGAAAAGAGAATTGACATTAAGCTGCATACTACGGCGGTCTTGATTTCAAATCCGAAAACAAGCGAAATAACCGCGATATTTATGGGTCCTCCGCCAATGCCGAGAAAAGCGGCAATTGCGCCGAGAAAGAGACCGGTGATGATACCGATGACAGGGCTTTTGCAGCCGAGTGATTTCCGGTCTTCTTTTCGCATATATACAATAACAAAAACTATCAGTATAAGCAGGATGATATTCTGTATGATTTTTACGCTCGAATCAGCCTTTGTAACCAGTGAAAAGATATATTCTCCGAGGCACCCGCCCGCCGCCGATCCGATAGCAATCGAAAGAACGGCTTTGTTCTCGTTTTTGTTTTGCCTTATACGCTTTGCTCCCATCAGAATTGACAGCAGAGACATTGCAAATACGGCGCACGAAGACATTACGGAGATTTCACCCACCGTGTATTCGCCGAAGGCGTCAAAAACCGGCTTTATTATCACCCCGCCGCCTATTCCGGCAAGGGCTCCGATAGTGGTGGCAAAAAGAACCACGGCGCAGTAAACAAAATAGCTCATTTCAGGCTCCTTGCTGTTGATAGCATTCTTTCATAAGAGTATTCAAAGAAATTACGGTACGCCTTGCAAAATCTGTTTTCCGAGAATCCGTTTATTCTGTCTGCTTTGCATCCGCCCCGGCAGAGAAAATGATATCTGCATTCCCGGCAATTTGAGTGAATTATTCTTGATTCATCAATGAAGGCACGATGTTTATCGTTTGATTCAAACGGCTTTTCATTCGATACGCTGCCAAGTCTGTACTCCTCCGCGCAGTAAAAATCGCACGGATAGACATCTCCGTTCGCCTCAATGACGAAGTAACTGCCGCATATGCCGCACATCGCGCAGTTTTCCGGAGGATAGCCGAGAAGAATACCGATATAGTTATCAATATGGCGTATGGAAATGTATTCTCCGCGTTTATAATTGTCATACCACAAATCAAAGGAGTTTTTCAGAAAGCTTTCATAAGCTTCGGCCGAAAGCGAAATACCGTTATTCTCACCGACGCAGGGTATGAACTGAATATACGATAGACCGTTTGCTTTGAAAAATTCAAAGGTGCTTTCAGTTTCTTTTGCGCTTTCGCTGTCAATGACCGAGAGAATATTGAAATCGACATTATGCTTTCGCAGAATTCGAACGGAATCCATTACTCTGTCAAATACGCTGTTTCCGGAGTCATCAACGCGGTTTCTGTCATTTGTTTTACGGTTACCGTCAAGTGATACTCCGAGCAGGAATTTATGCTCCGCAAAGAAATCTGCAAAAACATCATCGATAAGCAGGCCGTTTGTCTGGAGCGCATAGCTGACCGGTATGCGCAGATTATTATTGACAGCATCGGTAAAATATCTGTAATAATCAATTCCGGCGAGCAAGGGTTCTCCGCCCTGGAACATAACTGTCAGGGCAGATGGCCTGAATTCAGCGATTTTCCGTATCAGCAGATCGACCGTATCGCGTGTCATTATTCTGTTTTCTCTGCCTTCGCTCGCAGATCTGTAAAAGCAGTATCTGCATTTCATATTGCAGAGTCCGGCGGCAGGCTTGATGAGCAGTGTCAGAGGTTTCATTGTTTCAACTCCGTGCTGTTTCGGGTGAGCAGACAAAATGTAATGACATTGGGTTCAACAGTACAAGGATAATTATCCGATATTCTGTACGAGAGGGAATATATCTGCCGATACATCTACGTAAACTTGAAACGGCATAGATTATGAATTGCTCCGGGAAAATTCAATCTTATTTCGTAATGTCAATTTTTTTTGCGCCCTCTCGTATATAAAGGATACCGCTGATTACTGCAAACAGAGCAGTGATTCCCAAAAGAATATTACAGCAAATCACAAATTTTTCATTGTTGTTTACAGGCTCACTGTGAAAAGCAAGAGCCGCGATAATTGCCGTGGAGAAAATCATCTGGCTTGCTGTTTTGATTTTTCCGGGCAAACTTGCAGCTATAACTATACCTTGAGATGATGCGACAAGACGCATTGAGGTTACCAAAAACTCCCTGGTGAGGATAATCATGGGAATCCAGATATTGCATATGTTAAGCTCCATAAAAGCAAGCAGCGCGGCAGTTGTCAGCATCTTATCCGCAAGCGGGTCGCAAAGCTTGCCGAATACGGTAATCTGATTTGTTTCTCTGGCTATTTTTCCGTCCAGATAATCTGTGACAGAGGCTGCAAGAAAGATTATTGCGGCCGCCAAGAAATGATAAGGAAATTTCAGAATCATGGCACCCAAAAATACAGGAACCAGTATTATACGTAATACAGTGAGTTTATTAGGTAAATTCATATGAGATTATCCTCCGAAATCTGATTTTTCTGTTTCCCCGTCATCAGCACCACCGTCTCAACATGCCCCGTTCTCGGGAATAAGTCAGCAGGCGTTGCTTTGACTGTCCTGTATCCGAGCTCTTCAAACAGCTTGCAGTCTCTGGCGAGGGTTGCCGGATCACAGGAGACATAGACTATTCTGTCCGGATTCATTTCCGCTACCGTTCCGATAAGAGTCGCTGAACAGCCCTTTCTCGGCGGGTCAAGAATTATTACATCGGGTTTTGTTCCTTCATCCGCAAGCATTTTTGCCGCTTCCGCGGCATCCGCGCAGATAAATCTCGCATTATCTATATTGTTTTCGAGGGCATTGATTTTCGCATCTTCAATTGCCTGACCTACGATTTCAACCCCGATAAGCTGCTTGACTTCAGCGGCCATTGTCAGACCTATGGTGCCTGTTCCGCAGTAAAGGTCGAGAAGTGTCTCATTTCCTGTTAATCCTGCGTATTCGGCAGCTTTTTTATAGAGCTTTTCCGCCTGATCTCTGTTGACCTGATAGAAGGAGAGGGGAGAGAGACGGAATTTCATCCCGCAAAGTGTGTCGGTAATATAATCTGAGCCGAAAATCGTTCTGCATTTTTTGCCGAGAATAACATTGGTTTTATCAGTATTTGTATTGATGATTATGCTCTTGATTTCCGGCAGTGCTGCGGTCAGCATATCAACAAGCTCGGTTTCGGCCGGCAGAGTATCTCCGTTGATTACCGGGCAGACCGCTATTTCGCCGCTCGCGGTTCCTTTCCTGATGTAAATATGCCGCAGCAGACCTGCGTGCTTTTCTTCGTCATAGGAAGTAACATTATATTTTTTGATATATTCCGTAAATACTCCGAGAATTGTTTCGAATTCTGCGGGCTGAAGCAGGCATCCGGGGCAATTTATAACTCTGTGCGAATGGTTGGCATAAAACCCGATGCTTATCTCGTCGCCGTCAATTCTCACCGGGAATTGCGCTTTGTTGCGGTAACCGTAAACCTTATCCACCGTTATTATCGGTTCAAACTCCGGCTCGATACCTCCGATTCTTTTGAAGCATTCTTTCACGTGATTCTCTTTTATTGCCGCTTCCGCCTCATACTTAATATGACCGAACGAGCATCCGCCGCATTTCGTGTTGACGGAGCAGGGGCATTCGATCCTGTCGGCGGAAGGTGTGATTATCCTCTCAATTTTTGCAAAGGCGCAGCTCTTCTTTACCTTGAGAATGTGCGCATCTATAATATCGCCTTTTGCAGTCGAAGGAACAAAAACCGCAAGCCCGTCGAGGCGGCCGATGCCGCTGCCGTCGAGCCCGCAGTTATCAATTTCTATCCGGACGATATCGTTCTTTTTAATCTGCATTATCTTGTCCACGCTACATATCCTGCGGTTATCACAAGCATTATGATTATCGCAATTATCATCGGAATATTCAGGAGAAATGCCGCTGCTTTGTCTCCGCCCTTGAGAACGGTGTCTGCTTTCGGAAGCCGGTTGCCTTTCATCTTATAGATGAATATAAGCGCACCGACTATACCCGCGCCTATCAGCGCCGCCTGGGAACCGTTCAGAATAATATACTGAAGCTTTTCACTTGTAACATCTGCAGTGATGAACTCCTCAAATACGGAATATGAATTGTTGAGGCAGTGAACAATAATTGACGGCCACAGCGAGCCGGTGACACAGCAGATGTATCCGAGCCCGAGACCGGCGAAAAATGCAAACGGCGCCTGCACAAGGTTGCCGTGAAGAATTGCGAACAACAGTGACGAGGCAATAATCGCGAAGGTATCACCGTATCTGCGGAGCGGTTGCATAATGCAGCCTCTGATTGAAAGCTCTTCGGTCAGCGGCGGAATGATTCCGACAGCGACAAAATAAAGCAGTCTGCCGGTCAATGATTGCGGAGTGTTGAGATCCGGAGACGTGAGCGAAAATCCGATTTTTTCCATACCCGCAACAAAAAGAACAGTCAGAAGATTTCCGATGAGGCATATAAGCAGACCCATGGGAACGGCAGGAACGGCAATCTCCGCATTTTTCTGAGCGTCAAAGCAGAATATTTCGGTGCCGGTTCTTTTTCTGAGATACATTCCTCCGATTACGAACGGGACCATCATCGTAAACACGGATGAGAGAAGTATGTATAAATAAAAGAACTCATCTGAATTCCTGTAAAGATTTGAGAAATAGGGAATAAGCCCTATCGGCAGGGCAAGAAGATTCTGCAGAACTACGTAGCTGATAACGCACAGGCCTGCGACAGAGCCGATGGTTTTAATCGCTTTGCGTTCTCCGCGCGCTTTGAGATACAGCTGATTCTGCAGATTCAGCGGATATTGCCCGGGACCTCCCTGAAAGGCGCCGCCGTTATTGTTATTGTAAGAATAATTATAGTCCATTTCCTATACTTCCGTAAAATATTTCAAGTTTATTATATATTAAAAATGTTACATATACAAGTATATAATATTAAAAATAAACTACGGTATTGTAATTTCACTCACAATATTATATAATAAAATGTATTTTAGCGAATACAATTTTTAACCAGGAGAAATTTATGAGCAAGAAAGTAACAGTAAAAGAACTTGAAGAAATGATTACGACGCGTCTGTCACACCTCTACGGTATTACTCCCGCGCAGGCGACTGATGAGCAGTTTTATGAGGTCATCGCGGGTATATCAAGAGATATGGCGAGAGAAATCCGCCGTAAATTTGATGCCAAGGGCAAAAAGAATCACGACAAGCGCGTATATTATATGAGCATGGAATTTCTTATGGGCAGAAGCCTTAAGAATACACTCTATAATCTCAGCCTTACCGAAACAGCCGAAAAGACTCTGAAAAAATTCGATGTTTCTCTTGATAAGCTCTATGATCTTGAACCCGACGCAGGTCTGGGCAACGGCGGCCTCGGCAGACTTGCCGCCTGTTATCTCGATGCGCTTGCAAACGAGGGATATCACGGTATCGGTTATTCTATTCTTTATGAATACGGTATCTTCCGTCAGAAGCTTGTTGACGGCTGGCAGACCGAAATGCCGGATTTCTGGCTCCCGGGCGGGGATGTCTGGCTTGTTCCGAGAGAGGAAAAGACCGTTGAAGTAAAATTCGAGGGCAAGGTTTCAGATTCATGGCACGACGGCCTTCACGACGTTTATATCGAAGACGCAAAATGCGTCAAGGCGGTTCCATATGATATGATGGTTCCCTCCAAAGACGGAGAGGGCGTTGCGGTCCTGCGCCTCTGGAGCGCCAAGGCCGATGAAATCGATATGGCATCATTCAACGAAGGCAACTATCTGCGCGCCGTCGAGCAGAAGGCGATGGCGGAGGTTATAAGCAAGATTCTGTATCCTGCCGATAATCATCCCGAGGGTAAGAGCCTCAGACTGCGTCAGCAGTATTTCCTCGTTTCAGCGTCAATTCAGGATATAGTTTCCTGGCATCTTCGCAACTACGGCTCGCTCGATAATTTCGCGGAAAAGAACGCGATTCATATCAACGATACCCATCCCTCGCTCGCGATTCCCGAGCTTATGCGCGTGCTCCTCGATGAATGCGGCTATGGCTGGGACGATGCATTCGAAGTTGTACGCAAGGTCTGCGCATACACAAACCATACCGTTATGGCAGAAGCACTCGAATGCTGGGGAGTTGATCTTTTCAGCAGATTGCTGCCGAGAATCTATCAGATTGTTCAGGAAATAGACAACAGATTCAGAAAGAAAATCTGGGATATCACGGGCGACGCCGGCAGAGTCGAGAGAATGGCAATTATCTCAAACGGCGCCGTTCGTATGGCGAATCTCGATGTTGCCGTCTGCCACAAGGTAAACGGCGTTTCCGCCCTTCACAGCCAGATTCTCAAGGATACGGTATTCAACGATTTCTATACCCTCGAGCCCGGCAAATTCACCAATGTCACAAACGGCATTGCATACCGCAGATGGCTCTGCCAGGCGAATCCGCGCCTGACGGCTCATATTTCCGAGCTTATCGGCAAGAAGTTCATCCACGACGCCTCCGAGCTCGAGAAACTTCGCGAGTTTGCCTATGATCCCGCCGTGCTCGTCAAGTTCGGCGAAATCAAGCGCGCCAACAAAGAGGATTTCGCGCATATAATCAAGAGATCAACAGGCGTTGCGCTCGATCCCGATTCGATTTTCGATGTTCAGGTCAAGCGTCTTCATGAATATAAGCGGCAGGAACTCAATGCTATCAATATTCTTGCCAAATACCTTGAAATCAAGAATAATCCCAATGGTAATTACGTTCCCCACACTTATATTTTCGGAGCAAAAGCGGCCGCCGGCTACTTTATGGCCAAGAAAATCATAGAATTCATCAGCTATCTAGCAAAGCTCATCAATAACGACCCTGAGGTCAATGACAAGATGAAGGTCGTATTTGTTGAGGATTATTGCGTCACCAAAGCGGAGGCTCTCATGCCCGCTGCGGAGATAAGCGAGCAGATTTCACTTGCGGGAACCGAAGCGAGCGGCACCGGCAATATGAAGCTCATGATCAACGGCGCTGTCACCCTCGGCACCATGGACGGCGCGAATATCGAGATTTACGATGCTGTAGGTATGGATAATATCTTCATCTTCGGCATGTCGACTCCCGAGGTCAACGAGCTCAAAAAGCAGGGCTATAACCCGACCGTTTATTATAACAACAATCCCGAAATCCACGATATGGTTGATTTCATCAACAAGGGCATTCTCGGCAAGTATTTCCGCGAAATCTCCGATTCGATGATTCATTCCGATCCCTATATGGTGCTCGCGGATTACGCAGATTACAGGCAGGCTCAGAGAGATATCGAGGCCGCCTGGCTCGATAAGGAGCGCTGGAACCGCATGTCGCTTATGAACGTTGCGGGCGCGGGTATTTTCAGCGCCGACAGATCCATCAGAGAATACGCCGAGAATATCTGGAACGTAAAGAAAAAATGACAGACAGGGAATGTATGCTGCTCGCCCTTGAGCAGGCAAAGCTCTCCGCGGATGAGCTCGAAGTGCCCGTCGGCGCAGTGATTACGAGAAACGGCGAATTCGTCTCCGCCGGCAGAAACAGGCGCGAAAACGGCAAAAACGCCCTCGCCCATGCCGAAATAGAAGCGATTGACCTCGCCTGCAAGGTGCTCGGCGGCTGGCGGCTCTGGGAATGCGATATGTTTGTCACACTTGAGCCTTGTCCGATGTGTGCGGGCGCAATCATCAATTCACGGATAAGGCGCCTGATTTACGGCGCTCCCGATTCAAAAGCGGGTTCCTGCGGCTCTGTAGTCAATCTGTTCGATTTGCCATATAATCACCGCCCCGAAGTCGTTTCCGGCTTTATGGCGTATGAATGCTCTTCACTTTTGAGTGAATTCTTCTCAAAACTCAGGGAGTTAAAAAGCGAAAAGAAATGAACATTGAGAATCTGTATTTTGCTCTTGAAATAATCGGCACTGTCGCCTTTGCCGTCACGGGTGTTATTACGGCTTATGACAGCAGTCTTGACGTGCTCGGCGCGGTTGTGCTCGGGCTTGTGACGGCTGTCGGCGGCGGCATACTCCGCGATATTATTCTCGGCTATCTTCCTCCCGCGGCGTTTCGCATCCCGGTTTTTTCGATTATAGCAATCATTACATCTCTTCTCGCTTTCATAATTGCCTATTTTGTCGGCAAAAGAATCAAAGAGCATTTTGAACCCTGGGCCCGGATTATAAATGTGTTTGATTCCATCGGTCTTGCGGCCTTTACCATAGCGGGAATAAACGCCGCCCATGCCTGCGGCTTTGCGGAGAACTCTTTCCTGTCAATATTTGTCGGAGTGCTCACCGCTGTCGGCGGCGGAGTGCTGAGGGATATTATGGCCGGAGTTGTCCCGGGAATTCTCAAGAAGCGCGTATATGCGATAGCGGCTCTTGCCGGTGCCTGCATCTATCAGGGGCTTATGGAGCTTACTTCGCTCGCCAATCAATATGCGGTAATTATCAGTATATCCGCAATTTTCATTATCCGTATCCTCGCGACGCTGTTCAAATGGAATCTTCCTTCTGTCAAAAACAACGAAGAATAATACAGGAGTGATTTTTATGAAAATCAAAAGAGTAATGTGCATACTTCTTTCCGCAGTTCTGGTTTTCTGCTGCCTGCCTGTTTTTGCCAGCGAGCCGTCCGCTCATGAATGGGAACATGAACTCAAAACTCACTGCGGCGGTGACTGCGGTTATTCACCCGTAATCATCGTTCCCGGTATTATGCAGTCCCAGACCTATGTTCAGGATGCCGAAGGCAACGATCTGATGACCAGCGACGGTTTCCCGCTGGTTGAAGGTATGGATATGAGTTTCATGTTTGATACCGTCAAGGTCAAGCAGGAGATAAAGGATGCCGTTCCCTCGATTCTCAAATCAATTGCGATGAGAGACCGCGACGGTCTTTTCGATATCCTCATTGATATTTTTGACAAGAGCTTCAGAGATCATTATTTCAATCCCGACGGCACGCGCGTAAACGGCGTTTCCGTTGATGAATACTGGTATTCGCTCGAGGAGTGCAAAACAACTCCGGACCGTTCCTACGGCTACGCCAAGGGTTACGGAACCGATGATGACGGTAACACTCTGCCGACCACCAAGTATCAGAATCAGTACGATTTCATTGAGAGGCAGGTCAATATCTCCGCATTCTGCGAAAAGGCGGGATATGATCACGCGTATTATTATTCTTACGCTTCATTCGGCAATATTCTCGAAACCGCCGAAGGCCTCAATGAATATATAGAAATGGTAAAGGCTCAGACAGGTCATGATAAGGTCAGTATAGTTTTTATAAGTCTCGGAGGAACCATAGCAAATACCTGGCTTGCTGATTATATAAATCCCGATGAAATTGACAGGATTGTGCTTGCGGCAGCCGCAACCGACGGTTCTTACCTTCTCAGCGACCTTATGGATGACCGCAGCACTCTCGGTGACGGTCAGGTTATATATAATGACCTTATTCCCAATATCGTAAATCTCGCAGCCGAAGAATATATGGCGCTTGCCTATCTCGGCAACACAATCGCAAGAGCGATTCCTCAGGAAGTATTCAGCGATTTCCTCGAGGAGGCGCTTGCGAGAGCTATAGATGAAGTGCTCGCGAAGCTTATGCGCAACTGTCAGTCGATGTGGGCACTTGTGCCGTCCGCCGAATACCCCGCGATGGCTCAGAAATATATTTCCGATGAAGCTCACGCAAAACTGAAAGAGCAGACTGACAGGTATTATAATATACAGCTCGGCGCGAAGGAGAGAATCCGGTCTCTTAATGAGCAGGGAGTCGATATTTTCTGCGTGACCGGCTATAACCTTGAATTACCAGCCGCAGTTGAGCATTTCAGACTCAGCTCGGATGAAATAATTCAGGCCGCATCGACATCTGTCGGAGCGACCTTCGCCGAAAAGGGCAAACCTTTTGATAAGAACTATACTCCTGCGATTGACGAATCTTATATAGATCCCGAAAGGCTGGTTGACGCAGGTACCTGCGCGCTTCCCGATAAAACCTTCTTTGTCAAGAATCAGAGTCACCTCAAGCTTCAGAGTGCTGTCAATGATGTAATCGGCCTGTGCGTTGCGCTTCTTACAGATAAATCCATTAAAGATGCGAGGAACGAAAGCGGCGGTTACGCCCAGTTCAATGAATACCGGAATCTCGCTCAGGTTGAAAGCCTGATACGCAGATATGTTGAAAAGGATTACGCCGGAAAGAACGCGGCTGTTGACGAAGCGTATGCCGAGGCAAAGGCTCTGCTCGCCAAACGCGTCTGGTCGCAGAGCGAGACCGATGAGGTCGAGCAGAAGCTGTATACAGCAATGGAAAAGGCAAAGATGCTTGATAAAAATGCGGATAATTCTTTCGTGAAATATAAGCTCTTGCCTGTTCTTGAAAAGATAATGAAATGGATAAGCGACCTGTTCCGGAAAGTTTTCGGCGGTAACGATTACTGGCTCTTCTTTATTCCGATTATATAATCAATAACCAAAAGAGAATTGTCGGGAGGATTAAAAATGTCTGAAATTGAAAAAAGGCAGATGCCAAAAGCATATGCGATAATGTGGATTGTAATCGCCGCGGCTTACGGTATATGGATGACGTTCTTTATGAGAAATATCGTTCTCGAAAGGTATGAAACCGTATCCGAAAGAACGGTTGACGGCTACACCTATACGGATATAACAGGTATGATGGGCAGGCACTGGCTCTATCCCGTCTGGGTTATCTTATCTGTTGCGGCGCTTCTGCTGTTTATCGTCTATCTCAAAAAGATTCTTTACGCCGATAATCCCGGCAGATTTGCGAAATACTTTTGCCTCGCCGGAGCGGTTGCAGGATGCGTTTTTGTTGTCTGGTACGGATTCCTGAGCGCTCCCAACAAGCAGGGGGAACTCGCTTCCTTCTCCGATAAAATCAAGTATATCACCGCGAGTATGATAGGCCTGATGCATCCCTGGCTCTTCAGAGTATGGGGTCTGCTCGCCTCGGCGACGGTATTTTCAAATACGATGTACTGCTACCGCAAGTATGATTTCAACAGCAGAGTCGGAATTATAATGGGCTCAATCGGTTCTGCGGCAATATTCCTTACGGTAAACTGCCCCTCCATGGGCGATGACGATAAGGATTTCTCGATTCCCCGCTGTTCGGTTCACTGGGCGGGAGCGCTGCTCTTTGCAGTCTGCTGCGCCGCTCCGCTCGTAATTTTCCTTTTCAATAAAGCGAGAAAGGAAAAGGGCAGATTCCTTTTCGGCCTGATTTTCTTTGTCAGCCTGCTGCTTGTTATGCTGGTTCTTCTTGTTACGGTCGGAAAGAGCGCGATTATAGAGAATATTCCGATGGTAGCGGCCTATATTCTTCTGTTCCTGCTGAACTTCACCGGTTTCTTTGAAAAGAAAGAAGCAAAAGCTTAATATGAAAAAATATTCGCCCTGTTGAACAAAAACAGGGCGATTTTTTGTGCAAAAAGTAGATTTACGTCTATTTTTAGACTTGAGTCCAAAAAACACTTTACAATGCAGAATCCCTTTGTTATAATGTAAACATATAATGAAAGGGACGGCCCCGGGCCGACACAGATATATGGAAAAAACAAGACAGTCAAGAAAGCGCGAAGCAACACATCGCGCATTGAAACACAGCGCGAAGCTATTATTTGAAGAACACGGCATAGACAATGTAACAATTGAGCAGATTGCAGAGGGAGCGGATGTTTCCCGTTCCACCTTCTTCACCCATTTTGATTCTCTCGACGATCTTCTCTCCCAGATTGCGGATGAGGAAATCGACGATATCATAAATGTTTCCCGCACTGAAAGCGGCATGGATATAGATGCTCTTTTCACTCAGCTCACCGAAGACACCTGCAAATACCCTTATGTTATGGGTCAGCTTCTGATGAAGAATCTTATGTATTCACGCGACAGCAGCATATCCGATGTTCTCAATCTCATTGCTGCGGAAATCGGCAAGGGCGGTTTTGAGAATCTTCTCGGTACATTTTCCGAGAAGGATGTCGCCTCACTGTTTATTGGAGCTTATTTCGGCCTTATCTTCCAGAAATTCGCTGATAAAGAGAATTTCAATGATTCCGCCGAAATCAATGATAAAATACGGCAGTTTATTAAAATTATCAGAAATCAGGAGGAAACAATCAATGAGTAACGGTTACGCAATCGAAAACTGGTCACCCGCACAGCCTATCTACAACAAGCTTCATTATCTTACCTCTCAGCCCATCTACTGCGTCAATGACGAAGAGCTCGAGAAGGATCTCGAATATTTCGAGACCAAGTGCGCAAAGTCAAAGGAAATCACCACCGAGGCCAAGAAATATATCCCCGGCGGCGTTCAGCACAACCTCGCTTTCAACTATCCGTTCCCCATCTGCATCACCAAGGCAGACGGCGCATATCTCTATGATATCGACGGCAACAAATATTTTGACTTCCTTCAGGCGGGCGGTCCGACCATCCTCGGCAGCAACTATGCTCCTGTTCGCGAGAAGGCGATTCAGCTTATAAATGAATGCGGCCCCGTAACCGGTCTTTTCCACGAGGCAGAGCTTCTTCTTGCAAAAGAAATCAATAAGCATATGCCCGCGTGCGAAATGTTCCGTATGCTCGGCTCAGGTACCGAGTCCGTTATGGCAGCTATCCGTGTAGCTCGTAACGCTACCAAGAACAAGAGAATAATTAAAGTCGGCGGCGCATATCACGGCTGGTCCGATCAGATGGTTTACGGCCTCAAGATTCCCGGTTCAAGAAGCTTCCTTGAATCCTTCGGTATTCCCAGAGGCGCTTACAGCACTACCGATGAAGTCAGGCCCAATGATCTCGGCATGCTCGAGCAGATGCTCAAAGTCAACAAACTCCGCGGCGGCACAGCTGCTGTTCTCGTAGAGCCTGTCGGCCCCGAAAGCGGCACAAGACCCGTTGATTTCGATTATAATAAAGGCGTTCGCGAACTCTGCGACAAATACGGCGCACTGTTCATCATGGACGAAGTTGTTACCGGTTTCCGTATCGGTCTCGGCGGCGCTCAGGGTTATTTCGGCGTCACTCCCGATCTCACCATCTTCGGCAAAGTCGTTGCGGGCGGCTATCCGTCAGCAGGCGGCGTCGGTGGCAAGAAGGAATTCGTCAGCGGCATGGCCGCAGGTGTCGGCACAATGATGAAGAGAGCTTATGTCGGCGGCACTCTCGCTGCAAACCCGCTCTCCGCATTTGCAGGATACACTGCAATCCAGGAAATCGAAAAGACCAATGCCTGCGAGAAGGCAGGCAAGGCGGGCGACAGAATGACCGCAGGTCTCCAGAAGCTCATCGACAAGTATTCGCTTCCGTTCGTTGCTTACAACCAGGGCTCCATCTGCCATCTTGAGTGCTCCGGCGCAATGAGCTATGACTTCTCCTCGATGTTCCTTCCCAATTCCGTTATTCCCATGCTCAAGGCAAAGCCCGAAATGCTCCGCAGAAAGGTTGCCATGGAGCAGATGGGCGCTGCCTATATGGCTCACGGTATCGTTACCCTCGCGGGTTCACGTCTTTACACCTCTCTCGCAGATACGGACGAGGTTGTTGACGATGCTCTCAACCACTTTGAGGATGTCTTCAAGACCGTCACAAAGTGCACCAGAAATCTCGACAAATAATCAATTCGTTTTCAGAAAGGGACCTGCCCGTCAGGTCCCTTTAAGTAATTGACAGGAGAGACAAATATGAGTCTGCCGCTTGTTTCTGTTATTATCCCCGCGCACAATGAAGAGAAATATGTAGAAAGATGTATAGAATCCATTAATGAAGCCGCGTCTGTTTACGGCGGAGATGTAGAAAAAATCGTTGTCTGCAACCGTTGTACCGACCACACGGCACTTCTTGCCGAAAACGCGGGTGCAAGGGTGGTCTATAATGAAGACAGGTGCATAGCAAAAGTCCGTAATGACGGAATCGAAGCCGCGCGGGGTGAAATAATCCTGACTGTTGACTGCGACAACCGTATGACTCGGGGCACAATTAAGGAAGCGGTATCTCTGCTTGAAACCGGTAAATATATCGGAGGAGGCGCGCCGATAAGATTCGAGAGGTATTCTTTTCCCCTTTGGTGCAATGATATTATGTGCCGTGTATCATTCGGGCTGACAGGTCTATATTGCGGTATCTTCTGGGCGGAGAAATCCACTTTTGAATCCGTTGGCGGGTTTACCGAAAAGAAGGCTATGGAGGATGCAGATACAGCCCGGAAAATCAAGAAATACGGCAAAAAACTCGGCAGAAAATATACCGTTCTGAAGGAGAATCATCTTATCAATTCAACCCGCAAATATGACGATCTCGGAGATTGGCTCTATTTTAAACTGATGATTAAAAATGCCGGCGCTTTCGCCAAAGCGGCTTTCGGCAACAAAAAAGATCTCGATAAGCTTTTTGATGAACTATTTTACGACTATAATGATAAATAAATCATTGCATAATAATTATTGATATGTTAAAATAACTAGGTAATCATATATTCAAAGGGAGAGATATTATGTCAGTATCGCCGCTTTCAAAATTTGTATGCAGAGCCTATCAGACCGGCTTCAAACTTGTTATGGGCACCGATTTCTTCAACTGGAAAGAGCCTGTACTTCTTGAGGGACCCGGCTCTATCAGAAAGCTTCCCGAACTTGTTAAATCAAAGGGTATTGGCTGTGTACTCATAGTTACCGATAAGGGCCTTACCGGTCTTCATCTTCTAGATTCTCTCTACGAGGAGCTGGAGAATTCTCATATTGAGTATAAAGTGTTTGATGATGTTCAGCCCAATCCGTCAATTGAAAATATCGAAGCTGCAAGAGACGCTTATCTCAGAGGCGGCTGTGAGGCAATAATTGCTTTCGGCGGCGGTTCTCCGATGGACTGCGCGAAGCTTGCCGGCGCAAGAGTCGCGAATCCCAATACCTCTGTCAGAAAGATGCGCGGTCTGCTTAAAGTCCGCAAGCCCCTGCCTCCGCTTTTCGCCGTTCCGACTACTGCGGGCACCGGCTCCGAGGTTACCCTTGCCGCTGTTGTTACCGATGAGGAAACACACGAAAAATGTCCGGTTAACGATCCTAAACTCCGTGCCGGTTATGCGGTTCTCGATCCAGAGCTGACCGTCGGACTTCCTCCTCATGTAACTTCAACAACCGGTATGGATGCCCTTACCCACGCTGTTGAGGCTTATATCGGCAGAAGCAATGTCGCCAATACCGAGGATTTTGCCAAGAAAGCGGTAAAACTTATTTTTGATAATATTCAGACCGCTTATAAAGACGGCAAGAATATCGAGGCCCGCGGCAATATGCTCAAGGCGTCCTATTATGCGGGTATGGCATTTACAAGAGCATATGTCGGCTATGTTCACGCAATCGGCCACAATCTCGGCGGCTTCTATCATGTTCCCCATGGTCTCGCCATGGCAGTAATTATGCCTTACGTTCTCGATTATTACGGCGAAGCGGCTCAGACAAGACTCGCCGAGCTCTATGATATAGCGGGCTTTGACGCGACCGGTCTCACCGAGGCTCAGAAGGCGCAGGGATTCATCGCAAAAATCAGAGAATTCAACGCCGCGATGGGTATTCCCGAGCATATTGAAGGCATACTCGAAAAGGATGTTCCGACCATTGCTCAGAGAGCGCTCAAAGAGGGCAATCCCCTCTATCCCGTGCCGAAACTTATGGGATTTGACGAGTGCATGGCGCTTATCAGACAGATTGGTGATTTAAAATAAAATACTGAGGGGAGGCATCTGCAGACGCCTCCCCATTTTAAGGGAAATAAAACTATGAAATATGATGTAATAATTGTCGGTGCGGGTCCCGGAGGAATCTATTCCGCCTATGAACTGATAACCAAAAATCCTGAACTCAAAATCGCAGTTTTTGAGGCGGGTAACGAGCTTGCAAAGAGGAAATGCCCGATTGACGGCGATAAGGTGAAGAGCTGCATCAACTGCAAAACCTGCTCGATTATGAGCGGATTCGGCGGCGCGGGCGCGTTCTCCGACGGCAAATATAATATAACCAATGATTTTGGCGGCACTCTCTATGAGTATATCGGCAAGGAAAAAGCCATTGAGCTTATGGAGTATGTTGATTCAATAAATATGGCAAACGGCGGCGAAGGGACAAAACTCTATTCCACCGCAGGTACCAGCTTCAAGAAAAAGTGCATTGAGAATAAACTCACTCTGCTGGATGCTTCCGTGCGTCATCTCGGCACCGATAAGAACTATGTCGTACTGGAGAATCTTTACAATATACTCAGGGATAAGATTGATTTCTTCTTTATGACGCCGATAAATACCGTTAAGAAGATTGAAGGCGGCTACGAGGTTGTCTATGACGGCGGCAGCGCGGATGCTGAATACTGCATCATTTCAGTCGGCAGAAGCGGCAGCAAATGGATGCAGACCGTCTGCGAAGAACTTGAGATTCCCACCGAATCTAACCGCGTTGATTTAGGAGTCAGAGTGGAACTTCCCGCAGTGGTTTTTGAAGGAATCACCGACGAACTTTATGAAGGAAAAATCGTTTACCGCACTCAGAAATTTGAGGACAGAGTCCGTACGTTCTGTATGAATCCCCACGGCGCTGTAGTCAATGAAAACACTAACGGAATAATCACAGTTAACGGTCACAGCTACGAGGACCCCGCGCTTCAGACGGATAATACGAATTTCGCCCTGCTTGTCAGCAAGCATTTCTCTTTTCCGTTCAGAAACAGTAACGAATACGGCGAGAGCATTTCACGTCTTTCAAATATGCTCGGCGGGGGAGTTATAGTTCAGCGCTTCGGAGACCTCGAGAGAGGCAGAAGGAGCACAGTTCAGCGTATTATCGAAGGCAGTGTCAACCCGACTCTCAAAGCGACACCCGGCGACCTCAGTCTCGTGCTTCCCAAGCGCATCCTTGACGGTATTATCGAAATGATTTACGCGCTTGACAAGATTGCTCCCGGTACCGCAAACGATGATACTCTTCTTTACGGAGTAGAGGTGAAATTCTACAATATGGAGGTCAAGGTTGATAATAATCTAGAATCTCTCCATAAAGGCCTCTATGTCATCGGCGACGGCAGCGGCGTAACCCATTCACTGTCCCACGCGTCTGCCAGCGGTATTTATGTAGCGCGAAATATTCTTGAAAGAGCTCAGAAATAAACAAACAGAGCAGGGTCAGAAGACCTTGCTCTTATCGTTTTTATTCTCAATTGAAAGCTCATCGGCTCTGCGTATTTCCGTTACCTTCCCGCCGCTTATATTTACTTTATAAACAACGCAGTTTTTAATCGGCATAGCCCAGACATTTTCTCTGCTCTCATCACCGTAAAGATTCCTGAGTATTGAGCGCAGAGCAATTCCGTGAGTAACTATAAGTATGTTTCCCGAATCTCCGCTGTTTATCAGTCTGTCAAGAAACACACCCGTCCTAGCGACGAGGGACTGAATTCTCTCAACCGTTGCGGGAGGGTCGATATTTTCGGGATTATGGATAAAATCCCATAATTCTTTGCCTATTTCAGAATAGGGGAGCCCTTCATAATCGCCGAATTTCAGTTCCATTATTTCGGGAACGGGGATTATTTCCATACCGGGAGCTATAATTCTTGCGGTATTCATCGCTCTTTGCAGAGGTGAGGAATATGCTTTTGAGAATTCTGTTCCCGCGCCGGATAATATCCCGGCGGTCTCCTGCGCTTCTCGTATTCCGTTTTCATTGAGACGGCTGTCAACCTGCCCCTGCAGGCGGAGCTCGGCATTCATATCCGTCTCACCGTGCCTGATAATATATAAAGTTTTGTCGTTCATATTATTCACCGTATTTTCAGATAATCAACCTTCAGAATATTATCATAAATTGTTGAGAATTTCAATATTCATCTGCCGAATTTATCTTGACTTATTCAATATAAAATGTTAATATTTTTATTGTAATTATAATGGTAAATTACGGGTAATTTGCCAGCAGAAAGAAAGGAGTAAATCTATGGTTTATTCGCACGAAGTAGAAATGATGTGCCCTGTAGCGCAGGGCGTCGCCCACGGAGCAGCCCCGATTCCCGAGGAAGCAAAGTGGGTAAAAGCCAAGGAAATCAAGGATATTTCCGGCTTCACACACGGTATCGGCTGGTGTGCTCCCCAGCAGGGCACCTGCAAGCTGACACTCAACGTCAAAGACGGTATTATTCAGGAAGCGCTCGTTGAGACCATCGGCTGCTCGGGTATGACCCATTCCGCAGCAATGGCTTCCGAGATTCTCCCCGGCAGAACCATCCTTGAAGCGCTCAATACAGACCTTGTCTGTGACGCTATCAATACTGCCATGAGAGAGCTTTTCCTTCAGATAGTTTACGGCCGTTCACAGTCCGCATTCTCAGAGGGCGGCCTCGTAGTCGGCGCCGGTCTTGAAGACCTCGGCAAGGGCCTTCGTTCCCAGGTCGGTACTCTTTACGGTACCCTCGCAAAGGGTCCCCGTTATCTTGAGATGACAGACGGTTATATCACCGACCTCGCTCTCAACGAAGACGATGAGATTATCGGCTATAAATTTGTAAACTTCGGCAAAATGATGGACTTTATCAAGGCGGGCGATGACGCAAATACCGCTCTTGAAAAGGCAAAAGGACAGTATGGCAGAGTAGCTGACGCAGTCAAGTTCATTGACCCGAGAAAAGAATAAGGAGGATTTGTAAAATGGCATTATTTGAATCATATGACAGAAGAGAAAAACAGATCCTTGCTGTAATTAAGGAATACGGCATCAATTCCATCGAGGAATGTGCCGATATATGCAAGGCTAAGGGCCTTGATATCTATAAGCTTGTTGAAGGCATTCAGCCGATTTGCTTTGAAAACGCAAAGTGGGCATACACAGTCGGTTGTGCTATCGCAATCAAGAAGGGCTGCACCAAAGCCGCCGAAGCCGCCGCCGCTATAGGCGAAGGCCTCCAGGCATTCTGCATCCCCGGTTCCGTTGCCGATCAGCGTAAGGTCGGCCTCGGCCACGGCAATCTCGGCAAGATGCTCCTTGAAGAGGATACCGAGTGCTTTGCATTCCTTGCTGGCCATGAATCATTCGCCGCTGCTGAAGGAGCCATCGGTATCGCCGAGAAGGCAAACAAAGTCCGTCAGAAGCCCCTTCGCGTTATTCTCAACGGTCTCGGCAAAGACGCTGCTCAGATTATCGCGAGAGTTAACGGTTTCACCTATGTCGAAACCGAGATGGATTATCATACAGGCGAAGTCAAGGAAGTATTCCGCAAGGCATATTCCACAGGTCTTCGTTCCAAGGTTAACTGCTACGGCGCAAACGATGTTACCGAAGGCGTAGCAATTATGTGGAAGGAAAATGTCGATGTTTCCATCACCGGCAACTCCACCAACCCGACCAGATTCCAGCATCCCGTCGCGGGCACTTATAAGAAAGAACGCACCGATGCGGGCAAGAAGTATTTCTCAGTCGCGTCCGGCGGCGGTACCGGCAGAACCCTTCACCCAGACAATATGGCAGCGGGCCCCGCTTCCTACGGTATGACCGATACTATGGGCAGAATGCATTCCGACGCTCAGTTCGCCGGCTCTTCATCGGTTCCCGCTCACGTTGAAATGATGGGACTTATCGGCATGGGCAACAACCCGATGGTCGGCGCCACCGTCGCCTGCGCAGTCGCAGTCGAAGAGGCAATGAAATAATTCTTTAATTCAATTAAAATTCAGGCACCATTCAAGAAGAATGGTACCTGTTTTTTTATATTATGAGTACTCTCAATATATTTCCCCTGTGACGCTCTCAAGCGCGGCAACGGCATTTCTCACGCAGTTTTCGCAGGAGCAGAGGGGGGCGCCGGTTTCTGTCCCTTTAAGTTCCTTACAGATTGTCGAGCCGCACAAGCGTTTGAATTCATCATAGAGAGCCGACGCTTCAGAGTGCATTCCCTTATATTGATATTTCATCAGCCCGAGTACCGCTTCGGCGCCTACGAGCGCTCCGCAGTTGCCTTCCGTATTGCCCATACCCGAGCCGAAGGCGGCGCCGATTTTGTAGAGAGTATCGTTATCCAGTCCCGTCTCCATACCGAACGCAAGCAGAACCGCCTGGCAGCAGTTTGAGCTCTTTTTTAATTCGGCAGCTAAATCTTTTCTGTCCATAATTATACCTCTTTATTGAATTTTAATCGATATTGTTTCACTCGCGCCGAGCTTTCTGCTGAGCTCATCCGGCTGCGATGAGCCGATATGAAGGATGATGCCGCAGTCCGGCTCCTTTCTGATTCCCTCATCCGTTACCGCCTTTATCCAGAAGCGGTTGACAGATATCTCCGCCTTTGCGCTTTCGCCCGCTTTGACAGGCAGCGGCTTCAGGGCGCAGAGCTGATATTTCGGCGTTTCGCATTTGCTGTCTTTATATTCCGCGTAAATCTGAATCTTTTCATCAACGTCAAATTCGCCTTTGTTTTCGATTTCAACGGCAAGCTTAATCTCATTGCTGTCGCAGTTTTTTATTTCAGCCGATTTATACTCTATTTCCGAATACGAGAGACCGAATCCGAATGGCCAGAGGGGAGCCTCTTCAATAAATCTGTATGTGCGGTTTTTCATGCTGTAATCGGTGAAATCGGGTTGAGGCCTGTCGCCGTAATAGACGGTTATCGGCAGCCTTCCGCTCGGCGACTTTTCGCCGGCGAGCAGTTTTGCCAGAGCGAGTCCGCCCTGAGCGCCGGGATACCATCCGTAGATTATCGCCTTCGCCTTATTTCTGAGCTTTTCTCCGATATCTATTGACGAGCCGCACATTATTATTACCACCACGTTTTCGCAGACGTCGCAGACGGCCTCGGCCAGCTTTCTCTGGACGGCGGGGAGCATGATATCCTCTTTGTCGTCGCATTCGCCCTCAAGATGCCAGTCGAGCCCGAGGCAGAGAACAGTCACATCGCTGATTGAAGCGACTGCCGTGCCGTCGGAGATTATATTCTCATGCCCGTCCCAGCTGCACATTTTTTCGCTGTTGTAGCCGCAGCCTGCTGAAACTCTGATTTCGCTCTCGCTAAAAACTCTTCTTATGCCGTCGGCGGGTGTGATATATTCGCTCGCCTTGCCCTCGTAATTCGCCTCAAGCCCTGTAATCGAGAGGGCGTTCGGACCGACAACGCCGATGCTCTTTACCTCTGATTTATCGAGCGGCAGGAAATGGTTTTCGTTTTTAATCAGAACGGCGGTTTGCATTGCCGCCTCGAGATTTGCCTGCCTGTGTTCCCTGCAGTCAACCTTATCAAAACCGATTTCCGAATAAGGTCTCTTCTCCTCAAATTCGCCGAGCATATATCTGATTGTGAAGAGATACTCCGCTGCTTGCGTAAGGTCCTCGTCGGTTACCATATCCTTCTCATAGGCATCGTTGAGGCTCGTGTAGCAGTCACCGCAGTTGAGATTGCAGCCGGCTTTGAGTGAGACGGCGGCCGCCTCTTCGGCAGTTTCGCAGTAATGATGCTCTTTATATATATCATTGATTGCGCCGCAGTCGGAGACAAAATAGCCCCTGAATCCCCATTCTTTGCGGAGCTTATCCTGAATCAGCCATTCGTTTGCGCAGGCGGGAGCGCCGTTGAGCGCACTGTATGCTCCCATGACTCCCGTAACATCCGCGCCCCTGACCGTTCTCTCAAAGGCAGTGAGATATGTTTCTTCCATATCCTTTTTTGAAGCGATAGCGTTGAAACCGTGTCTGAGCGCCTCAGGTCCGGAATGAACCGCATAGTGCTTCGAACAGGCGGAGGCCTTAAGAAATTCGCCGTCACCCTGAATTCCCTTGATAAAGGCACAGCCGATTTCGCTCGTCAGGAACGGATCCTCGCCGTAGGTCTCGTGGCCTCTGCCCCATCTGGGGTCTCGGAATATATTGATATTGGGCGACCAGTAGGTGAGCCCTTTATAAATGTCTCTGTCGCCGTATTCTATGCTCTTGTTGTATTTGGCGCGCGCCTCTGTAGAAATTATATCGGCGCATTTTCTTACCGTTTCCGGTGAAAAACTGGCCGCAAGCGCGATTGCCTGAGGGAAGACGGTCGCCGTACCCGCCCTCGCGACTCCGTGCAGCGCCTCGTTCCACCAGTTGTATTCGCTGATTCCGAGACGATCAATCGCCGGGGCGTTATAGAGAAGCTGGCTCATCTTTTCTTCAGCCGTCATTTTTGAGACGAGCTCTTTTGCCTTCTGCTTTGCTGTTTCGTAATTCATATTCATTCCTCGCTTTTCAATCGAGTTTATATTCCATAGTGTAGCTCTGCGGCGTGAAGCCGAGCCTGTCATAGAAGACCTTCGCCTTGTTGTTGCCCTCCCAGACGTGAAGCGTGATTTCATAAGCGCCGAGCGCCCTCGCCTCATTCTTTACAAATTCAAACAGGGCGGAACCGATATGCTTGCCGCGCATAGTTTCATCAACGCATAAATCGTCAATGTAAACGTATCTGAACGGCCTGAAATAATCCCTTTCGGGCATCTCTTTTATTTCGCAGAAGCAGTAGCCCGCAAATTTACCGTCTGAAAATGCGGCATATACGGGCGTGTTCTCGTCTGAGATTATCTTTTCAAGCTCGCTTTCGCTGTATTTCGTGGTCCTGTGAACGAAAATATCGGGTCTTATATCCGCGTGAATTTCAAGCACCTGTGAGAGCAGACGCAGTATTTCCGGGATATCTTCTTTTACGGCTTTTCTTATTATTAAATATTCGTTATTCATTTTATTACCTCTCAACACTTCAATTATACATTTCAAATATTTATAAGTCAATTTATATTTTTCTTGTATATTTATTGAATTTGCGGTATAATGTCGGCAATGAATTTTTATCGGAGGTTATTATGAACGTACAGATTCTCAAACTCCTCGCCAAAGACGCGAGAATGTCTATATCGGATATAGCGACCGTAACGGGTCTCGGTGAGGCCGAGGTTTCCGCCGAAATCAATGAGATGAAGAAGGACGGCCTTATCAGAGGGTTCAGGACTGTTATCGACTGGGAGAAACTCGATGAATTCTATGTTTCCGCCCTTGTAGAAATAAAGGTAACACCGAAGCCCGGTTTAGGCTTCGAGGATATAGCAAAGAAAATCGCGAAATTTCACGAGGTTGAGAGCGTCTATCTGCTCTCGGGTGATTCCGATCTCTGCGTTATCGTCAAATGCAAAACCTTCCAGGATGTTTCCCGCTTCGTCGCAAAAGAACTCGCGGTTATGGAGAGTGTGACCTCGACCAAGACGCAGTTTGTAATGAGAAGGTACAAGGAGCTTGATGTCGATCTTGAAGTAACCGATCCCGATGACAGGGGGATAGTTTCATCTTGCTGAATTACGAGAGTATTCTTAATGATACGATAACCGAAATTCAGCCGTCCGGCATAAGAAAATTTTTTGATATAGCAGCCACAATGAGCGATGTCATTTCCCTGGGCGTCGGCGAACCCGATTTTGAAACGCCCTGGAAAATACGCTCCGCCGCGATAAAATCGCTCGAGAGGGGAAAGACGCGATATTCCTCAAACAGAGGCCTTGCCGAACTCAGAAAAGAAATTGCGAATTATCTCAGGCGAAAGTATTCGCTCAGCTATGAGCCCGAGAGCGAGATTCTGGTTACCGTAGGCGGCAGCGAGGCGATTGATGCCGCTCTGCGATCGATAGTCAATCCGGGCGACGAGGTTATAATTCCCCAGCCGAGCTATGTCTGCTATGTTCCGATGGTTCAGATGGCGGGCGGAGTGCCGGTTATCATAGAGAATAAAGCGGAGGATGATTTCAAACTCACCGCTGCGGAATTAAAAGAAAATATCACGCCGAAGACCAAGGCGATAATCCTGCCCTATCCCTCGAATCCAACCGGAGCAATTATGGAGAGGGCGGATTATGAGGCGATTGAAAAGCTTATAAAAGATACCGATATTATTCTTCTCTCGGACGAGATTTACGCAGAGCTTACTTTCAATGGAAAAAAACACGTTTCACCTGCGGCTGTCGGCTCTCTCAGGGAGAGAACTATCGTCATAAACGGCTTCTCAAAAGCATTTTCGATGACCGGCTGGCGGCTCGGCTACACATGCGGACCGAAAGAGATTCTCACGCAGATAACAAAGCTGCATCAGTATTCGATTATGTGCGCTCCGACCACCTCACAGTACGCCGCTGTCACTGCTCTGCGCGACTGCGACGAAGAGGTTGCCGCGATGATGGAGGAATATGACACCCGCCGCAAGCTCATGGTTAAGGGCTTCAATTCCATAGGACTTGAATGCCGCGAGCCCGAGGGAGCGTTCTATGCCTTCCCGTCAATAAAATCAACTGGAATGATGAGCGGAGAATTCTGCGAAAGACTGCTTGAAAAAGAGAAAGTTGCCGTAGTTCCCGGAACCGCTTTCGGCGAGAGCGGAGAGGGCTTTATCAGAGCTTCCTACTGCTATTCAACAGACCATATCCGCGAAGCGATTGAGCGCATCGGAAGATTTCTTAAAGAGATTTAAAACAAAACAAGCATAAAAAACCCGCAGGAATATTCCTGCGGGTCATTTTATTTATTTTATCTTCCTATCCCGAATATTTTCAGAATATATTTGAAGAAAAACGAGATATAGAGGAAGAATTTATTGAATTTCGCCGTGAAATCGGCCGAGATATTCGCGCCGGTTGAATTCTCCGCTCCGTAGCCGGGAATCGAACCGTTGTTGTCATCAAGTCCGTCTCTGTCGTAGGCAAGGCCGTAGAGCAGTGGGGAGGCGATTGCGACTATGAAGTATTCGCCCGCCGTAACAGGGCCGAGAGCTTTTGCCGCCACCTTAGTGAAATCCTTGCATATTGAGTCGGTTCCGAAATTAGATGTGATGCTGTTTGCGAGCGAGAGGAAGCATTTATCGTTGACTGTCGATAAATCTTCGAGCAGCAGGTAATCGGCGATTCTCAGAATCAGCGTAACCTCTGTTGAATCCAGCGCGAATGGTTCACTGCCCGCGTAGTGATATCCGACAACCTCAGTCGCGGCATCCCAGCCGTTTTTATAATTGCTGTCAGGAATATCGATTCCGTATTCCTTTGCCTTCTCCTGAAGGCCGCCTTCGCCGTAGAGGGGCATATCGAGAATTTCGGTCAGCCCGCCGACCGCCGTGTAAACTATATCGGCGTAGAAGGCATCCTCGTCAATGCCGAGCTTTTCGGGAGTCAGCCCGAGCCAAAGACGGTATCTGATGCCCGCTTTGAAGAAATCCTTTGAATACTGCTGAAAATCCTCACGCATCGGCGTGAGCTGTTTGTCGGTGTAGCCGTCAACCGTTTCGGTAAGCGCGTCGAAATCTATTTTTTCTATTTTCTTTTCGCTGTATGTGATTTCGTCATCAGTGAATTCGACGAATCTGTAGGAGAGGGGATACATAGTCAGCGAGGTCGTTGAAAAATCGGTGACTGTATTGCCCGCAGGGCTCGTGTAAGTCATTACATCGCTGCCGTGCTCATGGCCGGTGAATACGGCCTTAATGCCGGCGTCCGCGAATTTCTGCGCAGTTGCCGTATGATTTCTGACTATGAAATTATGACTCAGGATTCTCTGAAGCGGCATATGGCTGAGCAGATTGTGGTGCATCATCAGTATCGGATATCTGCCGTCGTCATACGCCTTTTTTGCCTGCTTTACTGCCCAGTTCACCCTGTCCGCCGTCAGACCATCTTCGGTCGAAACGGTCGGGTCGCAGCTGTCAACTGCTATGAGGCGGTATTTTTCGCCTATATTAGCTGTGTAGGAGAGGGTTCCCTCCTGCGTTTCGAGCGCCTCACCATAGCCGAATTCATTATATATTTCACGGAATTTTTCGTTGGTTATATCTTCTTTACCCGCACCGGTGTCGTGGTTGCCGTTTACAACATAGACCGGTTTTCCGGTTTCACTCTCAAATTTGCGGAGTTTTTCGGCAACGTCAAGATGCTCCTGCTCAAGGCGCCTTCCGTTATCGGCGAGATCGCCGCTTATGAAGACATACTCGACTGCATCGTCTTCTGCGCATTGGCTGAGGAATTCATCGATAATGAAACCGCTTTCGTCCTCCATCGCCGCTCTGCGGTTGGCATAGAAGAATATTTCGTCGTCAATATCTCCCTCGAGAGTTTCGCGGGGGATATTATAATGCAGGTCGCTCGCGACTGCGATTCCTGCTTTTTCCGATACGGCAAAAGCGCCCTGCATAAGCGAGAGCGCCGGAATCATAATTATTGCCGCAAGGAATACGGATAATGCCTTTTTCATAAAATCAGCCCTTTATCAGAGATTATCGCCTGTCTTGTATGCGTAGCCGTTATCCTTTGCGAATTGAATTGTATCCTTGTTTTTGGTATTGGTCCAGAGAGTGAAATCTTTTGCCGAGCCGGTGAAAATTGAGGCATCCGGCTTGAGATTGCCTCTGAAGGTAACAACTCTGAGCTTCGGGCAGTTCGCGAAGCAGTTCGCTCCGAATTCTTCAACCGAAGAGGGTATGTCGAGCTGAACCAGGTTTTCGCAGCCGTCAAATGCGTTCGCTCCAATGCTCTTGAGATTGGGAGAATAAACCATAAGCGCCTTGTTGATAGTTGAGCCCTTGAATGCGTTATCCTCGATTGTTTCGAGCGATGAGGGGAATTTCACCTCGCTGAGATTCTGCTTTTCGCCAACCGGCTTGAAGTCGAAGCCCTCAAAAGCGCCCTCGGCTATTACTGTAACCGGCTTGCCGCCGAGCTTATCGGGGATTTCAAGGGACTGCTTCTTGTCGTGTGCCGAGTATTTGACTATTATTGCTTTTTCGTCCTTGATTACAAAGCCGAAGCCCTCGTATATCTGAATATCTTCTTCTTTATAACCTTTGTCGTCGATGTTCTTATCGGGAGTGTCCTTCTTGCCGCACGCGGCGAAGACGGTGAGCGCACAGACTGCGCAGAGAATTAAAGCGATTATTTTTTTCATGTGAATATACCTCCTTATTGAAGCCCTGCTTCAACGGCCTTGCTCTGATGCTCCGCGTATGTTTCGGAGTAATGATAAACGCCGGCTGAATCAGTTAAGAAATAATAATAATCTGTGTTTTCGGGATAAAGTGCGGCTTTTATTGAGGTTAATCCCGGGTTGTTTATCGGCCCCGCCGGAAGCCCCTCGCACATATAGGTATTGTAATTCTCGCAGTAGACGTTGAAATATGTGTCCGTATCAAAATAGGGCTTTACGCTGCCCTTGAGATAGGTCACCGTCGCGTCGCACTGCAGGAGCCTGAAATCGGGGGAGTCAAGGCGGTTGTGAATAACCGACGAAACCCTCGGCGCCTCTGCCGAGCCGCCCGATTCCTGCTGAATTATCGCGGCGAGATTGAGAATCTCATCCATCGAATAGCCGAGCTGAGCCGCTCTCTGCTTGTATTCATCCGTAAATCTCGACATCGTGTTGCGCAGGAATTTCTTTATGACCGACGAAACGCTTTCGCCCTTATAGAAATCATAAGTGTCGGGGAAAAGATAGCCCTCGAGCAGAAACGCGCGCTCGGAGGGGTTGCCAATCTCAATGCCGAATTCGCTTAAATATTCGGTTTTGTTCGCTTCGCTTCTGAATTCATCCGCCTTGCAGATTCCGTTTTCCTCGAGGCGCTTCGCCATCTGAGAAACCGTGAATCCCTCGGGGAAGGTGACTCTGACTGTTCCGTCCGAATCATCCGGAATCACATCATCGCTGTATTCCTCGCCGGAGACGAAGGTTGTCTCGCCGCCGCTGCCCGGCATCGCGCAGGATGCGAGCGCGAAACACACGGCGAGCGTGAGTGCGGTCAGAAGCATAATTCTTTTATTTTTCAGCATAACTAATATATAACATATCGGGGGAGCAAATTCAAGAATAAAGTGTAAACATTTATACCGGTTTATTATGTTAAATCTGTAAGAAAACTGTTGTATTGTCATTCGGGCTGTGATATTATATAAAATGGATTAATTTGTAAAGGAGAAGCGTTATGATACTTGCGCTCGATGCGGGAAACACCAATATCGTCGCCGGCTGTATTGACGGCGAAAAGATTCTCTTTATCGAAAGAATAAAAACAGATACCTCAAAGACGGAGCTTGAATATATCGTTCTCTTTCAGGCGCTGATGCATCTTCACAAAATCGCCAATGACGAAATCGAGGGGGCGATAATCTCATCGGTTGTCCCTCCGCTGAATAATATCATCACGGGCGCTGTCAGAAAGATGTTCGGTATAGAGCCGCAGATAATCTGCCCCGGCATAAAGACAGGCCTCAGAATTATGGTTGACGACCCCGCGACCGTCGGCTCCGACCTCATCGCGGATACCGTCGCCGGCCTTGAATACTACGGCGCGCCCCTGATTATAATCGATATGGGAACCGCCACCACCGTCACGGTCCTCGATAAGGATAAGAGCTTTATCGGCGGCGCGATTATGCCCGGAGTCGGCGCGACAATGGATGCCCTCGTCAGCCGCACCTCCCAGCTTCCGAGAATAGCCCTCGAGGCGCCCCGTAAGATTATCGGCACAAATACCGTTGACTGCATGAAGAGCGGCATCATCATCGCCCAGGCGGCGGCCATGGACGGAATGATTGACAGAATGTGGAAGGAACTCGGCTATGAAACAAAGGTGGTCGCGACCGGCGGCCTCGCCTCAAGCATCGTTCCGAACTGCTCCCACGATATAATAATCGACAATGAGCTGATACTCAAAGGCCTCAAGGTCATTTACGAAAAGAATAAATAATTACCCCGCTTTACTGTCATCCTGAGCGCAGCGAAGGATCTCATTAAAACAGCACTCTATACTTGCGATTCTTCGGCGTTCGCCTCAGAATGACAAAACCAAAGTGTTAATTAATCATTTACATACATTATTTTTCAAGGAGGCAATTATGAAAACTTTAAGGAAATCATTATCCATCCTTCTCTCGCTGATGCTTGTGCTCGGCACTCTTGCCGTCGGCGGGATGTCCGCCTCGGCCGATACTTATATCAGCGTCGATGGCGTTGAGTATTCCCTTTCGGATGGAAGCGCAACGGTTACGGGCATTTCAGACGACCTGTCAATTGATCTGGTAATACCGGAGTCTGTTACTGTTGACGGGCTGGAATACGATGTAATCGAAATCGGTGACAGCGCCTTTATGAGTAAATCGATTACCGGTATCACTTTACCCGAATCGCTCGTGACTGTCGGTGACAGGGCTTTCAAAAATTGTTCCAATCTCAGTTATGTTGAATTCGGCACCGGAATCACAACAATCGGAAACGAAGCTTTTAATTCCTGCACGAATCTCATTAAAGTGGTTTTACCTCGCCATGTTGTTTCAATAGGTTATGGCGCCTTTTCCGGCACAACAAATCTCACCGATGCATTCGCATCGGCGATGATTGACTTAAGTGCCATCGGTTTTGGTTCAGCAGCCAATATCTGGAGATATGAAGTGCTCGCCGATCAGAGCGGTGCTCCCGCGGGTAAAATCTCTGTAAAAATCACCGGCAGAGATCAGGGCTTCGCGTCTCAGTTATCCTATGACGCGATGGGCGATAAATACATTATCGATTCCGTTGAAGTTTTCGGTGTGAATTATATAGCTCCTCCTCCCGTATATACCGTCACCCTTGACCCGGGTGAGGGCAGCGGCGAGCCGTTGGTTTTCCGCTCATCGGACCAGACCGAATTTCCGAATTGGCAAAATTCAGAGAACCTGCATTTTTATCTCGAAGATGACGGCAGAATGGGATTCAGATTGGATACAGATTACTGCCCCGATACTTTTATTGCTCCTGATGATGATTTTTATTTTGATACATGGAGCGAAGATTACACTTATCATACTCTCTCCTCAACAAATACGGTGATTACTGCACTGTGGAATAGTAACGGTTTTTTGATTATCGGAGTAAATGATGTCGAACTTGATTGGGACAATTACAATGCCTTTTGTTCATTCAGACCCCGTGAAGCGGGAACGTATGGTTTTTATTCGAATAATGCCGATGTTAATTTCATTGTTATATTCGACGGTAAAACATATGACATTCCCTATGAAGATCCATTCAGATTCAGTAAATATCTTGAAGCAAACGAAGTGTTCACTTTTGAAGTGAAAGCTGAATTTGAATATACGGATACTATTAGTGTTACAGTTGCATCAGATGTTGCTTCATATAGCTTAACTCCTGCTGAATATACAATTGAAAACAGCGGTTACTCCGATATAACCTGTTCGTTTGATTCTCTTTATTTAGGTCCGATTGTCAATGATTGTGGAAATATTGAAAATGCAAATTATATACAATTTTACTTGAACGGCGGCACTCTGACCGACGGCAACGGCAACAGTATTCCGTTCCTGGTAGATGACAAATGGCATAGTGGCCCGTCTGGCAGAAATTTCTACAGTAACGATTATTCTTCGTCTGATGAAACAGTTATAATGACCGTGTGGATTGATCCCGAAGTCTATGATGCAGCAGCACCGGGCACCTATACGGGCGAACTTGAGTATGACTGTCTTTGGGCTCCTGTTAATTTTCCAGGTGTATCCGGCTCAATCCCCCTGACTCTCGTCATAACGGATCCGTTTGAATCAATGGAGACTTATACCGACTGGGAAGGAACGCTTGTAATCGACGAGAGCAAGTCCGTCATAATTTCCGGCGCAACTCACGATAACACCGGCACCGCATACGGTTCTGCAATAAAGATCTGCAATAATTCGACAGTCGATCTTTACTTTGATGGCGCGAACGTCCTTTCGGCCAACCCGGCTGTCATTTCCGCGGGTATCGAAGTCGAAGAGGGCTCTACCGTCAATATTTACGGCTTTGACGGCTCAACCCTTACCGTTACCGGCGGTTATTTAGGCGCGGGTATCGGCGGCATAGGTTATGGTTCCGTATCAGCAACCAACCCCAAAGCAGGCAATATCAATATATACAGCGGCACGATTGTTGCGACAGGCGGAGACAAGGGTGCGGGCATCGGCTCGGGCTATCATTCATCCGCGGGCAATATCAATATTTACGGCGGTGACATAACCGCAATCGGCAAAGGCTTCGGCGCCGGAATCGGCTCAGGTTACGGCACAAGCGGCGGCGCAGCAGTCGCCGCAGGCGTCGGATATTATAACGGCGGAAATATCACTATTTCAGGCGGCACGGTCCGCGCAACGGCTTCCGCCGATGAAAATTTCAGCTTTGGCAGTTTCGATATTTTTGATTCCTCAACTTATCCGCGCGAGGATTCTTTTGGCGCAGGTATAGGCGGCGGCTACGGCGCTTCCTCGGGCAATATCATAATTGAAGGCAATGCCGTTGTAACGGCAATCAGCGGCTGCGGCGGCGCCGGAATAGGCACCGGCAGAGGCACAACCAAAGAAGCATATTATGATGCAGATAACTTTGACTGCAATGTAATAATCAGAGGCAATGCAAAAGTTACGGCCCTTGCGACTGCCGACCTCAGGGATACCATTACCGGCGACGACGGAGGCGCCGCAATAGGCCTCGGCAGACACTGCACGCTTGTCGGTCAGCCCAAAGGCACAATTTCCATTTCTGAGAATGCCGAGGTTACCGCACTCGCCGAATGCTGGGCAAACGCAATCGGTTCAGGCTGCGCAGTAGGCAAATTCACGAAGGACACAGAGGGCAATATTAAAAGACCGGCCAGAGCCCTGATGGAATCGGTTGAAATAGCAGATACCGCAGTTGTTCACGCTTATTCCGACGGCAACCGCGAAGCAGTTTATGAATTAACCTACACCGACTGGGAAGGAACGCTTATTATCGACGAGAGCAAGTCCGTGTATTTCTACGGCGTTACTCATGATAACAGCGGCACCAATTACGGCTCGGCGATAAAAATCTGCAATAATTCGACAGTTGATCTTTACTTTGATGGCGCGAATGTCCTTTCGGGCAACCCGGATGTCATTTCCGCGGGTATCGAAGTTGAAGAGGGCTCAACTGTCAATATTTACGGTGCAGAGGGCTCAACCCTTACCGTCACCGGCGGAAAATACAGCGCGGGTATCGGCGGCATAGGTTATGGTTCCATATCTGCAACCAACCCCAAAGCCGGTAATATCAATATATACAGCGGCACGATTGTTGCCACCGGCGGAGACAAGGGCGCGGGCATCGGCTCGGGATACCATTCATCGGCAGGCGATATCAATATTTACGGCGGTGATATAACCGCAATCGGAACAACATGCGGCGCCGGTATCGGCTCCGGTTACGGCACAAGCGGCGGCGCAGCAGTCGCTGCGGGCGTCGGATTCTATAACGGCGGCAATATCACTATTTCAGGCGGCACGGTTCGCGCAACGGCTTCTGACGATGGAAATTTCAGCTTTGACAGTTTTGATATTTTCAATTCCGAAACTTATCCGCGCGGCAATACTTTTGCCGCAGGTATAGGCGGCGGCTACGGCGCTTCCTCAGGCAATATAGTAATTGAAGGCGACGCCGATGTAACGGCAATCGGCAGCTGCGGCGGCGCAGGAATCGGCACCGGCAGAGGCACAACCAAACTGGCAAATTATGATGCAGATCACTTTGACTGCAATGTTATAATCAGAGGCAATGCGAAAGTTATCGCTCTTGCAACAGCCGACCTCAGGGAGAACATTACCGGCGATGACGGCGGCGCCGCAATAGGACTCGGCAGGCATTGCGCGATAGTCGGTCAGCCTGTGGGCACAATTTCCATCTCGGAGAACGCCGAGGTTACCGCTCTCGCCGAATGCTGGGCGAACGCCATCGGCTCAGGCTGCGCATTAGGCAAATTCACGAAGGACGCAGATGGAAATATTACAAGGCCGGAAATGGCTCAGATGGAATCGGTTGATATAGACGATATTGCAGCCGTTCACGCTTATTCCGACGGCAACCGCGGCCCCTACTATGAGGAGTTCCCTTATATAATGGTCGCATTTCTTGATACGGATGATAACATTCTTCAGATTGGCAAATACGGCTGGCACGCAGTTCCCGAGCTCAACTTTGAAGCTCCTTCGAAGCCCATGACGGATCAGTATACCTATCCTCTTACCGGCTGGGATGACGGAAACGGAAATGTCTGCCCGGCAGATGCAATCACTCCCGCCGAAGTAGATGTTACCTATACTCCGGTATTCACCGAAACTTCGAGATTCACTCCGACTATAAGCGCGACCGAGGTTGTCCGCGGCGACAAGCTGACCTGGAATATAGCGGGTCCGCTCAATGTCACCTGGCTGAAATTCACCAGCACGGACGAAAACGGAAATACTTACACAACCTATTACAAATACAGCAACTACAACAAGGGCACAACCGAGGTCAGCGTAACCGATACAGACGATGCAAGAATCTGGAATGTTCCGATGGTATTCAACTACGCGGGCTCACAGGCGGTTGATAACCAGACCTGGAGCATCGAATTCAGAGTTTCCGGCTCAAGCGAATGGCAGTCGGTTCCGGGCGACGCGTTCAATATCAAAGTCGGCAAGAACGCCGAAGCGATTGCACCCGCTCCCGAAGGAGGAGAAACCGAGCCCTATTCAATATGCGAATCGTATTATACTCACACTGATGAAAACGGCACGGATTACATTTATTTCGTAATTCAGACGACCGACGATGTTTCAAAGGTGAAGATAAGCTTCGTCAACGCCGATACGGGAAAGACCAAATCGGCAACCTATCAGGTCACATCGACCAACGTTCTCTCACACTATAACAGCGACGGAAAAACCATTTGGGTTATCCGGATGAAAAACACGGCTCCCGCCCTGAATAACGAATATACCGCTCAGGTCCGCGGCGCCGCCTGGGGCGAAGGCACCATCGTGCCGGAAAGCAACCCCGTTGTCACTTGAGCGGTCGCAGTTGAATTGGTAATGAGTAATCAGTAATTAGTAATTAAGGTTTTTTGGATTATATTTTTCCTCAAATCGACCTCGCATTTTAATTAACGCACCCTCGTAGGGGCGGATATCATCCGCCCGCCCAGGGATATGCGGAGCATAATACAATAAAACAATTCTCTAAAGCCCTCTCCGGTAAAGGAGAGGGCGCTTTTCGTGAAAATAAAAAACGGGTGTGGTGATATCAAGGGTTAACGCGAGCATAATAATACTTGAATTGTTAACATTTAACCGCTATAATATAGTTGCACTATATTTGATTCAATCAAAACAGTAGCAGGAGGAAAACTTAATATGAACAAAAACAGAATCCAGCAGATTGTCGGCATCGGTCTGTTTACGGCTGTGGTTGCCGTTTTGCAGGCGGCGGCAATCTCAATCAGATTCGGCGTATTCAACATCACCCTCGTTCTTATTCCGATAGTAGTCGGCGCGGCATTATACGGATACAAGGCGGGCGCGTGGCTCGGATTCGTCTTCGGTGTCGTTGTCCTTTTCACGGATGCGAGCCTATTCCTGGCGGTGAGCGTGCCGGGAACCATCCTGACGGTTTTGCTCAAAGGCACCATGGCGGGCCTGATTTCCGGGCTTGTCTATCATCTGCTTAAAGGCAAAAATATGTATCTCGCCTGTCTGGCCGCGGCAATATGCGCCCCGGTAGTCAACACGGGCATATTCCTTCTCGGATGCCGCCTCTTCTTCTTCGAAACAATCAGCGAGTGGGCGGCAGGCGCGGGCTTCCCCTCTGCAGGCAAATATATGATATTCGGCCTTTGCGGCGTGAATTTCCTCGTTGAGTCCGCAGTCAATATCGTTCTCAGCCCCGTCATTTTCAGACTCATCAATCTCGGCAAAAAGACGCTCGGCATAAAGAGCACGGCAAAAGACGCAGGCGCTCCCGCGGAACCTGCTGCAGATACCGAACGCGCTGAAAAACCGCAGTAAACAGTAAAAAATACAGCCCCTCAAATCGAGGGGCTGTTTTCTTATGTCTTATTCTTTATAGAATTTCTCGATTGTCTGTAGGTAATCGAGAACCGTAGCGTCGCCCGAGCCGTAGATTTCATGGCGGCTGGCGGGGAATCTGACGAGTTTTCCGTTGGGGACGAGTGCAATGAATTCGTCCTCTTTCTCGCTGACTACCGAGCCGTCCTCTTCGGGCTGGCATAGCAGAACGGGAATGTCAATCTTAGCACAGCGGGCGGGGTCGAGATTCTTCTTCGCGACAAGCACTGCCTCTTTGAGCCATTTATATGAGGCGTTCGCGGTCTGCAGGTCTTTATTCGCGCATTTCTTTGCCTGATAATAATTGAATCTCGCTTCGCTTGTCATATTGCTGTCAACATAGGTCTTGTTGGGGTTGAAGCCGTGGAAGCCCATGACCGTATCGTGGCCCTTGCCGATGGCGCAGAATACTCTCGCGATTGCCAGCGCGAGACCCTGGGGAAGGCCCGCCGTCTTGCAGAGAACCATCGGGGCGGACATAACCGCCTTCTTGAATATGCCGGGATGAGTCTGAAGATACTGAATTGTAACGGCTCCGCCCATCGAATGGCAGTAAACGAAGAGAGGCAGGTCGCCCGAATCGGGTTTAACAATCGTATTCACATATATATCGAGGTCCTCGATGTATTCATCGAATTTATTCACCGAAACCGTCTGCGGATCCGGAGCATAACGGTAGCTCGTTCCGTGCCCGCGCTGATCGAGCAGGAAAACGTTGAAACCCATGACTATGAAATTGAAAGCCATCTCGCGGAATTTCTCGGCGCTCTCGGTGAAACCGTGAACAACCGTCACGCTCGCGAGTGCATCGGGAATCAGATACTTTTCATAGTGGATATTCTGCCCGTCGTGGCCGCGGAAGAATCCCTCTTTGCGGAATTTCGCAAGGAAGGGCTCAACCTTCTCCTTCATTGTTTCTTCATAGCCGTTTTCACTGACAGGTATGTCTTTAATTCTGAGTTCCATAATAACCCTCCTGCGGCAAAGCCGCCTTTATTCTCATTTATGATATCAAATATTTATGTTTCCGTCAACCTCGTCGCGGTCATTATCTTTGCGTGAGCGTTCCCGCGCTCTCATAATCAAAGCGCTCAAAGCCGATTTTATCAAGTGATTCATTTATATCCGGGAGCGTATAGTCATCATTAGCCGGGTCGAGGAATCCCGGGTCTTCGAGTACCGCATCCGTAAAATGCCCGAGCTTTTTGATTCCGCGTTCGAAAACGCGGGTGAAGAGATTCGGGTCGCTCCACCAGTTGCAGAAAACGTGAGAGTGATTTCTTAGATCCCAGTAAATATTGCCCTCATCTTTGAAGTTGTTGTTTCCGAATTCCGCAAAGACGGGCGTGTTGTCCGTCAGGAAAATGTTTCTTTTGAGCGTGAATTCATTATGATTATCCGGGTCGTCATATCCGAGCTGATGCTCTGCGCCCGTATAGCTCGAGCGAAGCGCGCCTTCTCCTCCGAGAGCGAAGATGTTGTTTGTTATTACGTTATCTTCGCCGTAATGCTGATGGAAGGTCTGCGAGAGGCAGCGATAGACTAGATTTTTCTCAACCTCGATTTTGGACGAGCCCTCGTCAAGATAAATTCCCCATCCGCCGTAGCCGCCCTCATCCGGGTCGGCGGCGACATCGTGGATAACATTGCCCCTGATGATTGTACCGGGCTGCCTGCCGAGAGTGTAGATTCCGCCCATATCCGAGAGCCAGCCCTGGCCAATATTATAAATGAGATTATTTTCTATGATGATGTTATTCGTAACGCTCGGCGCGTATCCCCAGACCCAGCCGACAGAAATTGCTGTATAGTAGCCGTCTGTAATTTCGTTGTTTTTAAGCTCGCAATCGCGCGCGTGAGTCAGCAGAATCCCGCATCCCGAATAGAAGTACCTTCCGTAGCTTTTTATGAGCGTATCGCGCACCGTGATTCTTTCGGTAATTTCCTCATCCCCGCCGCGCTCGGCTCCGTCTATGTATATGCCAGAGGCACCGATACCGATAAGGTCGCAGCAGTCAATTGAGCAGTCCTTATCCGCGTGCACGAATTTGACAGCGCAGGTGCCGATATTCCTGAAAACGCAGTTGTGAAAAGCAATATTCTGAGAATCGGTCAGCTCAACTGCTCCTCCGCAGTCGAATTCCGCCTGGGGATGCCTCATCCCGTATTGCGCAAGCCAGTGATTATGGCCCTCAAGCTCGGGGAAGGGGCTGCAGGTATCGCAGAAGGTGACGCCATCAAATGAAATATTGCTGCAGTTATCAATGGTTATGAGTTTATCCGTAACTGCGAAACGCAGGTCGAGGTTGTCCGTTGTCTCTCCTTCGATCGGGATGTAGTATATCCGGGCGGATTCCTTGTCATAATACCATTCGCCTGGCTTGTCGAGTGTTTCACGAACATTTTCAAAGTAGTATTTCTGCCCCTCCTCAACGCGCATTGAAAGGGGAGTGGTAAGCATGATTCTGCCGCTTTTTTCATCGTATCCCGCCACTTGAGAAATCTCACCGCACCAGAAATGGAGCAGTCGGAGAGTGACGCCTTCGGGTGAATGAAACGCGAGAATTTTCTGATTGCGGTCGGGAGTTATACGAAGATCGCCGTAGGACCAGTTTTTCCAGGGGGTTGTCTCATCGGTGAAAAGAGCACCGCTGTGGTCGGTTTCGCGCACATAAAAGTATCCGCTCTCGGGATATCTTGTGACAGGCAGGGGAGTGTCGCCCCTGAGAAGAGTCGTGAATGCCTTTGAGGCGGGAACCGGAGCGGACAGGCATCGCCTGCCGTTCACCTCATCCTCCTGCCAGCCGTCTATGCTGTGAGAGCCGCTGATTCTGACTTCTTCGCCGGGAACGGCGCAGAAACTTATGTTCTTTTTGCTGTCCTCAAATACAAGCGGCTCGCTGATTTCATACAGTCCGCCGCCGAGCCAGACAGTTATATCATTCTCCGTCTTTTCCTGCGCGAGTTCTTTCGCTCTTTGCAGAGTTTTCACCGGCGCTGTTTCGGAGCCGTCATTCGCATCGTCGCCCTCGGGCAAAACAAGTATATCGCCGCGTCCGAATGAGTAGTCCGCATTTTTGCGCCCCGGTTTTTCGGCACCCTCGCTTTTTGTATAGGTGAATGTTTCTGCCGGCGCTCTGAAGTAATCGGCAAACCTCATGAACGGCAGGAGAAAAATCATGAAAAATGCGACAAGTCTCAAATGAATTCCCATAATAATCCCTCAAATATTTGATGTTTCAATCATACACCAATCACGCCTTTTTTTCAAGCATTTATCATCCGCTCTCCCGCCGCAGACACTGCGACGGCAGATTATTTATTATTTTTATCAAAACAGTTGACATTTTTTTCATTTTGCAATATATTTATCGTAATAGTTTATAAAAAAGGATTGTGATATTTTTTTAAAAGAGAGGGGTCAGATAATTGAAAGATAACGTTATTATCGATCTTAAAAACATCTCCGTTTCATTCGGGGATAATCAGGTGCTTAAAGATCTTAACCTTTACATTCGTGATAAGGAGTTCATGACTCTGCTCGGTCCTTCGGGTTGCGGCAAGACCACTACCCTCAGGATTATTGCGGGTTTCATTGAGCCTGACGAAGGTGAGGTTATTTTTGATGGCAAAAAAATCAATTCAGTCCCTCCTCACAAGAGAAATGTCAATACTATATTCCAGCGCTACGCTCTCTTCCCGCATCTGAATGTCTATGAGAATGTTGCGTTCGGTCTCCGCATAAAGAAGCTTCCCGAAAAGCAGATAAAAGAGACGGTCGAGGAGATGCTCGAGCTCGTCAATCTCAAGGGCTTCAACAAGAGAAATATCAATTCTCTCTCGGGCGGACAGCAGCAGAGAGTCGCAATAGCCCGCGCTCTCGCCGTTCATCCGCGCGTACTGCTTCTCGACGAGCCTCTGGGCGCACTTGATCTTAAGCTGCGCAAGGATATGCAGGTTGAGCTGAAGAATATCCAGCAGCGCCTGGGTATTACGTTTATATATGTCACCCACGATCAGGAGGAAGCCCTTTCGATGAGCGATACCGTTGTTGTTATGGATAACGGTATCATCCAGCAGATAGGTTCTCCCGTCGATATCTATAACGAGCCTAAAAACGCTTTCGTTGCCGACTTTATCGGCGAGAGCAATATCGTTGACGGCGTTATGCTCGAGGACTGCCTTGTCGAATTCTCGGGCCACAGATTCGAATGCCTCGATAAGGGCTTCGATAAGAATGAGGCAGTCGATGTCGTAGTCCGCCCCGAGGATGTCGATGTTGTCGCGCCCGAAAAGGGCATGCTTAAAGGCGTAGTAACTTCTGTTACCTTCAAGGGAGTTCATTTTGAAATCATCGTTGATATCGGCGGCTTCAAATGGATGATTCAGACTACCGACTACGAAGCCGAGGGTTCCGTTATCGGCCTATATATTGAGCCCGACGCGATTCACATTATGAAGAAATCCGAGTATTCCGGTATGTACGGCGATTACAGCTCATTCAGCGACGAGTACGAGGAACTCTCCGATCCCGAACCCGAAGAGGAAGAGGAGGAGGAAGAGGAATGAACAGACGCTCTGCCGCGGTCTCGAGGCTGATTGCCTCGCCCTATATTGTATGGGCAGCGCTGTTCATAATCGCCCCGCTGTTTTTCGTGGTCTATTATTCTTTCACGAATTCCGCCGGCGGTTTCACCCTGCTCAATATTCAGACTCTGCCCAAATATCTGCCGACTTTCCTGCGCTCGATATGGTTCGGAATAGTCGCCACGCTTATCTGCCTTGTTATCGCCTTCCCGCTCGCTTATTATATTTCACAGAAGAGTGACAAGGCCCAGCGTACCTTCGTCCTGCTGATTATGCTCCCGATGTGGATGAGCTTTCTTATCAGGACATATTCCTGGATGGCCCTGCTGCAGGATACGGGTATAATCAACACTTTTCTCGGCAAACTCGGCATTGACCCGATTCATATGATCAATACCGGCGGAGCGGTTATCCTCGGTATGGTCTATAATTTCCTGCCCTATATGATTCTGCCGATTTATTCGGTTATGGCGAAGCTCGATTATTCGATGGTCGAGGCGTGTCAGGATCTTGGCGGCAACGGCTTTAATGTACTGCGCCGCTGCATAATCCCGATGAGTATTCCCGGCGTTGTCAGCGGAATCACAATGGTATTCGTGCCCTCCGTCTCCACATTCTATATTTCCCAAAAGCTCGGCGGCGGCTCGTTTGACCTTATCGGCGATGTTATCGAGAGGCAGTTCCAGCAGTCATATAATTACAATCTCGGCGCGGCGCTTTCACTCGTGCTGATGGTTCTTATCGTTATCAGTATGGCGATTATGAATCATTTCTCAGAGGGCGAGGGGGAGATGATTATATGAAGATTTTCAATCGCGTATATGCATTTCTCGTTTTCCTTTTCCTCTATGCCCCGATTCTCGTGCTGTTGCTGTTTTCATTCAATTCGACTACCAGCACCAGCGTCTTTGCGGGCTTCTCGATGAAATGGTATAATCTGATTCTTCACGACGCAACCGCAATTACCGCCCTTCGCAATACCGTTCTGCTTGCGGTCTGCTCAGCTTTTCTTGCCACCGTTATCGGCACCGCCGCCTCGGTCGGTATAGAAAAATTCCGCAAGGGCGCATTCCGTACAGCGGTTATGTCAACCACCAATATCCCGATGACAAACCCCGAAATCGTGACCGGCGTTTCGATGATGCTCCTTTTCGTATTCATCGGTAAGAGCATTCTTCATACCGATTCCGTTCTCGGCTTCGGAACCATGCTTATAGCGCATGTCACCTTCAATCTGCCCTATGTCATACTGACCGTTCTGCCGAAACTCAGGCAGACCGATAAGAATCTTGCCGAGGCAGCCCAGGATCTCGGCTGCAGACCCGTCAGCGCCTTTTTCAAGGTTGTGCTGCCGGCTATTATGCCCGGCGTTCTGACCGGACTCATTATGTCTTTTACCCTTTCGCTCGATGATTTCATCATCAGTTATTTCACAAGCGGACCGGGCTTCCAGACTCTTCCGATAGTCATTTTCTCGATGACGAAGAAACGAGTCAAGCCCGATATGTATGCCCTCTCCGCGATCATTTTTGTCAGCATCCTCGTGCTTCTGATTATCTACAATATCGTTCAGCAGAAGAGCGAAGAGAAGACGAATAAGAAAATGTGAGGTGAAAGAATTGAAAAAGATTTCCGCAGTTTTGCTCGCCCTTGTTTTCGCTCTGCTCCCGCTCAACTGCGCCCTCGCGGCGGGCGATGCCGATATCGAGGCGCTCAGGGGCACCAAGCTCTATGTCTATAACTGGGGCGAATATATCTCGGACGGCGAGGATGACGCTCTGGATGTCAACGCCGAATTCGAGAAAAGATACGGCATCAAGGTCATCTATGATACCTATGATAACAACGAGGTAATGTATTCGAAGCTCAAGAGCGGCGGTGTCTCCTACGATGTCGTCATTCCCTCGGATTATATGATTGAGCGCATGATTGCCGAGGATATGCTCGAAAAAATCGATTATAAAAATATCCCGAATTTCAAATATATTCCCGAAAAATACAGGCATCTCTCCTTTGACCCCGCGAATGAGTATTCCGTTCCCTATACCGTCAGCTATGTAGGTCTGATTTACAATACAAAGATGGTCAAAGAGGCGCCGGTCAGCTGGAAGGCGCTCTGGGATACGGATTACGAAAACCAGATTCTCATGTTCAACAATCCCCGCGACGCCTTTGCCATTGCGCAGAGCATTCTCGGGATGGACTACAATATGGAATCCGATGTTGCCTGGAGAGCGGCGGCGGCTCTTCTCAAGGAGCAGAAAATCGTCAACCCCGTCTATGTCAATGACGAGGTGTTTCTCAAGATGGAATCGGGCGAAGCGGCCCTCGCTCCCTATTACGCGGGCGATTATTTCCTGATGAAGGAGAATAACGAAGACCTCGCTTTCGTTTACCCGAAGGAGGGCGTTAACTATTTCGTTGATGCCGCCTGCATTCTCAAAGGCTCAAAGAATAAAAGAGCCGCGGAGCTCTATATCAATTTCCTCAATGAGCCCGATATCGCGCTCGCGAATGCGGAATATATCTGCTACGGAAGCCCGAATGAAGCGGTCTATACCAATCCCGATTATGAATTATATCAGAACGAGGTTCTCTATCCCGAAGAGGGAGCGTTCAAGACGCAGCTCTTCAGGAATCTTTCCCCCGAGTCGCTCGCTCTGATGAGCACGCTCTGGGACGATGTCAAGAATTACATTCCCGCGGGCAATTCCTACGCCGCCCTTTTCTTCGGCGGAGAGGATAACATCCCCGGCGCGGACGCGGAGAAAATGACCGCCGAGACCGTGAAATACGCGATTTATATCGGCATTTTCCTCCTGCTCGTCATCGCCTTCCTCGTATTCAGATTCCTTCGCAAAAGATACAGGGAGAGAGTGTAAGCGGTCGACAGTTGCAGTTAGAATCAGTAATTGCGGTTTTTGTTGATTATATTTTTCCGCAGGGGGCGATGCCCACAGCGCCCCGCACAAAACACCGCATTATAATTTACGCACCATCGTAGGGGCGGATATTATCCGCCCGCCTAAGGATATGCGGAGCATCCGTAGGGGGCGACAACTTGGCGCCCCGCAAAAACCTTGCATTCTGATTAACGCACCTCCGTAGGGGCGGATATCATCCGCCCGCCCAAGGATTTGCGCGCATAAACAACCGTCTTTCTATCTATATTCATATTATTAACATTATACTTACCGAGTTCATATTCGTCTTAAATGCCCTCTCCGTTCCCGGGGAGGATTTTTTGTGCATTTTATACAATTCTTTTTATGCATTATCAATAAATTCGACGATACAAACCGTTCATATTTGTAAACTTATTATCTTGAAATAATTCTGAATCGGCATATAATGTTTTACGATTTGGAATAAAGAATCCCGAATTTCGCGTTTTTTTTATTTTTTTTCGGAAATTTCTTGATTTTTTTATGAAAAAACGGAAATTTGTATCCTTTTTGTTACCCTTTTTGTGATATAACTTTTAATGTAGTTTTTAATCTTTAAGAAAGGAGCAGGACCGTGAGGAAAAAACTTATTTCCCTGATGCTTGTCGCAGCGTTCGTTGTCGGTATGATACCTCTGTTCGCGAGAGCTGATACCGGCATAGCGGAAAAGGGCGAATACACATATACTCTGTCGTCGGACCCCGATACTGGAACCGTTCCGGCCGGCTTCGGCACGATTTCGAATAACGGCAGAATCTGGACCGATAAGAGCGTAAATGTCAATGACGATCACTTTGACGTGAACCTCAAGGTTCTCGCTCAGGAATATATTTCGTCTTTCGGCACAACCGAGACGCAGTCAATCGCAGCCGATGTTCTCTTCATTCTCGACTTCACGACTTCAATGTATAACAACAGAGATGTTGAAAAAGATGACGGAACGAGTGTTTCAAGACTTTCGGCGATGGTGGATGCCGCCAACGAAGCGATTGATATTATTACTGAGACAAATCCCAATAACCGTATCAAGGTCTTCCGCTTCAGCGGCAGCAGCTCAAACTGCAATCAATATTCAAAAGAGATTATGCCGCTCGCTCACTATACCAGCAGCAGCACTTCCACCGAAACGAAAGATAAATATATCCGCCTTTCCGGAACTCAGGCCGTCGCGTCAAGCAGCACGCTGCTCAAAGACGGAGAATCATTTACGTTCAACGAGACGGCCCACAGTGGAACCTGCACCCAATACGGTATAGCGGCGGGCGTTAAAAGTTTTGTTGATGACATTAACGCCGAGACGGATAACAGCGTTGAACGCAGGCCTTATGTTATCATGCTTACCGACGGCGAGCCTACATTGGCGAGCAAAAACTGGAATTCGGAAGATGTTGCGGATCTCAGGACAAATACGATAACGACCTCGAGCGGCGGCGACAGATACGAACTTATGGCAACCGGAGCGATACTTTCGGCAGCTATATGGCGCGACCGTCTTGCCGATGCTTATGAGGTATATAACAGCAACGGCAAAGAAATTGATGTTCAATGGTTCAATATCGGTCTCGGAGTTGACGAGCCCACTGACCCCGATAACCCCGACTATACCGCCTGCCTTCTTAATCCGTATTATATGGTCGGAGTGACAGGAACCAACCAAAACGCTACCTCGCGGGAAAAAATCAAATATTATATGGGCCAGTCCGACTGGGCTCCCAAAGTTACCGAAAAAAACTATGCTTTAGACGGCAACTATACCTATATCAATGAGGGCGACGGTTATGTAACCTTTGCCAACACATATTCGGTCCTGATGAATGCCTTCGTAACCCTGGCGAATATCATCAAGATGGGCTCGATGGAATACACGATTCCGATAGTCAACCACGAGGGCTCAGGCACCGAAAGCAGCGACGTTCAGTTCACCGATGTCATCGGCGAGGGAATGTATATAACCGATATAACCCTGAAGCAAAACGGCAAACCGCCGGTGACCGCAGCAGACGATGACGGCGACGGAACCTACACATTCAGCGGTTTTGATACTACGGTAACAATAACCGAGGACCAGAACGGTCAGCAGACTCTTGTCTGGAACCTTCCCGCGAGAGAGGTTGCGATGTTTACCTTCGCGGACAGGGAGGATGTAGGAAACGGCGAGTATATCCCGGCCGAGCCCACAACCCTGACCTACGGCGTTGATTTTACCAATGAAATTGAAGAAGGCCCGGCTTACACCAATGCCTTCGATTCAAATATGGTCCCGCTGACAACGGTAACTTATGAAATTCCCGGCGACAATGATTATTATTTCAATGTTGTCAAAGATGAGCTTCATAATTTCGTCAGCAGCACAATGAAGACCGGACTCGACGGTTACACGCAAAAGACAGATAATGTAACCTCGACCGCTCCCGATTCCCATTCCTACGCCTATACGGCGGTCAATGACGGAACCGCTGATTCGAGCGCGACCGTCAATGGACTTCTGGGTAATAACGGTAAAGCGACCTTCCTCTCCCGCAAAGAGAATATGGAAATCACCATTGAGAAAATGTGGAAGGATAAGGACGGAGCTGATATAACCGACACAACCGGTTTACCCGCGGTTACCGTAACTCTTTACCGTATGGCCGATGACAGCAATGTCGAGGAAACGGCGCAGGTCGCTCAGCTGAGCAATGCGAATGATTACACGCAGACATATACCGTTCCCATAAGGGATTCGAATAATAAACGCTATACCTATTATATCAGAGAGAATTGTCCCGACGGCTACTTTATAGCAGATATTTCAGATTCTCTGCGCGCTCAGGACGGAACGCTCAGCGTCACCAACAGAGCGCTGCCCGATGAGGGCACAGTGGTTGTCCGCAAGCAATGGCAGAATAAGCTCGGAGGCACAATCACGGATGTGTCGTCGTTGCCGCCGGTTGAAATGAGTCTCAAGAGACATGTTCATGCTGAGACACCCGGCACCTGCACGGTTACTTTGAACTGCACCGACAGTAATAACAAGACTTGCACTATCGTGATTGAAAATGTGCCGCACGGAGCTGTTCTTACCTATAATTTCCATATAGGTTACGGTTCGCAGAATAATGCCAACCGCGCAAATCTCAGACGAATCATATCTGATACACAGACGCAGACAATAGCCTGCGGAACCGCGTATTCCGAAACCATAAGAGTCGGAAACCGGTCATATACAGTGTGGTACAGAGAACCGTCTCAGGATCAGACATTGACTGTAAATGCCGATTTGACAGTCAATTATACAGTTGACAGAGCGTATAACGCTTATGTTACCGATGCAGATTTGTTTGAACTGCTTGATACACCTCAGACCACGGGCGGTTCAAGTGAGCCTACAGAAGAAGATTATGACGAGACCGAACCCCTGGATTCGAGAATTCTGAGCAGCAGTAACGGCTGGCAGGGATTCTTCGATAATCTGATACTGACCGAAACTGTTGATCACACAACCTATACTTACCTTTACTACGTGGAAGAAACCAGCAATATTCCCGGATTCGAAACTTTCTACAGCGATAACAATACAGCCGGTGTTGAAGGCGGCGTAATCACGGTCACAAACCGTTCAACCACGGCAATCGGGCCGCTTCCCGAAACGGGAGGCCGCGGCAATCCGGATACAATCCGAATCGTTGGATTCTCGGCGGTGTTCCTCAGCATGGCGGTATTCTTATTCCGCATGTATCTTCCGGTTTATAAAAAACGGCGCAAATCCCTTGATTAAGTAATTATATCAATCAATCATAGAATTTTACGAAAGGCAGAAAAATTATGAAAAACAAAGTCAGAATTATAGCAGCAGTTCTTACGCTGTTCGTTCTCTTCTCAATGAGCATTCCCTCATTCGCTGTTGACGGCGGCTCAATCACCATCAACAACACCAACGAGGCCGTTTCGATGAAAGGCCATACCTACAGAGCATACAAAATCTTTGATGTTGTATATGACGCGACAAGCGGCAACTATGATTACACAATAGCAGCTCCGTTCGGCACATATTTTGATTCCAAGAATCTTCCCGAAAACTCCGGCGCTGATAAAGACGCGAGAGCATACGCTTTTGTAGCGGGCAAGACCGGCGCAGACGAGCTTCAGGCATTCGCAAGAGAAATTTACGCTTCTTTAGGCGATCATCCCGAAAATTATGCTGCAGGTTCCGTTACTGCGACAAGCGCGAATACCGCGGTTATCGATGAACTCGGCCCCGGTTACTATCTTGTTTACGATGAGGGCACCAATAACAGCGACGCACCCGCTCCCGAAAAAGCTATCGCGAACATAGCTCTTACCACAGCTGCTCCCGACGCAACTATCGATCTTAAGGCATCAGTTCCCACCATCGATAAGAAAATCACAGCTGTTTCCGACAGCGCTACCAACGCGGCAACCACTGACAACGGTTCAGACGGCGTGAGCGCAAATCTCGGCCAGCATGTCGGCTTCCAGATTGATTCAATAGTTCCCGACCTTACCGGTTATTCAAACTACATCTATAAAGTAAAAGATACTATGGATGCAGGTCTTACCCCCGATAATAACGCAAAAGTTACTATTAAAGGCGCTGATGTTACAAATAACGAAAAGTGCCATATCACTTATGACGGCCAGGTTATGACCGTAACTATCGATTTTGAACTCCTCAAAGAATATGACAAGGATGATCCCATCGTCATCACTTACTCGGCGAAAGTCAACGCAAACGCCAATGTTTATCCCGCTGCTGACGGCACAGGCAACCAGGCTGAGCTTGAATACAGCAACAATGTAACCAATGATACAATCACCGAGAAGACTCCCACCTCAACCGTTAAGGTTTACCGCTTCACCCTTGAAATCACCAAGGTCAACTCCAAGCAGGAAGCTCTCCAGGGCGCAGAGTTCGTTCTTAAAGACGATGCAGGCACTCCCATCCCCGTTGCTCTTACCGAAGGCAGATACAAGGTTTCCGATACTCTTGAGGCAACTGAGGCCAACGCAACCGTAGTTTCCAACGCCAGCGGCCTGATTTATATTGACGGTCTCGCAGAAGGCCATTACACCCTTACCGAAACCGTAGCTCCCGCGAACTACAACCTCCTCAAAGATGATGTTGATGTCAACATTACCGCAACCTATGATTCAGAAGGCGATGTTGAAACTCTCAGCGGCGACAAGGTTACCGTTATCAACAAGGCCGGCGGCATCCTTCCCTCAACCGGCGGAATCGGCACCTGGCTCTTCATCTTCGGCGGCGCATCACTCATGCTCGCAGCAGCTTTCGTTCTTATCACCAGAAAGCAGAAGGCCGAAGTTAAATAATTTTTCGTAAACTGACTGATTGATATTTCTTCCCTGCCCGGGAAACCGGGCGGGGAGGATAAGCGGAAACAGCCTCAAACCAAACACGGAGTTTTTATGAAAAAGCGTTTATCTACAATAATTCTTATAGTAGTATTCGTTGCCGGGCTTGGCTTGATGCTGTATCCGACCCTGAGCGATCTGGTCAATAAGGCGCATCAGTCCGTGGCAATCAATTCCTACGATAAGCAGGTCGCAAAGCTCTCGAAGGAAGATTTCCGCAAGATTCTCAACGATGCGCGAAGCTACAATAAGACCATCACGACCAATGAATTCCCCAGAGACGAGCGCGACCTCGAAGGAAACGACGAATACCGCGCCGCGATTAATCCCTCGGGTAACGGCATGATCGGCTATCTCAAGATAGATTCCATCGATGTCAGAATGGCAATCTATCACACGACGAAGGAAGCGATTCTCCAATCGGGCGTCGGCCATGTTCCGACCACCTCTCTTCCTGTAGGAGGCCTCAGCACCCACGCGGTGCTCACGGGTCACAGAGGTCTGCCTTCGGCGAGATTATTCACCGATCTCGATAAAGTTAAAATCGGCGACAGATTCTATCTCTATGTTCTTGACGACATCCTCGCTTACGAGGTCGATCAGATAAAGACTGTTCTGCCGACCGACACAAGGGATCTGCAGATAGTTCCGGGCAAGGATTATGTAACTCTCGTTACCTGCACTCCCTACGGCATCAACACTCACCGCCTGCTCGTCAGAGGCCACAGGGTAAGTTATGACGAAACAGTCCGCGAAGTTCAGACCGATACGGCCGAAAAGCCGAAACTGCCGGCCGATCAGCTCGCAGTTATAATCGCGGCTCCGTGCTTTGTATTGTTCTTAATAATTATTCTCATTATAAAGAAAAAAAGAAGGAGGGAAGACTCTTGAAAAAGCTGTTTATGATAATAATTGCAGTTATCGTTTGCCTGATGCCTTTCGGCGTTCTCGCAGGCGCTGCTTCACCGAGCGGAAAAATAACCGTAGTTATGATAAACAGAGCCGATAAGAGCCCCCTTCAGGATAAAACTGTCAATATAGTCAAGGTTGCGGACTGCCTCTATTCCAATCGCACCGCCTCTTTCACCCTTACAGGCGATTTTGCCGATTCTCATATCGATCTGAGTGATACGGGAGCCGCGATGCATCTCTATGATACCGCTGTCGGCAAGGGAATCAAGGGTACGGCAATCAAATCCGATACCGAAGGAAAGGCATCGCTTCCTTGTGAACTCGGCGCATATCTTGTCTATTCACCCGATAAGCTTTTTAATCCGTTTGTAGTCTTCGTTCCCTATGAGACAGCTGAGGAACTTATCTTCGATGTCACCGCGGAGCCGAAAATTGATGTTCCCGTGACAGATCCGACTTCACCGACTTCACCTACTTCACCGACATCGCCGACAACTCCGACTCAGCCGACAAAACCGTCGGAAAACACCACCAAGAGCAGCGATTCGGTTACACCGGTTGTCCCGCCCGTTCCCGTAGTGCCTGTTGTCCCTGTTGTTCCCTATATTCCGGGCGAACATCCAACAAGAACTCACACAACCGCGCCGGACGGTACCCCCGGAACAGACAATGATAACTCTTCGAATAACTCAGGCGAAAAGCTCCCGCAGACGGGTATGATTCAGTATCCCATTCCGATACTCGGATTTGCCGGAATTATGATGTTTGCCATAGGATTTGCAGTTTATGGAGAAGGCAAAAAGAAAGAAAACTAAAATCGGAATCGCTTTAATGGCTTTCGGCCTGCTGCTTATAGCAGCGGCCGGGGGCTTATTTGCTTTTAATGCAATGAATGACAAAAAAGCCGGCGAAACCGCTGACAGAATCATTGAAGCAGTCGAGCAGGCAGGGGAGGAAACCTCCTATGAGGAGGAGGAAAACGGTGAAGTTTTCGCGGCGATAGACGGCGATAAATATATTGGCGTCATTTCAGTTCCTTCGCTCAGTATTGAGCTTCCCGTTCAGTCGGATTATTCTCTCGCAAAACTGAAAAACTCGCCCTGCAGGTATTACGGCAGCGTACCCGAGGGGACTGCGGTAATCTGCGCCCACAATTATCAGAGCCATTTCGGTAATCTGAAATACGCAAAACCGGGCGACAAAGTCTATTTCACTGATGTAGCGGGCTTGACCTATTCATATGAGATTTCCGCCATCGAGCAGCTTGACGGCTATGATACGGAGAGAATGAAGGAAAATACTGGCTGGGATATGACTCTCTTTACCTGCACCTACAGCGGCAGGCAGCGCATAACAGCCCGCCTGACCAGAGTAATGAATGAAGACCTGAAATAATAAACAGCGCCCTCTCCGCGGTAGGTGTTCATAAACCAGTAGTTTTGAAGAACTATCAAATCAGTTAATTGCGGCGCTATCTGACAGGGTTGGTTAATGGCAATATAAAAACTTTATAATAAATGCCAAAAGCACGAAGATCCTTATGGATTCTTCGTGCTTTTATTGTAAGTTAAAATACTATATATACATAATCCGATATACCAGCATATAATGCAGAATCAGCACAAACAATTGCCGAAGCAGCGGGCTCCGATTTGAACCCGCTGCTCAGGATAGTTACAGAATCATTTGAATAACGAGATAAAAAACGAAATCACTCTTGATATAAAGCTTGCCACATTTCTGAAGAATGTAAGTATCGGCGATTCGGTTTCTCCGCCGTTTTCGGTTATGTTGAATTCGGCTGTTGTCGTGCCGGAGAAGTTTCCTATGCCGGTAACAGTCGCTTTGGCTTTGCCTGCAGCGGTGTTGTTTGTGTAGATTACTTTGTAATCGGAACCCTCGCGGAGAAGTTTGCCGTTGTAGATAACTCTGAGTGCGGGCGTGATTTCGCTGCCGGTGTAGTGCTGGTCGGCTATGCTGTCAATCTCCGCTTCGGAGATATCACGGGTAAGAATCGCAAAATTGACAATGCTTGAGAACATCTTGTAAGTGTTGATTCCGCTCACCTTTACAGTTGCCGTGCCGACATTGATATTATCGGAGTATTTCACCTTGAAATCTTCGCCCTTTGAGAGCTGAGCGCCGCTGACCGTGACACTTACGGCAGGCTCGAGCTCTTTGCCTGTGTAGCGCTGATTAGGAATAGGTGCGACAACAAAGGTGCTGACCGGGATATTATTCGCTTTGGCATAATTGTATGCGTAAGAATCCTCGGAGCAGTAAATCGTCAGCTTCGGGCAGTTTTCAAAGGCGTCTGAAGATATAGTTTCTACGCTGTCGGAGATAATGGCGGTTTCAAGATTCTCGCAGTTTGCGAATGCAAGAGTCTGGACTGTGTTTACATTGCCGCCGAGGGCGACGGTCTGAAGCTCGGGGCAGTTCATAAAGCTTTGCGCCTCAACCACCTGAAGCGCGGCCGCGGCCTCGTCCCTTGCTTCGCCGAGTGATGCGACACCGATTCCGCTTCCCTTGAAAGAATTGGGATAAAGCTTCTCTATGCCGACAAAATTGAAAGTTGTCAGTGAAGTGCATCCGGCAAAAGCGAGTTTTCCTATCAGCTTGCTGTCCGCTTCCCAGGTGAACGAACTCAGCGCGGTGCAGTTTTCAAAGCATCTTTCGGGGATATAGACTACATTTCGCGACATATATACCGTTTCAAGAGAAGTGCAGCCGGCGAAACTCGTTCTGCCTATATCTTTGACGCTGTCCGCGATGAAGATATCTCTGATTTTATCACATCCGCCGAAAGCGTTATCGCCGATAAGGAATACATTTCCGTTGATTACGATGTTTTCAAGCTCTTTACAGTTTTCGAAGCACCCATCACCTATGCTTTCGACATTTTCGGGAATTTCAATGCTTTTAATGCTTGTGTTTGCAAATGTATAAGAGCCTATATCCGTTACGCTGTCGGGGATGGAAATGCTTTCAATACTGGTACAGTTTTTCAGAAGATTATCTGGAATATATTTTATACCTTCGCTGATAATGATTTCGTGTAAATTTGGACAATTCTCAAATGGATATATATCATCGTTATATCCATACTCCTGGACATTTATAAAGCAATTTCTTATAAGCAACTCCACACGTTCTAGTTTTTCGTTTGATGCAAACGCTGCAGTTCCGATATATGAAACGCTTTGCGGTATTGTTAATTCAGTTAACTGTGTATTTCTGAATGCATTATTTCCAATCTTAGTCAGTGTATTAGGAAGATTAATCTCTTTAATAGTTGAGTCGGCAAAGGCCATATTATCTATCACTTCGACACCTGGCAAAACCGTAACTCTCTCCAATATATTTGTTTTTGAAAACAATTTTGACTTTATTCTTCTGACACTTTCTGTAATGAATATGTTCTTAGATTGAAAATTAGAGGGGAATGTTCCATAAACAAGGTCTCTGCACTTATAATTCAATGTTTCCAATGAACAGAAACTAAACGCAGAGCTTATAATTAATTCAAGAGATTCGGGCAAAGTCAGTTCACCAATAGATGAATATTTAAACACATTTGAATTAATATCTCTAACTAAGTTGGGTATAGACAAATTGCCAATATTTGATTGCTCAAAACATCCAGAACCAATATAGTTTAGTTTTTCTGATAATATAATTTCCGATGCCGATGTTAAAGCGAATGCTGAATCATCAATTTTAATTACAGAATCCGGGACTTTAACAGTCTGATTGAACACGGTGTCATCAAAGCATCCTTCGCCGATATATTCAAGGCTATTCGGCAGATTTACCGATGAATAAGAATTCCACTTAAAAGCCCCTGCATTCAGTTTTCTGACTCCGCTCGTAATATTAAGGTCTATTGTTTTGCAGGTAGTACACGCAAATGCGCAGTCTCCGAAATACCGTATCGTTGAAGGGAGGTTTAACTCATATTGACCATATATATCAAGAACGGTTCCTATAAAGCAAAATGAATCCGGACCTATTGTCTCAACTCCTTCTGATATATCAACTTCTATTAACTGACGGTTTGGATCCCTACATGTAGAGCAATAAAACAATTGGGGAGGAATCTCTTTTAGTGTAGCAGGAATACTAATTCTTTCCGGCAAACAGTCCATAAAAGCAGCCTGACCGACATATTTCACTTGCGGTAGTATCACTTCTTTTATCAAACAATTTCTAAAAGCATTCGCCTCTATTATTTTCAGATTATCTGTAAAGTTAACATTCTCAAGGTATTTATTGCCGGCAAAAGCATTTTTAGCAATATACTCGACTGTGTCGGGGACGATAATAGTAACAGCTTTTCCGATATTGATAGCATTTACATTATCTCCGAGAGCCGTAACGGTGTAACCATCAATCTCTGCAGGAAAACTAATACTGTTTTCGTTTCCCGAATAACCGGTGATTACGGCGTTTCCCGAATTAGTAAGACCATACTTAAAACTTCCGCTTTGCAACTCATTGACAACCCCGTTATTATTGGTTTTTGGAGTATATGAGGTGTCCAGCGTTCCATTAACTGAATAAGTTGTAAATCCGGTTTCGTAATCATAATTCTTAACATACCCTAATTCCAGGAGTTCCGTTTCAACCTTGAATGACGGAATATGATGGAAAATCAAATCAGGCTTATTTATGGAATTACCATTTATAAACTTAAAATCCGATTCAACCGTATCACCTGTAACAAATCCTTCGAACTCAACTGTTTGTAGATAGTTTTGTGAATAGTGTGGGCAAAAAACACCTTTACAGATTCCAAATGTATAATTATCGGTAATTGTTAGTTTTTCAACCCTTTCCAACGGCATAGCTCTATTTGAGGAACTGTTCTTAACTGTAGGTGTTTTTAATTCTGAAATAAATGAACCCCATAATGAATTGCTATCATCAAATTCACAGTATTCAGGTATATATAATCGTTGCAGAAATGGTGAATTTTTGAACGCACAGTTGTCTATATCAAGTCTACCGGTAAAAGAATCATCAAATTTTATTTCTTCCAGAGAATCCATACTGCCGAAAGCCCAACCACCGATCAAATTAATAGTTGAAGGAATCGTGACAGATATGATTCTATCATTATTATCATGATTATAATTATCTTCAATAGAATAAACAGATTCGTTTTCTGCGATGCCATTAAAACAATAATCATAAATTTTTGTGATAGAATATCCGTCAATATATTTGGGTATTTCAACATTTATATCATTACCGAGATATCTGTAAAGAATAGCTTCATTATCTTTTCTGCTGTAAAACATACTGTGAGTGTATAATGCTTGCAGGCTGACATCTACAGGCATAATAATCCAATTCCCGTCAGAACTGGTAATTTTCGGCGGAGGTTCAATAGTCTCGGCACTTGATAAAGGTGTAATTCCTATTATCAACAGAGCAACCAATAAAAAGCATACAAGTTTTTTATACATATTCTTCATAATTAAACCCCCTTTAATGTAAAGGAACTTGAGCAGCCGCCATAACTGACCGTAATATAAGCGCGGCTGTAAAACGGCAGGCGCGTTTCGTCAATATCCACCTTATATTCATCCGCCGAAAGTTCTCTCTCTTCTCCAGTGCTGTAAACCGCGAAAACCCGCATCCCTATTTCTAAGAGCGCCGTGTCGATACCGTAGCTGTAGGTGAAATCAAAGCCTTCGGGGAAGGTGACATAAATCGAGTTGAGTATCGGCGTTTTTTCGTTATTCAGAATTCTGACCTTGAAGCTTTCGCTGAAGCCGTAAGCCGTGACCGTTACAGTCTGCTCGCCGGCTTTTTCGGCAAAGGGCGAATCAAATTTTACTGTGTAATCATCTGTTGTATAGCTTCCTTCGGTGGTCAGAGCAACAACATCAAGCCCCGTTTTATCAAAACTCTCTCCCACATAGTATTCACGGCGGAAGCTGGAGCTGAATTTCAGTTCGATTGATTTAATTATCACCTGCTGTGTTGTGCTTTCCGCGGCTCTAACAGTGGTGGTTTCAGAAATCTGTTCGGTGACCGGTTCAAGCTCATATACATTGAATAATTCTCTGAAATACTTTGCGACATCACGGGCAATCTCGGACGGCGTGCCCTGAGCGGCAACAGTGCCGATTCCTATAATGACTGCCAGAGCGGCGGCGATTGCCGCTATCTTAAACGCGGGCGATTTGGGCGCAATGCCGATTCTCTTCATAAAATCCCTGTCTGAGATAACAGGAAGTATATCGACGCCGTTTTCACGGATACAGTTTATCGTGTCGGCATATTCGTCTATAAGGTCAAAATCTGTTTCGTCGCCTTTGGCGAGTTCTTCATCAATAAGGTTATTAAGATATGCGCAGAGAGCTTCTTCAAGGTTTCCGGTGAAATCTTCACCGAGAAGTATGCTCTTATTTACAACTATTGCACTCAATTCATCCGCCTCCTTTCTCATATACTTTCATTTTTACTTTATCTTTCAGGCGTTTCAGTCTCATAGAGACCGCCGCGGGTGAAATACCCATCATAACGGCAATATCGTTAACTGCGGTTCTGCGCACAAACCGCAAATCGTAAAGCGTTTTTTCGTCATCCGAGAGAGTTTTAATCAGCTCTTCCGCGAGCAGGTTATAGTCCGTTTCGTCAACCGCGGCGAGATAACCGGCATCGACCGATGCGATATCCTCGGCATATTCAAGCGGAACATTTCTCTGCTTCGCTTTGGCTTTTTCCTCTTTGCGCCGCCTGACGAAATTATCCGCCGTGCGGTAGAGGAACGCCCTCGGGTTTTCTATTACTTCTCCTGAATTCAGTTTTTGCTGCAGCACCAGGAAGGAATCCTGGACGCAGTCATCTGCGTCTTCCCTCGCGCCTTCAAGCCGGGCGAGGCAGTAATTAAACAGTTTTATTCTGTATTGTGCATAACATTCTTTGAGAATGGCATTGCAGTCCTTTGTGTTTTTGATAACCTCGCCCCCTTTCTTTGGCATTCGGAATTGTCCCTTCAATAAGCAGTCAGCCAAAATTGCAAATCTAACGGAAAAATCTGAAAAAATTATATTTAATTATATCATATTGGTAATCCGATATAAAGATTCTTTCTTCTGCCGGAATAATATACGAACAGTATATTGACTTTTGGACATAGACATACTATAATGTCCATGACAGGACATTGCGGACTGTCCGAGCTTGTCCGGGGAGGTAATCAATATGAATATCGGTAAAGAAAATGAAACCATAGAGTTTAAAAAATCAACATCCGAAACCAAGGAAGGCATAATTTCCATTACAAGCATCCTAAATAAACACAGCAGCGGAGCATTGTATTTCGGAGTTAAGAATAACGGCGACGTCGTCGGTCAGGAAATCGGGCAGGATACTCTGCGTAAACTTTCGCGCGAAATATCCGATAACATTAAACCATCCATTTGGTATGAGGTTAAGGATTGCAATTCAGATGACGGACTGACATTTATCGAAATCAATTTCAGCGGAGACAATTCTCCTTATTCCGCTTACGGCAGATATTATCAGCGCTTTTCAGACGAAGACAGGCAGATTTCCGATATCGAACTCGAAAAAATGTTTAAACTCAGACGCGTAGATTATTCGGAATGGGAAAACGCCGATTCAGACGAAACAGCTGATGATTCGGACGAAGAACTCCTGAGAAAAATAATAGATAAAGGAAATGAATCGGGCAGAATCAATTACCGGTTTACCGATTCAGAATCAATCCTCACAAAACTCGGCCTGCTGAATAAAAAAACCGGTCTCTTAAATAATGCCGGCAAGGTTCTGTTTTCAAAGAATAAACCGATTATTCTTAAAACCGCAATTTATGCTACCGAGACAAAAGATACATTCATAAAGCTTAATCATTTTGAAGGCAACATTTTTGAATGCATAAATGAAGCCATTACCTTCATCCTTTCTTCAATAGACTGGGAGATTAAGATAACCGGAAATGCGCAAAGAAACGAAAAGCCGGAAATCCCTCAGACGGCAATCCGTGAAATGGTGGTCAACGCATTCGCTCACGGTTCTTATTCTTCCAATTCAACGTTTGCAATAGAAGTATTCAGCGACAGAGTCGTGATTTACAGCCCGGGTATGTTCCCTGCCGGACTTAAACCTGAAGACTTTGCTTCAAGCGCAGCTGAGCCCATAATGCTTAATCCCAAAATCGTAAATGTCCTTTTCAAGTCTGCAGAGATTGAATCTTTCGGATCCGGATTCGAGAGAACCTTTGCGGTATGTAAGAAAGAGAATGTCAGGTATGATTATGAAAATGTAAAGACCGGCTTTAAATTCATTTTCTTCAGAAAACTCGGACATAAAAATGTCTATGAAATGTCCAAGACGGAAAAAGAGGTTTATAGCATCATTAAAGAATCCGATTTTCTTACTAATGCGGAGATAGCCGTAAGAATAGGGAAATCATCAAAAACCGTTTACCGCGCAATCAAAGCGCTGAAGGAAAACGGTTACATCCGCCGGGAAGGTAACGATAATAACGGATACTGGATTGTAATTAAGTAAATAAAGTATCATACCGAATATAGTTTTTACAATGGCACGGGCGATTTTTTGCCTGGACTTCCCTGGCAAGCAAGGCGACTGTATATACAATCAATGAATTGATTGTGCCCTTGCATGCCGGAACAAAACCTGGCAAGCAAGGTCTCTGTTCCCACAATCGCCCACTTGTTAGGGAAAAGTCCCTAATACCCTTTACACATCATTGATAAATCAATGAGCCGGAAATGATAAATCATTTCAGAAAGTTCAGGTAGCAACTCGTTGCGAAGGACAGAGTCCTTTCCGATTGCGGAGCAATCTCAAAGTGAGCGAAGCCGAACGTTCCCGCAGGGCGCAATGGCACCGAAGGTGTATAATTGCGCATAACAAACAAGTTGTTATGGTTTAAGGTTTATTAAATACAAAAAGTAATCACAGTTCCCGGACCGGAGCTGTGATTTTTGTTTCATAGTGTCTTAATATTTGTTTCGAAAATTCTATTGACAAGGAGATAGTTGTGTGATATATTCTGTATTAGACGGTTGTCTATTGCCGGTTATTTTTGTATTTTTTCTGTAAAGGATGATGTGCTATGGTTTTCAAAACAGCGGAAAAGAGTAAGATAATAATCGATTATGTTAATGAATACTATGATAAGTATTACCGCTCTCCTTCTCTCAGAGATATAGAAGCTTCCGTCGGTATTCCGAGAGCAACAGTCGGTCTTTACCTGAATAATCTTAAAGCAGAAGGTGTCATAGATTATGACGGCAAAAGAGAAACAATTATCACAGACTATATAAAATCTGTTGCGCAGAAAACCACAGAGAAGTTAAATATCATAGGTAAAATTGCCTGCGGTAATCCTGTGACAGAAGAAGAAACAAGAATAGGAACTATTGATTTCCCGATTGCACTGCTAGGTTCGGGTGAATACTTTGTTCTGCAGGCATACGGCGATTCAATGATTAATGCCGGAATAGAAGAGAATGATCTGGTAATAGTCAGAAGACAATCTTCCGCCGATTACGGAAAGATTGTGGTTGCCATAGATGAGAATAACGAAAATACTCTCAAAAGATTTATGTATGACAAAAAGAAAAAGCGCCCGTATCTTCATCCCGAAAATGATAAGTATGATGACATTTATCAGAATGAAATAAAGATA
>CADBBH010000003.1 GCA_902792905.1 Oscillospiraceae bacterium
GGCTTCATGCCCGGGAATTCATAGAGAATAAGCGGAAGTTCCGTGTGAGTCGCAAGCTCCGAGAGATACTCGAACTGCTCCTGCGGTCTGTCGCACATTCCTTTGGTGACGAATACGAGTCCGCTGACTCCCGCCTGCTCGAGGGCCTTGATTTCATCAATCTCATCCTCGTGCTTCGCCTCGAGATTGCCAGTCGCGAATACGGGAATGCCCGCCGAATTCTTTACGGCGAGAGAAGCGCATTTTATTCTCTCCTCACGCGTGAGCGATGTCATTTCGCTCGAACCGCATACCGCGAAAAGATGCTGAGGCCTGAACGCCGCCTGCCAGGCAACATATTCCTCATAGGCATCATAGTCAACCGAGAGATCCTCCCTGAACGGAGTGAGCAGGAGAGTATAAACCCCCGCGAATTCATCATAGGTCATTAAGCCACCTTCTTTACCGATGAAAAACAGTCATAATAAACCATTATTAAAAGATTATACAATATAAATATTAAAAAATCAATACTTTTTAGGGAACGGTAAAAGACGGGAGAAATCTGCACCCGCCCCGCGGCCGGTCCTCGCAGATTCCCCCGTATCTTTCCAATCTGTCATCCCGAGCGTTTTGTCATCCCGAGCAATCTGTCATCCTGAGCGCAGTGAAGGATCGCAATAAAAGGCGCATTATCGGAAATGAATTTACATAAGCACAGTTTCTCTTGAACCTGCGATTCTTCGGCGTACCGCCTCAGAATGACAGTTTTGCGTGTTGATTTGTTCGCTTTGCATTTTTCCGGCGTGCCCGCCCGGAGTGATAAGGAATATAATTTGCCGCCGGATTTTCCATATACCCAACTCCTTTCCCGCTCTTCCCCCCTATGAATAGTAATTTCCCAGACGCAGGGCGGTTTCGAGCGCGTCACGGCGCTCGGCGTAGAGAACCCTCAGCTCTCCCTTGATGGCCGATGCCCTGCGCGAAGCGGGCGGCAGAGTTTTCAGCTTTTCCCTGCGCTCCGCGATTCTCCCGGTAATAATCTGCGCCGCCGCGGTATATCCGGCGGCAAGCTCCTCAAGACTTCTTTTCATTAAATCCACTCCTTATCCGATTAGCTTCCTTCAATTCAATCTGCCGAGCAGCTTTTCGTAAGAAACGCCGAAAACGCCGCAGATTCTGCGGATTTCAAGAGCGTCGGGATTCGCTTTCCCGCGCTCGATTCTGCCGAGTCTCTCCATACCGATGCCGAGCGCGTCGGATGCCTTTTCCCGCGTGAGTGCCCTGCCGACTCTGATATTCCGCAGCCGCGCTCCGACAAGCTCCGGAGTCTGCTTTTTCGCGGCGAGAATCGCGAAGGAATTATCGAGGCAGATGTCAAAGCCGGGCTTCGCGAGCGTATCCGTAATATACATATACAGATAGGAGAACGCCTTTTTCAGCTTGCGCTCGGCGCGTTTTTTGGTCTCGCGCACCGTCGAGACGGTCAGTGACAGTTCGCCGGCGATTTCCGCGCAGCTCTTCTCCTCGAAATAGAAAGCGTAAATGACCTTTCGCTCATTTTCGGTCAGTTCGCGCTCAATCGCGGTGTCGAGCAGGAGCGCCATATCCGTCTCGCGCTTGCGCCAGGCGTATTCAACCGGCGTTTCGCAGGCGACACAGCACCGTCCGCAGCAGACTTTCACCGCCTGCCTGATTTCCTCCTCGTCGGGATAATTCAGCTTGATTTCGTGATTTCTAATAGCAGTTTTCATTAAATTTTACCTCCATTTATTCGATAATATGAGCTACACTATTTATTTTAGAGCAGATTTTTAACTTTGTCAATAGAATTTTTAATTGTTTACAAAATTCTATTGACTTTTTGAATAGTTTCGCTCATAATATAGGCAAAGAAACGGAGGATAACCGTATGAATAATATAAAGGAACTCAGAAAAAGGGCGAAGCTCTCCCAGCTTGAGCTCGCGGAATTATGCGGAGTTCACCAGACTGCGGTCAGCCAGTGGGAGCAGGGGCGCACGAATCCGGATACCGATATGCTCGTCGCGCTCAGCCAGATTTTTCACACCTCAATCGGCGCGCTTCTCGGCCTCGACACTCCCGACGACCCGATAATGATACCCGTCAAGGGCTTCGTTCAGGCGGGCGAGATGACCTTCATCCCCGATGAGGACGTCTGCGAATTTGCCGCGATTTCGCCCGAGCTTGCCCGCAGAGGCGAATACTGCGCCCTGCGAGTTCACGGAAACAGCATGTATCCGCTCTTTTACGATAACGATCAGGTCATCGTGCGCGTTCAGAGCGACGCGGACGACAACGATATCGTGGTCGCGATCGAGGGCAGGGAGAGAGCGACGATAAAGCGCCTCAAGAGGCAGGAAAACGGGATTCTCCTCATAGCGGAAAATCCCGAATACGATTCGATATTCTATACAAAGGAGCAGGTCGCGAAGCTCCCGGTCACATTTTTCGGCATTGCGGTCGAAATCCGCCGTGAAATTCATTGACAAGCGGATTAAAGTTGTAATATAATTATTTATTGACAGACAAATTATTTATATAAAGGACGGTAGAATTATGGCAGTCAAAAAGTTACAGTATTACGCAGGCGGTCAGTGGCTTGATTCCAAGACGGACAAGTATATGGATATCTACAATCCGAGCACCGGCGAAGTCATCGCACAGACACCCTGCTGCACCAAGGAAGAGGTAAACTACGCGGTCGAGTGCGCCAAAGAGGCGTTCAAGAGCTGGAGCGAAGTTCCCGTAATGAAGAGAGTCCAGATTATCTATGATTTCCGCGATCTGCTTGTAGCCCATATGGATGAGCTGACCGAGCTGTGCGCGAGAGAAGAAGGCAAGGTCTGGAACGAGGCGAGAGGCGACATCCTCAAGGTCAAAGAGCCTGTTGAGCTCGCTCTTTCCGCTCCCTCGCTGCTTATGGGCGAGAGCATCCGCGACACCTCCTCCGGATATGACACCACGCTCTACAGAGAGCCTGTCGGCGTATTCGCGGGCATCGTTCCCTTCAACTTCCCCGGCATGATTCCGATGGGCTGGATGACCCCGATGTGCATCGCATGCGGCAACACGATAGTCCTCAAAGCCGCTTCCATGACTCCGATGACCTGCATGAGAATCGCGGAGCTCTGGAAGGAAGCCGGCCTGCCCGACGGCGTTATCAATATAGTCACCTGCTCAAGAAACGAAGCGGAAATCTTCATGGATCACCCCGATGTCAAGGGCATCACATTCGTCGGCTCAACCTCAGTCGGCCTTCACATTTATTCGAGAGCAGCCGAGAGCGGCAAGAGAGTTCAGTGCCTTTGCGAAGCGAAGAATCACGGCCTCGTGCTTGAGGACGCCGCAATCGAGAGCGCCGCTCACAGAATCATCAATTCCTCCTTCGGCTGCGCAGGCGAGCGCTGCATGGCTCTGCCCGTAATCGTAGCTCAGGAGAGCATCGCCGATAAACTCGTCTCCTACCTCGTCAAATTCGCGAAGGAGCTCAAAATCGGCCCCGCTTATGAGAAGGATACCAATCTCGGCCCCGTTGTCACCGCAGCTCACAAGAAGAGCGTCATCGACTGGATCAACAAGGGCATCGAAGAGGGCGCGGAGCTTGTTCTCGACGGCAGAGACACCGTCGTTCCCGGCTATGAGGGCGGCTTCTATGTAGGCCCCACCATCCTCGACCATGTAACCCCCGAGATGACAGTCGGCCAGAGAGAGATATTCGGGCCCGTTCTCTGCATAAAGAGAGTCAAGAATTTTGAAGAGGGCCTCGCGCTCATGAACGCCAACCCCTTCGCAAACGGCTCGGTTATCTTCACCCAGAGCGGCTACTACGCCAGAGAGTTCACCAAGAGAACCGACGGCGGCATGGTCGGCGTGAACGTCGGCATCCCCGTTCCCGTAGGCGTATTCCCCTTCAACGGCCACAAGAAATCCTTCTTCGGCGATCTTCACACCCTCGGCAAGGACGGTTTCCGTTTCTACACCGAGACCAAGACCGTCACCCAGACCTGGTTCAATCCCGAGGAAATCAAGGCCAGCGCTGTTGACTCCTGGGAAGGCTCCGTCGGCGGCGACCAGAAATAAAGAAATATATAAAAAGACCCCCGCGGAGTTCCGGCTCTGCGGGGTTTTGATTCGGCGCAGGGAATTGAATCTTTGAATCAAGCGTTTAATCCGGATCCGGATAAGACTTCAGAACGGATTCCTCAAAATCAAAAAGCAGGTGCGTTTGCGCCTGCTTTTTTCTGACTGTGATAAACAGATTGTAATAAACAATATAGTTATATACTTTATAAAAAATAATAAAAAACTCTTTACAAATAAAAAATAGTGTGATATAATTCCACTCGCACGCCCGGATCACGGTTTACGGAGTAAGCCCCGAAGGGGAATTCACCTGCCGCCTACTGAGACCGAGGCAAATTAATCAATGAGGTGAAAATTATGACACAGGCAGAAAAACAGGCAATCATGCAGGAATACGCAACCCACGAGGGCGACACCGGTTCACCCGAGGTTCAGATCGCTGTTCTCACCAAGAGAATCAACGACCTCAACGCCCATCTTCAGATCCACAAGAAGGATCACCACAGCCGCAGAGGCCTTCTCATGATGGTAGGTCACAGAAGAAACCTCCTTGCTTACCTTCAGAAGGTTGACATTGAGCGTTACCGTTCAATCGTTTCAAGGCTCGGTCTGCGTAAATAATTGCAAAATCGGAGCAGGCGGGATCTCTCGCCTGCTTTGTTTCTTGAAAGAAACGAAGCGAATTCGGAATTATCCTGTCATCCTGAGCGTAAGCGAAGGATCGCGGATTGAGATTCTTCACCCTGCGGGTTCAGAATGACAGAATATATCAATTATTGCGAAACAACCCGGCATTATCATTTGTAATCCTCGGGCATTCCCGAAGCTTTTCAGCAGTGAATCGAGGGCAAAGCGAAAAGGATTCTTTGCTTTGGATTTTCCGCTGAAAACAGGAACTGCCCGATGAAATAAATAATTTTCAGAAAGGTAACAGAAAATGGTTTTCAACGAATTCTCAACATTCAAAAAGTATGAAACCGAAATCGCAGGCAGACCCTTCGTTGTCGAAGTCGGCAAGATGGCTCAGCTTGCAGGCGGCAGCTGCCTTGTCCGCTACGGCGAGACCAACGTGCTCTGCACCGCCACTATGGCTCCGAAGCCCCGTGAGGGCGTCGATTTCTTCCCTCTTTCAGTCGATTATGAGGAGAAGCTCTATGCTGTCGGCAGAATCCCCGGCTCATTCCAGCGCCGTGAAGGCAAGGCGAGCGAGAAGGCCACCCTTGCTTCAAGAGTTATTGACAGACCCATCCGCCCCCTCTTCCCGAAGGATATGAGAAACGATGTCGGCGTTGTCGCGACCGTTATGTCCGTTGACCCCGACTGCGAGCCCCAGATAGCCGCAATGCTCGGCGTATCAATCGCAATCTCAATCTCCGAGATTCCCTGGGACGGCCCCATCGCCGGCGTTGTTGTCGGCCTGGTTGACGGCGAATATGTCATCAACCCCACTCTCGAGCAGAGAGCAAAGAGCGATATGTATGTCACCGTCGCTTCCACGAGCGAGCTCGTCGCGATGATTGAGGCGGGCGCAAACGAAGTCTCAAACGACGATATGTATGACGGCATCATGTTCGCCCACAAAGAGAATCAGAAGATAGTTGAATTTATCAATATGATTAAGGCCGAGGTCGGCAAGGAGAAGGTTGAATTCCCCTCAAACGATCCCGATCCCGAGATGTACGAGGCAATCAAGGAATTCTCAATCGAGGATATCCGCGCCGCTCTCGACACAGACGACAAGAGAATCCGCGATGAGCGTCTCAAGCCCGTCTATGAGAAGGTTCACGAGAAATTCGATGAGATTTATCCCGAGATGGAAGTCAAAATCGAGGAATGCCTCTACAAGGTTCAGAAGTATGTTGTCCGCCGCTGGCTGCTCGATGACGGCAAGCGTGTTGACGGCAGAGGAATCGACGAAATCCGCCCGCTCAACGCCCAGATAGACCTGCTTGACAGAGTTCACGGCTCGGGTATGTTCACCAGAGGCCAGACTCAGGTTCTCTCGGTTGTTACTCTCGGCACAATGAGCGACGCGCAGTCGCTTGACGGCCTCGACGAAGAGGATTCCAAGCGCTACATTCACCACTATAATTTCCCCTCATACTCGGTCGGCGAAACCAAGCCCCCGAGAGGACCGGGCAGAAGAGAGATAGGCCACGGCGCTCTCGCAGAGCGTTCGCTCATCCCCGTTCTTCCCAGCGTTGAGGAATTCCCCTATACCATCCGCGTTGTTTCCGAGGTTCTCTCCTCAAACGGCTCCACTTCACAGGGCTCAGTCTGCGGCTCCACTCTTTCGCTCATGGCCGCCGGCGTTCCCATCAAGGCCCCCGTTGCCGGTATCTCCTGCGGTCTTATCACCGAGGGCGACCGCTTCATGACCATGGTTGATATCCAGGGCCTCGAGGACTTCTTCGGCGATATGGACTTCAAAGTTGCAGGCACCAAGAAGGGTATCACTTCAATTCAGATGGACCTCAAGGTTCACGGTCTGACTCCCGCCATCATCAGAGAGGCGCTCGACAAGACCTATAAAGCACGCTGCTACATCCTTGACGAAGTTATCGCTCCCGTCATCGCAGAGCCGCGCGCAGAGCTCAGCAAGTGGGCTCCCAAGATGCTCAGCACCAAGATCGATCCCGACAAGATCGGCGACGTCATCGGCAAGCAGGGCAAGGTTATCCAGAAGATCTGCGCAGAGTGCAACTGCAAGATTGACGTTGAAGAGGACGGCTCCGTATTCGTTTCCTCCACCGATCTTGAGGATTGCAAGAAGGCAATCGGCATTGTTGAGACTATCGCCAACGGCCCCGAAATCGGCGCAATTTATAAGGGAATCGTTACCCGCCTGATGAGCTTCGGCGCATTCGTCGAGATAGTTCCCGGCATCGAGGGTATGGTCCATATCAGCCAGCTCGACGTCAAGAGAACCGAGAAGGTTGAGGATGTCGTCACGGTCGGCGACGAGGTCATCGTCAAGGTCCTTGAGAAGGACGACCAGGGCAGACTCAATTTCTCACGCCGCGAGGCGCTCATCGAGGTTGAAGGTCTCGTTCCCGAGAACACCGTCTCCGATGCTCCGCGCAAGGGCGGCTCCTTCAGAGGAAACAGAGGAAACAGACCCCCGAAGAAAAACGATTAAGGCAATAATCAACACAGCCCGCAGGTAACCGAACCCTGCGGGTTTTTCTTACAGACTCCGGCACGGCCGGCGATTATTACCATCCTGACATTTTTGTCATCCTGAGCGCAGCGAAGGATCTCATTTACAGGCTTTTCGCAGACTTGCGATTCTTCGGCATCCGCCTCAGAATGACAGGGTTTGGTTTATATGCTTACGTAGGGGCGGATATTATCCGCCCGCCAAAAGGATATGCGGAGCATAATATAATCAAACAAATCCGCTTGTGGCCCTCTCCGAGAACGGAGAGGGTGGCTTGCGAGTAAAACGAGCAAGACGGGTGTGGCGAATACAATGCTATGCGGAGCATAAACCGTATTCTTTCTTGACAATTCACCCTTTAAGTAGTATTTTTTATATATAATATACAGTGTATTCACGGAGGGAACCATGAAAAAAATTATTGCGATAATTATGGCTGTTTCAATGCTTCTCGCGCTCGCGGCTTGCGGAGCGAAGCAGGAGGATGAAACCACCACCGGCACAACAGCCGAAACCACTACCGAAATCACCGAATCCGAGACCGAGGCAACAAGCGGCGAGGATAAGACCGAAGAGGCCGACGTCACCGCAGAGAGCACCGACGAATCCGAGGAATCGACCGAAGAGGGCGAAAAGAAAAAGCCCGAAACCAAGGCTGAGATTCTCGCGGTATATGCCGAAGTTATGAATAAAGTCAAAAAAGACGCCCCCGGCTTCACAAAGGTTGAATACCAGGAGCTTCCCGAAGAGGGCAGAGTCATCACCAGCGGCAAAACCCTGCTGAGCGCGGGTCTGAGCGTTGCGAGCAACTTCATGACCTCAAAAGAGGATGCCGAGAAGAAGCCCGACGTCTATCCCAAGGGCAACGATATGAACGATTTCCCGATCAGGAACACCCCGAAGGGCTGTATGCTCGAGGATCCCGATTTCCTCAAGGTTGCAAAATATGAGGAACTCCCGAACGGCAACGTCAGGATTACGCTCGTCACCGGAACCGAGAAGAATCCCGAGCCCGCGGCTCACGGCGCATCCACCGCGCCGAGCAAGACCGGCGGAATCATCACCCCGATTTCAAAGAAGGAAATCGATGAGAAACTCAACGGCGGCATAGTTTCCGCAGTATTCAAGGATGTCAACTACTCGCTCACCTTCCACGACTGCGAGAGCGTTCTCACCTTCAACCCCGAGAACAATCATGTCGTTTCGCTGACGCAGACCACCCGCGTCTCGATTTCCGGCTCCGGCAAATCCCTCGGCGCCACCCTCGCCATCGGCAACCAGGATTTCGTCAACCATAAGATAATTACGGATATTAAGTATTAAAAAACAAAGGCAGGAGTTAATCCTGCCTTTTTATTATTTATGGATGGCATATTCCGCAGGGAGTGTATCCCTTATCGATTACATCCTGCCTCGACCCTGTGAATTCCTGCTTATTCTTTTCCTTCATATCTTTAACACCACGACAAGAAGGATAATGGAATTTCATCGTATTTTTATTAAGAATATAGTGCCTTTCAGATTCTGCCGTTGATTGTTTAACCGTTTTTGACTCTGTTGTTGTAGCCTTAGTAGTGGTAATTGTAGTTTTTTCCTCAGTCGTTTCTTTTATTGATTCTTCATCTGAATTTGTAATTATGCGTTCTTCAAAAGTGGTTGTTTCATAATCAGGCTTATCTTCTGAATCATTAAACGCCCCTGAAATTCCGAGCACAGCAGCAATAATTACTATCACAGCCGCAATTATGCCTTTTTTGCTCTTTTTCATTGTTTATTCTCCTTATCTCTTTTTGCGCTTTTTCTTAAAAATATCAAATATAGAAAATGTTGTTTTATTATAAATCTTATTATAAGCCGCTTTCTTAGGATTTTTTATCCATCCTGTGCCCTTTTTTCCGTAAAAGGGGACAAGTTGCTTTTTTATTTTCCTTTTAACTTTCCCCGTTGTCCTCGCTTTGATTGACCTCTTTACAGATGGTTTCCTCATTCCGACTTTCATTTTCAGTCTCCTTTTTTGTCTCTTTATCACTTAACGCTTCCATAAAACCAGCGGTGATTATACCGGCTGGGAGTGCAACAATTGCAATGCCGAAAACAGAAGATATCATTGTTACAATACGGCCGATTGTAGAAGTCGGATAAATGTCGCCATAACCTACAGTGGTAAGAGAAACAGTAGCCCAATAGACAGCATCGAAGAAATTATTAAATGACTCCGGTTCGACGTTAAAAACAAGCAGTGCGGAGAATAAAACATATCCGACTGCCAATCCTGCAACAGTGCCAAGGGTTTTGGCCTGAGATTTGAAGACATCCAATATCAAGTTGATGCTTTTTGAATATCGGATAACTTTAAAAGCACGAAATGCTTTAAATGTTCTTAATAACCTGAAAATTTTCAGCAATCTGAAGCCTTTGCTTAAAAAATTCAAAGACGGGAGAATTGTTATTAAATCAATTATAGCCATAGGAGTAAAAGGGTAAATGAAAAATGATTTTACTCCTTTTTTCAGTTTTAAATCGGCGGTGAAAACTCTTAATACATAATCAATTATAAAAATGGAAACCGTTACTTTGTCAATTATTTCAAAGGCCAGATATTGTTTATGAAAAGCAAGGGGTATTATACTCAAAAGTATTACGGCCATCATAAACCAGTCGTAATAATCAAAAGTATTGTTTTGCTCGTCACTTCCGATTTCAATGAGATTAAAAAGTTTTTTTCTCATATCTATTGCTCCCCAAAAAGCTCGTCCCATTCTCTGCGACACAAATTTTAACCTCTACATTTAGAGAGTATCCTTACTTCGTTATAACCTCGCCGGTAATCGTATTGATTATCGCCTGATAGACGGCGACCATTGAGGAGGAGATGAACTTATCGAGATGCATCGAGCCGAAGAACCAGCGTCGGTAGGTGCAGGCGGTTGAAAGCTCGTCGAGGTAGGTGTTGAGGCCGTTGACGGCGACCTTTTCCTCATCCTTGAGCGAGAGGAATGTCTTGACCTTCACCGGGGGCTCGTGGGTGATGATATAGTCAATCTTGCAGTCGAGCTCCTCGAGGCGTTTTGCGCCCTCAACCATCTCATCGCGGCTCGGGAATTCATCCTTCGACCAGGCGTTTGCCTCGAATCTGATATCTATATCGGGGCTCTCGCCGCCGCCCATGGTGAAATAGCTTATATTATCGATTTTATAAATCTGACCTCTCATCAGGTGGAAAATATTGCCGGCGACTCTGTGAACCTTGCCGCCCTGCCAGTCGATAACGGGCAGGGAATTGAGAATTTCAAAATTCTCGTGGGTGCCGTCAACGAAGCAGATGTCATATTTTTTGGATGCAAGCTTTTTGAGATTCTTCTGTTCCTGCTTGCTGTTATCCCAGAGGAAGCCGAAATCGCCGCAGACTATAAGCACATCGCCCTTCTTGAGCTGCCTGAGCGCGGGATCGGAGAAGCGGCTTATATCGCCGTGCATATCACCGGTTACATATACCATTTTTGTTCCCCCTTAATTTACCGGCCTATAATCGCTCCGAGCAGGCCGTATGAGATTATTGACATAATCAAATCCGCGATGAAGACGCCGAGCGCAATTATCGGCAGGGATTTCTTGATTCTTATATCGAGCAGGGCGGCGAGCAGAGCGCCGGTCCAGCCGCCCGTGCCGGGCAGAGGAATCGCGACGAACATCAGCAGACCCCACTGCTTGTATTTCAGGACTTTATCGCGCTTTTTCATCGAGCGCATCTCGATTTTGTCGACCAGCGCGCCGAGCTTCTCGGATTTGCGCAGGAATCTGAAAATTCTGCGGATGAAGAGCAGGATGAACGGTATCGGCAGGATGTTGCCGAGATAGCAGATTACGAATGCCTTCACAAGCCCCACGCCGAGAAGCTTCGCGGCAATCATTCCGCCCCTGAGTTCGAGAATCGGAAGAAGGGAGATAAAGAATATAATCAGTTCGGCGGGCACCTTTCCCTGAAAAGCGCCCACGAGATAATTCGTTATGCTCTCTGTCAATCCGGTTCACCGCCCTTTCTGCTCTGCGGGTATATCAAAAAGCGTTCGCAATATAGTTGAGTCTGACAAGCTTTGAATCTTTATCGAGCCAGACCTCGCTGACATCGAAGCGCGTGGCGTTGCCGAGCTTTGAATACGAAACGAAGCTGTCGGCAGTCATCCTCATTTTATTCTGCTTCTCTTCGTCGACCGCCTCCATCGGGCGGTTTTCTGTGTTTTCCGCCCTGGTCTTGACCTCAACGAAGCAGAGCACATCATCCTTCATCGCGATAAGGTCGATTTCGCCGAAGCGGCAGGTATAGTTTGAGGTTATGATTTTATAGCCGTTATCCCTTAGGTATCTGGCGGTGAAAAGCTCGCCCCAGACGCCGGGTTTATTCTTTATCATATTATTTCTCGCTTAAATTCTTGAGAAATGACAGGCGGTGATGCTCGGAAACTCCGTATTTTTTAATCATTTCATAGTGGAGCGCTGTGCCGTAGCCCTTGTGCTTCGCGAACTGATATTCCGGCAGCTGCCTGTCAAGCTCGTACATATATCTGTCCCTGCTGACCTTCGCGAGAATCGATGCCGCGGCAATTGACGGGCTCTTCGCGTCGCCCTTGATTACCGTTTCACCGGGTATGGCTAGCGGCGGCATACGGTTGCCGTCAACGAGCGCGTAATCCGCCGGTATTCCGAGACCTTCAACCGCGCGCTTCATCGCGAGGAAAGTCGCCTGCAGGATGTTTATTTCGTCGATTTCCCTTGCGGAGGCCGTACCTACGGAATAAGCGAGCGCCTTATCTTTTATGATATCAAAGAGGGCTTCCCTCTTCTTTTCGGTGAGCTTCTTGGAGTCGTTGAGTCCTTCTATTTCAAGGCCTTCGGGCAGGATGACCGCGGCGGCATAGACGGGACCCGCGAGAGGGCCTCTGCCCGCCTCGTCAATTCCGCAGATAAGCTTATATCCCTTTTCCTTTGCAGATATTTCAAATGAATAATCCATAGTTACCTCAGGAATTTGCCGTCGATTCTGTCGCTGAGAAGCTTTTTGAGATATCTCAGGCCGAAATCGGGCGTGTTTTCGCGGCTGACTGCGTGGACATTCGCGAGCTCGTTTGTGTATTCATCGAGCATATAGAGACGCACATTCGACATATCCATTCCGTAGTGTGTTACAACGCCGCGCATACGGATATTCTCGAGCGTGACAGAGTTTGTTCCCGTATTTCTTACCAGCTCGAAACTCAGCAGACCTCCGAGTAGCTGCTCGCCCTTCTCGGCGGGGTAGGAGAAATTGCCGAGAGAATAGGCGACGAGCGTGGTCGAGCCGTCGGTATTGTCGATTATTTCCATTTCCTGAAGCTCGTGCGGATTCGTGCCGATAACTGCGTCCGCTCCCCATTCGGCGAGCTTTTTCGCCATAGCTCTCTGCTCCGGAGTGACGTCTTTGCCGTAGTCATTGCCCCAGTGAGGGCAGACTATAACGAAATCCGCCTCCTGCTTCGCGGTTGAGACCGCGTCGTAAATCATCGATTCGTCCGCGGATGAGCAGAGATATGCCGGGGAATCCTCGGGAAGAGACTTGTCGCCGACGGGGTCGGTAAACGCGACGAAGCCGATTTTTATTCCCTTGACCGTGCGGTAAACGGGCTGCGATGCATCCGCTCTGTCCGCGACCGCTCCGATTACGCTGAGCTTTTCGGTGTTTTTAAGAAAATCAATTGTATTCAGCAGACCCTGCTCGCCGTAGTCGAGGGCGTGGTTGGTCGCGATGTTCATTACGTTGAAGCCGATGCGCCTGAGCTCATCCGCCACTTGATAAGGGGCGTTGAAGAGCGGGTAGCTGCCCGAAACGGGATGCTCGGATGAAATCACGCTCTCCTGAGTGATGATTGCGGCGTCGGCCTCGGCGAGCGTGTCGGCTATGTTTTCGTAAAGCGGGTCGAAGCTGTATCCGCCCGCGACATTGCCGGCCGCCGCCTGGGATATGATTTTATCGGTTATGACGTTGTTGCCCGCCGCCATTATGACAGCGCGGTCAAACACTCCGTTTTTGCCGTTTTTATTTGACGTATCCCTCGTGAAGAAGATAACCCCGAGGCAGATTATGTCAAGAAAAAGCACCGCGGCGAGAAAAATCGCAAGCACTTTGCGCACCGGAGTCACTTCCTTTCTTTAATCCAATGTAATTTTTCCGAGTCTGCCCTCCCTGAATTCATCGAGAAGCATAACGGCGCACCTTTCCGTATCGTATTCGCCGCCGCGCAGGAGAAATCCTCGCTTCTTCGCGATGAGCTCAAGCAGTTCATAGGGCTCGAGATTTTCAAAGTCTTCTATTTTATATCTTTCTGCGAGATTTGCAGGGTAGCGTTCCTGCATGAATCTGAGCAGGCGCACCGCAATCTCCTGAATATCGAGAATTTCATCCTTGACCGAGCCGATGAACGAGAGCTTGAAGCCGACCTCGGGATCCTCGAATTTCGGCCATAAAACGCCCGGGGTATCGAGCAGCTCTATGCCCTGGCCTATCGAAAACCACTGGTTTCCGCGCGTGACGCCGGGCTTGTCGGCGACCTTCGCCCTGTTTTTGCCCGCCATCCTGTTAATAAAAGAGGATTTGCCCGTATTCGGTATTCCGACCACCATTACGCGCAGGGTCTTTCCGCCCATTCCTCTGTCAATATTCGCCTGAATTTTATCCCTGAGCACCTCGCGGACCGAGCTCTGAAATTTCTGCAGCCCTTTTCCGCTGCGGCAGTCAACCGGCAGAGCGGTTATGCCCTGCGAGGCAAAATCCCTGATTCTCCCGGCGGTCGCCTCGTCATCCGCCAGATCGCATTTATTCAGCAGAATTATCCTCGGCTTATTGCCGACTATCACGTCAATCTCGGGATTCCTGCTGCTCTCGGGCAGGCGCGCGTCAACTATTTCGCAGACCGCGTCAACCAGCGGCAGGCTCTCTTTGATAAGCCGCCGTGTTTTCGCCATATGGCCGGGAAACCACTGAACCGTCATTTTTTCGTTCATATCAATATTTTTCCAGCTTGAATTTGCCGAGCGGGGCGATTCTGAAAAGCGCCTTGCCCATGACATATTCCTCTCTGATAAGTCCGACTCTGTAATCGCGGGAGTCGGTAGAATTGTTTCTGTTGTCGCCCATTACGAAAATATATCCCTCGGGAACGGTCACGGGCGCGGTGAAGGATTCCCTCTCGTGTGTGCGGTTTTCTTCGATAATATACGGCTCGACGAGTTCCTTGCCGTCAATGGTTACTATACCCTTTTCGAAATCGATATCGACGGTCTGGCCCTCGGTCGCGATAACTCTCTTGACAAGGGTGGATTCGACATAGCTGTAGGCCGAAGGCTGGCAGGTAACGACTATATCGCCGCATTCCGGCTTGATGACAAACGCCGAAAGAATGAGACGGTCACCGTCGTGAAGGGTCGGGAACATTGAATCGCCGCTGACGCCGACGGTCCTGAAAAGGAACAGGAACGAGACGGCGACTATGATTGCCGCGGAGGCGACTATCGAAACGATATCGAAAAATCCCGAAAGCGGCGAGGATTTCTTTTCCGGAGTTTCCTCCTTCTCCTCTTCGCCGGCGAGAATTTCCCTCGCGTTCTCAATCATTTCATCGGTTTCGGTATCGGCGGTGATTTCGGTTGCATCTTTATTTTCGTCAGGTGTTTCGGGCGTTTCATCCTCGCGGATTCCCTCTGCCTGATTCATTTCAAATTCGTCCATTATTTACCCTCCCTGCCTATGAATCCTGTTTCCTTGAAAAGTCTGAAAAAAGCTTTGCCGAGCACAAAACGCTTATCCGCGAAGCCGACCTTTGAGGAGCGGCTGTCGAGCGAGACATTTCTGTTGTCGCCCATCACGAAGATGTGCCCCTCGGGAACCGTGACCGGGAATTCCACATCGTAGTATTCGTGAGTCGGCTCGGCGATATACGGCTCGGTGAGCTTTTCGCCGTTTACATAAACAAAACCGTTGTCAAAATCTATATCAACCGTGTCGCCAGGGAGACCGATGACTCTCTTGATAATCGGAATGGCTCTCTCCCAGGGCTGGGTGACGACCACGATATCCCCGCGCCTTAAATCGGTTGTGACGGCGGTGACGGCAAGCCAGTCGCCGTCGCTGAGAGTCGGAACCATCGAGGTTCCGCTGACTCCGACCGCCCTGAAGGCGAGAGCGAATATCAGAAACACGACTATAATCGAAGTTTTGAGCGAATCAACCGTATCGAAAATCACAGACCGGAAGCCGCCTGTATTCCTGCGGAATATAACATAATAGGTATCAATCTGCCGCGTCACTGCCTCACCTCCCGCGCGGTTAAAAATAATATACATTTTATTATATCATATTTTTTATATTTTACTATATCTATTTTTGAATTTACCGTAAATTTTTCGCAAGAGATAATCCGCAGGCTGTTTCCTGCGGGTTTGTTTTATTCTGTTATGCTCCGCATATCCTTTTGGCGGGCGGATAATATCCGCCCCTACGAGCGCGTTTTTCGCTTAAATGCGAGTAATCCCGCTTTTCTGTTTACAGTTCCATTAAAAGTCAAATCCGCAAGGTATTCACCCTGCGGATTCTTCTTTTTGATTCGTCTGTTTGTTTTTCGCTTAAATGCGAAAGCCGTAGACCTGTTATCTGATCTGCTCCTTGACCTTTGCCGCCTTGCCGACTCTGTCACGAAGATAATAGAGCTTGCTTCTGCGGACACGGCCGTGTCTGACGACCTGAACGCCTGCGACGTTGGGGGAATGGATCGGGAATACTCTTTCAACGCCTACGCCGTAGGATACGCGGCGGACGGTGAAGGTTTCGGAAACGCCGGAACCTTTACGAGCGATAACTGTTCCCTCGAAAATCTGGATTCTTGATTTTTCACCCTCGCGGACTCTTACCGATACTTTGACGGTGTCGCCGATCTCGATTACCGGAACTTCTTCCTTGAGTGAATCCTGTGAAATGAGTCTGAGTGCATCCATTTGAATAAACCTCCGTTTTTTTCAGATGTTCATACACTCATTCGCCAGAGGAACACCCGTTTTAATCTTCAAATTAAATCCCGTCTTCGGCTTTTCACCTATTGACGGCGGAAATGCTGTATAAATATATCACAGTATTTTATAAAATGCAAGCATTTTTTTATTTTATTCAAATATTTTTTTGTTTGCAGTATAAATTTCTTTTCTCGCTATGCTGACTTTTTCCGGCTGAGCGCCGAATTCGCCGAGCAGTGAATCGACGAGAAGCGAGGCGTTGAGATTGCGCTGAGTGCCGGTCGCGAGACAGGTATCAATGCGAACACGGTTTTCCGCATAAGATACGGAGAAATCGCCCGTGAATTCGCAGAGATTGACTGTCTGAATTCCCCTTTTTGAGCGCTTTTCGGCGTTGAGAACGCCCGATTCGATTACGGCCGCAGCTCCGGATGCGAAGCCCTCCGCCTCGCTGCCGGAAGCAAATTCAATATCAATGATATAGCGCGCTTCGGTGATTTCATTGACCTTGTTTACGGGAGAGGTGACGGCGACGATTTCAAGACCATCGGGTAGCACGGAATTCAGGCGTCTGCCGATTTCGTCAAGCGGAATATCCTCTTCGATTTTTATATCAATCGGCTCTTTTTCGCCGCTCTGCCCGAGCGGGAGAGGGAGCAGAAAATTGAGATAGGGATGCGGATTGAAGCCCTCGGTGTACCAGAGCGGAATATCAGCCCTCCTGACCGCGCGGGTGAAACAGCGGTTCATATCGAGGTGTGAGGTGTAGATAACGAGCCCCGATTTCTTATACCATATCCTTACGGAATTCATTGCATACACCTCCGTTCAGCCTTGCTGCCCCGCAGTTTGAGCATTTTTCGCGGCAGCTCGGCGTGGTTTCGCCCTTATGCGCCTTGAGATATTCCTTCTGAAGGAATTTTTTGGTAACGCCGTAGTCCATATGATCCCAGGGCATAATTTCTTCAAGGTCACGTTCTCTCGCCGTGTAGAAAAACGGGTCTATACCGCATTCCTCAAAGCTTGCGGTCCATTTTTCGCGGTCGAGATGCTCCTCCCAGGAATCAAAGTGGCAGCCCTTGCGCCACGCGGTTTCGATTACCTTTCCGAGCCGCCTGTCGCCCCTTGCGAATACGCCCTCGAGAAAGCTTGTCCACGGCACGTGCCTTGACAGCTGGACCTTTCTGGTCTTGATGCACGAGAGCAGGTAATCCTGCTTTTCGATAAGCACATCGGGCTTATCCTGCGCCTCCCACTGGAAGGGGGTAAACGGCTTCGGGACAAGCGAGGCGAGAGAAATATTGACGCTCACGCTCTTGCCCTTCGGCTTATTCTCGCAGTGATAGAATTCATCGACCACCGCCTGCGCGAGATTGGCTATACCTTCAATATCCTCTTTCGTTTCCGTCGGTAGCCCTATCATGAAATAGAGCTTCACGGCGGTCCAGCCGCCGGCGAATGCCTGAGCGACGGTTGAGAGGATATCCTTTTCGTATATGTTTTTATTGATTACATCCCTGAGCCGCTGGGTCCCCGCCTCGGGGGCAAAGGTCAGGCCGCTTCTGCGGACCGTGTTGAGCTTATCCATGAGCTCCTTCGGGAAATTATCGATTCTCAGCGACGGGAGGGCGACATTGATTTTATTCTCATCCGCCCACGGGAGCATGCTCGAGAGCAGCTCGGGCAGACCTCTGTAATCGCTTGTGCTCAGCGAGCAGAGCGAAATCTCATCGTAGCCGCTGCTCTCGCAGATTGCCCTGCACTGTCTCTCGACTTCGGCGGGCGATTTCTCCCTGAGCGGGCGCGAGAGGAAACCCGCCTGACAGAAACGGCAGCCTCTTATACAGCCCCTGAAAATCTCGACGGTCGTGCGGTCGAAAACCGATTCAAGATACGGCACAACAAAGCTCTCGGGCGCGAACATCGTATCGAGATCCGCGACGTTTCTCTTGATTACCTTTCCGGGCGCTCCGCAGGTCGGGGTAACCGATTTTACGGTGCAGTCCTCGTTGTATTCAACCTCATAGAGCGAAGGAACATAGACTCCCGGAATCTGCGCCGCGGCAATCAGGAATTCGCGCTTCGTGGCGCCCTTCGCCTTGTATTCTTTAAGCAGGTCAATAAGCTCGTTTGTGACCTCCTCGCCGTCGCCGGGCAGCGTGATATCAAAGAAATCCGCCATCGGCTCCGCGTTGCAGACGCAAGTTCCGCCCGCAATGACAAGGGGCGTGAGCGATTCCCTGTCGGCGCTTCTGACCGGCAGGCCCGCGAGATCGAGCATATTGAGAACGTTGGTGTAGCATAATTCATACTGGAGCGTGAAGCCGATTAAATCAAAATCCTTCACCGGCTCGCCGCTCTCGAGGGCCCAGAGGGGAATCTTCTCCCTGCGCATTATCTCTTCCATATCGGTATCGGGCGCGAAAACCCTCTCGCAGCGCGCGTCATCCCTCGCGTTGACAAGGGAATAGAGAATCTTCATGCCGAGATGCGACATACCGATTTCATAGGTGTCGGGGAAGCAGAAGGCATAGCTGATATCGACCGAACCGCGGTCTTTCACGACGCTGTTCAGCTCGCCTCCGACATACCTGCCGGGCTTCTGCACTTTTAACAGATATTTTTCAATCTCTTTGGGATACATATATTTCAGAACCTCTGTCCGCAGTCATAATAAAAATATGATAACACACTTTTGATTAAAAATCCATATAATAATGAATTATTGCGGAGCGGACGGTTTACGGTATTATGCTCCGCTGATAAAAAAACGGCCCTGCGCGATGCAGGGCCGGATTGTTGTTTACTTGGGATCGGGGGTGTAATAAATCTCGAAGCAGTAGGATTTGAAATCGGGTTTCACAACCGCTGTCCAGAAGGTTGAGCCCTTGACCTCGATGCCGCCGAAGTTGATTTTCTCAACATAGCCGCAGCCGTCACCTCTCGCCTTGTCGTGGGAGATTATTCTTATCCAGTAGAGCGGATTCGTGCCGAGATTTATCTCTTTATTGTGGCTTGTCGCGTATTTTTCAAGAATAGTCTTCATCTCGGCGGAGGTGTAGGTTCTGGTCTGAACGGGAACCTCCTCGGGACTTGAAACGCCGCCGCAGAGATAGGGGATTGCTCCGCCCCAAGCATTTTCGGATGAGGTGGTCTTGCCCGCGCACGAGGCGAAGTAAACGGTCTGAGCCGGCTTGTTATTGTAATAAGCGCACTGCGCCTTAGGTTTATCTGTTGTTTTTGTCATACCGAGCACCGACATAACCGCTCTTTCAAGGTTTGTGCCCGAATAATTGCAGGACGGGTTGAAGGACTGGTCGGTATATTTATTATATGCCTGCGAATAGGTATATGCGGCTACCGCCTGCGCCTTCAGCGCCTCGGTGGGTGATGAGGGACCGATTTCCTGATAGACGGTTCTGCAGAGGAACTCAAGCAGGGACATGCTCACGCCGTTTCTCGTGATTGTGGCGGGGGTGTCCGGGTCTGCCGCTACGGTAACTCCGGGATAGTAGTGGGTGATGATTTCCTTATAGGTCTTGCCCTGCTTTGCCATCGCGATTGCGCCTTCCTGGCTCATTCCGACGCCGTGGCCCCAGCCGTAAATCTTGAAGGTGAATGTACCGCTGGTCTGGCTGTAATTCGATGGGTCAACGGGATTTGTCGGCGTGACCGGTGTCGTGGAAGTATAGGGGCATTTGACATATTTCGCAGGATTTATAAGCGCGAATTTGCCGTCCGCCTGCTTCTCCTGAATCGCGAAGTGGAGATAGGCCTTTTCGGTTCCCGCCGATTTGCCGACGGTGCCGATTACCTGCCCCTTCGTGACCGGTGTGCCTGTTGCGAGATTGATGGTGTCGCAGTTTGCGTAAATCGACTGTACATCGCCGTGGTCAATCAGGATGAAGTTGCCGAGCTCCTTGTCGCCCTTGACAACTCCGCCGACGGAGCCGTCAGCGGCCGCGAGAATCTGTGTTCCCGCCGTATCGCCCTTTGTGAGCACGATATCGATGCCGTAATGCTTGCCGTCTTCCCAGTCGGTTTCGATTTTGCTCTCAGAACCTACAGGCCAGGTCCATTCGAGCTTCTTGTCTCCTCCGATACCGCCCATGAGCGTTGAGATAATCTGCATAAACGCCATGAACAGTGCCATGAGAACTTTGAGTATCTGTTCCATAAAAATCCTTTCTTTCGCGATTGCGCAAGTGACGGGCCGGATTGCCCGGAATTACGCAATCATTTACGGGAAAATCCCGAAATAACCATCTTATAAGGTTATTTACTGATAAAACAGAGCGAGAGCGCTATCGCGAACTGCGCTATATAATAGGTGACGTGATTCGTCACTATGTCGACGGGTCTGTTTTTGCCCTCGCCGAAGTATGTGCCGTTGAGGATAAGGTCGGAGAGCGCGAAGAGGACCGAACCGCCGAAAATCATATCAAGACCGATATTCCTGAATGAGTGCAGGAACGCCATCGAGCCGGAGAACATCATAAGCGAGAAGAGGAACGGGCTGTAGAGCACGACTATCCATCTGAATTTGCCGTAATTGACCTTGAGAAGACTTTCGGAAAATCTGATGAATACCGCAATCACAGCGCAGATGGCAACGGGTATGATGAGATAAAGGATATTGCCCTTTTTATAGAATTCGCTTATCAGCGCAATATCATAGAGCACGTGGCCCGCGAGAAACGCCGTGAAGCCCGCGTAGGTGTACTGGTCGTTCGATTTGCGGTGGGCGTATTTGAGGTCGAGCGCGATATCGCCGAGCATTCCGCAGATAAGGCCCATAACTATCCATAAGCCGAATCTGATATGAGTCATATCAAAATCCGTGAACGCTATACCCGAGAGCGCGGTGGCGATAAAGCAGATTGAAACGAGCGCCTTAATCATTGCGACCGTGGGCGAGCTTCCCTTGATTCTCTTGACGCAGAAGAGGGCAAGAAGCGCCGCGCCGATGCAGGTGAACACTATCGGAACTGTCATTTTTATCATCTCCGTTTGAGAATAGCCGATTTTTTCCTTACATCTATATAAAGTGAATTACAGCGAATTCACGATTTGCTTGAAGTGGTCGCCTCTTTCTTCAAAGCCGCTGTATTGGTCGAACGAGCTGGTCGTGGGAGAGAGCAGGACCGTGTCGCCGGGCTGAGCGAGTTTATAGGCCTCGTCAACTGCCTGAACCAGATTTTCAACGAGAATGCCGTCATCCCCGACAAGCTCCTTCACAAGGCGCGGTCCGCATACGCCGTAGCCGATGACCTTCTTGACCGAGCCGAGATTCTTTCTGAGCTCATCCATTGAGAGCCCTTTTTCGAATCCGCCGACAAGCAGGATGACGCCCTTTTCAAAGGACTTGACCGCCGTGATTGTGGCGTCGGGATTCGTGCCCTTGGAATCGTTGTAGTATCTCACGCCGCCGATTTCGCGCACGAATTCGATTCTGTGCTCAACTCCCTTGAACTCGGAAACGGCTTCGGTGATGATTTCATTTGAAACACCGAGCGCCTTCGCCGCCGAGACAGCGACCATCACATTCTGGAGATTGTGCTTGCCGACGAGCTTGATGACGGAAACGGGCATCACCTTTTCGCCCTTGATATATATGAATCCGTCCTTGACAAAGGAATCCGTATCCTGCCTGTCGAGAGAGAAGGCATTGACCTTGCAGTTAACCGGATAACGCTCCGTGTATTCAAGCAGCGTCGCGTCGTCGGTATTCAGGATGAATTCGTCATCCCCGCGCATATTGCGGTAAACTTCGGTTTTCGATTTATAATAATTATCGAGCGAGCCCATGAAATCGACGTGGTCGGGGCTGAGATTGATGATTGTCGCTACTTCGGGGCGGAATTTATCGATATTGACAAGCTGGAAATTCGAGACCTCGAGGGCAAAATAATGCCCCTCTTCCTCCATGAGGTTGTAATCCATAACAATTTCACAGAGAGCGATGCCGATATTGCCGCACAGATGCGCCTTTTCGCCGTATGCCTTATGAAGAATTTCATAGAGCAGGGTGCTGGTCGTGGTCTTGCCGTTTGAGCCGGTAATCGCCGCGAAATGCTGAGGCTTCGAGACCTGATAGGCGAGCTCGATTTCGGTTATTACGGGGACGCCGTTTTCCTCTAATTTCAGAATCATCGGCGCTCTGTAGGGCACACCCGGATTCTTTATCGCAAGATCGTATTTCTCCTCGAAAACGTCCATGCTCTGGCCGGCGATTTTAACTTCGAGTCCCTCGAGCATCTCCGCTTCCTTTATCTCTTCCTTCGGCTTCGATTCCGAGAGGGTGATGTCCGCGCCGAGCGAGCTGAGCACCTTGATTGCGCCGAGTCCGCTCCTTGCGAGACCGATTACGAGAACTTTTTTACCTGAAAAATCCATGAGAAAAATTGCTCCTTAGCTGAAAAGAATTGCCATATATTTTTTGAAGAGTTTCATAAAATAACTGATGATATTGCCCTTGGATTCGCCCGAAGAACCTGTCCAGTCGATTGCGGGATTCTTGATTACGGGCTCCGTCGCCGAGCCGAGACCGAGAGCTTTGAGTTTCTGCAGAACAAGCTTCGCGATGACGAGATTGCCCTTTGCGTTCGGGTGAATCGTATCCGCAGCGATGTATTCCCTCGCGTGGCCCGCAAATGCGGAGGCGACATCGACTATTGAAAACGCGCCGCCGTGAGAGGATAAATAGCTTCTTATCGCGCCGTTAATCGTATCCGCGCCCTTCTGATAAACATCCGAGAAGAAGCCGGCGTTCGGATTATATACGGTCTGCACGAGTATCGCCGCGGACGGATTGAGCTTCTTTATCTTCGAAATTATCGCCGAGAAATTCGCCGAAAACTTTTCGCCTATCGTATCGAACCTGCTGCCCGAGCCGAATTTGCCGCTGATGAGCAGAGAGACCATATTCGAGGTCAGGAAATCATTGCCGCCGATTGAGAGGGAAATGATATTCGCTTTCCTCACGCCCTCCGCCACGAAATCGACATCGAGATATTTAAGCAGAGCGGATGAGGTGTAGCCGTCAACCGCATAGTTCGAGTAGTTATATCCGTTTGTGTCGGCAACGATTTTGCCGTAGCAGGCATCCTGCGAATTCGCTATGCCCTGACCGTAGGCAATCGAGTCGCCGAGAAGCAGATAATTCTTTCTGCCCGCCGCGCTGACGGATAAGGCAAATATGCCGGAGACCATCATAAACGCCAGCAGAACAGCAAGCGCTTTCCTTAAAGTTTTCATAAAACCGCCCCTTGATTTCCGGCGCGGAAATCTTACACTCTCCCGCCCGGAAATGAGAATATTCTTTTATATTATACTATAAATATTGCAATTTGTAAAGTCCCGCGGCTTTCTGGCCTCCCGGAGTACCCTTCGAAGCCGTCAAAAATTATTTTTTGTCCCTTTTTCTATTGATATTTCATTCTTGTTTATTATTCTTTAATAATCGCTTATATATCAACGTTTTTAATGTACACTCCGATATTTAATACAGATTATATTCTATACTGCGTTCTGTGTTTCATTCTTGTCTGAAATGTGCTATACTCTGCGAGTATTTTATATATATATCTATAATTATATGGAGGAAACATTATGTTCAACGCACAGATTCTTGCCTTTGTCCTGTATTTCATGCTGATACTCGGCATCGGCATCGTCTTCTTCATCAAAACCAAAAACGGCAACGAGAAGGATTACTTCCTCGGCGGCCGTTCCATGGGCCCCTGGGTCACCGCTCTGAGCGCTCAGGCTTCGGATATGAGCGGCTGGCTGCTGATGGGCTTCCCGGGCAGCATCCTCGCCTTCGGTATGGGCAAGGTATGGATAGGCATCGGCCTCGCTCTCGGCACAGCTCTCAACTGGATTCTCGTCGCGAAGCGCCTTCGCAAATTCTCGGCGGCGGCAAACGACTCCATCACCATCCCCCAGTATCTGAAAAACAGATTCCTTGAGGAGGGCAAAGCGCTCCAGATTATCTGCGCGGTTATCTTCCTTGTCTGCTTCACCGCCTATGTTGCTTCCAGCTTCCTTGCGGGCGCGAAGGTATTCAGCAAGGTTCTTCCCCAGATTTCGGAGAATACCGGCCTTCTCATCTTCGCTATTATCATCATCGCCTACACCTTCCTCGGTGGATTCAAGGCAGTCTGCTGGACCGACTTCTTCCAGGGCCTTATGATGCTCGTCGCTCTGCTCGCAGTTCCCATCCTTATCGTAAAAGCTCCGGAGTTCGCCGCTGATAAAATCACCGCCGCCTACACCATGCAGGACGGCACACAGAGCATATTCAACGCCAATCCCTTCTCGGCAACCTGGCAGGATATCGTCTCCGGCCTCGGCTGGGGCCTCGGCTACTTCGGTATGCCTCATATCCTCGTAAGATTCATGTCCGCGAAGGATTCAAAAACCATCAAGAAATCCGCGATCATCGGTATCGTCTGGGTTATCCTATCGCTCGGCGCGGCAATAGCAATAGCTATTCTCGGCAGAGCGCTCTACGCTGAAGAGCTTCTCGCAAACGGTGACCAGGAAAAGATATTCATCGAATGTGCGTTAAAACTCTTCCCCTTATTCATCGGCGGACTTCTTCTCTCGGCTGTCATCGCCGCCGCAATGAGCACTGCGGATTCACAGCTTCTCGTCGCATCCTCATCCTTCACGAGCGATATTTATAAGCCCGTCATCAGAAAGAACGCCTCCGACAAGGAAGCTCTCTGGGTCGGCAGAATCGTCGTTCTGATTATCGCGGTTGTCGCGTATTTCATCGCGAGCAGCAAATCGGAAGCGGCAAGCGGCATCATGAATCTCGTTGAGAACGCCTGGGGCGGCTTCGGCGCCTCCTTCGGTCCGGTCATCATCCTCTCGCTCTTCTGGAAGCGTCTGACCTACAAGGGCGCAATCGCGGGCGTTGTCTGCGGCGCTCTGACCGACATTCTCTGGCTCATATTCGTCAACAACGCCGACAACGGCTTCTATCTCTATGAAATCGTTCCCGGCTTCATCGTCGGCCTCCTCGCGGCTGTAATCGTCACCCTCATCGACAAGGCCCCCTCAAAGGAAGTCTGCGACCTCTACGACAAGGCAGTCAGCGCCGATTTTGACTGATAAATCAACTGAATAATAACGAAAACCCGCGGGGACAGCTCCCTGCGGGTTTAATTTTGTTTATGCAAAAATGTTGCGCCGGAATACCGTGATTTTTTTTGCGTGTCCCTATCAGTCTCTGTTCCTGCGCCAGTGGAAGAGATATTGCTGGGCGATGCCGCGCACACCGCGTGTGCAGTCCGGCAGACCGTCGGGATAGGTTTCGGCGAGAATTCGCTTCACCCAGACATCGACCGGCAGGGCGTCAACCTTGCCGAAGCCGTAGAGCAGAGTGCAGGCCGCAACCTTGTCGCCGACCCCCTTGATTTTTTTGAGCTCCTCCGCCGCCTCTTCGAGAGGGAGAGAATCGATTTTCGCAAAATCGACGGTCCCGTCGGCGACCTTTCCGGCCGCATCGATTATATACTTGTTTCTGAATCCCGCGCGAAGGGGCGCAAGTTTTTCCACACCCGCTTCAATTATCCTTTCGGGAGAGGGAAATGAATAATCACCGCCGCCGAGGTCATCGCCGAGCGTCTCGCAAAGGCGCTCAATTATGCCTTTTATTCTCGGAATATTATTGTTCTGCGAAATTATAAACGAGCAGAGCGCCTCCCAGGGCTCCTGCCTGAGAATTCTTATGCCGGGACAGAAATCAACCGCCTCTCTGAGCGCAGGGTCGGCTCTGAACGAATCGCATATTGCGCCGTAATCGCGGTCAAGGTCGAAATATCCGCGCCAGATGTTTCCGAAATCGGCTTCGGAGCAGCCCTCGAGAACGATTTTTTCGTCTTCCTCATACAGGGTCAGGGCTCTGCCGAAAGCCACTCCGTGCCACGCTCCGCCGGGGGAGATTTCCCTCCATCTGAACGCCTGTCCGCAGTCGAGCGTCAGGGCAATATCGAAGCATTTTTTGTCAATAGTTTTTGTTAATTTTCTATTCATAAATTTCCTTGATTTGTGAATAAATCGGAGTTTTTCACGCTGAAAACCGCCGTTTTTCAATGATTTTAAGCTGTTTTCTTCACTTTATTCACACGGTTATTCACTTTTTCCGTAAACCGTAAAATTTGTTGAAAGTGACGATTTTGGTAAAAATTTTGTAATTTTCCGGCCGTTTCAGCGGCTGTTTTTAAGACCGTAAGTGCAGAATTCTTTCATGCAGCATTCGCCGCATTTCGGCCTGCCGGAAACGCAGGTGTCCCTGCCGTGGAGCACGGCCCGGTGGCAGAAATCGTTGCTCTTTTCCGGAGGCAGGATTTTGCGCAGTTCGGTTTCGACTTTTTTCGGATCCTTCGTGTTGACAAGACCGAGCAGATTGGTGATTCTTATCAGATGCGTGTCGCAGACTACGGCGGGCTTGCCGTAAACATCGCCCATAATCAGATTCGCGGTTTTCCTTCCGACTCCGGGCAACGAAACAAGGTCATCGAGATTATCGGGCACCTTTGAGTCAAATCTCTCAATAATCTCGCGGCACATATTGACTATGTCCCTCGCCTTCGCCCTGAAGAATCCGCAGGAATGAACCAGCTTCTCCACATCGGCAATATCCGCGGCTGCGAAATCCTCGACCGATTTGTACTTCTCAAAAAGCGCGGGAGTGACGAGATTTACGCGGGCGTCGGTGCACTGCGCGGAGAGGCGGGTTGCTATCAGAAGCTGGAGAGGATCGCTGTATTCAAGCGAGCAAATTGCCTCGGGATATTTCTTTTCAAGCGCCTCAACGGCCGCAAGCGCCTTCTGCTTTTTTGTCATTTTTTACAACCTCCCGTGGGTTCTTTAAGCAGATTATACAACAAATAAAAACCAATTAAAAGCGGTTTGTAAATTATTTTTTCACGAAACAGAAAATTATTGCAGTTTATTTTTTAATATGATAGTATATAGTTGTTGAATTATCTTTACTCAAGCGGCTGTACGCTTATTTTACAGGGGGATAGTTATGAAAAAGAATACAAAATCCATAATTGCCGTCATTCTCTGCCTTATTCTGACGGCAGCCGCATTCACTGCCTGCGGCAAAAAAGGAGAGACAGGCGAATCCACAACCCTCTCTCCCGATGAATCGTGGGCTCCGGGCGGCGAAACATATCAGCCGGTCACGATTACCGACGTAGAGCTCGCGGAGATAGTCAAGGAGGCACTCGGCGATGATGCCGATGACTTCAACGGCGACCTCTCCTCGCTCTCGAGCGCTCAGCTCAGCAAGGTCAAGCAGACCGCGGCGCTCAACGGCTATATCGTTACCAAGGATGAGGACGGCAAGACCGTAATCCAGAAGGATAATATTGGCGTGACCGAGGTCGAATCGGGCGTCTATGATGAAATCATTTCCGAAGCGGGCCTTGAAAACGGCAAGAAGGTCACTCCTTCGCAGTATGACCGCGTATCAAGAAAGGCGGACGAAATGGGCGCGACCGCCGTTACGAATAAGAACGGCGATGTCACGATAATCCAGAAGGATACGACAGCTGCCACGACCCGTCAGAACACCACAACGGCTAAAAATACAAACCCGAACGCTCAGACTACCGCAACGACGGCGGCAACAACAACAAAGAAAGAAACTCCTCAGACCTCTCCGACCACGAGAAATATCCAGACCGGTAATCCGGGAGGCGGCGGAACATCATATCAGTGGCTCTCTACCACTGCCGCGCCCCCGACGATTAACATAATCGCGGTCAATAAGGAGAAGGGTCTCGCTTACGGCAACGGCCCGCACGCGATTCTCTCCAAGAGCGTCATGGATTCAAACGGCAATGTCTACGCGGTCGGCAGCACCCTTGCCGACGCCAAGGGCAAGGCGGCAACCTCGTCGAGCGGCCTTATCGTAAAATTCGGCGACAGCAAGATTGAATGGAGCAAGATAATCGACGGCCAGGAGCTCACCGCTTTCAACGACATCGCCATTCTCAAGGACGGCAGCATAATCGCGGTCGGCGATACACTCTCCTCCTCCATCGTTCCCGATTCCGCATTCAAATGCAAAGGCACTGTTGAGGGCCTTATCTGCAAATTCTCGGCGGCGGGTAAACTTCAGTGGACAAAGATATTCGGCGGCAGCCAGAGCGATATCATCTATGCCGTAACCCCGACTTCGGACGGCGGCTTCCTTATCGGCGGCAAGACTACCAGCTCCGATTTCGATCTTAAGAATACGGGCAGCGGCAAGGTCAAGGCGTTCATTTCCAAGATGGATGCCGACGGCGGACTCAAATGGGTTGAATCCCTCTCCGGTACGAAGCATAATTCCGTTTATGATCTTGAGATTTCGCAGGACGGCTCAATTTATGCCGCGATAGAATCCATCTGCAATGACGGCGATTACAAAGGCCTTGACGGAGCGGACGGTGCCAGACGCTATTCCGTAATCGGCAGATTCTCCTCAAACGGCAAGAAGCAGTGGCTCAAATCATTCTACGAGGGCGGCTCGGTTATCATCAAGAATATCTGCACCTTCGGCAACGATGTCGTAGCGGCGGGCTACTACACCGCGGGCAGGACCGGCGTCAACTCGGGTTCATTCAAGAAGCTCTATAACGGCGGTCAGGGAGGCACCTATGACGGCATCGTTCTCAAGGTCAATTCAGAAGGCGGAACGGTCTGGCAGACACCTCTCATCGGCTTCCAGAACGACTATGTGACGGGCATCGTTCCCGTGAGCGGCGGCTTCGCAGTTTCGGGCTACACAAGCTCGACCAACAGAGATTTCGCATTCGATAACAAAGGCGAAACCGACTCCTTCGTCTATATGATTTCTTCCGGCGGCACAACTCTCTGCGCAAACAGCGTGGGCGGCTCGCGCGCCGACAGAGCGCTCGGCATCTGCGGCTCGGGCTACAATGTCGCAATCTGCGGCGGCTCGGTTTCAAGCGACGCTGACTTCGCGAATGTCGGAGCCAAGAGCGACGGAGAGAATTCAGTTGCATTCAATTACAGATTCTCTCTTGAGAAGAAATAAAAAAGATAATGGTATAGTTAAAGCACGGGCGGAATTTTCCGCCCGTGCTTATTTTTATGAATTCTGATTCTGTCGGGAGAGATGCTTTTTATAAGCTTTTATTTCCGAGCACACATAAGTATTTGCATCCGTCCCTGCGAATTCGGTTTAATTTGAGAAATCATTTTTTACTTAAACCTCTTTATAAACTCATCCAGGGGGGATTCGCCGGAGGGCTGAGTGGTCTGCTGACCGCTCTGCTCCTGCTTTTTCTCGATTGACGGCGTCATATAAACAAAGAAGACGGAGGTCGTCATATCCTCGGGGGCTGAGGTGAAAATCTTATAGGATTTGCCGAAGCTTATCCATTTTTCGATTCTCTCGGCGATTTCGCCTGCGCTCGCCGTCAGTGAGCCGTATTTCTCCTGAAGCTTTGCCATATCGGCTTCATCGAGCATTGAAACTATCTTTGAAACCGCGCTGACCGTATCCTCGTTGAACAGCGACATAAGATAGTCTATCGTGTCGCTGTTATCCTCGAGCGCCTTCTGCAGTTCACCGATTTTTTCGAGGGTTGCGGGCAGATTGTCAATCGCCTTTTTCACCTCGGGATCCTGTAAATCCTTGAAGAACGAATCTGCCAGAGGTATTGCTCCGCCGAGATCCGAAAGCCCTGCGAAGAATTTAGCGACGCTCGAATCGGAGAGGAGCTTCACGGCCTTTGCCGTATTTGAATCGGTCATGAATCCGAGCAGTTTTTTCAGCTGCTCGTTATTCTCGGGCGAGGCGTATTTCGCGAGCACATTTATCAGCGCCTTGTTGCTGTTATAGAGCTCCACGGCTCCGCCCATAATGCCGAGCAGGGATTCTGTTCCCTTGCCGGATGTCAGCAGATTCACGAGCTTGTCGATATCCATATTGCCTATCGTATTCTGCACCTCACCGAGAACCGAAAGCACGGATTTGAGGTCATCGACCGAGCTGCCCGCGTTAAGCTCAAGATTGAGCGAGCTTATAGGAACGGCGGCGAAATACATATTGCCGAGGGCGAAATTCTTCGCGTCCGCCGTGACGCTGGCGGTCGAGCCGAGCTCAATACCGGTGATTTCATCGAGACCCGCCTCTTTGAGTCCGAGACTTTCGGTCAGACCCGGCACGCCGAACATAACGGCGATTTCCTTTGTGCCGTCGCCTATGGCTCTGCCGTTTTTCACCTGAACTCCCGAAAACTCCGCTTCGGGCATTATGAATCCGCCGACAACGAGCACGGGCAGATAAATCTTATACTCTTTGCCGCCGATTTTATACTTCTTACTCAGGTTGTTTTTCATATTGACATCTATTTTGACCTTGCCGCTTTTGCCCGCGAGTTTTTCGGGGGCGATTTTTTTGCCGTCGAGAGTATAGTTTATCTCGATGGAGACGGGCGGCTTCTTATCGGTTTCGCCGCTGTAATAGAGATCGGTTTCGGTCATGTTCCATTTGATGCCGTCCTTATCCTTTACGGGCAGTGTATCGCCTTTTATATTTTCAATATTCTCAAGGTCGCTTGTATCCGAAACGCAGACCTCGCCCTTGTCGGTATGAAGCCAGTCGGTGACGCTTATATTTTCAACCGCGCCACTGTTGTCTATATTGATATAAACCGTCTCCGCCTTTGAAACCGAGCCGGGCTTTGCGGTATATGACGGCTGCTCCGCGATTACCTGCGTATTCTCAGCCGGAGTTTCCTCCTCATCCTTTTTCGCGCCGCAGGCCGTCATCGAGAGCAGCATCGCGAGCGCAGTGCCGAGCGCGACCGTCTTCTTTATAACGGGTGAAGCTTTCATTTGTTTTTTCTCCCCTTTCTTACCGTCTTCTTTTTCCGCTCCGGCCGTATTCCAGCTGTGAGTGGTTTTGCCGATGATTCTCTCAAAGCAGGTCAGCAGCGCGGGCAGGAAGACTATTATCACCAGCCCGCTCACGAGCGCTCCCCTCGCGAGCATTGAGCAGATTGATTTGACTATCTCGATATTGCATACGCAGTAAACGCCGAAGGTCGCGCAGAAGAAGACGAGCGCGGACTGGAATATTGATTTATCCGATGCCTCGGCGGCTATCTGCATCGCCTCGAGCTTATTGTGACCGTTCCTGAGCTCCTCGCGGAAGCGGGTTGTCATCAGTATCGCGTAGTCAACCGTCGCTCCGAGCTGAACGCAGCTGATTATCGTGGGAGCGATGAACGATACGTTTGCTCCCGTCACGAGCGAGAGGGCGAGATTTATGAAAATCGCGAGCTCAATTCCCGCAACAAGCAGCACGGGAACGGATATTGATTTGAATATTATCGCTATCAGGATGAAAATCGCGGCTATCGAGATGATGCTCGTCACCCTGAAATCCTTGTCGGTGACGGTAATCAGGTCCTTCGACATCGCGCCCTCGCCGGTCAGATATCCGTCGGGGTCATATTTTTTCATTATCCCCGTGAGTATATCGACCTGCTCGTTTTCCTCATCGGACGAGGGGGTATAGACGGAATTCACCATCATCAGCTGTTTGCCGTTTTTGAAGCAGATTTCCTTAATCGAGTCGGGCAGCATATCTTCGCTTATCGCAGGGCCGACGAAGGAATTGAGCGATATTATTCCCGAAACGCCGTCAACCGCCTCAAATTCGTCTATCATCTCGGAGACTCTGCCCGACGGCACGCTGTCATCGATAATCACGAAATGAGTGGTCGCCATATTGAAATCACCCTTGAGCTTATTCAGCGCCTGAACGGAATCGAGCTGCTCGGGCAGGGCGTTTGAAATCACATAATCGAGCGGAACCGCGCTCTTTGCGATATATGAGGGAACTATCAGCGCGATGAATATAACCGCCAGAAGCTTTCTGTGCTTTATCACGAATTTATTGATGTGCCTGAACGAGGGAATAATTCTCTTATGCCTGAATCTGTAAATTGGTTTATAGAACAGAAGCAGAAACGCGGGAAGAACTACGACAACCGTAATTACGCCGAAAACCACGCCCTTCGCCATGACTATACCGATATCGAAGCCGAGGGTCAGACTCATGAAGCAGAGCGCGAGGAAGCCGAAAATCGTTGTCAGCGACGAGCCGGTCAACGACATAAAGGTTGAGGAAACGGCGCGCGCCATCGCCTCGGTCTTATCCTGCGTATTCTTCTGCTCCTCATTGAAGCGGTCCATCAGGAATACCGAATAATCCATCGTGACGCCGAGCTGAAGAATCGCCGCGACGCTCTGCGTGATATATGAAATGCCGTTCGGCATAAAGATATTAGTGCCGAGATTGTAGATAACCGCGTAGCCGAGCGCGGTCAGAAGCACCAGCGGGAGCACCCAGGAATCCATAGTGAACGAGAGAGCAATCAGAGCGAGAACAACCGCGATTACAATATATTTCGGCGCCTCGGAATCGCTGAGATCCTTTGTGTCCGTTATGATTGCGGACATTCCGCTCAGGAAGCACTGCTTATTCAGCTTCGTGCGGATTTCCTTTATCGCGTTCATTGTTGAGGTCGTTGCCGAGCCCTGCTCAAACTGAATCATCAGCAGGGTTGATTTGCCCCCGTTCGCGTAGAATATATCGGTCAGCGCGTCGGGCAGCATGGACTGCGGAATACTTATATCCGCTATGTCGTCAACCCAGGTTACATTTGAAACGCCGTCAATCTGCGCGATTTCATTTTTGATTTTCACGATATCCTTCGCGCTCATATCGTCAATGACGAGGAAGGCGTTCGCGGCGAGCCCGAATTCCTTATCGAGCATATCCTCGCCCTGAACGGATTCTATGCTCTCGGGCAGATATGACATAATATCATAATTTACAAACGTGCTGATGTATCCGAAAAACGACGGTATGAGCAGAATTGTGGCAACGATGAATATCGTTTTCGGATGCTTCGCTATGAAATATGCAATTTTATCAATCATTGTTCTTCGCCTCCAGCATTGCCGAAACCGTATTCTTAAGAACCGGTCTTATCTCTTCAAGCGTGAACGGGCCCGTTTCAAGCACCGCCTCGCAGCAGACGGTCCCTATGAGCTCGGTCAGCATATACACCTTCATCTTCGCCTCATCCTGCGCGTATCCTTCCGAGGTGAACGCCGAAATGAATCTTTCCGAAACAGCGGTGAATTCCGCGTTTTCGCCCGAGGTGAAGCTCTTGAAAAAGAAGGTCAGGTTTTTATTCACGAGGGCGGCGAGGTCTCTGTGGGTATTCAGATAATCGGCGAAATAATCGACGAGATACAGCGCCTTTTCTTTAAGCGCCATACCCTCCCCGCTCTCTTTTTCAATAAGCGAATCTATGCCGCCGCGCAGCACCTCCGCGCCCTTGTAGGCGACTATCTGATTGAGCAGGTCGTATTTATCCTTGAAATAGAGATAGAATGTGCCCTTTGCGACGCCCGCCATCTTCACCACATCGTCAACGGCGGTTGACGCAAAGCTCTTATCCATAAAAAGCTTCGCCGCGGCATCGAGTATATTTGTTCTCTTCATATTCTTTTTTTCTTCAAGCTTTGACATATCATTTCCCCGCTTTACTATTTATAAGGTATTATTTTCTGTTTTCTTTTCCCCGGTCTTCGGATGTAAAAGCTGACCGTTGGTCACTTTCCGAATCGTATAATAACTCAAAAATGACTGACAGTCAATATTTGAAAACCACAATTTACATTTTATTCACAAAAGGAAAAAAGCAGGGGAGATTCCCTGCTTTTCAGTATATATACTTATTATTCCTTAAATGCCTCTGCGGCTTTGATATAGTTCTCGTTTTCTTCGATGAGGCGCAGAGCGCTCAGATACGGTTTTGCGGCTCTGTTATAGAGCGTATAATCTGTTGTCTCCTTCTTGATGAGCGTGTCGATATTTTTCTTTTCCGTGCGGAGCGAGGCGAGCTCCGCTCTGAGCGCGGATGCCGCCGCCTTATCGCCGTTTTTATTTTCCCGCTTCAAATTGTCGAGCGCCGCTTTGATGCTTTCCTCGTTTTTGTCCCTCTGCTCGAACAGCTCGTTGAGAGCCGTCATATCAAAGGGCTTCAGACCGTCCGCGAAATATTTTGACCTGACCTTCGCGGCAAGCTTTGCCTCGCGCGCATCGCGGACAGCCGCGGCCCTGATTTCACGCTCCGAGTGCGTCTCTTTCGGCAGACGTTTCGCTTCGCCGATATCGGCCGACGCAACGCTTCCGAAGCCGTCGAGCCCTGCAGCAACTATCGCACGCGCTCTTTCAAGCGCCGCTTTGCCTTCGGGGGTGTTGAATTTATCAATCTCCGCGAGAACGACCTGAGAAATCACGATATTGTCGTTGATTTCACGCGCCGCCTTGAATTCCTTTCCCCTGAGCCCCTTTTCGTTTACCGGGCTTCTGCCGTCGAATTCCTCTGCGGTTCTGATTATTTCCTTGGCGCTTGCAAGGCCTTCCTCGTCTGTGATTCCGTTGCCGTAATCTTCAAACGCCGCGCGGATTTTCAGCACGCTTACCATCGCCTTCTGCTTCGCTTCGCTCAGATCATAGAAGAAGAAGGGAATTACATTGAGCGCCGCGCCGACAACCGAAGCGATAATCAGCACCGAGCAGATATGGGTGAAATATGTCGGGTCGTAGAGCACGTCATAGACGTTTCCGCTCTTGATTCCGAGCGAGAGCATGGTCGCCTCGTTGAGGCCGCTTCTCTCATAGATTGCAGGCAGGACGGAGCTTGTCGCGAGGGTGATAATATTGCCGATGAGGCCGACCGCCGCGAACATTCCGTCGATTCTCTCGCCGGTTATATACTGCTGATAGTCTCTTATATCCGCATTTAAGCTCGGGCCGATGAAGTGGCCGAGCGCGGTGATGAGTCCGTTTGCGAAAAGGCAGGCGAGCAGAACCCAGATAAGTCCGCTTCCCTTGATGCGGATAATCGGCAGGAGCAGGGCGATGAGAAAAATATTCATCAGATTGCTGACTACCAGCACCTTCTTCTTGCCGTATTTTCTTATCAGAGCGGGGCCGAAAAGATTGGGCCAGAGCGAGGCGTTGCCGTAAATCGCGGTCACAAGCGCATACTGCCCCGCCGAGCAGGCATTCTGATAATTATACATCCAGCCGAGTATCTGACCGAACGAGCCCTCAAGAAAACCTATCCAGCCCGCGAGCGAAATTATCCAGAAATATTTATTGCGCATAACCGCGCGGAAGGCGTCGGCGAAACGGACCTGAATCACGCGGCTCTTCGGCTGAACTATTCTCTCGTTCGCGTTGACATAGACGAGCATCGAAACGGCAAATCCGACTATGAGCATCGGCGGATAGAGCACTCTGTAAACGCGCAGGTCGTAGAGGGTGTTGTTCCCCGTAATCAGCCTCGCGGCAATCGGCAGAAAAATGCCCGCTATCGATGGCGAAAAATTCTCAACCACCGAGCGCACGGCGTAGATATCCGTCCTCTCAATCGTATTCGGCGAGATAACGTTGATTAAGCTCTCATAAGCGTCATTATAAAAATTATAGAAAAACTGGAAACCGATATTGAAGAGCAGGACAACGGCGCACTTGACCGGGTCGCTCATCTTCTCATAGGGGGCCCAGATGAATCCGATGCCGAGCAGGACCGACGGAATACCCATCTTGAGAATATAGGGCAGATACTTGCCCTTCATGCTGCGGGTATTGTCTATCATATTCGCCCTGAGCGCGGTCAGCGGGAAGCCGGAGAGAATAGAGACAATATATATCACATACATTGCCGAGGGCTTTATGCCGATTGTGTTTCCGATAAGCACATTGCCTATGCTGATTATCATATTCGCTACGCAATAGACAATGAATTTCACGCCCATACCGCCCACGGCGACAGAAGTGATTTCCCTGAACGGAACAAATCTGCCCTCGGGCGGCGTTTTCCAGTTCTTTTTCAGCGTCTGCGGGAGAGACCTGAGTTTATCAATAAGCTCCATAACAACCTCCTGCACAAGATGTCGGTTTCATCTTAACATATGCGGATTTTATTATCAATATAAATTGACAAAATGCCCCGTAAAATATATAATACTATTAATCAGCAAAGAAAGAGGTATATTTATGGGAAACAAACCGATCGTATATTTCACAAGGGATTTAAGCGCAGAAGGTCTGCTTAAAATATATGACAGGGTGAGTGCAAATCTCACCGGTAAAATCGCCGTAAAGCTTCACACCGGCGAAAAGAACGGCCCGAATATCATCCCCCGTCAGTGGGTGAAAGAGCTTTTTGAAAAGAAACTCGATGAAAATGCCGCAATCATAGAGACAAACACGTATTATGAGGGCGACAGATACACGACAGCACAGCACCGCGAAACTCTGAAAGTCAACGGCTGGACATTCTGCCCCGTCGATATTACCGATGACAAGGGCACCGTAATGCTCCCCGTCACGGGCGGCAAGTGGTTTACGGAAATGTCGGTCGGCGAGAGCATGACCGGCTATGATTCCTTGCTCGCGCTCACTCATTTCAAGGGCCATATGATGGGCGGCTTCGGCGGCTCGAATAAGAATATCGGCATCGGCTGCGCGGACGGCAGAATCGGCAAAAAAATGATTCACACCCGCGAGGGCTCATCCAATCTCTGGAGCATTGCCGAGGAAGAACTTATGGAGCGCATCTCCGAATCCACCAAGGCAACCATCGATTATTTCGGCAAAAAAGTTTCATATATTAATGTTATGCGCAATATGTCCGTCTCCTGCGATTGCGAGGGAACAGCGGCTCAGCCGGTCGTGACACCGAACGTCGGCATCATCGCTTCGCTCGATATCCTCGCGGTTGATAAATGCTCCGTTGACCTCATCTACGCGATGAGGGAAGAGGACAGGCATGCTCTCGTTGAGAGAATGGAAACGCGCAAGGGTCTCAGACAGCTCAGTTATATGGAGGAGCTCGGTATGGGCAGCGGCGATTATGTCATAATCGATATCGACAACGGCGACAGGGAGATAACCCCCGCCGAAGCGGTTGCCCACGTTGTTCCTTTTGAAGAATAAGGAGGAAATATTATGAAAAAAATCATTTCGGTGATTCTTATCGCAATCGTCGTGATTTCGTGCCTCGGCATCATGGGCTCCGCGGCATCGTCAAAGAAATCTTACTGGGTTACCTGCAAGACAGCCGCCGATGTGCTTGATTTCACTCTCGAGGGCGGCAAGCACGCCGTTCCCATCAGAGTTGTCAAAGCGGGCCTTAAAAAGGACGGCGTTGTAAGCTGGATTTATCTCGTGACGCTCGTCGGCGTTGAATCCGGCACAAAGCAGAATAACAATATCGAAAACTGCCTCAAAGCGGGTTTCGGCAAGACCGGCGAATATTTCGCAGAGGCCAAGCAGATAATTCTTGATAAAGTCCCGAAGGGCGCGAATCTTGTGCTCGCAGGCCATTCACTCGGCGGAATGACGGTTCAGCAACTCTCCGCTGATGCCGATATAAAGGCAAATTATAAGATTCTCAACACCCTGACAGCCGGCTCCCCCTACATCCCCGTCAAAGCGGAGAGAGAGGGCACACTGCACCGCCTTGCCGACAGAGGAGACGCCATCCCCTGGATGAGCATCGGCCTTATCACCGATACGCACAAGATGCTTAAAGAGGTTTCCTGGGAAGACGGCGGCTTTATCGGCGACCCCGATTCCGCCCACAATATTTCCTACAGGAGCAACGATGTCTGGGGCGCCTATGACGCCTTCGGTGAAAAGGGCGGCAACGCCGTAATCACCTTCAACCACGCCCTCGTCGGCATCTACGGCGAAGCAAAATAAGATATGTGAAAAGCTAAATTCCCGCAGGTCATTCCTGCGGGTTTTATTATTTTGTGATATGTTTAAGGTCTGATTTCGACCTCGGGAAGGAGGCCGAAGAGGCCTCTGAAGAAGGCGATGATTTTATCGAAGAAGCCGGTCTTTACCTTGACCTCGCAGTTCTTCTGAAGCGCGGCACCGCCCGCGTCCCTCTGAACATTTCCCGCGCCGTCGATGATTTTTACCGTAAATATGCGGCCGTCTCTCATTTCGCCGGCATTGTAAGAAACATCCGAATTGCTGCCGCGCTTAATCTCGCCGTTTGCATCATAAACAGCAAGGAAATATCCCTGCGGCACATTGGCGGCGGTTGCGGTAACCGTCACTTTCGAGCGGTAGTCGACAGTCTGCGAAGCCCTGACATTCAATACAGCGCCTGCGGTCGGATTGGCCGGAAGTCTCGTTCCCGGCTTTGTCCTCGTGTCGGTAGCGGTGCAGCGTTCGCATTTTGCTGTTTCGGTGCCGTCTCTTTCGGTTGTCGCGTCATTATTGTATTTATAATCCCTGAAACTGTGGCCGAGCGCGTTCTCATAGGAATCAATATAAGACTCTCCGCAGCTGCAGGTATGAGTTGTATATCCCCTCTCCGTGCATGTCGGAGGCGTGACTTTATCGGTGTATGTATGCCCTGTTGCCTCTGTTTCCTTATGATCGGTACTCAATATATCTCCGCAGACTTCACAGCGCACGACACTGTCGTATGAGCCGCCTTCGGTACAGGTCGCGGGGGTTTCGTTTTCCCTGACCGCTTCGCCCGGAGTATGCTCCGCGAGCGGCAGCTCTTCGTAGGTCGTATAATCGCATCTCGAGCAGGTGACATAGGGCTTCCAGCCCCTTTCTTTGCAGGTTGAGGCCTTGCCCTCATGCGTGATTTCATCGTGCCCGAGCGGGTCGGTATTTACCGTTTCTCTGCTGATTTCGCCGCCGCAGACAGTGCAGTATATAACTTTATCGTAACTGCCCGGCTCTGTGCAGATTGACTCGGATTCGTTTTCAATCTTTTCTTCGCCCGGCGTATGTCCTTTTGCCGGAATCGTGACGGATTCATTGAGAGTCTCTCCACAGAGAGAGCAGATTTCCTTTCCCGCGCCCGACTCTGTGCAGGAAGCGGGGGTCACGGTCACTGTCGCCGGGCTGTGCTGCCCGCAGACCGCGGTTTCGCCCGAATAATCGCAGTCAATTTCGCTCAGGCAAATCGCCGGAACAACGGGATGCTTCTCGTTTGCCCAGGCCGCCGTTCCGTGAACTACTCCTTTATCGGTGCAGGCGCCCGGCCGCCTTGAGAGATAGAAGCCGTAGCCGGTTACATTGCGGAGCGGCCACCAGTTATCAAGCGTTTCGCCCTCGATATATCCGGAATAATCGTTGCCGAACATTACCCTTGCGGAATCCTTCGCCGACGGGTCGGGATTGAATCCATACCCGGAGTTTACAACATCGGAGGAAGAAAGCAGAAATACTTTGTCGGATGTGTTCTCCCAGTCAAATTCTTCATATCCGGTTTCGCCGTCTATACTCATGCGGCATCTGTTGTCGAGCTCAACCGTCTTTAATTTTGCCTTCTGTTCATCCGTGAATGCCGCTTCATAAAAACTGCCGGTGAGGAAATTCCTCATCTCACTGACCGAATAGTCGGTGGCGTAGTGCGTATGCTCCTTATCTCCCCAGGCGTATTCCGCCCAGTAATCGTCTTCGCTCTTGAAATGATTATACCGGAAGATGGCAGAATCAACTATTTCATCGCTCACCATAAGCCCCGTTTCCGGATCCAGCAGACGCCATTGAAGCGGCTCAAAGCGATAGTAATAAACATATTTGTCAAATCCGTCTTCGGTATAGCGATAATCATAATCGCTGAATACTCTCGGCTGATCTGTGGCTGACGGTGACGCTTCGGTGAACATCTCGACATAAAGAATCTTTGCTCTGTATCTGCTGCCGTCAAGTATCATATCGGCGTAATCCGTATAGTAATCGGCGTCATATGCCCATCTGTGTTCTTCAATATACAGATTCTTCTTCGGGGCAAGCTCAACTCTTTCGTTGAGAGCCGCTGTTATATCGGAATCCCTGACTCTGCTTCTCGGATAGGAGCCGAAGGAGATGATATCCCCTGTGTGATACAGGTCCTCTCCGCTGCTCTGTGAAACAAGATTTTCAAGGCGCATCGCGGGGCAGATACCGTAAAATACGCTGCGGTCATCGGAGGTCGTCGGGAGATCATTATAAGTAATGGCCATTCCTTCGCCGGTTTCACTTACTCTGCAGCTGAAATTCGAAGTGAAATACTGACAGACCGTGCGTATAAGCCAGCGGCAGCCGCTCCCCGTATCATAGATGCCCTGCGCCTTCGCGTAATCGGTGCAGGTTCTGACTCTTGCGGGGTCTTCGGCATCCCAGGCGGTATTGAATCCGTAGCTTTCATTTGTCAGATCATCCCAGGATAGCAGGAATATCTTATCCTGAGTTGCGGGATTGTCATATTTGTGAATCCCGTTATTCGTGCCGCCGTTACTTCCGACATACCAGTAATCATTGACCTGCTCGCTCTGCGCGATATTCTGCTTTTGCTCTTCGCTGAAGGCGGTGGCGGAAAAGTCTTCGTTTAGCCATACGCTGATACTCTCATAATAGGCGGTCATATAGCCGCCGCCCGCTGTGCCGAGACCGTATTCGCCCGTATAAGGATATCCGAATTCGGCGTAATAATCTGCGAACTGAACAAACGGCTGGGAATCAATGAGCGTGTCGCATACCACAAGCCCTTCTGCAGGGTCGAGCACGCGCCAGCGCAGAGGATCGTATCTGAACCAGTATATATTTCCGGCAGTATAGCCGTTCAGATTCTGGGTCCAGCAAGTCTCGTCATCAATACTTACATCCGAAAAAGGCCTGTAATCATTGATTTTAACACCTCTGTATTTCACATTCTTCCGCACAACATCAATATACTGCATGCTCTGCGAAATCTTCGGCGCATAGTAGAGATCTCCTTCTCTGTAACCCCGGGTATAATATTTATAGGTCTTCCATTCGCCCGGAATCTTTGACAGCGCGGAAATCAGCGCCTCATCCGTCACAAGCGACTGCGGATAGGTGCCGTATTCGATTATGTCGCCGACGGTATACGGCGAATCCTCCGCGCCGGCAGGAATAAAGGCGCAGGAAACCGCCCCGCTTATCATCAATAAGCAGAGAAGGGCGGAAAGAATCCTCTTTTTCATCTCTTTCTCCTCCTGTTACCCATATCAGAGATAAATAATATATCCCTTTTTGAAGCCGCCTCTGTGATAGTAGGTGACCGATTTCGTACTGCGGTCGAAGACGGCGGTCCATTCGGTCGAATAATCGGCAAGCTGACTCTGCGCGGCGTCAGCCATCACATCGCGCACCTGCGCGGCGCTCATTTCGGGATTCTCTTCGAGCGCATCCATAATGAGCTCATATCTTTTGACGCTCTTCTGCGAGCCGATGCCGAACTTTGAGGGCGCGACATAGAAATTCGTCAGCACCGGTGTTTCGGTGACAGTCAGTTTATTATTGATATATTCAACTGCGACGGAATATCCCGTTGAATCGCAGATTGCGAAATGAATCACATAGCCGAAAGAGGCATGCATATCATAGCCTCTGAGAAGCTCAACAGCCTGCTTCGCGCTCGCGGCGCGGTCAAGGATAAGGCGGATTGCGGTCGAGGTCGTGAGGTCGGGCTTTGAAGTCTGCTGATTTATCACGGCGCCCTTGTCGAAGACCATATTGACCGAAACGCAAACGCCCTTTTCGTTCATGCCGTCAAGCGGGGCATAGAGGGCGCAGAAGCGAAGGATATCATCGGTCAGCTTGTAATCCGTGCTCGTTGTGACAAAATCTGTGTTTACGGTCGATACCGATTTATAGCCCTTTGACGGTTTGCAGACGAGGGCGAGACCGTTGCAGCGCTTCCAGTCGAAATTCCTGCCGAAAAGGTAGCCGCCGTTTTTGTTCTTTACCGAAAGAGTGCTGCATCCGCCGCCTATGAGCTTGAATATCGGGCCCGCCTTGCCGCCGAGCACCTGCTTTACAAGGAAATTTGTCAGGTCCTCATCGCTTGAAACGCCGCCGCCCGAAAGGAAGGCGGAGAGGCCGTCATCCCCCTTGAATTCGGCATAGGAAAAGCCGGGCAGGAGGTTTTTTATCGCTTCGGAAGGGACGATTTTCACCGTATTCAGAGGAGCGGATTTTTTTGATGTCTGCGCTTTTGTCGCGGTCTCGCTCTGCGTTTCGGCTTCGGTTGTTTTCTCCGATGTTGTTTCGGCTTTCTTTTCTGTAACAGACGATGCCGGGGCGGACGAGGTGCTTTTTGCCGAAGCAGTCGTCGTTTCTTTTTCGTTTCCCGAGCAGCCCGCGCAGGCGAGCATAATCAGCCCGAGAATCACGCATAATATCCGCTTTTTCATTTCGCACCTCCCGCAGTAATATATATAAATTTTACCATATTATTCATATGTTTTCAAGAAAAACGGGGCTGTGATAATTCATAAATAAACTTTGATTTTATTGACAATTCCGCTCACTTGTGAAATAATCAATCTGATGAAAAATATTCTTTACGGGGTGATGATATGAATCTGAAAGTTGCGAATATCGGCATGAAATTCGGCATGTCGCATGTCGAGGGCGCGATGAGCTGGGGCGCGGAAATTGCGGCAATCTGCGACAGCGATGAGGAAAATCTGCGCTTTGCGGGCGAGAGATACAATATTCCCAAGGAAAAATGGGTGTCTGATTACCGTGAAATAGCGGAAAATCCCGAAATCGACGCAGTGACGGTCGCGGTTCCCGATCAGCTTCATAAGCAGATTTCCTGCGAGATGCTCAGGGCGGGGAAGCATGTGCTCTGCGAAAAGCCGCTCGCGCTTACGCGGGAGGATGTCAAAGAAATAATAAAAGCCGCGGACGGGAGCGGCAAAAAATTCATGGTCGGCCAGATCTGCAGATTCACGCCCTCATTTGAAATGGCGAAAGAGATAGTCGCCTCGGGCAGAATCGGTGATTTATACTTTATAGAATCCGAATACGCCCACGATTATATGACCTTCCTCGGCGGCTGGCGCGCAGACCCCCTGCGCCACGGAGTAATCGGCGGCGGATGCCACGCGGTTGACCTTATCCGCTGGATTGCGGGCGACCCTGCCGAAGTCTTTGCCTACGGCACTCACCGCCTGCTTCCGATGGTTTCCTATGACGACGCCACAATAGCGATAATGAAATTCGATGAAAACACCGCGGGCAAAGTCTTTGTCTCGACCGGATGCAAGCGCGATTACACTATGCGCACAGTCATTTACGGCACGAAGGGCACGCTTATCTGCGACAACACCTCGCCTGAAATGAAGCTTTTTGAGGTAGACGAAAAGGGAGTTGCCAAGGAGCCCGAAATTATTCCCGTCCGGGTCAACAGCCACAACGCCGGCAGGGAATTTGAGGTCTTCGCCGACGCGATTGTCAATGACAAGCCAATCGAGGCCGATGCCCGCGAGGGCGCAAAGACAGTCGAGGTCTGCCTCTCAATCATCGAATCCTCAAAAACCGGCAAACCCGTAAATCCCGATTACGATTTCTGAACAATCCGAATATAAAACTACCCGCAGGGGAGCGAATCCTCTGCGGGTTTTTCTTTATATTCTCAATCTTTTTTCTTTCCGCATTCAACGCAGAATTTTGAGTTTGCGTTCTTATGGCCGCATCCCGAGCAGAGCCATTCGCCTTCGGCGAGGACGGGCTTTGCCTCGGCGGCTTTTTTGATTGCTTCCATCTGCGCGACCACCTGCTCGGCGGCCGCAAGGGCATCGTAGCCCGGGGCGTTCATATCTGAGCCTGTCTTTGTCTCAAATATCGGTTCGCCGCATTCATCCGCGAGCATAGTGAGCCTTGCGACAAGCGGATTAGCCTCGTCGGGAAGATAGAAGCAGGCAATCGAAATTTTGTCGGCAAAGAAGGTTATTGCGCGGTTTTCGCCTCCGCCCGCCATCGGCGGCATCTCCGGAGCGGGCGCGCTTTCGGAGAATTTGCGGTTGATTGCGCCGAGAATATTCAGCGATTCAAAAAGGGCGCTGATTTCGGCGAGTTTTTCACCGGGCACGGCGTAGATTTTCGTTACGCACAGACCGTTTGTGTAATCTGATTTCTCCAGTTCAACGCCGCCGCCCTGCTTCGTGTGAAGATCGAGCGTATGCGAAATATTCTGCGGCGGATTCGTCGTCGCAAAGCGGCTGTAAGTATATCTGACTCCTGTAAGATTCATAGTCTGCTCCTTGAAATCACTGCGTTATAGTGCCGTCTTCGTCCCAGAGATCGTGCCAGCTCTCAGCGCCGGGCCAGAGGAATACCTGCCCCTTGATGAGGCGGCAGTTTTTGTCGATTCCCGTGAGAATCTTCATCTCATCGTCGGTCAGCGGATCCTCGACGGTGCAGCGCAGATTTGAGATATATTCATTGTCATAGATTGAAAACGGAATCGGTATCTGACCGCGTCTGACCGCCCATTTGAGGCAGATGACGGCGGGGTGGACGCCGTGAGCCTTCGCGATTTCAACGAGCTCGGGCACCTGAATATCGGCGACATCGTCGGGAGTGGTGTCCCTGTCGGGTCTGGTCGGGCTGCCTATCGGGCAGAAGCCTATCGGCTGAATGCCGTGAGCGACAACATAATCGAAAAGCTCGGGCTGCTGGAAGCAGGGATGAAGCTCCATTTCAATAACGGTCGGCTTGATTCTGCAGAGCGGCAGAACCGCCTCGAGCTTCGGAATAGTCATGCTGCTCATGCCGAGATTCCTGACGAGGCCCATATCATAAAGGCGCTCCATCTGACGCCAGGTTGACATGAATTCATCGACTGAAAACGGCTTGCTGTCGGGATTTCTCGAATCTCCGTCGCATCCGGGGGCGTGGTAATTCGGGAACGGCCAGTGAACGAAATAGAAATCGAGATAATCAAGGCGCAGGTCGCGCAGGGATTTCGCGCAGGAGAGAAGAACATCTCCCCTGCCGTGCATATCGTTCCAGACCTTTGAGGTGATGAAGAGCTCTTCGCGCTTAACTTCGCCCGAGTTTATCGCGTCTTCAAAGACCTTGCCGATAAGATCCTCGTTTCCGTAAACGCTCGCGCAGTCAAAGAGGCGGTAGCCCGCCCTGATTGCTCCTGCGACGGCGTTGCTCACCTGCTCGGGCGTGAAGCGGTCGCTGCCGAAGGTTCCCATGCCGATACAGGGGATTTCCTCGCCGTTTGAGAGACGGATCTGAGGGACTGTGCGCGGATCGATTTTTTCCATATTTATCTTCCTTTCTTATTCGTTGATAAGCATAATCTTGCCGTGGACCTGCGAGGGGTTTTTATAGAGCGCAAAAGCGTCTGCAGCCTCGCTCATCGGGAATTTTCTGTATATAAACGAGGGATCGAATTTAAGCTCGCCCGTGCCGAATTTCTCGGCGGTCAGTTCCCATTCCCTGCCCGGGAACGGCGCTGAATAACTCATCCAGCTGCCCGTGAGAGTGAATTCTTTTCTGTTGAGATTCTCCCATTCCGCGGGGGTGAAGGTCATATCGGTATGCGGAGTGCCTATAAAGCAGAGGGTTGCCTTGTTGCCTGCGAGGGCGAACGCCATTTTCATCGTGACCGGGCTGCCCGCCGCCTCAAACACGGCGTCAAAGCCTCTGCCCGCGGTCATATCCGCCGCCTGATTCATGAAATCGGGTTTCAGAGTGTTTATCACTTCGTCTGCGCCCATCCTCTTCGCGAGGTTGAGGCGGCTGTCGTCAATATCAAAGGCAATCGTCTTTTCCGCTCCGAGAATCTTTGCCCACTGGAGAGTGAAAATGCCGATTGTTCCGAGACCTAGCACGGCGACCGTTCCTCCGCCGTTATAACCGGCGTGAAGCAGGCCGTGAAGCGCGACGGTCGAGGGCTCGAACATCGCCGCCTGCTCATAGGGAACGCGCGAATCGTATCTGACGGCATTGACCTCGGGAATCACTACATAATCCGCGAAGCTTCCCTGCTGGCGACTGCCGATAAACGAATAATGCTTGCAGAGCGAGTAATCACCTTTTTTGCAGTCAACGCATTCCATACAGGGCAGAAGCGGAGCGCCGCTGACAGTATCGCCGACCTTGATTTTCGTTACGTTTTTGCCGGTTTCGACAACATCGCCGCTGAATTCGTGGCCGAGCACGACCGGATAGAAATGCGCGCCGTTATGGAGCACTCTCGGCACATCGCTGCCGCAGATACCCGTCGCTCTCACGCGCACCTTAACTTCGTTATCGCCGCAGACGGGCGTCTCCCAGTCGGCGTATCTTATATCTTCGTTTGCGTAAAGCACTGCAGCTTTCAATTCTTGTCACTCCCCATCATCGATTCGGTATTTTCATATAGTTCAATGTATTTCGCATACTGACTGTCATATATTTCTCTGTTTTCCGCCTGCGGGGTATGGACTCTGCCTATATTCACAAATTCTTCCGCCGCCCCGGCTTCGCTTTCGAATATGCCCGCGCCGACGCCCGCGAGAATTGCCGCGCCGGAGACGGTGGCGGAATTATCCTCGGGGACCTCGATAGTCTTGCCCGTGATATCTGATTTCAGCTGAGTCCAGACACGGCTGACGCTGCTGCCGCCCGCCGAGCGCATAACGCTGACCTTCGCACCAGTGTTTTCGGCTGTTTCGAGATTGTGGCGCAGCGAAAACGCAACTCCCTCCATGACCGCGCGGATGATATGGGCGCGGGTGTGGGCGAAAGTCAGACCGAAGAATACGCCCTTTGCGTCGGGATTCCAGAGCGGGCTTCTCTCGCCCGCGAGATACGGCAGGAAAATCAGACCGTCGCTGCCGGGATTCACGCCCGCGGCCAGCTCATCCATCTGAGCATAGGAGAGCTCGGGGCAGACTGTGCTTCTGAGCCAGCGGAGAGCTCCGCCTCCGCCCGTTGTTCCGCCCTGCAGGAGCCTTAAACCGGGCACTGTATGGAAGCCCATAATCAGCCTCGGGTCGCTCGCACTGCTTTCGGTGCAGATACTCATTCCGCCCGCCTGGCCGCTCTGTTCCTGAGTCATGCCGGACCTGACCGCGCCGACTCCGAGAGCCGCGCACGCGGCGTCAAGACCGCCGGCAACCACCGGAATCCCTTCGGGGAGCCCTGTCTGAGAGGCGGCCGCGGCGGTGACATTTCCGATAACCGTATTGCAGAGAACGGGTTCGGGAAGAATCGTTTCGGGAATTCCGAGCGCTTTCATCGTGTCCTCATTCCATCTGCCGCTCTCCATATCAAAAAAATGGTATGCATAACCCTGGGAAACATCCTGCGAAGCGTTTCCCGTAAGGCGCATACCTATAAAGCTGTTGGATTGCAGAATATATTCCGTTCCCGAAAAGACTTCGGGGGCATTGTTTTTATACCAGAGAACTTTCGGCAGGGAATAGCCGGGCTGAACGGGGTTTCTGCATATATCAAACCACTGCGATTCGCTCATAATCTCAAGCATCTGAGCGCATTCTGCCGTGCTTCTCGTATCGGTCCAGATGGGAGTTCTGCAGAGGGGGCTGCCGTTTTTGTCAACCGCGACCGCGGCCCAGCCATGACCGTCAATGCCGACGGCCGAAATATCGCGCGGGCTGACCCTGCCGAGAACGGATTTAACTGCTTTGCAGACCGCCGCCCACCAGTCCTTGGGATCCTGCTCGGCAAAATGAGGGGCGAGATAATAAGTCTTATATGCCTCGAGGGCGTCGGCAACGAGACGGCCTTCAGAGTCGAAAACCGCCGCCTTGACCGCCGAGGTCCCTATATCGATACCGAGCAGATAATTTTTCATGTTACGCCTTTCCGTTGCTGCCGCAGACTCCGATGAGCTCGCGGACTCTGTTTTCGACCGCCGCTCTGCCTTCTCCGAGATATTTTTTCGGATCGAAGGCCTCGGGCATATCCGCGAGCGCCTTTCGAACGGCGTTTGAGAAGGTGATGCGGAGTTCGGTCGCGTAATTCACCTTGCAGATGCCTCTTTTTATACATTCTTTTACCGTCTCGTCGGGCACGCCGCTTGTGCCGTGAAGAACGAGCGGAACGTCTACGGCGGAACTTATTTCTTCGAGCAGGGCGAGATTGAGCTTCGGCTCTGCTTTATATACTCCGTGAGCCGTTCCGATTGCGGGCGCAAAGGAATCAATGCCCGTGCGGCCTACAAATTCCGCCGCCTGCGCGGGATCCGTATAGGATACGCCTGCAGAATGGGTATCCTCCTTGCCTCCGACCGTGCCGAGCTCGGCTTCAACCGGAAGAGGAGCAACTTCTTTCACAACCGATTGCGAAAGCGAGACATTCTCTTCAAAAGGCAGAAGAGAGCCGTCAATCATAATTGATGAATAGCCCGCCTTCGCACATCTGGCGGCAAGCTCAAAGGAATTGCCGTGGTCGAGATGCAGAGCAACGGGAACTGCGGACTCTTCCGCCAGCGCCCTGACGGCGCCCGCAAACGCCTCGGGAGGAGCGTAATTGAGCGTACCGGGAGTTGTCTGGATAATTACGGGCGAATTCTCTTTCTCCGCCGCGGATATAACCGCCTGAATCATTTCGAGGTTTTCAACATTGAATGCTCCGACGGCGTAACCGCCCACCTGCGCCGATTTCAGCATTTCTTTTGTATCAACAAAGCTCATTCTATTTCCTCACACGTTTTTCTCATCGACCGTAAATGTGTCAATATATGAATTGAGGGTGTTCTGCCATTCTTCGGCGTACATATCCTTTATCAGAACAGAGCGGTAGCCCGCGTAAAGGCCTTCGCCGAGCGCTTCGAGATTTGCCTTCTGGACCGCGAAAACGCAGTCGCCGTAGGCAATGATTTTGACCGAATTATCCGTCTGGTCATAGATGCTGTCAAAGAAACCGCCCGGGTATCCGTCGGAATCGCGTTTGATGACAACCACGTCGCTCGCGGTGTAGCCCTTAGCCGCGCAGGTCGAAATGAAAGATTCGGCCGTTTCATCCGTATCGCGGGCTATATCGTTCATATTGTTCATGACCTCCTGCTTTTCGGCCTCGGTCATCTCCTGCTTGCCGTCGCTCCCCGTAAAATAAACACAGACGCTTCTGAAAGCCGCGTATTCGGAATAGAAATACTGCTTGATTTTCTTCTCCTGGGCCTTGTCATTTACTCCCTTGTCATACATAGCCGAGAAGATTACGTCCTCATAGGCCTCGGAGGTGAAGATTTTATAGAGAGTCTGCTTCGAAACGCCGATTTTGTTATAGTGGTTTTCAAAACGCATCCAATGATTGTTGACCTTGTCGGAGATATTGATTTTATCGGTAGCCGAAAGTGAGAGCTTATGCACAACAAAGCTCGAATTCAGCGCGATATACCGCCTGCAGAGGGCGATTGACGCCTCTTTTATATCCTTTTCCTTAGGGGAATCGGAGAGACCGTAGTCGCCGGGTCTGCCGCCGACGAGATCATGATAGTAATTGTATATCTCCATGCCTATATCGGTGCCTGAAATAACGAGCGCCGTCTTTTCTTTTTTGAGTGAGCATCCGCCGAGCGTGAGCAGGATTGCAACCGCCGCCAGCAGAGCCAGAATTTTCTTCATAAAAATCACCTTAAATATTATATCACAGTATATAAAACGATACAATTGCAATTTTTTTGAAAAAAGTATTTACTTTTATTATATACTTTATGTATAATTATGATGTATCACCAAATTTTATATAAAACTCAACAGAGGTGCGAAATGGAAAAAATCAAGCTTTATATAGCAGGCGAAACCTACGGTATTTCGACAGACGACGATATTGAATATATCGAGGGCGTCGCGGCCGAAATAGACGCAAAAATCAAGGAAATAATGGAGAGCAGCGGCAGGATTTCAATCACCCAGGCGGCGACTCTCACGGCGCTTGAATACGCCGACCGCTATAAGAAAGCAGAGCAGACCAGCGAAAATCTGAGAAGCCAGATTCACTCCTATCTGGAGGATGCCGCGAGGTCAAGGACAGATGCCGAAATAGCGAGACGCGAAAACGAGCGCCTTCAGAACGAGATCAAACTTCTCAAATCAAAGAAATGAGTAAATCTCCCGAAATTCTCGCCCCCGCCGGCTCCTTCGAATCGGTTGCCGCCGCGGTCAGATGCGGAGCGGACGCCGTCTACTTCGGAGGCAAGGCATTCAACGCAAGGCGAAACGCCGCAAACTTCGAGGGCGATGAAATCAAAAAAGCCGTTGAATACTGTCACGCGCGCGGGGTGAAAGTCTATATCACTCTCAATACCCTCGCCGCCGACAGAGAGCTGGAAGCGGTCTGTGATGAGATAAGGGAAATGTGCGAAGCCGGTGCGGACGCTTTCATTATTCAGGATTTGGGCATCGCATCGCTCGTTCATGAAATCTGCCCGGACATCCCGATGCATGCCTCAACTCAGATGACCGTAAATTCTCCGTACGGCGTTGGAATTCTTAAAGACGCGGGATTTTGCAGAACGGTCCTTCCGCGCGAATACACCGAAGACGAAATTAAGAATCTTTCGGATAAGACCGATATTGAGCTCGAATGCTTCGTTCACGGCGCTCTGTGCATGTGCCTTTCGGGGCAGTGCCTTATGAGCAGCGTAATCGGAGGCAGAAGCGGCAACAGAGGGCTCTGCGCCCAGCCGTGCCGCCTTGAATTCGGAGTGAATTCAAAGGGCGGGAATAATCTCAGCTTAAAGGATTTGTCACTTATTGACCGGATTACTTCCCTCGCAGAGGACGGAGTCTGCTCACTTAAAATAGAGGGCAGGATGAAGCGCGCCGAATATGTTGCGGCGGCCGTCACCGCTTGTAAAAACTCACGCGAGGGCAGAGAGGATAAAGAAATTACGCACGCTCTCGGCGCGGTCTTCTCGCGCTCGGGCTTTACGAGCGGATATTTTGACAATAAGCGCGGCAGGGATATGTTCGGCATTCGCACTAAGGATGACGTTGTTTCCGCCGGAGAAGTGCTCGGCGCACTCTCTCATCTTTACGATAACGAGAACCCGCTGATTCCCGTTGAGATGCATTTCAGATTAAAATCCGGAATGCCCGCGGAGCTTGTCATTAAAAGCGGAACTCACTGTGTCAGTACAGAATCGGAAACCGTTCCCGATAAGGCCGTTAATAAGGAAATCACAGCGGACGAAACGGCCGCACGCCTGTCAAAATGCGGCGGCACTCAGTTCTTTGCCGATAAAATCGAATGCGATATTGAGCCGGGTCTTAATATGCCCGCCTCCGCACTGAATTCCCTCAGACGAGAGGGACTCGCCCTGCTCGAAAAACAAATCGCTGAGAAAGAAAAGTATAAGCTCAATGAGGCGGATTTACGCTTTGTTACCCATAAAACAGACAGCGGAAGAAAGCTTTTCATCCGCTTCGGCGAATATGATTCAATTCCCGACAATATCGAGGCGGACAGAATCATAATTCCGCTTTTCACTCCCGATGAAAAGGTAAAAGGGCTCGTTGCTTCCGGCGTCGAAATCGCGGCGGAAATACCCGTATGCGTTTTCTCTGACGCCGAAAAATTCAAGACCCGCCTGCTTGAACTTAAAGTTCTCGGCGTCTCTCTCGCCGTCGCGGGCAATCTTGACGGCATCGGCCTCGCAAAGAGCGCGGATATGCCCTTTGCCGCCGGCTTCGGGATGAATATCTATAATACAAAAAGCATTGAATTCCTCGAAAAACTCGGCGCGGCAGACTGCCTTGTCTCCTCTGAGCTGCCCGTTCCCGCAATATCGCAGCTCGGCGGTAAACTCCCGAGGGGAGCGCTCGTTTACGGCAGACTTCCGCTTATGGTGACAAGAAACTGCCCCGTAAAGAACAAGCTCTCCTGCGGGCAGTGCGGAAGAAACAGCGAGCTTGTCGACCGGCTCGGAGTCAGGTTTCCTGTCAGGTGCCGTGACGGCTTTTCGTTCATTTATAATTCCGTGCCGGTATGTATGACCGACCGGCTTGATGAAATAAAAAACACCGATTACGATTTGCTGTATTTCACAACCGAAAGCAAAGATGAAGTAATCGGAATATCCGGCGATTACCGCTTGCAGGCGAAACCGGATTACGAATTTACACGGGGTCTTTATTACAGAAACGTTTTGTGAGGCAATATGAAAAAGAAAGCACCTCTCCCGTTTCCTCCGGAAAGAGAAAATAAGAATACGCTGCCTCCTTATGTAAAAAGGGCGCTTGAAGAAAAAGGTCTTTCTGCCGAAGGGCTTGTCTTCGCGTGCTCCTGCGATATGGACAACGACGCTCTGTATAAGGATTCCTGGCTCTTCTTTGACGACAATGGCCTGTATATAATCAGCGGAACTCTTGAGACCGTAAAACCGAGAAGAGGTCACGTTCCGCCCGAACCGAAGGTAACCATAGAAAAAATTCAGTCGATACCTGCCGGGGATATTGATTCGCTCGCCGCGGAGAGATATACCTCGACGGGCCGTCTTGTTATGTCCGAAAAGGGGGAGGATATGCCTCTCACTTACTTCTCACTCGGAAAAATCGGCGACCTCGATGAATTCGCCCGCGCATTCAATTCATATAAACAAACGGGCGAAACGGGCATATCACCGAAAGCCGGCGACGAACCGGGCAAATGCAAAAAATGCGGAGCTCCCTGCCCTCCCGATAAGGATTTCTGCAGGGAACACGATAAGAATAAGGGCACGGCGGTCCGCCTGCTGAAATTCTTCGGCACCCATACCGTTCAGATTACGATAATCCTGCTGCTTATGGTTATGAACGCGGCGGCGCAGGTTTTCGTGCCGCAGCTCAGCACGAGGTCGTTATATGACAACGTGCTTTCGGGCGGTTCGCCTCTTGAGCAGAGCATAAAGGCGCTCGGCGCGCTCGTGCTCTCGGTTGTCGGTCTGCGCGTTCTCAAGACCGTAATCAATATTATTCAGGATTATATGTCCGCAACGATTATGCCGCGGATTATGTATGATATAAAAGTGAAGATTTTTGAGGCGATGCAGCGCCTTTCGGTCGGCTTCTATTCCTCGAAGCAGACCGGCTCGCTTATGGACAGAGTCACAAGAGACGCGAATAATATCTACTGGTTCTTCACCGACGGAGTTCCCCGCCTTATCATCGACGGTGCTATGCTGATAGGTATACTGATAGTAATGTTCGTGATGAGCTGGAAACTCAGCCTCGTAGCCCTCATCACAACGCCGATGCTTTTCCTGACTCTGATTCTCGGCGACCGCCTTTTCAGGAGAATGCACCATAAAGTCTGGGTTATGCGCTCGAGGGCGCGCTCACTTGTCAGCGACAACATCAACGGCCAGAGGGTCATTAAAGCCTTTGCCAAGGAAAATGACGAATACAGTCATTTTGAACAGAGCTCGGATGCCGTACGCGAGGCCGAAGTCCGTCTCGGAGTCGCCGAGGCAACCCTTTTCCCGATTCTCGATATCTTCGTGCTCCTGCTCACGACCGTCGTGCTCGCGGCGGGCGGTGTTATGGTAGCAAAGGGCGAAGGAAATATGACGACCGGCACCCTGCTGAGCTTCATCGTCTATGTCAATATGCTCAAGGAGCCCTTCGGATTCCTCTCCTGGATTTCAAACTGGTGGTCAAGGTGCTCGGATTCCGCCCAGCGCGTTTTCGAAATTGCCGACGCTATGCCCGATATTACCGAAAAGGAAGACGCCGTCGGGCTTGAGAATATCCGCGGCGATGTCGAGATAAACGAACTCGAATTTGAATACGAGCCGGCAAGGCCGGTCATCAATAAACTCTCGCTCCGCGCTCCCGCCGGCACAATGCTCGGCATTGTCGGCAAAACCGGCGCTGGCAAAACCACGATTGCAAATCTTATCGCCCGCCTCTATGACGCGAAAGAGGGCAGCGTTAAAATCGACGGTATCGATGTGCGCGACCTGAAGCTTGCAGACCTCAGGCGCAATATCGGCCTCGTCTCGCAGGATATATATCTTTTCATCGGCTCAATTGCCGACAATATCAGATACGCGAAACCCGACGCCACAATGGATGAGGTCATCGCCGCGGCTAAGGCGGCCTGCGCCCACGATTTCATAATGAAATTGCCCGACGGTTACGAAACAAGAGTCGGCTCGGGCGGGCAGTCCCTCTCGGGCGGCGAAAAGCAGAGAGTTTCAATAGCCCGCACGATTATACAGAATCCGAAAATACTCATACTTGACGAGGCGACCGCCGCAATGGATACCGAAACGGAGCGCAATATTCAGGCGTCGCTCGGTCTGCTGACGCACGGCAGGACCACAATCGCGATAGCCCACCGTCTCTCCACGCTGAGAGACAGCGACTATCTCGCGGTCATTGACAACGGCTCAATCGCCGAATACGGCACATATCAGGAGCTGATGAAGCAGAAGGGCGAATTCTACCGCTTATATAAGATTCAGGCGGAGGCGCTCAAAACAATCGGCATAGGAGATACCGAGGGAGCAGGCCTTCCCGAGGAGACAGAGGAGGAGAAACAAAATGGCTGATGTTATGCAGACTATTTCACCCGATACTCTGAAAACCGAATATCTGACAAAGGAAAACTGTGAATTCTTCGTCTCGGCTCACGGCTTTCTCGGCGCGAAAATCAAAGGAAAAGAGTATAAAAGGGTAATCCTCGCAAGAGCTCTGCCTCTCTCCGAGCCGGATAAATTCATCTGCATCACCGATGTTGAAAAAACCGAGCTCGGCATAATCGAGGATACATCCGTTTTTGCCCCCGAGCAGAAAAAGCTTATCGACGCGGAGCTCTCACAGCGGTATTTCTGCCCGGTCATCACCGAGATAAAATCGATAAAAGAGAAGTTCGGCAATTTCTATTTTGACGTGATGATAGGCGATTTCAAAAAGAATTTTACGGTTAAAAACCTCAATAAAAATATCCGCTATCACGGCGAGGGCTTCGACCTTATCGACGTGGACGGAAACAGATACAGAATCCCCGATTTCAAGGCGATTTCACCGAAGAGCCGCAGAAATCTCGAGCCGTATCTCTATTGATTTGAATCTGACGCACTTGCATGAAAGGGAGGTGATTCCATGCTCGTAAAAGCCGCTTTTGATATGACTCCTCAGGGCGAATATACCCGGGGCGAGCTCACATTTGACGGCAGCATAATCGCGGCCTCAATCGGCGGCGAAGAAATCTTCCGCGGCGGCGCGGGGGAGCTCGTCATGCGCACCTATGTCGGCTGCGGAGAGCTTGAAATCATCCCCGAAAATCCTTCGCCCGACGCTTCCGACAGCGTTCCCGTCTGCCGCTATTCAATGAACTGCATTGAGGAGATAGGCGAATTCTGCAAGGTGGTCAACTATTATCTGAAGACCGGCGAGGAAACCGAGATTGATACTTCCTCATTCCGCGTCTGCCCGAAATGCGGCAGACACTATGCGAAGGGAATGAGCACCTGCCTTTTCTGCGTTGAGAAAACCTACCTTTTCAAGAGGCTGCTCGCTCTCGCGAAGCCGTATATGCCGTCCCTGCTCTTTGCGGGATTCTTCATTATGCTCAATTCCGGCTGCTCGGCGCTGATACCCGTGCTCAACAGCCGCCTTATCGATAATTATCTCAATAACTCCGCGCTCGCGAAGGATCAGGTTATAAGGGGCGTAATCATCACGGCCGCCCTGATGGGCTTGTCGCAGATCCTCGGCAACATTTTCCATATGATAAGCAACCGCCGGGCAAATAAAATCGGCGGCAGCATCTCCCATGATTTAAGGCTGCAGGTCTATGACAAGATGCAGAGACTTTCGGCCTCATCCATGTCGAATAAAACCTCGGGCGATTTGCAGAAACGAATCATAAACGATACGGAGAAAATCAAGGATTTCATTACCGAGCAGGGAATCTATTTCCTGTCGAGAACCGTTCTTTTTATAGTAATTCTCATTATTCTTTTGAGCATCAGCCCGGTCCTTACTCTCATAGTGCTTCTGCCAGTACCTTTCGTGCTCTGGTCAATCACAAAATTCTGGAGCGTAATCCGTGTCCGCTACGAAAAGCAATGGCGCTGCGATTCAAGGGCAACCTCAATTCTTCACGATATCGTCAGAGGCATCAGGGTTGTTAAAACCTTCGGCAGCGAGGAGAGGGAAATAGCCAAATTCTCCGCCGCTTCAAAGCGGCTTTCAGATGTTTCGGTCAGCAACGAGCATATGTGGGCGCTGGTTTTCCCCGTGATAGCGTTCTTTATGGGAATAGGCGAATTCTTCGTTATGTATTTCGGCGGCAGAATGGTGCTCTCGGGCAGCATTTCGCTCGGCGAGCTGCTCGCCTTCAACCTCTATCTCGCCTATATCTATGAGCCGCTCAGATGGATGTCGTCAATTCCGAGGCGTCTCGGCGAGGTGGCGACAAGCCTTATCAAGATATTTGAAATTACGGACGAAAAGCACGATGTCAACGATGCCGAGAATCCGCTTCCCGCGAATCTCGACGGCGACATAGTCTTCGAAAACGTTCAGTTCGGCTATAAGGCCTATGAGCCGGTGCTGAAGGATATTTCCCTTACTGTAAAACAGGGCGAGATGATAGGCCTGGTCGGCCACTCGGGCGCCGGAAAGAGCACTTTCATCAACCTTGTTCTGCGTCTCTATGACGCAGACAACGGCAGCATTAAAATAGGCGGAACGGACGTGCGGGATATTTCGCTTGACGATTATCATTCAAAGGTCGGCGTCGTGTTCCAGGAAACCTATCTTTTCTCGGGCACCGTCTATGACAATATCGCCTACGCGAGACCGACCGCCACGCCTGCCGAGGTTATCGCCGCGGCAAAGGCGGCCAATGCCCATGATTTCATCATCAATCTCAGCGACGGCTACAATACCGTCATCGGCGAGGACGGCCTCGATTTATCGGGCGGCGAGCGGCAGAGAGTCGCTATAGCCCGCGCCGTGCTAAGAAATCCCGAAATCCTCATCCTTGACGAGGCGACAAGCGCCCTCGACCCCGAGACAGAGGAGGCGATTCAGGATGCCCTCGCGAAGCTCGTCAAGGGCAGAACCACCTTCGCCATAGCCCACCGTCTCTCAACATTAAGAAACGCCGACCGCCTCGTAGTAATTGAAAAAGGCAGAATCGCCGAGGTCGGCACACACCGCGACCTGCTGCTTCAGGGCGGAATCTACGCCTCTCTCGTTATGGCTCAGAGGCAGACCGCGAAGCTCACAAAATAGGAAAAATATGGAAATTCACAATATACCTCCCGTCTTTGACAAAGACAGCAGAATACTGATTTTAGGCAGTTTTCCGTCGGTTAAATCACGCGAGGCGGAATTCTTTTACGGTCACCCGCAAAACAGATTCTGGAAGGTGACGTCCGCCGTTTTCGGGTGTGAAACGCCGCTGACAGTCCCGGAAAAACGCGTATTTCTGCTGAAAAATCATATCGCCGTCTGGGATGTGATTGCCCGGTGCGATATTGAGAACAGCGCCGATTCAACGATTAAAAATGTTGTTCCGAACGATCTCGGCATAATCCTCTGAACGGCGGATATAAAAGAGATTTTTGTGAACGGCAGAACCGCTGAGAAATATTATAATAAGTATATTCTTCCGCTCAACGGCAGAAGGGCCGTATGCCTGCCCTCCACCTCGCCGGCCAACGCGGCAAAATCCCTCGATGATCTGATCGAAAGCTGGAAAATAATAAAGGTATGAAATAACCACGGCACGCATTTCCGTGCCGTGGTTGTTTTTAATTTATACTCTGCGTGAATCTGCATTTTGGAAAATTAGAACAACCTATAAAAAGTCCTCTTTTTCCTTGTCTGACAACAAGATTCCCTCCGCATCGAGGGCATATTCCCTGTTTTGCTTTTTTCCTCATAAGAATGCTTTTTGAATTTTGCTTCGCTTATATGTTCTCTTCTTGTTTCTTTATCATTTATATCCTTTTCTCCCAGCATTTCAAAAATTTCTTTGGCCTTTATTTCCGGAATGCTCTCGGTTGTTGCCAACGCTCTGATACAAGAACTCACCGCGCTGATATATACAACAGGTGTTTTGTCGGATTTCACATGCAAATCGGCGTTCTCTGAAAAAGCAATTATTGAATAAATAGGCAGACCGCCATATCCCGAAAGAGCTTTTTCCACCGCTTTGATATGACCGTAATTCTGATGGATGGGATTTTTAAAAGAGTATTTGTTACCATAAATATTCTGAGTCCAGTTTGAGGATTTTTCTGATCCATAAATCTGTCCCTGCATATTTTTTGTTTCAATAACAAAAATACCATAAACAGATACAACTATATGATCTATTTGTGCAGTTCCCGATTCTGATTTCAAAAGAACATCGTTCAGAATAAAATACTTGTCTTCGGGTAGCCCTTTCAGGGAATACTGAACCCTGTTTTCACCGATTTTACCTTTGGTTTTCGGTCTTCGCAGCCAAAGAATCAGAATTAAAACGGGTGGGAACCAGGCCCACGCCGGCCAGATTCTCAGCATTGATTTTGCAAACTGCAAAATGATGTCCCAAACGGCAGAATCAAATTTCATATGCCTTCCGTAGTTACTCCTTTTTTAATCTTATCCGCGTATTTTTCAATCAGTCTTCTCGCGAGGGCGACGGTGTCGCCGTCTGTCGGTGGCTCGGGATCGCAGGTGCGAAGCCAGTTTGTCTCAAACTGGGCATAGCTCTTATAGAACGGATTCCCGAGATATGTGTTCCTGTCATCGCGCTGTTTTTTGGTGACGGTCGAGAATTTGCTGTGCTTATGCGGGAATTCCATCGCCAGGCGCTCAAAGAAGCTCTGCCAGCGCTTCGCGTAGTAGGTCTTGATGAGCCCGCCCCATTCCTTCCAGGCATAATCATATAAACTCGGATTGTTTATCGGTCCCCAGAGCGTGACCTGAGTGAGCAGATTGAGCTCAAAATTCTCTTTTTCTTTATCGGAGAGAGCGAGTTCTCCCGCCTCCCGAAGATGGGTGGAGAGCGATAACTCGGGCCTCGTCTGAAGCAGGTCGTCGAGCTCCTCGCAGATTTTCAGGAAGCCGTTTGCCGAGCGCTCAAACAGGGCGAGATTTCTTTCGTTGAAGCCCTGCATTGCCCTCGAATAAAGGACTCCGGCGTAATTGCTGAGCACCTGCCTTGTGATATCGCAGACATCGAAGAGATAGCCGTCCGTTTCGCAGTCTTCCGCGCTGAGAAGGGACTGCGCCGCCTCGAGCAGAATCGCGTTGTCATAGCGCAACTCAGGGTGGTCATTCGGCGCCGCGTGAGTGAAATTCGTGGTCGGTCTGAGCGCAATCGGCGAGCCCGTTTCCCTGCCGGTGCAGGCATCGGAATAGCAGGATTCGCGCAGCTTTTTCACGGCGTTCACTGCCCATTCTGCATCCGTTCCGTAGCGGCGGCGGGCATAGTCGGCGAGCCATTCATCAAGATTGATTTCATCAGCCTCGGTCAGCATTTTATACTGAAGATCATAATACAGAGGATTCTGGAAAATTCCCTCGGGGAAGAGGCCCGTTCCCACGCAGTTGGGCGCATTCAGCTTTGAATACGCGTTTTCCGCGAGAAGCTTTACGGAGCCGTGCAGTGTATTCCTGTCGCCGAAGGAGTGGATATTGCCGAGCACAAAATCATAACCCCAGAACTCCTCGTTTTCGGAGTGCTTTGCGCCGTTTATGTCAAGGATAAGCAACCGTTCTTTCGGAACCGCCCTGACTATCTGCTCGCGCAGGGACCAGCTCTGCATAACCCAGACGGATTCGGGATCAAATTCCTTATACATGCTGTCAATCGCTCTGCCGACCTTGAAAAGATAATCCCTGGTTTTCACCGAAGGCTCGTTTTCATGGAAGGGATCGCAGGCGTAATAATGATAAGCTCCGAAAAGCTTCTTCTGATTTTCAAGCAGAGCCCTGCCGAATCTTTTGAACGCGGGGTCAGTCGGGTCGACGATGAACGTAATCGGGAAATTGCACCAGGACTGCACCATCGACATGCGCGCTCTGCCGAAATCCGCTTTGGGCGCTTTTTTGATGCTTTTGGGAACCATGCCGGCAAACCCCTGCTGAATCGGCGTCATGCCGAGCTCAAGCTCTCTGTCAATTATCTTTTTGCCGAGCTCCGCTCTGCTCTCGATGAATTTCACATCGGTCAGCGAGAAGTATCCCTCGATATTGTTCATCATCTGCCAGGGCCAGAAGGCGGGACCGCTCAGCTCACGCAGAGCCCCGTTTTCGCTGTAGCCCATTTCGCGCAGGGTATAGTACCAGACAGCTTCGGTGCCGACGACGGCGAGAGGCATATTTATACCGTTCATCGCCATGAAATCTATTTCTTTTTCCCACTTGTCCCATTTCCAAAACGCCATGGAATATCCGAAGGTGCAGTAGTTGAGGTAAACTCTTTTCTGCTGAGGAATGATTTTAGTCAGTTTTCCTTCGAAAATAGGAGCTTCGGTCACTTTGAGCTCCGTATTTCCGCAATGCGAGAGATTGATCCCGCAGTATTTTTTGAGATAATCGTAATATCCCATCGCCTGTGAGATTTTGCAGTCTCCGCAGACGATTATTTTTCCGTTTTCGCAAAATACCTCGTAGATGTTTTTACCGTCAGCCGAAGGTATATCGCGCAGCTCGAAGCAGTCCGCTATATCGGGAGTATTCCGGATAATAAGGTTTCTCAAGGCAATTTCCCCTTTCGGAAATTCAATGGAGTTATTATACTACAAATTCTCCGCTCAGTAAACCATATTGTAAACTTTTTTATAAAAATAAAAAATTATCTTTACACTTCTAAAAAAATAATATAAAATAGATTCAACTGTAATATGAGGAGGTATGCGCCATGCAGCCCGTTTATAAAAGAATACTGCTCAAAATCAGCGGCGAAGTCCTCGCAGGTGAACAGGGGCACGGCTTTGACTTCGATATGATGAATTCAATCTGCGAAGAGGTCAAAAAGCTCAGCGATCTGGGTGTTGAGGTCGGTCTCGTGGTCGGCGGAGGCAATTTCTGGAGAGGCCGCAGCGGCGGTTCGATGGACCGCACAAGGGCCGATCATATCGGAATGCTCGCTACCGTGATGAATTCCCTCGCTCTCGCCGATACGCTTGAGCATCTGGGCGTTGATGTCAGGGTTCAGACCGCTATCGAAATGAGAGCGTTCGCCGAGCCGTATATCAGAAACAGGGCGGTGCGCCACCTCGAAAAGGGCAGAGTCTGCATCTTCGGAGCCGGCACCGGCAACCCCTTCTTCTCGACCGATACCTGCGCGGCGCTCAGAGCGGCGGAAATCAACGCCGAAGTCATCCTCAAGGCGACCAATGTTGACGGCGTCTATGATAAGGACCCCAACAAATTCGCAGACGCGGTCAAATACGATAAGGTCACGCATTCCGAAGTGCTTGAAAAAGACCTGAAAGTCATGGATTCGACAGCGGCTTCCCTCTGCAGGGACAACGGCATCAAAATTCTCGTATTCAACCTCAGCGACCCCGAGAATATCGTGAAGGCGGTATGCGGCGAAAATATAGGAACACTTGTTTATTAAATACATCTCAAATCTATTCTTAACAGGGAGGATATTATGGATATTTTAATTCAGAACACAGAAGAGAAAATGCAGAAGACAGTAAAACTGCTCAGCCAGGAGTATTCCGAGCTCAGAGCGGGCAGAGCAAATGCAAATGTGCTTGACAAAATCAGAGTTGACTATTACGGCACTCCGACCCCGATTAACCAGATGGCGGCGGTCTCCGTTTCCGAGGCGAGAATTCTCACTATTCAGCCCTGGGATAAATCCACGATTCAGGCTATAGAAAAGGCAATCCAGGCAAGCGATATCGGAATCAATCCGCAGAATGACGGCGTTGTTATCCGCCTGATTTTCCCGCAGCTCACCGAGGAGCGCCGCAAGGAGCTGAGCAAGGATGTCCGCAACATGGCGGAGAGCTCGAGAGTAGCCATCCGCTCCATCAGAAGAGACGCTATCGAAAAGGCGAAGAAGATGGAGAAGGCTTCGGAAATCACCGAGGACGATCTTGAGGATCTCGAAGAGGAAATCCAGGATCTGACCGATAAATACATCAAGCAGATCGATGAAGCCGCAAAAGAAAAAGAACAGGAAATAATGACGGTATAATGACTCAGGAACAGCTTGACGGCATTATCTTGCCTAAGCATATAGGCATAATAATGGACGGCAACGGCAGATGGGCAACCAAGCGCGGTCTTGAGCGCAGCGAGGGTCATAAAGCCGGAGCCGAGGTCTTTCGCAGAATATGTGATTACGCAGCTGATATCGGCATAGAATGCATGACATTCTATGCCTTTTCCACCGAAAACTGGCGCAGACCCCCGAAGGAGGTCGCCGCCATAATGAAGATATTCCGCAGCTTTCTCAAAGAGGCGAAAGACAGAGAAAAAGAAAACGAAGCGAGGGGTCTGCAGTTTCACCTCATAGGTGAGAGACAGGGCCTGCCGGCAGATATCGTTAAGAATATCGACACGCTCGAGAAGGATTCTGCCGATAAAAAAGTTATGCAGGTCAACCTTGCGATAAATTACGGCGGCAGGGATGAGATAGTTCACTCTGTCAGAAAAATAGCGGAAAAGGTCAAAAAGGGTGAACTGAATCCCGCGGATATTTCCGAGGATACAATCTCCTCCTTTCTTTTCACGGCGGGTCAGCCGGACCCGGATCTGATAATCAGACCGAGCGGAGAATACCGCCTGTCCAATTTTATGATTTGGCAGTCGGCTTATTCCGAATTCTGGTTTGATGATATATTATGGCCGGATTTCACAACAGATGACCTCGACAGAGCGATTCTCGATTACTGCTCGCGCCACAGGCGATTCGGCGGAGTTTGACCGGCAGGGAGTTTTTGGTATGAAAGTCAGAATAGCGGTAGGCCTTGCGCTTGCCATTTTTGCAATAGGTATGCTCGTTTGCGCGGGCTACGGATATGAGGAAGTAATGACAATTCCGGCGGCGCTGCTCTCGGGTCTGTGCGTTCATGAGATTATGGGCGTTTCGGGCTGTAAGAACAAAGCGCTCACGCGTATTATGGTAACCTTCTCGGTCTGCCTGTGCGCCTACGCCTGCCTCGACCTCGGGAAATATATTCCGGTCGCGGGGCTTGTCATAGTTGCAGTCTTCGTGCTCGCGATTCTGATACTGATGCTTAAAATGTACAGCGTCACAAGATTTGAGCACGTGGCAATCGGAGTATTCTCTTCGGTCACGGTTCCCCTCGCGATGGGCTCGGTTGTTATGACAATTCATTATCTTGAGCGCTTCCCCGTATTATTCTGCCGCTCGAATATCATATTCCTGCTGCTCATGCCGATGTTCTGCGCCTGGCTTTGCGACACCTTCGCCCTCTTCTTCGGCAAGGCATTCGGAAAGCATAAGCTCGCTCCCACAATCAGCCCCAATAAATCGGTTGAGGGCGCTGTTGCAGGCGTGGTCGGAACGACGGTTTCCTCTCTCATAGCATTCTTTGTATGCGACAGATTCTTCTTCGGCACCGATACAATCCGCTGGTGGATGGTTCTCGCCTATATCCCCGTTCTCTGCATAATGGGAATGTGCGGCGATCTTGCGGCGAGCGTAATCAAGAGGAACTACGGAGTCAAGGATTTCGGCACCCTCTTCCCCGAGCACGGCGGAGCGATGGACAGAGTCGATTCCTTCCTGTTCACGATGCCCTCAATGTATCTTACGCTGAGAATTCTTCTTTCGATTCTCGTTAAATAACTCTGCGAAAACGCCGCAAGGCGTTTTCTTTGACCCGGAGGATAAATCATGATTAAAACTCTCACCATACTGGGTTCAACAGGCTCAATAGGCGTGCAGGCACTGGATGTCGCAAGGCTTATGGGCCTTGAAATCCTTGCCCTCACCTCCAATGTGAGAACGGATATCCTCGAAAACCAGATAAGGGAGTTTCATCCGAAATATGCGGCTGTAGCCGATGAGGCAAAGGCGGCTGAATTGAAAACAAAAGTTGCCGATACCGGGACCGTGATTCTCTCCGGAAGCGAAGGCGTTGCCGAATGCGCGGGCATAAAAGCGGACTGCGTGCTGAATTCCCTTGTCGGAATAGCAGGTCTCGCGCCCACCGTCGCCGCAATCGAAGCGGGAAACAATATCGCCCTCGCCAATAAAGAGACTATGGTGGCGGGCGGTGTGCTCGTAAACCGCCTCGCGAAGGAACGCGGCGTTTCGATTCTCCCCGTTGACAGCGAGCATTCGGCAATTTTTCAGTCCCTTCAGGGATGCGTGGATAAAAAACAGGTAAAGAAGCTTATTCTCACGGCCTCGGGCGGTCCGTTCTTCGGAAAAAAAGCCGCGGAACTCGAAAATGTAACCGCGGATCAGGCGCTTAAACATCCGAACTGGTCGATGGGCGCAAAAATTACCATCGATTCAGCTACAATGATGAACAAGGGTCTCGAGATTATAGAGGCGGTGCGTCTTTTCGATATGCCGGAGGATAAGATTGAGGTGCTCGTCCACAGGCAGAGCATCGTTCATTCGATGGTTGAATATACAGATAATTCGGTCATAGCACAGCTCGGGGTGCCCGATATGAGGATTCCGATTCAGTATGCGCTCACTTACCCCGACAGATTCATAAGCCCCGTCAAGGAGCTTGATCTCGCGGAAATCGCGACCCTTACTTTTTCAAAGCCCGATAACGAGACCTTCAGATGCCCGGATTACTGCCGCGAGGCGCTGAGAAAGGGCGGCCTTTTCACCGCCGCGGTCAACGCCGCTAACGAGAAGGCAAACGAACTTTTCAGGCAGGGCAGGATTAAATTCGGCGACATTGCGAAATGCGTAGAAAAAGCTCTCTCGTATCCCGCGGATATTGAAGACTATACTCTTGAAGATATACTCTCGCTTGACAGAGAAATAAGAATGAGAACGGAGGCGGATAAATGACAAATAATATATTACCGCTTATTACTGCAGGCGCAATATGGAGCAAGGTCTGGCCGATACTCATAGCGATTCTTTTCTTCGGCCTGCTGATTTTCTTTCACGAGCTCGGTCATTTCACCGTCGCCAAGATATTCAAGATTAAAATCAATGAATTCTCGATGGGAATGGGCCCTGTCCTTTTCAAAAAGAAAAAGGGCGAAACTCAGTATTCAATCCGTCTTTTCCCGATCGGCGGATTTGTCTCAATGGAGGGCGAAAGCACCGAGAGTGATGACGAGCGCGCCTTCTGCAACCAAAAGGCATGGAAGCGATTTTTCGTAATCATCGCCGGCGGCACGGTCAATTTGATTATGGGTATCATTATAGTAATGATAATGCTCGCGACCACGAATAATCTTATCTCAACGACCGAAATCCATTCCTTCTCAAAGGATGCCACCAGCCCCTCCTACGGGCTTAAAGAGGGCGACGAATTCTATAAAATCAACGGCCGCAGAGTTTTCTCGGGCGAGGATGTCACCTTCCTTATGCAGAGAGACGATGACGGCGTATTCGATATCGTCGTAAAGCGCGACGGCAAAAAGGTCGAGTGCAAAAACGTCGCTTTCAAGACCGAATACAGAGAAGTCAAAGGCAGGCAGTTTTTCACGATTATCTATGATTTCGTGATAGTCGGCGTCAAGCCGAGTGTAAAAAGCGTGCTCAAAAACACAGTCACGGAATCCCTGACCTATTCCCGCCTTGTGTATCTTTCGCTCTTTGACCTTATCACCGGCCATTATAAAGTCAGCGACCTCTCCGGTCCGATAGGCACCGTCTCGTTCATAGCTGATGCCGCGCAGACCGCGACTCAGAGCGCAAACTGGGATTATGTGCTTATGCTTATGGCGCTGATTGCCATTAACATCGGCCTTTTCAATCTCCTTCCCCTTCCCGCGCTCGACGGCGGCCACCTCCTTTTCATACTTGTTGAGATGATATTCAGGAAGCCGATTCCGCGCAAGTTCGAGGGCCTTGTTCACGCGATAGGAATGATTCTCCTGCTCGCGCTCATGGCCGTGATTTCATTCAGCGATATCTGGAAGCTGATAAAAGGAACCTGGTAATATGGAACGCAGAAAATCCCGTAAAATAAAAGCCGGGAATGTATATATCGGCGGCGGCGCACCCGTATCGGTGCAGTCGATGCTGAATAAACCGGCTCACGATATCGAAGGCAGCGTCGCTCAGGCGCTCGCGCTCGAGCAGGCGGGCTGTGAAATCATACGCGCCGCGATTCCCGATGAGGAAGCGGTTGCGCTGATTCCCGCACTCAAAAAGAAACTGAGCATACCCGTTGTGGCGGATATCCATTTCGATTACCGCCTCGCGCTCGCGAGCATTGACGCGGGCGTTGACAAAATCAGGATAAACCCCGGCAATATCGGCTCCGATGACCGTGTGAAAGCGGTCGCGGATGCCTGCAGAAATAATAATATTCCCATCCGCGTCGGCGTGAATTCCGGCTCGGTTGAAAAAAATATTCTCGCGAAATACGGCTCTCCATGCGCCGAAGCGCTGGTTGAGTCCGCAATGTATCATGTGTCGCTTCTCGAAAAATTCGATTTTTACGATACGGTGATTTCAATAAAATCCTCCGATGTAAAAACGATGATTGAGGCATACCGCCTCGCGGCCGGAAGATGCGATTATCCCCTGCATCTCGGCGTAACGGAAGCAGGCACTTACAATTCATCACTGATTAAATCCTCGATAGGCATCGGCTCGCTTCTTGCCGACGGCATCGGGGATACGATAAGAGTATCGATAACCGACGACCCGGTTAAGGAAATAACGGCGGCGCAGGATATACTCCACGCGCTCTCGCTCGGAAAGCCACACCCCGAAATCGTCTCCTGCCCGACCTGCGGCAGGACTAAAATCGATCTTATCTCCCTTGCAAAAGAAGTCGAGGAAAGGCTGCGCTCCTGCGACAAGCCGCTCAAGGTGGCGGTTATGGGCTGCGCAGTGAACGGACCCGGCGAAGCCAGAGAGGCGGATATAGGCATCGCGGGCGGTGACGGCTGCGCGCTGATATTCAGAAAAGGCGAAATAATCTGCAAGGTCGGCGAAGAAGAAGCAGTTGACAGATTGATTGAAGAAATAGGAAAAATTGACAATGAAAAACAATGAGCTCATTCATTTTATAGGTGAACACATCTCCGGCGAGGTGCGGGAAGCCCTTTCGGGCGGTACCGTGCGCAAGATTCTCTATGACGAAGCCGGCGATTCGCTGAATATAGAAGCAAATTTCAAAAAATATATCGAATCCGATTTTATAGAGGATGCCTGCAGCCAGGTAAAAAACGGGCTCGGCATCCGCAAGGCGGTCATTGAGCCGTTTTATCCCCCGGAAGTTTTTGACGAGGAGTGTATGGAGGGCGCGTTCAAGGCGCTCAAGGCCGATAACGCCGCGGCAAACGGCTATTTCGACACAGCTAAGGTCAGTATCGACGATGACAGCAAAACCATCTGCATCACCGTTGACAGCGGAGTCGGCGTGCTCAAGGATACGGGCGCCGATATATTCCTTTCGAAATATATTGAAAAACACTATTCCCTCAGATATGAGGTCGCCCTGACAGGCAACAGGGAAATCGATATAAATTCCCCCGAGTATATCGAAATGCAGGCGAGGAATATCACGGTCGAGATTCCCAAAGAGGAGGAGGCAAAGCCCAAAAAAGCGAAGAAGGAGTGGAATGACCTCCCCATTTCGCTCACTCACGCCGAAGTCATCTACGGCAGGGGAACAAAGACCAGACCGAAGCCCATAAAGGAAATCTCCGTTGAGGACGGAAACGTAACCGTCTGGGGCACTGTTTTCAAGCTTGATTTAAGAACAACCAAAGACGGCAAGAGAAAAATCATTTCTTTCAATATAACCGATAAAACAAGCTCATTCTCCGTAAAAATCTTTGATGAGGCAGTAAACTGCACGCGCCTTGAGAGAAAGCTCGCGGACGGTCTCGCGGTCATCGTCAGGGGCCATATCGAGTATGACGCCTATATGAAGAAGGAAATCATCAAGGCAAATTCAGTGACCGCGGTCGAAGTGATTCAGATTGAGGATACCGCTCCCGAAAAGAGAGTTGAGCTTCACCTGCATACGAATATGTCCCAGCTTGACGGTATGACAAGCGCTGAAAAACTCGTCAAGAGAGCCGCGAAATGGGGCCACAAGGCGATTGCGATTACCGACCACGGCGTGGTTCAGGCATTTCCCGAGGCGGCGGCTGCCGCCAAGAAAGCGGGCATAAAGATTCTCTACGGTATGGAGGGCTATTATGTCGATGATTCCGAGACTCCGGTCGTCGGAAATCAGACCATGCCCCTCGACGGCAAATTCATCATATTTGACCTTGAAACAACCGGTCTGCGCACGGGCTTCAACCGCATAATCGAAATCGGCGCCGTGAAATATGACGGCGGCCACGAGGTCGGTTCATTCCAGACCTTCGTCAACCCCGGCGTGCATATTCCCGAAAAAATCGAAAAACTCACGCATATAACAGACGCCATGGTTGCCGGCGCCCCCGCCGAGGCCGAGGCAATCCGCAAATTCTTTGATTTCGCAGACGGCGGAATTCTCGTCGCGCATAACGCGACCTTTGATACGGATACCCTGCGCGCGGCATGCGAGAGAAATTCGATTGAATATAATTTCACGCATATTGATACGCTTATGCTCAGCCAGGTGCTTGTGACCGAGGCAAAGAGATTCTCGCTCGACGCTGTTCAGAAAGCGCTCAAGCTCCCCGATTTCGACCATCACAGAGCGGATGAGGATGCGAGAATTCTCGCGATGATTTTTGAAAAGCTCGTTCTGAGAATGAAGGAGCAGGGCATAGAATCCGTTGAGCAGATAAACTCCGTAATCAAAGCCAATCCCCTCAGATGCACGAGCTGGCATATAATCCTGCTCGCAAAGAACAAGACCGGCCTCAAGAATCTCTATCAGCTCATCACCAAATCAAATCTCGATTATTTCTACCGCCAGCCGAGAATACCCCTGAGCGAGCTTATGAAACACAGAGAGGGGCTGATTATCGGCTCGGCCTGTCAGGCAGGTCAGCTCTATGACGCCGTTCTCTATGGAAAGCCGCACGACAGGCTCGTGAAATACGCCTCGCTCTATGACTATATTGAAATTCAGCCCAAGGGCAACAATCTTTTCCTCGTCCACGGCGAAAAACCCGTGCTCGACAGCGAGGATGAACTCTATGAGGTCGACAGGAATCTCATCGCCCTTGCCGACGAGCTCGGTAAACCCGTCGTCGCGACCGGAGACGTTCACTTTATGGATAAGGATGACTCGATTTACAGAGAAATTCTTATGACCGTACAGGGCTTCGGCGACGCGGAGCACCAGGCACCGCTCTATTTCAGGACCACTCAGGATATGCTCGATGAATTCTCCTGGCTCGGCGATAGAGCGAAGGAGATAGTAGTTGACAATCCCAATAAAATTGCGGATATGTGCGAGGAAATCAAGCCCATTCCCGACGGCACCTATCCTCCTCATATTGACGGAGCGGACGAAACGCTCAAGGAAATCTGCTACGGCAGAATGAAGGAATACTACGGCGACCCCCTGCCCGAATATGTGGCGGCGCGCCTCGACAAGGAACTTGAATCCATCATCAAAAACGGTTTCGCCGTGCTCTATATGATCGCGCAGAAGCTTGTCAAGGATTCAATGGACCACGGCTACTATGTCGGCTCGCGTGGTTCGGTCGGCTCATCATTCGTCGCTTTCGCGGCGGGAATTTCTGAAGTAAATCCCCTTGCGCCGCATTATCTCTGCCCCAAGTGCAGACAGAGCGAATTCTTCCTGAACGGTGAATTCGGCAGCGGCTTCGATATGCCCCCCAAAACCTGCCCGCACTGCGGAGCGGATATGATCAGGGACGGCCACGATATCCCGTTTGAAACCTTCCTCGGTTTCCACGGCGACAAGGCGCCCGATATCGATCTCAATTTCTCAAGCGAATATCAGTTCTACGCTCACAGATATACTGAGGAGCTCTTCGGTAAGTCCAAGGTTTTCAAGGCAGGAACCATCGGCACAATCGCCGAGAAAACTGCTTTCGGTTTCGTCAAAAAATGGATGGAGCTCACGGATAAACCCGATTTGCCCGAAGCGGAGATTGACCGCCTGACTCTCGGCTGCGTAGGCGTAAAGCGCACCACAGGCCAGCATCCCGGCGGCATGGTTGTCATTCCGAACGATATGGATGCCGAGGATTTCACTCCCATTCAGCATCCGGCTGATGACGCGAATTCCATTCACCGCACTACTCACTTCGACTTCCATTCGCTTCACGATACAATCCTCAAGCTCGATAATCTCGGCCACGAAGTTCCGACGCTCTACAAGCATCTTGAGGACCTGACCGGTACCTCGGTAATGGATGCGGATGTCTGCGATCCCAAGCTCTATGAGATGCTGACCTCAACCGCTCCTCTCGGAGTGAAGAGCGAGGAAATAGACTGCCCGACCGGCACTCTCGGCCTGCCCGAGCTCGGCACTCCCTTTGTTCTCGGAATGCTGACCGAAGCCCAGCCGAAGAATTTCTCCGATATGCTCCAGATTTCGGGCCTCTCCCACGGCACAGACGTCTGGCTCGGCAACGCGCAGGACCTTATCAAGGCCGGCACCTGTACTATTTCCAACGTTATCGGAACCCGTGACAGCATTATGGTCTATCTCATCCACAAGGGCCTCGAAAACAGTATGGCGTTCAAAATAATGGAAATTGTCAGAAAGGGCAAGGCAACCAAGGAGCTCACCGACGAGCATATCAACGCGATGAAGGAGCACGATGTGCCCCAGTGGTATATCGATTCCTGCTTCAAGATTAAATATATGTTCCCGAAGGCACATGCCGCGGCCTATGTCATTGCCGCTATGCGCCTTGCATGGTATAAGCTCTATTATCCGATTGAGTATTATGCCACCTATTTCACCGTCAGAGGCAAAGACCTTGAGGTTGATACAATTCTTGAGGGCAGGAGCGCCGTCAAGCGCAGAATGCGTGATATTACCGAAAAAGCGGCGTCAAAGAACGCCTCAGATAAAGAGCTCGATACATACGGAGTGCTCCAGATAGTCAATGAGATGATGGCGCGCGGTTTTGAGTTCCTTCCGATTGATATCTATAAATCAACCGCAACGAATTACATCGTTGAAGACGGAAAAATCCGCCTTCCCTTCTCGGCTATGGCCGGCTGCGGCGATGCGGCCGCGAAGCAGCTCGAGGATGCGAAATTCAAAAAGAGCGATGATGATGAAATCGTCAGAGATGAAAACGGCAACCCCGTAATTGATGAGTTCCTCTCAATAGAGGATGCCCAGCTGCGCTCACGCGCCCCTCAGACGCTCGTCGATAAACTCAAAGCCCTCGGCGCTTTCGCATCTCTCCCCGATACAACTCAGCTCAACCTCTTTGATATGATGTAATACTGAAGAAAAACACCGCATTCGGGCGTGTGTCTCAAGAAAAACGACTGTGTCAGAGTGAAAACTCCCGCATGGTCGTTTTTGCTTTTATACTACAGATAATAAACTGAGCGCGGCAGACGAATTATAAATATACTATTCTCTTTTTGCAGAATAAATGTTAATATATATGTTGAGAAACGCTCAACACAACTCAACCGCGGGTATATGTGATTTTCCTCTTCTAAGGTGTATCATACAGACAAAGGGGGAATGACAATGAGAAAGCATAAAAAAAGATGCAGGGCATTTGACCTCAGAGACCCGGTACTGCAATACCGCCATCTGAAAAACCTCGTGCCCGTCGAAAGATACGGCAGCTTCTGCGGCGAAAACATGCTTTTCACCTGGGATGACGGCTACCGCATACTCTCCCGCTGCCCGGAGTGCGACGCGCTTGTGCTCATTCAGCATTCCGAATATCACGGGGCCAACGACAGTTACTATTCGGATTATTTCGCGGTTGATTCGGTTGAAGAGGCTCATATGCTCAATAAAAAATACAACGGCTGGGATATTGAAACAAAATACAAAGGCGAACGCATTTACCTTTAAAATACGGAGGGTTATTATGGATATGCAGTCAACCGGCAGAAAAATAAGCGAACAGCGCAAAAAACTCGGGCTCACACAGGAACAGCTCGCGGAAAAAGTCGGCGTTTCCGCGCAGGCGGTCAGCAAGTGGGAAAACGGCCACAACCTGCCCGACATTGAAAACCTCATCGCAATAGCGGATATTCTCAAACTTCCGCACTCAATGCTGATAACAGATGAAAAAAGCGGCTATCCTCTCGATTTCAGACAACGGCTTTTCAATGAGAACAATATGTTTACAAGAGTCAAAACCATCGCCCAGATGGAAAATCTCGGCAACACTCTCACCGCGCTCGGCTATATGCGCGAAAAACACAGCGGTCAATACAGAAAGGGCTACGCCTATGCCACCGAAAAGGTCGAATACATAAACCATCCGCTTATGATGGCTTGCCACGCCCACGCAATGGGAATAAAAGACGACGCCGTGCTTGCGGCGATTCTGCTTCACGATGTTGTCGAAGACACATCTGCCGATGTCGGCGACCTGCCCGTCAGCGACGAAATAAAAGAGATTGTCTCCCTTCTCACTTTCAGACAGCTTCCCGGCAAAACAAAAGCGGAAAGTAAAGAAATATATTACTCGAAAATAATCGAAAATAAAAAAGCCTGCATGGTCAAAGTAATTGACCGATGCAGCAACGTTTCCACAATGGCGGGCTGCTTCAAACGCGAAAAAATCGTCGATTACATAAACGAAACGGAGAAGTATATTATTCCGCTTCTCACAACTCTCAAAAACAGATATCCCGAATACGGCGACCCGGCATTCCTCGTCAAATACCACATTATCAGTCTCCTCGAAAGCATCAAAGCCCTGCTGTAACAACCTCAAAAGCCCTTTTTTGCTCTTTCATCCCGAAAATATTTTTAGTTTTTTCCGGATTTGTATCCTTTTTGTCACCCTTTGTGTGATATTATGATTCTGCAAAAAGGAAAAAATCTCTTTTTGAAAGCGGAATTCAAAAGAATTCTGCGGTAAATTCAATAATATAATCCCGTTATCCGGCGTTTCAGTATCGTGAACCGTGGAGTTGTATCTGTTAATATTGCGGCTGTTTTTGCACTCGGATGCGGGAATATATAATTGCCGGACCCACAGGAAAATCCTGCGGGTCCGGTGTTTCTTTTTATTATTTGTATTCTATTCTGATTTCGTTTCTGCCCGGAGCCGTTTTCAGCTTGAGCGTTCTGCCGTCGATTTCATATTCGCCCGACGCGGTAATATTCTTCGGCTCTTTGTGAAGATAAATCTCGGTCGGCTCATCGAATTCCCTGTCCTGATTATACGCGAGAGTGAAAATCTCATTCTCTCTGTCGAATGAGTAACTCTCTATATCGCCCGTGACGGCTACAGGCGAGGTCCGCACGAGGTCGCGCATAATCGGGTTTTCAAGCAGTCCGTCATAATAGCACCAGTAGGTCTGTCCCCAGTGATATGAATCAAATTTGTCGAGCAGGTATTCGATATGGTCGAGCCACTCTGTGCCCTCGCTCTGGCCGCCCCATTCGCCGACAAGAAGCGGCACTCCTATACGCTCCTGCGAGCGGCGGTGCTCATCGAATATTCCGCCTACTCTGGTATTGCTCGCGTATTTGTATTCGGGCGTATCGACCATCAGGTCATAGGCGTGCGGAGCGAAGCAGAGCTGTTCCTCCCTCTTGCCGTTGACCGTTACCGCAGGGGTCGAATAGGGGATGCCGAGATTGGAATAATAGCTGTTTTCCATCATGATTATTCCGTTGCCGGTAACCTCTCTGATTGCCGAGGCGGTGCGGTTGACAAATTCCGAATAATAACCCGTATCAAATTTATAAATAAGCTTGTCCGCATTCGAAGTCACTCTGCGAAGAAGCGAATAATCCGTGAACGGCTCGAGGCATCTGATTACATTGCCGGAGAAGAGCTGCTTTGCGAGAAACGTGATTTTGCAGCGCTTATCAAAGAGAACGGTCTTTGCTATTCCGCCGATAAGCTTGCGGAAAACCTTTCCACCGTCGGTGCCGGGGAAGGGCTCGTTGAGCATATCGAAACCGAAAAGGGCGGGATGGTCCATGAATTCCTCGGCCACGTGCTTCCACATATTGCAGAAATAGGTCTGAAGCGGAATACCGTTATATTCCCTGTTCTGCCAGAAGGAGTCGAAAGCTCTGTGTACCGCCTTGCCCCAGAAATATCCCTCCGCCCAGACGAATCTCGTCGGGTGCTGCTTCGCGCCGTCGGTCAGGCACGCCCAGTCGGGAGCGCCGTCGCCCGCGCATTCCTTCGCGCCGGAATATAAATCCTGATGCATATCAAGATAGAAATACATCCCGTATTTCGCGAGGCGGTCGGCAACCGTATGTATTTTCGCGAGGTATTCCTCATTGTATTTTCCGGGCTCGGGCTCAACCGCGTCCCAGGTAAGGCCGAGACGCACTATATTGAAGCCGCCCTCTGCGAGAGTCTTTATGACTTCCTCGCTGAAGTATTCATCGGGTTTGTAGAGGCGCTCGTCGTTGCCCTCTTCGTAACAGCCCTTGTCGCAGAGATTAATGCCGTTGAATATTCTCTCTCTGCCGGCAGAGTCAACGAATCTGAGCCCCGAAACGGAAATCTTTTTCATTTCATTATCCCTTTCTCAGCCATACCGCCATATCGCTCTCGCCGTGATTGGCGTAGGCGAAATAGGGCAGCATTCTGATTTTTCTGTTTACTCTCTCAGACTTTGCGCATTCATAATAGAGTTCATCCGAGGGCGCATCCTCAAAGGCATCCGCCTCGGCGGCATAAACACCGGCCTCCTCATCGAAGGTCAGACCGACGGTGCCGTTAACATCAAGCGAAATATCGCTCAGGCGAACCCCGTCATTGAGTACGCTTTCGGAGCAATAGACAAGCGGGCCTCTGCAAAGGCATACTTTACCCGCGTCATAGCCGATTTTCGGATTTGCGCAGACAAAACGCGGCTTCATTTCAAACCAGAAATCGAGAGTTTCCTCATTCGATTTAATATCTATATAAGCATAGCCCTTCTCAACGGGCGCATTCAGCTTTTCACCGCCGAGCGAAACGAATTCGCACCAGCCGGGTATTCTCACGGCAAGGCGTTTGCCCGCCATATTCCGCACGGTAATTCTTACTCCGCCTTCATTCGGATACGCAGTCTGCTGCTTTATATATATGCCGTCATATTCGGTTTCACTCTCTGCGAAATGGTGAACATAGACGGTGCTATCATCATAAGAATATAGAAAATCCGCAATCGAGGCAACAAATCTCGCGATATTCGGCGGACAGCAGGAGCAGTCGAAAACCTCCACGCGCTGAGTAATCGGCGCATAGGTCTTATCGAAATAATAGTGTTCTTTATTCCTGCGTCGGTCCTCAAGATTGATTTCAAGCGGATTTATATAGAAAAATGAGCGGCCGTCAAGAGAAACGCCGGCAAGCGAGCCGTTGTAAATCGCGATTTCCGCGACGTCGGCATATTTTGAATCGGGGATAATTCCGCTCATTCTGCGGGTAAAGAGAGCCAGCGCTATCGCCGCGCAGGTCTCCGCATACGCGAGATCGTTTGAGAGCACATAATCTTCGGTAAATCTCTCGCCGCTTGAAGTCGCTCCTATTCCGCCGGTAATATACATCTGGCGGTTTCTCACATTTTCAAACACTCTCTCGCAGGTATCGAGAAGCTCTTTATCGCCGGTTTTTTCAGCGAGATCCGCCATACCGCTGTAGAGATACATTGCCCTGACAGCGTGACCCTCGGCAAATGTGAACTCCCTCACGGGGATATCGGACTGATAGTATTCGGGCTCTGCCCAGCTCGGGATATTCTTGTCTTTTTCACTCGTTCCGCGCGTATCGATGAAATATTTGCAGAGTTTCAGATATCTCTCCTCGCCCGTGCATTCCCAGAGCTTAATCAACGCGAGCTCTATTTCCTCATGGCCTGGGGTGTCGAATTCGGCAGAATGCTCTAAGGCAAAAACCCTCTCGATAAGGTCGATGTATCTGCACATTATCTTGAGGAATTTATCCTTTCCCGTCGCTTTATAATAAGCGACTGCCGCCTCGGTAAGATGTCCCGCGCAGTAGAGTTCATGATAATCCCTTATCGTGAAGCGTTTTCCCGGCTCGACAACCGTGAAATATATATTGAAATAGCCGTCTTCCTGCTGATTCTTTTCAATCAGCTCAACCGTGTCATCGATGATTCTTTCAAGTTCTTTGTCGGGATGAAGAGCAAGCGAATAAGCCGCCGCTTCAATCCATTTGGCAATATCGCTGTCCCAGAAGAAGTGGGGCTTCGGAAGGTCGCTCCCTTCCTTCCAGTTGAACCTGAACGCCTCAAATCTGCCGGTGTCGGTAAATCTGTCATATACGGTAGGAATAGTCGCGGTGCGGTTGATTTCAAGGCGTCTGCCCCAGAAACCGCCGAGTTTAACCGCGCTGAAAGGAATCGTTTTCATCGGCTCACCTCTGAATTACTGTTCTTTATGCCTCTGCTTTTTCCGCTCTGGCCGCTTTCTTTTCGGCCTTTTTCTTTGCCTTTGCCTCTTTTTCGGCCTGAGCCGCCTCTTTTGCTTTCGGGTCGCCGAGGTCAACAAGATAGTTTATCCCCGCCCAGAGAATAACTCCGATGAAGAGGAAGAGAAAGGCATTCTGCAGACCGCAGAGCGAGAAAACGAATTTTATCGCGCTGCCGGCGAGCGAGCCCAGCAGGGTCGTGAATACACCCGTGCCGAGTAGCCTGTCAATCAGGTAGCCGGAAAGGTCAACCTTGCCGGTATAAATATCCGTTGCCGCCGAGCGGAAAGCCACCATCATTACTATATCGGCGATTACTCCGGCGGCGCCCGCTATAAACGGTGCGAGCCTGTTCTTGGAGCAAATTGAGAATATGAGCAGGAATAACGCCACCGCTATCATAAATACGAAGCATACGGCCACCGTGATAATACGGGAATTGAGCACATGCAGTTCGGGAGGCCAGTAAATCGGACCTTTCGATTCAAAAACCGGTGACAGATCATCCTTGCCCCTGACGATGTCAATCGCTCTCTTGACCGATATATCCTCATAGACCGCCGCACCCTCGGCTGCATCCTTGCTCAGAGTCTTGAACAGCTCCGCGAGCTCGTCGGTGGTTTCCATTTTGACTTCCACGAAATTTACAAAATACGCGGAGAAGAGTATCAGCACCGCGAGAATAACAGTACCGATACGAAAACCGAGTTTTTTCATATATAAACCCCTTCTTTCCGTTTATTTCCAGGAGGACTTGAGATCAACCGTCCTGTTGAAAACAAGCTTTTCAGGTGTGGAATTCTTATCGACGCAGAAGTATCCCTGCCTCATGAACTGGAAGGTATCGCCCGGCTTTGCCGAGGCGAGGCTGCCTTCAAGCAGACAGTTGTCGAGAATCTTCAGCGAATCGGGATTGAGATTATCGAGGAAATTCTCGCTGTCACCGGGATTTTCAGTCTTGAACAGGCGGTCATAGAGGCGAACTTCGCATTTCACGCAGTCCGCGGCGCTGACCCAGTGGAGAGTACCCTTGACCTTCCTGCCGTCCGCCGAATCTCCGCCCTTCGTGGCGGGGTCATAGGTGCAGTGAAGGCAGGTGACTTCTCCGTTTTCATCGGTGTCATAGGAATTGCAGGTCACATAGTATGCGCCTTTGAGGCGGACCTCATTGCCGGGATAGAGGCGGAAATACTTCTTGACGGGCTCCGCCATAAAATCCTCGCGCTCAACATAGATTTCTCTTGAGAATTTAACAATTCTCTTGCCGAGCTCCGGCTTGTCGGGGTTATTCTCAACCTCGATTTCCTCTGCCTCTCCCTCGGGATAATTGTCAATTACGACCTTGAGGGGATTGAGGACTGCCATCGCTCTCGGGGCGTTCGCGTTGAGATTATCTCTCACGCAGGCTTCAAGCAGGCCGTAATCGACGACGCTGTATGCCTTTGAAACGCCGACTCTGTTTATGAAATCCCTGACCGCGGCGGCGGGGTAGCCCCTTCTTCTCATACCGCAGAGGGTAACCATTCTCGGGTCGTCCCAGCCGTCAACGACTCCGCTCTGCACCATATCGAGGCATTTTCTCTTGCTCGTAACGCAGTAGTTTATGTTGAGGCGGGCAAATTCTATCTGTCTGGGCGGCTCCTCAAAGCCGATTTCGTTGATAAACCAGTCATAGAGCGGCCTGTGGTTCTCGAATTCGAGCGAGCAGAGCGAATAGGTGACTCCCTCTCTCGCATCGGAGAGCGGATGCGCGAAATCATACATCGGATAAACGCACCATTTATCGCCGGTCTGATGATGGGTAACGTGCGCGATTCTGTAAATTACGGGGTCGCGCATATTTATATTGGGCGAAGACATATCGATTTTTGCCCTGAGGGTTTTTTCGCCGTCTTTGAACTCGCCCTTCGTCATTCTTTCAAATAAATCGAGGTTTTCTTCAACAGAGCGCTCTCTGTAGGGGCTGTTTTTACCCGGCTCGGTCAGAGTGCCTCTGTATTCTCTTATTTCATCGGCGGTCAGATCGCAGACATATGCCTTGCCCGCCTTGATAAGCTTGATTGCGCAGTCATAGATGAAATCAAAATAGCTTGACGCATAGAGGCATTTATTCCACTTGTAGCCGAGCCACTCGATATCCTCCTTGATGGCGTCAACATATTCGACATCCTCTTTTGAGGGGTTGGTGTCGTCAAGGCGCAGATTGCATTCGCCGCCGTATTTCTCGGCGGTTGAGAAATCAATGCAGATGGCCTTCGCGTGGCCGATATGAAGGTATCCGTTCGGCTCGGGCGGAAATCTCGTCTGAACTCTTGAATTCACGCCCGCGGCGAGGTCCTCATCTATAAAATCATGAATGAAATTTGAGCTTGTGTTTAATTCTTCCATTGCAATCATATCCTTTCGTAAGCTGCGGCGGCTTCCGCGAGGCGGCGCTGAATCTCCCCATCGCCGAGAATACCCATAATAGAATATAAATCCGGCGTATTTCTGCGCGAGGTCAGCGCAATTCTTATAACTGTTGAAACATCGCCGACATGACCCTTGAACGCGTCCGGATTCTGCTTGAATTCCTTGACATTCGGCGTGAAGCCGAGCGGAGCGCAGAGATCCTTTATCTTCCGGAACCAGGTGTCCTTGTCGTCATCGAGCGAATATACCTTTGAATACGCTTCGAGTATCGCCTTCGCGTCTGCGGGGGAAATATTCCCGGGCAGAGCGTAATCCGCCTGATAGTATTCATTGAAGAAATATGAGATATAATCCTTTACCTCGCTCCATTTTGCAATATCCTTGCGCGGTTTCGGATTCTCTCTGTCTATATTGAGGATTGCTTTTGACCTTGCGGGGTCGGCAGTAAGAACGCCGTAAAACTCCCCGTCAAATTCCTTCGCCCATTCGCAGACTCTCTCATAAACCGTTTCCGCGTTCATGACGGAAATCACGTTTTTGCTGACATCGTTGAGTTTTACTAGGTCAAAGAGGCAGCCGCTCGAGCTCATCTTCTTGAGGTTGAAGGGATAATCCATAGCGGGAACTCCGGGATTTGCCCTGCGCCAGTCCTCAAAACCCGAGCTGATAAGCGTCAGCAGGTATTCAATCAGACTCTCCTTCGGGAAACCCTCCACTACAAAATAGCTGACCGCCGCCTCGGGGTCCTTTCTCTTTGAGAGCTTGCGCTTGTCGCCCGTCTCATCATCGAATTTCATGACCTGCGGAGTGTGTGCGTATTTTGGAACCTTATAGCCGCACGCCTTGAAAAGCGCTATATGCTTGGGAACGGATGAAATCCATTCCTCGCCCCTGATAACGTGGGTGGTATGCATAAAATGATCGTCGCAGACATGCGCGAAATGATAGGTCGGAACACCGTCCGATTTGAGAAGCACTTCGTCAATGATGTTCTCGGGCATCTCGATTTTGCCCCTAATCATATCCTCAAATGTGATTCTCTTATCCTCGCTGCCGTCGGAGCGGAAGCGGAGTACCCAGGGCTTGCCGGCATCGAGATTCGCCTTGATTTCGTCAAGAGTAAGGTCGCGGCATTTCGCGTATTTGCCGAAGTATCCGGTAATCGCCGCGCCGTCCGCCTCCTGCTTTTCACGCAGGGTTGAAAGCTCGTCGGCGGTGCAGAAGCAGGGATAGGCGAGCCCTTTTTCCACAAGGGATTTCGCGATTGTCTGATAAATCTCAACCCTTTGACTCTGCGTATAGGGGCCGTAGCTTCCCTTCTCGGTGCCGAAACCGGTTACGCCCTCGTCAAACTCCACTCCGAAGGCCTTCATTCCGTTTGTTATCGCGGAAACGCCGTCGTCAATCTCGCGCTTTTTATCGGTATCTTCGATTCTCAGATATGCGAGCCCGCCCGAAACCTTTGCTGTCAGCACATCCACGAGCGCGCCGAAAAGGCCGCCGATATGCAGGTAGCCGGTCGGCGAAGGCGCAAACCTTGTCACCCTCGCGCCCTCGGCGAGACCGCGTTCGGGATATAATTCTTCATAGTATCCGGGAGTTTTGTCAATATGCGGGAAAAGCAGCTGCGCAAGCGCCGCATTGAAATCGGTATTATCCAAAATGTTTCTCCTTTGCTGCGATTATAAAAATATTTATACAGAATATATTATATAAGAAAAAACTGCAGGTGTAAAGAGAAAAATTATGAATAAAACAGAAAGAAAAAATCAAAGCCCCCCTCCGTCCGGGGAGAGGGCATCGAATGGAATGTTTTATTGTATATGCTCCTTTTATTGCGGTCCTTCGCTGCGCTCAGGATGACAGGCAAAATAATAAACATTGTCATTCTGAGGCGCCTGCGCCGAAGAATCGCAGGTTTAATTTATATTATTTATGCTCCGCATATCCTGTTTGCGGGCGGATGATATCCGGTCTCGCCTGTCGGCTCGGTCGGCGCTTCTGCCTTCGGCAGAGGTCTCCACCGGAGACCCGCGCCCCTACGTTGGTGTGTTAATTACAATATGCCTTTTATTGCGATCCTTCGCTGCGCTCAGGATGACAGGAAGTGTTTTTATATTTTCGCGCACATACAGTTGTGTTGTGTTTGCCCGGTTTACTCAGAAAGCAGTGCTTTGAATATACTGAGACCGTAGGGGCGGATATTATCCGCCCGCTTTGCGCAGGTCAGTTTTCAGAATCACATATTATTATCGGAACATTGAAACGCCGCCCGATGAACGGGCGGCGTTTTGTAATTGTCAGTATTCGGTTTTATGCTCCGCATATCCTTGGGCGGGCGGATGATATCCGCCCCTACGATAGTGCGATCATTATAATGCGCTGTTTTCAGCAGGTTTTGATTATGGCGTCGATGACTGCCTTGAAGATATTGTTCCAGAAGTCGCTGAAGAACCATTTGAGTTTATCCATGAAACCGTTTCTGACCTTGACGGCTTGAACCTGCGTTTCATCGAGTGTGTTGCCGTCTTTGTCAACGGCCTTTGCCTGAATGGTGTAGTCGTCGGTCGGGTCTTCGACTGTGTAGCTCTCACCCGTGCCGACATCCTCGCCGTTCACGAACCAGTGAATTTCGGCTCCTTCGGGCAGATTTTCGGCGTTCACCGTAAATGTTCTGTCCTCTCTGTAGCCGCTTTCGCTGCTGTCGGTATAATCTTCAATTTCAATCGAGGATATATTCGCGTAAACGGGTCTGACGGTGATTCCGCCGATGGTGAGTTCATATTCCTCCCACTCGCCTGCGTATCCCTGTTTCTCGGGAACGGCGGGCTCGTCGAGTTTTTCGGTTTTAACGGTGAACTTTACTTCCTTGACTGTATTACCGTCTTCGTCAACGAATTTTGCGGTGTATTCAATCGGGGTGAATTCGCCTTTGATTGTTACATCTTCCGCGGGCATTGTTGCGGGTATATCATCAACCCATTCGAAAGTATAGCCCTCTTTTACGGGATCGTCGGGCTTGGTTATTTCCGTGCCGAAGGGAACGGTCTCGTTCTTGTATGATTCTCCGTCAACAGTCCAGGTGAGTTTATAATCAACGGGAGTTTCGGTGTAGGTCGCCGTGTAGGTCGCTTCACCTGTAACTTCGCTGATTTCGGGAGACCAGCCCGCGAATGTGTAGGTATACTCTGCGGTTGCGGTCTTGGTCGGCGTTTCGCCCGTGTATTTGGGAGTTTCACCGTAGGCAACATCGCCGCTCTGAAGCTCTGTGCCGTCTTCGTTTACGAATTTGATTTCGTATTTTCTTGGTGCTTGTGTGAAGGTTGCCGTGTAGGTTGCATCAGTCGTTACGCTTGTTATTTCGGGAGACCAGCCCGCGAATGTATATACATATTGATCTGACTGCTCTTTTGTCGGCGTTTCACCTGTATATACAGGAGTTTCACCGTAGGCAACATCGCCGCTCTGAAGCTCGGAGCCGTCTTCGTTTACGAATTTGATTTCGTATTCTCTCGGTGTCTGTGTGTAGGTTGCCTTGTAAGTTGCGTCATCCGTTACCGGAACGATTGCGGGTGTCCACGCGAGGAACGAATATGTATATTGCGCCGTTGCTTCTTTTGTCGGCATTTCACCTGTATATGCAGGAGTTCCGCCGTAGATAACCTGTCCGCTCTGAAGCTCTGTGCCGTCATAGTTTACGAATTGAACAGTAAATTTCTGTATTTCAAAATTTGCGACAAGCTCACGGTCGCCCGTGACTGTGAACGAGTATTCGGCGTCCGTGCTGACTTCATCGCCGTTCTCGGTCCAGTTGACGAAATTGTAATGTTCATTTGGCGTTGCGGTTACGGTTGCCGTGCTTCCGCTGTGATATAATCCGCCGCCCGAAACGGTTCCGCATTCTGTCGGATTTGCGGAAAGATTTACTGAATATGGCGGCTGAATAACTGCTTTTTGAACATTTTGACCGTTCAGTGTTATCATTTTTCCGCTGTTCTGTCCGCCCAACGGTTCTGTAATACCGAGTCCCTCGCCCAGAACCAGCGGATGGGCAAATATGCAAACGTTAGTTGCTTCCGCAGAAACATAACTGTTTGTTATGGTCAAAGCAGCGTCACTGAAAAATGAATAATAACCGTTTGAATTTGAAATAACAGTGGCGTTTTCAATAGCAATATCTCCACTTGACTCAATAGAATAAGCACCGTCTGATTTTGCAACAACAGAGGCGTTTTCAATAGTCAAAGTTCCGCTTGAAGAAATTGAATATGCGCTGCCGGAAACATCAAGAGTCCCGTTTCCCGTAATTGTCAATTTTCCAACATTATTATAAAATATACCTGAACCACGTTCATTGGGAATCAAATTATCTCCAATAAGAACAATGGTAAGATTCGAGACACTCGACCAGATTCTGGTATTTGAATAACTGCCGGTGATTGTCGCGTTGTTAAGCGTGAGCGTGCTGGAAACAGGATCATAGCTTACTGTGCCGTCACCGAGCACATCATCCTTATTGTCATCTGTTACACGCACGCCGCCGACCCAGAGATTATATTCCTCTGCCGCCGACGCGCTCATTCCCCCGACCGCAACCGCGCCGAGCACGAGCATAAGCGAGAGCAGAATTGAAAGAACTTTCTTAGTCATCTTCATAATTCTTCCTCCAATAGAAATTTTATGAAATACCTACCTAATTATTTTAACATAATGATACAGTGAAATACAATAGATTTATAAAAAATATATTTTCCTTAAGTGTTGAAAAATGTTTCTCCGGCCTGTATAATAATTCCGTATGATTTTATTCCATAATCAAAGGAGAATACTATGAGCAGATACGAGAGCGCAAAAGAGATTTACGCTTCCTATGGAGTTGATACCGAGGCGGCGCTTGAAAAAATGAATTCGATTCCCCTTTCGGTTCACTGCTGGCAGGGCGACGATGTCATCGGCTTTGATTCAACCGGTTCGCTCAGCGGCGGAATCCAGACCACCGGCAATTATCCCGGCAGGGCAAGGACTCCGGAGGAGCTGATGGCGGATATCGACAAGGCGTTTTCGCTGATTCCGGGCGTTAAAAAATTAAATCTTCACGCCTGCTACGCGATATTCGACGGCAATTCTGCCGACAGGGACAGCATCCGCCCCGAGCATTTCAGAAAGTGGGTTGATTTCGCAAAAGAGAGAGGCATCGGCCTCGATTTCAACCCGACCTATTTCTCGCATCCCATGGTAAAGGACGGCCTCACCCTGACCTCCCCCGATGAAACGGTCCGCAGATTCTGGGTTGAGCACGGCAGGCGCTGCATCGAGATTTCGCAGTATTTCGCCGAGGAGACGGGAATTCCCTGCCTGATGAATATCTGGATTCCCGACGGCTTCAAGGATATCCCCGCCGACCGTCTCTCCCCGAGAATGAGATATAAAAAATCGCTCGATGAGATTCTCTCAATCCCCTACGATAAGAGCAAGGTATATATCTCGGTCGAGTCAAAGGTATTCGGCATCGGCCTCGAGAGCTACACCGCAGGCAGCGCGGAATTCACAATGGGCTACACGATGAAGAACGGCCTCGTTCCTCTGATGGATAACGGCCATTATCATCCGACCGAGCTCGTCTCCGATAAGATTTCATCGCTGCTCTGCTTCAATGAGAAGGTTGCCCTTCACGTGACGCGCGGCGTGCGCTGGGACAGCGACCATGTAATTCTTCTCGATGACGAAACAAAAGAGATTATGCGCGAGATAGTCAGAAACGACGCGCTTGACAGAGTATTCATCGCGACCGACTATTTTGACGCTTCGATAAACAGAATTTCCGCCTGGGTAACGGGCACAAGGAATGTGCGCAAGGCGCTTCTCGGCGCTCTGCTTGAGCCCTCGGCAAATAAGAAGGCGCTTCAGGAGAGCGGAGATTTCACCGCCCTTATGGCTCTCGGCGAGGAGGAGAAAACCCTTCCCTTCGGCGATATCTGGGAGGAATATCTCAGCAGGAATTCAATGAAAAACAGCTACATAGCGGATATTAAAGAATACGAAGAAAAGGTGCTGGTGAACAGAAAATGAAAGATATAATGAAAGCCCCGTTCATGATTGAAATGATGCGCACAACCGCGAATATGTACCGCCTGGGCTACGATGAGAGGAACGGCGGCAATATCAGTTGGATGCTCGACGAGAGCGAGGTCGGCGAATATCTTGATCTCAATAACGTTATCCGCACTATAGACACCGGCTTTGACGCGACGGCGCTCGCGGGCAAAATATTCATCGTCACCGGCACCGGCAAATACTTCAAGAATGTTGAATTCGATCCCGAAAACAATCTCGGAATCATCAGAATAGCGGCGGACGGAAGAACCGCAGAGCTCCTCTGGGGCTACAGCGACGGCGGCAAATTCACGAGCGAGCTCCCCGCCCACCTTATGAGCCATATCGCGCGCCTTTCCATCGACCCCGAAAACAGAATCATCATGCACTGCCATCCCGATTACACTCTCACGATGACGCAGGTCCACGAGGCGGATGAGAGAGCGATTACCCGCACTCTCTGGAAGCAGATGACCGAGAGCATCGTCGTTTTCCCCGAGGGAGTCGGCGTGCTCCCCTGGATGGTCTGCGGCACCAACGAAATCGGCGAGGCGACCGCCGAAAAGATGAAGCAATACAGAATAGTCCTCTGGACTCTTCACGGCATCTACGGCTGCGGCAGGGATATGGACGAGGCTTTCGGACTTATCGAAACAGTTGAAAAGGCGGCTAAGCAGTATATCCTGACCGCAAATCTCCCCAAAGCAAACGAAATCACCGACGAAAATCTTCTCGCTCTCACGAAGCGTTTTGACCTCAATTACAGAAAAGATTTTCTCGATATCTGATTATTTCAGGCGGCGTGATTACGGTCACGCCGCTTTTATCCGGGAATTTCAGCGGAGACGAAATCCCTTGATATTACGGCTTCCCGGCATTTTTCCGCCACATAAATCGAAATAAAATTTTCCCCGAATTAATATCAAAAAAGAAATTTTGAAAAAAATACTTGACAAATCGGGAATCGGGTATTATAATAATCGAGCATTCAGAAAAACGCACACAGCGTTTTCAGTTGGTGTTGATGACATTGAGGGTCCACCCGTTCCCATCCCGAACACGGTAGTTAAGCTCAATAGTGCCGAAAATACTTGGGCGGCAGCGCCCCGGGAAGATCGCCAACACAAACGGCAACCGCCCAATAGGGCGGTTGTTTTGCTTTTCGGGGAGATTTATTCTCCTTCTTTTTTATTACCCTTTCAAAATGCAGTTGACCGGATGAGTAATTTTGTTTATAATACTAAGTGTGAGAATGCTGTTACCCATACCCAAAGAATTACGGTCATGATAATGGCCCTCTCCGAGAACGGAGAGGGTGGCACGGCAATAAGGATATAAGCCGTGACGGGTGTGGCGATAAACAGAATTGTCAATCGACTGAAAGCCTTATGAGGACTGACGAATGAATAATCTGACAAAAATGGCGCAGGCGCTTCGTAAGGAAGCGACGCCATGGGAAAACAAGCTCTGGTATGAGTTCCTGCGCGATTATGAGACACCGGTTCACAGGCAGATTGTCAAAGGCAGATACATACTTGATTTCTATTGCAGCAAGGCTAAACTTGCGATTGAACTTGACGGCAGCGGCCATTATACCGATAAGCAGAGAATGCTTGATGCCGAAAGAACCGCCGAGCTTAACAGAAAAGGCATCGAAGTTCTTCGCTTCAGCAATCTCGATGTTGATACAAATTTTTACGGAGTGTGCACGGAAATTGATACGAGAATAAAAGAAAGAATCAAATCGTAATTCTCCGTATCGCCACACCCGTCACGGGTTGCTTCGCAACACCGTGCCACCCTCTCCGTTCTCGGAGAGGGCCACAAAAGGTTTTTGTTGATTATATATGCTCTGCGTATCCTTGAAATACACATAACCGGAAGGAGTTATCCCTATGAACGAACTGAAATACTGGGAAAATCCGTATATCATAAAAGAGAACAAGGAGGACGGGCACAATAACGCCCTGCCCCGCAAAACGGTGAAGGACGCTGTCTCGGGCGCTCCCGCTCCCGATTATCTCTCGCTCAACGGCATCTGGAAATTCTGGTGGCAGACCGGAGTTGACGATGTTCGCACCGATTACTACGCCGACGGCTATGACGACAGCGGCTGGGACGATATCGAAGTGCCCTCGCTCTGGCAGTTAAAGGGATATGGCAAGCCGATATATCTCTGCGCCTTTTTCCCGAAGGCGATTTCGACAGTAAAATCCGAAATTCCCAAAATCAACCATTCGCTCAATGAAATCGGCGTTTACCGCCGCACATTCACCCTGCCCGAATCCTTTGAAGGCAAGGAGATTTTTCTTAATTTCGGCGCGGTTAAAGCGGGATTTTTCGTCTATCTCAACGGCCGCAAGGTCGGCTATTCGCAGGGTTCCATGACCCCCGCCGAGTTTGACGTCACGGACTATGTGAAGCCCGGCGAAAATCAGCTCACCTGCGAGGTTTTCCGCTATACGGACGGCACCTATCTCGAGGATCAGGATATGTGGTTCCTCAGCGGCATTTACAGGGATGTTTATCTCTACGCGGAGGAGAAGGTCTGCGTGCGCGATTTCTTCGCCGACGCCTCACTCTCCGATGATTATAAGGACGGCATTCTCAACCTTGAGGTAACGCTTGAAAACTACGGCGACGAGGCCGAAAAAGTCGCTCTCGAAATCGCTATAATCGAAAACGGCAAACCCAAGAAGGTCGCCGCGGAAACCGCTGAAATCAAGGCGGGCAGAAGCGTATTCCGCTTTAAGTATACCGAAGAAAATGTCAGAAAATGGAGCGCTGAAACGCCGGAGCTCTATCAGCTTGTCTTCGCTCTGCGCAAGGGCAAAAAGATTCTCTCTGCAAAGGCAATCAGAATCGGTTTCAAAAAAGTTGAAATCAAAGGCAATGTCTTCTATATCAACGGCGAGAAGGTCATCATCAAGGGCGTCAACCGCCACGATTTCGATCCCGACAACGGATGGGCAACTCCGCTCTCCCGCTACGCCGAGGATTTGTATCTTATGAAGCGCGCGAATATCAACGCGATAAGAACCAGCCACTATCCGAATAAGGAAATTCTCTACGATATGGCCGACGAGCTCGGCTTCTATGTGATGGACGAGGCGGATGTTGAATCCCACGGAGTCCGCCGCAAGAACTGCCCCGGCGACAATCCCGATTTCAAGGAAGCGGTCATCGACAGGGCAGAGAGAATGGTCCTGCGTGACAGAAGCCACGCCTGCGTCTGTTTCTGGTCTCTCGGCAACGAGGCCGGCGACGGCACGAATTTCGGCTACGAAAAAGAGGCGATTCTCGCTCTCGACAGGAGCAGACCCATTCACTATGAGGGCGATTTCGATTTCACCAAATCAGATTTCATTTCAAGAATGTATCCGACCGAGAATATAGTCGAGAATCTCCGCAATCAGCAGGCCGTAAAGACTTCGCTCTATGATAATGTTGCAAACACCCTCGCTGCTGATAACAAGCCCGTTCCGCAGGAGGTTTACGCAACCCATCCGGTCATTTACTGCGAATATGCTCACGCGATGGAAAACAGTCTCGGCAATTTCAAGGAATATGTCGATGATTTTGAGAAATACGACCATATGGCCGGCGGCTTCATCTGGGACTATGTGGACCAGAGCATAAGAAAGACCGAAAACGGCGAGGAAAAATGGCTCTACGGCGGCGACTTCGACGAGGGCAACACCAGCTATTACTTCTGCGCAAACGGAATCATCACCGCGGACCGTCAGGAGCAGCCCTCATACTGGGAAGTAAAGAAAGTATATTCGAATCTCGAAGCCGTTGACGCCGACGCTCAGAGCGGCAAAATTACAATCAGAAACAAGAACTATTTTGTCGATACCTCCGATTGGACCTTCGCGTGGTCCCTCGCGGTTGACGGAGAGACAGTTGAAAGCGGCGAAATTGACAATCTCGTTATTCCGCCGATGACCGACGAAACAATAGTTCTTCCGTATAAAGCTGCGAAATATACCGACGGCGAGCTGATTCTGACCGTTTCGTTCAGACTTAAAACCGCGAAACCCTGGGCGGATGCCGGCTATGAGACAAGCTTTTCACAGATAATTCTCAGAGAAAAAACGGCCGCGGCGGTAAAACCCGCGAACGGCTCGCTCAAATACAAGCAGGCAGGCAGAAGCGTTTCGCTCAAGGGCGACGCTTTCACCGCGGAGATAAAGGACGGCGCTCTCGCCTCGCTCAAATATGACGGCAGAGAGTATATTCTCAAGCCCATGAAACCCGATTTCTTCCGCGCGCTGACCGATAATGATATTGAATATCTGAATTTTGTCCCCGCTCTTTCAGGAATTCACCCGCTCTATCAGTGGAAACGCACGACTGCGATGACCCACGCCGCCTCAGTAAAGGCCGCCTCGACCCCCTCGGGCGTTGAGGTTAAGGTAAAATGGACTGCGCCGTTTGTTTCGGGAGTTGAGACAAAATATCTGTTCTCCCCCGAGGGTGATATCACCGTTTCACACACCGCAAAAGGACTTTTCCTGCCGATGCTCAAGGTTGGCATGCGCCTCGGTATTATCAAGGATTTACGCAACGCCGAATGGTACGGCAGAGGCCCGCAGGAAACATATATTGACCGCAAAACCGGCGCGAGAATCGCTATTCACAAGGCGGATGTGGATGAACTTGAACACAGATACATGCGCCCGCAGGAAAACGGACACCGCACCGATGTCAGAAATCTCACAATAACCGACGATGACGGCAACGGCATCAGAATTGACGCGATGGACATTCCCTTCGGCTTCAATCTCGGCAAATATACCCCCGAGAAACTTGACAAAACCAAGCATCTCTTTGAATTGAAAGAGGATGATTTCCTCACTCTCTGCATCGACGGAGCGCAGAGGGGCGTCGGCGGGGATATGCCGGGCGCCGCATACCTTCACAAGCCCTATAAACTGCAGAGTTTCAAGGAATATTCCTTCTCGTTCAGAATTTCGAAAAAATGATAAAGACCAATGTAATGCGCCTGCTCGACGCGGCGGACATTGAATACGAAGCGGTCGAATATGCGGTTGACGAGAGCGATTTATCGGGCGCGCATATAATTGACGAAACGGGAATTGATAAGGATATCGTTTTCAAAACCCTTGTGGTAACAGGCGAAAAGAACGGTTTCGGAGTCTGCTGCATTCCCGCGATGGACGAGCTGGACCTGAAAAAAGCCGCAAAACATTTCGGCGAAAAAAAGGTTGAGATGATTCATGTCAAAGACATTCTCAAAACCACCGGTTATATCCGCGGAGGATGCTCGCCTGTCGGAATGAAAAAGCAGTTCCCGACCGTAATCGACGAAACGGCGACGCTTTTTGATAAAATTTACGTAAGCGGAGGTCAGCGCGGGCTGATGCTCGGACTGAATCCTCTCGCTCTCGCTCAATATACCGGCGCGGGGTTCGAAGATATAACTGTATAACAAAAAGGCACGGATGATTTCCGTGCCTTTATTTATGCTCCGCATATCCTTTTGGCGGGCGGATGATATCCGCCCCTACGATGCTCAGTAAACCAAACCTTGTCATTCTGAGGCGCTTGCGACGAAGAATCGCATATCTGCAGCAAGTTCGTAATTGAGATCCTTCGCTCCGCTCAGGATGACATTCTTTCGCATGGCTCGACAAGCTCATCTGTCGGCGCTTCCTTTTGTTCCATTCTTTATAACCCGAAAAATGCCTCTATTTCCGCCTTTGTCGCGCTGACGGTGCCGGTCACCATTTCGGGCTTTCCGCCGCCCCTGCCGTTAAGTGCGGCATTGATTGCTTTGCCCTTTTCCCGCGCGTCGCCGTCTCTGACAACCACAGCATATTTATATCCGTTTTCGTCATCGCCCGAAAAGGCGATGCCCGTGCCGAATTTATCCGCGAGCATATCCGCAATCATTCTCGCGTCATCAGCAGAGCCCGAGTCATCAAAAATCACGGCGTTTCCGGCATCTGAACTCTCGATTTTCAGCTCATAGTATTTTTTCTTCAGCTCATTGTATTTAAGATGCTCGCGTGACATTCTGTCCTTCAGCTTTGCGACAGCATCCGCAACCTCGCCTGTTTTTGCGCAGAGCTGAGCCGAAATATCATATACGCTTTCATTCTTTTCCCTGTAATCCGCCAGCGCGTGAGCACCGATTTTCAGCCAGATTCTCACACCCTGCTTGTATTTCATCATATTGACGGCTTTTACCGTCCCGACCTCGCCGGTGCGGGCGGTGTGAGTGCCGCAGCAGGCACAGAGATCGACTCCCTCGATTTTAATAAGGCGCACCTGCCCCGTGAGATCTTTCTTGCTTCTGTAGTCATAGTTTTCAAGCTCGTCGTCACCGGGCAGAACCTCTTCAACAGCAATATTTTTCCAGATTGCTTCATTAGCTCTTTTTTCAACAATATCAAGCGTTTCGGAGCTTACCGGACCGTTGAAATCAACAGTAACATCATTTTCGCTCATATGAAAACCGACGTTGTCGAAGCCTGTTTCGGCGTGCATGATCCCCGAGAAAATATGTTCGCCCGTATGCTGCTGCATATTCAGAAATCTGAAATTCCAGTCAATTTCGCAGTTAACTTCTCCGGAAACTTCGCCCTCGCAGATATGAATTATCTCCCCGCTTTTTTCAACGGTATCAATTACTTTTGCATTGCCGATAATTCCTCTGTCGCCCGGCTGGCCGCCGCCCTCGGGGAAGAAGGCGGTTTTATCCAGAACGACCTCATATTTATCCCCGTTTTTCACGCAGGAGAGGACGTTTGCTGTGAATTTTATAATGTATTGATCTTTGTAATAGAGTTTTTCTGTCATGATTTTTCTCCGTGTTTTTTCTCCTCTAAATAATAGCACCAAAAGCGCATTTAATCAACCGCAGCTTTCAATAAAATATGAAATATTTTGCAAAATAATGAATTTTTACTTGATATTGAGAAATGTATATATTATAATAATAAAGATTAAAGGGCTCTTCTTTAATCATGTGGCGTGTGGGTCCTGTGCGACAGGGCGCCGTGAACCATGTCAGGCGGGTGAACCGAGCAGCATTAAGCGGTCAGTCTTGTGCGCCACAGTCTGCCTGCCGCCATATGATTAAGGGAGAGCCGAATAATTAATAATGAAAAACAGGAGGTGTGAGAATGGCACAATACAGAGCGCTTTACCGCAAGTGGAGACCGCAGACTTTTGATGATGTTTACGGTCAGCCTCATGTTACCCGCACTCTTATGACCGAGCTCGCGACGGGCAGGGTTTCTCACGCCTATCTTTTCACCGGCTCGAGAGGAACGGGCAAGACCACCTGCGCAAAGATTCTCTCAAAGGCCGTAAACTGCCTTCATCCCGTTGACGGCAATCCCTGCAACGAGTGTGAAATCTGCAAGGCGATTGACAACGGATCAATCCTCGATGTAATCGAAATTGACGCCGCTTCAAATAACGGCGTTGACAATATCAGGGACCTGCGTGAGGAAGCAAATTTCCTGCCGGCGACCGCAAAATACAGAGTCTATATCATCGACGAGGTTCATATGCTCTCGACGGGCGCGTTCAACGCCCTCTTAAAGACTCTCGAAGAGCCTCCCGCACACGTCATTTTCATTCTCGCGACCACCGATCTCCAGAAACTTCCGGCAACCATTCTCTCGCGCTGCCAGCGTTTTGATTTCAAGAGAATATCGGCAGGCGAAATAGTCCGCCGCCTTCAGTATGTTGCCGAGCGCGAAGGAGTAACAATTACCGAAGAGGCCGCGAATCTTATAGCAAATCTCGCAGAGGGCGGCATGCGTGACGCTCTGTCGATTATGGACAGATGCCTTTCCGTCACCGAAAATATCGATGAGAATACGGTCAGCGATGTGGCGGGAATTGCGAATAATTCATATATGTTCAGATTCTCGGACTGCATCGCAAAGCGCGATTTCACTGCCGTGCTTCAGCTTGTGGATGAGCTTTACAACGGCTTCTGCGATGTTGACAGAATCTGCTCCCGCCTCGCAGACCATTTCAGAAATCTTATGGTCGCTCTCAGCGTCAATAACTGCAAGGATCTTATTATCTGCTCCGAAAATGAGCTTGAAAAATACAAGGCGGAAGCCAAAAAATTCAAATTGTCAAAGATTCTCGAATGCATTGATATAATCAACAGCACCTCGAAGACTCTCAGGGGCGCGACCGATAAGAGAATTCAGTTTGAAGCGGCCGTTATCAGAATGTGCGCCTCGAACGGCGGCAGTATAAGTCTTACCGATACGGACGCGAAATTTGCGGAGCTTGAGGCAAAGATAAATCAGATTTTAAGCGGCGCGGTCGCTGTTAAATCTGCCGGGACAGAAACAGAGAAAACCCCCGCTCCTGCGGCAGAACCCGTCAAAGAAACAAAACAGGAAGCGGCGGCGGAAGAAAAATCTAAGCCCATCGCTCCCCCCGTAATTTCATCTTCTCCTCAGGAGAGCTCATCTCAGGAACCGACCGTACCCGTACTTTCCGGGTTTGATGACGGTCCTTTTACCGACTGGCCCGAGATTATAGAAAAAATCGGCGAGAAGGATATCGTTTTTTACGGCCTTTTATCCGATACAACCGCCTCGGTCAAGGACGGCAAGCTTGTTATCAAAACAGGCAACCCTGCACTCTATGATTTCATCGTTACCAAAGATAATGACAGACAGCATTATAAAGATCTGAAGAAGGCAATAGTCGAAATCACCGGCAGGGATATCAAGATAGTAATCAATACCGTAGCGGATAAGGAAGAAAAAAAGGATGATTCCCCGCTTGCGAATATGATAAGCAAAATCAACGAATTCAACAGCGAAGGAGAATAATAAATGAAGGCAAGAATTCCCGGCGCTCCTCAGGGCGGCGCAAACAATATGATGAAAAAAATCCAGGAAATGCAGGAAAATATGGAAAAGGTTCAGGCCGAGATTGAAGCGAGCGAATTTACTTCATCAGTCGGCGGCGGTGCCGTAGAGGTTACCGTCACCGGAGCCCATGAGGTTACCGCTGTCACTCTCAAGCCCGAGATAGTAGACCCCGACGATATCGAAATGCTTCAGGATTTGATCATTTCCGCAACCAATGAATCCATCCGCAAGGCAACCGAAGCCATGGAGCAGGGTATGGAAAAAGCCAAGGGCGGCCTTTCAATCCCGGGTCTCTTCTGATGGCGGGATTTACACCTTCTCTCGAAAATCTGATAGATAAATTTGCCTCTCTCCCATCAGTCGGCAGAAAAAGCGCTCAGCGCCTCGCCTTCCGCATACTTGATATGGATAAGGATGAAGTGAATTCATTTATCGATGCGATAAACAACGCCCGCTCAAGCGTTCACAGATGCAGCATCTGCTGTAATTTTACTGATGACGATGTCTGCTCAATCTGTTCTTCAAAGGAACGCGATAAAAGTGTTATCTGCGTGGTTGAAGATCCGCGAGATGTTATTGCTTTTGAAAAAACGCACGAATTTGCGGGTCTGTATCATGTTCTTCACGGCGTTATTTCACCGATGAACGATATCAGTCCCGAAGATATATGCATCAAAGAGCTGATTGCCCGCCTCGGCGACGGTACTGTCAAAGAAGTAATTATGGCAACCGATCCTACCGTTGAGGGAGAAGCTACTTCAATGTATATTTCAAAGCTTATTAAACCTCTCGGCATCAAGGTAACGCGCCTTGCCTACGGAATCCCCGTCGGCGCGGAATTGGAATTTGCCGATGAATTTACTCTTATCAGGGCAATGGAAGGCAGAAAAGACATTTAGTTTTCTACAAACCTTTCACCCGGCATTGTGAATGCTTTGTTTTATAAAACCGTCAGTTTATGAATTCACATAAGATTCACGTGAGTTTTGTGAACGGATAATTTACTCAAATTTTCACTATTTTTTCAGCAAAATTCACTCTCTGCACCCAAATCTGATTTACTCACAATGCTGACATTTCATTCAAATTGCGCCGTTAAATTCTGACGGCTTAAAAGTTCAGTATTATCAAGGGTTTCAGGCGTTATACCTCATTTTCACGCCCCCTACTATTAATACTAAACTATATATATTTATTATTTGATTGAATAACCGGAGGTCTTATTATGAAATTTACCTGTAACTCATTTGATTTATCCGATGCCTGCCAGATAGTCCAGAGAGCCACTTCGGCAAAAACAGCTTTCCCGTCGGTGGAGGGTATTCTTCTTGCTGCCGAAAACGGAGCGCTGACTCTGACTGGCTATGATCTTGAGATGGGAATCACCACGACCATTCCCTGCAATATTGAGGAAGCGGGTAAAGTGGTAGTCAATGCTCATATGTTCAGCGAAACAATCAGGAAGCTTCCCGATAAGCCCGTGCATATTGATTCGGATGCGAGACAGATTGCCGAGATTGAGTGCGGTGAATTCAAAACCAAGATTATCGGTATGAGCGCCGAGGAATATCCCGAGCTGCCTTCAATTACCGCCGGCTATGATCTTGAGCTCAGTCAGCCGCTTATTAAGGATATGATAAAGAAAACCATATTCTCGGCTGCTGTCAAAGACGCAAAAGTTATTCACACCGGTGTGAAATTTGAAATAGAAGAGAATCATATCCGTCTTATTGCCGTTGACGGCGTACGTCTGGCTATAAGAAATGAAAATATAGATTATTCCGGCGAGGCTCTTTCATTTGTAGTTCCCGCAAAAACTCTCAACGAAGTTATGAAGCTTCTCTCCGACGGTGAGGAAAACGTCAGTATTTCAGTCGGCAAGAGACACATTATATTCAAAGTCGGCGGCTATGATATTATCTCCCGCCTGCTTGACGGCGATTTTCTCAATTATAAATCGGCTATCCCGTCATCCACAAAGACTGTTGTCAGCGTCGATACAATGGCTTTGCTCGAAAGTATAGACAGAACATCACTTATCCTCGCGGATCGCCTCAAGAGCCCCATAAAGTGCGTATTTGCGAATAATACAATCTCTCTTTCAAGTAATGCTTCTATCGGAGCTTCAAGCGACAAGCTCAGCGTTGAGATTCAGGGCGATGACTGCACCATCGGTTTTAATAATAAATATATGCTCGATGTTCTCAGAGTATGCGATACCGATAAGGTCAGAATTATGCTCAACGGCCCGGTAGCTCCGATTCTCGTTGTTCCGAGTGAAGGCGACAGCTTCATATTCCTTATCCTTCCCGTGAGGCTCAAGAATGAAGATTAAGGTCCGTCTTGCGGAAAAAACGCAGGTAAACAGAAAAATAGATACGGAATTCATCCGGCTCGACGCTTTTCTGAAGCTCGTTGACGCGGTTCAGTCCGGAGGACACGCAAAAATAGTGGTGCAGGAAGGCGAAGTTAAGGTCAATAACGAAGTCTGCACGCAGCGCGGTAAGAAACTGAGACCCGGCGACAGCGTTGAATTCAACAATACAATATATAATGTAGTATAAATAAAGGAGGAATGGAAGATGAAAATTACCGACCATTCCTCTTTTGATTTTCGCAATATTGAATCGGTTCATATTGTTCCTCACGATGAAATGAATATCATCTACGGCGAAAACGGGCAGGGCAAAACCAATCTGATTGAAAGCATCTGGATGATGACCGGCTTTTACAGCTTCAGAGCGAGGAAGAATATTCAGCTTATTAAAAAAGACCGCGATGAGGCAAGAATCGAGACGAAATTCATTTCACACGGAAGGGAACAGAACGCCGAATTAAAAATCAATCAGAAAAAAGAGCTGATATTGAACGGCGTTAAAGAAGAATCACCGCGTGCGCTTATGGGTTCATTCTATGCGGTAGTATTTTCGCCCGTTACTCTCGGAATAGTTCAGGACGGTCCTTCGGAGCGCCGCAAGCTGCTCGATGTCGCCCTGAGTCTTATGAAGCCGAATTACGCGCTGATTATGTCGAAATATATCCGCGCTCTCAATCAGAGAAACAATCTTTTCAAAAAACTCGGCGAAAAGAGCAGGGAAAACAGATTCTATTTTGAACCCTGGGAAGAGGAACTCATAAAACTCGGCTCAAAGATAGTCAAATACCGTCTCGATTATACGGAAAAGCTCAATGAACTCGCTTCTGAAATTTACAGTGAAGTGAGCTCGGGCAGAGAGACATTTGATTTTTACTATGATTTCTCGCCTGAAAATATGAGCATTGATGATATAGCGGAGAAACTGCGTGCGAATACAGACCGCTCGTGGGAATCGGATATAAGAAAGCTGTATACAACCTCCGGCCCGCACGCCGATGATCTGATATTGAAGATAAACGGCAGCGACGCGAAGATTTACGGCTCGCAGGGTCAGCAGCGCTCCTGCGCCCTCGCTCTCAAACTTGCCGAGGCATCAATGATTGAGAAGACCGCCGGAGAGGCGCCTGTTGTTCTGCTCGATGACGTAATGAGCGAGCTTGACGAAAAACGCCAGACCTTTATTCTCAACTATCTTGATAATCGTCAGGTATTTATAACCTGCTGTGAGCCGTCCACTCTGCTAAGAAAAGAAAAGGGTAAAATATTTGAAATAAAAAACGGAAAAGCGGAGGAAATCGGCTGATGTATCTTTATCTGAGCGCTGAAAAAGCCGTGAAAACCGATGAAATAATAGGTATATTCGACCTCGATACGACCACGGTCGCAAAATCAACCGCCGCAATAACCAACGATTATCTATCAAAGGCTTCAAAGGCGGGTGAAATCGAGGATTACAGCACCGATTTGCCGAAATCTTTCGTCGTCTGCGAAAAGGACGGAAAACAGAAGGTCTATATAACGCAGGTTTCATCCTCAACGTTGCTTAAAAGAATTGAAGAAAAATACAGCAGATTATAAAATAAAGACCGCCTTCATTGAAGGCGGTCTTCTTTATCGAATATCGGTGTCTTTTCCGCAATAGGGGCAGGTTCTGACGGAATAGTACAGTTTAAGATGCAGTAGTTTTCCGCAATGCGGGCATCTGACTTTTCTGATCATCCATACTGTTGATATGATACAGATGATAATGCCTGCGGTGCATAAAGCGTAACCGGCTGTGTCTTTATGAGATGTATTGTTTAAGAAACATCCCAGGGCAAAGCACAGTATTCCGGCAGATAATATGCCATACCCTTTAATACGGTTTCTTGTAGGATTGTTCCTGTTCATAGTAAATTCTCTTTTAGCAAATAACAGTTTGTCTTTTGAATTTTATTGTTCTTTTTCGTTTAATAATTTATTTATTCTTTCAACAGGAAAATTGTCTTCAATATCAATTATTTCATATACATCTGCGGGGAGAGCGGTCAATCCTTTTATTTCAGTTAATTCATTGACTGCTCTTCTGTCAACCATAATCTTTCCGTGACCTGCCCAGTGGCGGTTGCTTTCGTTCTTTTTGATACCTGAAATCCAGTATTCATCACCGTTTTCAATATCCTCATAATTTGCATTGCCGCTGTTGAATTTTTGAAAAGCATGGTTGTTGAAGTATATGGTCTTATAGCTTTTTGAGGTTTTAACATAACCTATCCAGGCGGGTCCGTCATCATGATAACCCGTCTTTAATTCAATATACATTAAATCTTTAATCATAGTTTTTTTCTTAGTTATTCTCTGTTATTACTCCGTCATCATCGATAGTAACTTTATTGAAAGGCTGATAGCGTTCAAGCTCATCATAGAGTGCGCGGCGCGCGGCGGCATCGGCCATATAGTGAGTTTCGCTGCCCGCCTGCCTGCCGGGAACAAAAACGGTTTTCATCCCGTCCCTGCCGATAATCAGCTTCAAAAGTCCTGTCGGCTGATATCTGGTATTGAACCAGAAATTTCCGAGCGAATATATAACGGGAACTCCTCTGTAGAATTCGAATCCCTGTAAAATATGCGGATGCCCTCCGACTACTGCGTCTGCTCCGGCGTCAATCCATTTTTTACTGTTTGTTAGCTGGGCATTTGTCAGCGAGGTTGTGCTTTCAATTCCCCAGTGCGGATACGCGATGACATAGTCGCAGGTTGTCTTCGCTTTGCGGATTGCTTCCTCCATTCCCCTGCCGTTGTCGTAGGAGCCGAGAATTCCGTAGGAATCTTCGGTCGCGACAGGTGTTTTGATGGGCGATTCAACTCCGCAGCAGGCAAGGTAACCGACCTTGTATCCGTTTATGATGAAAGTCACGGGGCGTGAGGCCTCTTCGTAATTCATACCGGCGCCTACATAGGGTATGCCCGCGTTTTTGAGTGTGGAAACCGTGTCCTCAAATGACTCTGGACCGTAATCGCTGGCGTGATTATTGGCGAGAGAAACGAGGTCAACTCCGAGATCGACCATGTATCTGACATATTCGGGATTTGCGTGAAATGTATATTTCTTGCCGGGAGTCGGCGCTCCCCTGTTTGTATATGGAAATTCGTTATTGACGAGCATAATGTCAGCCGAGCGCATTTCCTCCTGAAATGTTTCATCGATGCAGTCGAGAACGCCGTTCGGCATATTCTTCGCGTGAGTCATCACATAGCCCGTTTCGGTGAAGTTTATATCGCCGGTAAAGCCGAGAGTGAATTCATCTTTTCCGTTATTGCCGAGATCCTTGCTTGCGAGAGTGATATATTTATCAATCAGCGAATTCAGGGTATATCCGGTCAGCTCGTGCCAAAGTGAGTCGGTATAATTCCCCTCTTCGGCAGCGGTTTTCAGAGAATTCAGCTGTTCCTTATCGAGATTTGAAAGCAGGTCCGCCGTAATCTCTTTTTTGCTCAGGTTTGACAGATCCTGCGCGAGCTTATCAATATTTATGTTCGCAGAGCGGGATTTTGTCTGCGCGGGGACATTCCCGGACGGCGAATCAGGAGAAGTGAAGGTAGGTACCGAACGGTGAAGAGTGACCGAAACAATAACCGCAATCACGGTCAGAATCGCGAGCGCAAAACAGATTGCCGCCGCAGTATTCTTTTTCTTCAATTTTTAATCCTCCAGAGCCGAAAGAGCTTTTGCTATCGCGCCGAGATCCTCTTTGCTGTTGAATGCTATCTCGAGAGTTCCCGATTCATTTTTACCTTTTGTAATGACTCTGGCCTTACGTCCGAGAGCACTTGATAATGCCAGTTCCACCTCATCAAAATAGGCAATGCGCTTTGAAGCCGGTTTTTCTGCAGCCTGTTTCTTTTCTTTTCCGAATGATTTTGCGAGTTTTTCGGCTTCTCTGACCGATAAACCCTTCTCAACTATAATTTCAGCGGCGGCGATTATATTCTTATCGCCCTCAATGCCCGCTATCGCCTTCGCGTGACCTGCCGAAAGACGACCGTCGCGCAGCATTTCTATTACTTTTTTGGGTAATTTTATGATTCTGAGCGCATTCGTGACCGCAACTCTGGATTTTCCGACCTTTTTGGCGGCCTCCTCCTGAGTCAGACCGTATTTCCTGATGAGCTCCTCATAGCCGTATGCCTCTTCAACAGGATTGAGATTCTCTCTCTGCAAATTCTCGATAAGAGAGATAACAGCCGTTTCCTCATCGGTCAGCGCCTTTATGATTACGGGAACCTCGGTCAGCCCCGCTATTCTTGCGGCTCTGTATCTTCTCTCGCCCGCGATAAGCTGGTAACCGCCGTTTACGAGCGGACGAACAAGCAGCGGCTGAAGAATACCGTGCTGTGATATAGAATCGGCAAGTCCCGAAATAGCGTCCTCGTCGAAATCCTTTCTCGCCTGCGCCTTATTGGGCTTTATCTCCGATATTTTTAATGTAATTGCAGATGAATTGTCCGCGCTCTGTGCGGAATTGTCGCCGAATAATTCTTCAAGTCCCCTGCCGAGACCGCCTTTTTTTGCTGCCATATCAATTCTCCTTATCTGTTGTTCTTCAGAAATTCCTCGGCGAGCTTGGCATAAGCCTTCGCACCTTTTGAGGATTTATCGTAATACATTACCGGCTCTCCGAAGCTCGGCGCCTCCGACAGGCGGACATTTCTCGGGATAAATGTGGAATAGACCTTTTTCGGGAAGCATTTCTTGACTTCGTCAACGACCTGCTGGGTAAGATTCAGACGGGAATCATACATGGTCAGCAGAATTCCCTCTATATCAATATAGGGATTATACATTCTTTTTACTGTGCGGACGGTCGAAATCAGCTGTGACAGTCCTTCGAGAGCATAGAATTCGCACTGAATAGGTACAAGCACGGTCTGCGATGCGCACAGGCAGTTGAGGGTAATCAGACCGAGCGAGGGGGGACAGTCGATAATTATATAATCATACTCCCCTCCTATCAGCACCAGCGCGTTTTTGAGACGGCTCTCGCGCTTTTCAATTTCTGCAAGCTCGATTTCGGCTCCGGCGAGATCCATTCCCGAAGGAATTACCGATACGCCTTTGAACTTTGTTTCGATAACGGCATCCTTTGCGGCGCAGTTGCCGATGATTATATCATAAGAGGTTTTTTCAACCTCTCTCTTGTTGATACCGTAGCCGCTGGTCGAATTTCCCTGCGGATCGGAGTCAACGAGCAGTATTTTCTTTCCTTTTGCGCCGAGAGCGGCTGCGAGATTGACGGCGGTAGTTGTTTTACCGACTCCGCCCTTCTGATTTGCGACTGCGACGATTTTTGCCATTTTTATTCCCCCTAAGGTGTTACTGCAAGTGATTATAACATAATGAATAATAAAATAAAAGTATTTTTTATAAATATAAAGGGTATATATCAAAAGGAACACCCCGGAAGGAGTGTTCCACGTGAAACATATTTATCAAAGAGGCTGTTTTGCAATCTGAGCGGACGGTCTCGGGTATTTTGCGGGAGTCGGAGCGACTTTTTTGATTATAACCAGCTTTCTGGTCGCGCCGTCTGTCAGCTCGATATCCTTGATGAGCTCGAGCTCTCCGCCGAGGGTTTTGATTGCGTTTGCCGCTGCGGCGACCTCTTCCTCTGTCTTTTCGCTCTTCATCGCTATAAACTTTCCGCCGACCTTGACGAATGGCAGGCAGTATTCGCAGAGAGTGCCGAGCGAGGCGACTGCGCGGGAGACTGCATAATCATACTGCTCTCTCTCGGAATGCTTTGAAGCAATATCCTCGGCTCTGCCGTGGACAACTCTGGCTTTGAGGCCGAGAGCGTTGACCGCATCGTTGACATAATTAAGCTTTTTATTGGTTGAATCAAGCAGGGTGAGGTTTATATCGGGGCTCATGATAAGAAGGGGAATTCCCGGAAATCCTGCGCCGGTGCCGATATCGATTATTTTTGTGCCCGGTTTCAGGTCTGCGGCTGCGGTTATGCTGATACTGTCCGCAAAATGCTTGACCGCGATGCCGTCTGGGTCTGTTATCGCAGTGAGGTTGAGAACCTTGTTCCTGTCAGTGAGCATGCCTGCAAGTTTGTCAAACATTTCAATCTGCTTATCGGTGAATACCATTTCAAGCTTCTCTGCGTTCTGCAGGAATAACTCCGCATTAAATCTCATTGCGTCTACTCCTTTCAAGCCATATTATAAGGACATTTATGTCGGCAGGGGAGACGCCGGAAATTCTCGATGCCTGCCCCACTGTCTCCGGTCTGGTTGCGCCCAGTTTTTCTATCGCTTCAAGGCGGAGTCCCGTAATCTGTGTGTAATCGGTATCTTCGGGAATTCTCTGCACCTCAAGGCGCTTCATTTCGGCTATCTGTTGCTGCTGTCTTTTCAGGTAGCCCTCATATTTTATATCTATCTCTACCTGCTCGCAGACTTCATCGGGTAAATCCGGTCTGTCAGGGTCGAAAGGTTTAAGCAAGTCGTAATCGACCAGCGGGCGCTTGAGAAGCTCCGCCATTTTCATCCCTTTTTCGAGCGGGACTGTTCCACGTGAAACAAGCGCCGCGTCCAGTTCGGGCGATTTTCTGATTGAAACCTCTTTTACACGCTCATGCTCGGCCTCAATCATTTCGAGTTTCTTTTTGAATTTTTCATATCTTTCCTCAGAAATCAGGCCGGCTCTGTAGCCGTATTCGGTCAATCTGCGGTCGGCGTTATCCTGCCTGAGAATAAGGCGATATTCGCTACGGCTCGTCATCATTCTGTAAGGGTCCTTGCAGCCCTTGGTGACGAGATCATCAATCAGCGTGCCTATATATGAGGTTGTGCGGTCAAGAATCATCGGCTCTTTGCCGAGAATTTTAAGCGCCGCGTTGACGCCCGCGACAAGCCCCTGGGCAGCAGCCTCCTCATAGCCGCTCGAGCCGTTGAACTGCCCCGCGCCGTAAAGACCGGGGAAATCCTTGAATTCGAGAGTCTGCCTCAGGGCAAGCGGATCGACGCAGTCGTATTCAATCGCATAGGCGGTGCGCAGGAATTCTGCTTTTTCGAGACCGGGTATGCTGTGAACTATTTTAAGCTGGACATCCTCGGGGAGCGAGGACGAAAGGCCCTGAAGATACATCTCATCAGTTTTCATTCCGCAGGGCTCAACAAATATCTGATGCCTCTCCTTATCGGAGAAGCGGACTATCTTATCCTCAATGCTCGGACAGTATCTTGGCCCGACGCCGTCGATTTTTCCCGAATAGAGAGGGGAGCGGTGAAGATTTTCGAGAATTATCCGCTTGGTTTCTTCGCCCGTATATGCTATATAACAGGGCTGTTTGTTTTCAACCTCACATAATTCTAAAAAAGAAAAATGAGTAATTTTTTCATCGCCGTATTGCGGTTCAAGTGAATCGGTGTCAACGCTTCTGCGGTTTACACGCGGGGGAGTGCCTGTCTTGAATCTGCGGGTGGGTATTCCGAGCTTTTTGAGCGCCTCTGCGAGTTTTGTCGCAGGGAACATCCCGTCGGGACCGCTCTCGTATGAAACATCGCCCACATAGACTTTGCCGGCGAGGAAGGTGCCTGTCGCGATTATGACCGCCTTCGCGCGGTGAACGGCTTCAAGATTGGTTATCAGCACCCATTCGTCGTCTTCTTTATAAAGGTCGCAGATTTCCGCCTGACGCAGGAACAGATTTTCCTGCCTTTCGAGCGTGCCTTTCATATAGTCCGAATAGGCGCGGCGGTCAATCTGCGCTCTGAGAGAGTGAACGGCGGGGCCTTTACCGAGATTGAGCATACGGGATTGAATCGTATTATAATCTGCCGCGATTCCCATTTCGCCGCCGAGAGCGTCGATTTCACGCACCAGATGACCCTTGGAAGTGCCGCCGATTGACGGATTGCAGGGCATATTGCCGACCCAGTCAAGATTTATCGTGAATACGGCGGTTTTGCATCCGAGGCGCGCAGAGGCAAGCCCCGCCTCAATTCCGGCGTGACCCGCTCCGATAACGGCTATATCGAAATTTTCTCCGTCATATTTCATAGGTGTGTTTGCAGACCTCTTTTATTTTTTCCTGAAGCGCGAGGAAATCCTCGAGCGCCGCAGGCTTGTTATTTGGATTTCTCAGCAGGGCGGCGGGGTGGAAGGTTCCCATAAAGAGAATTCCGCCCTTTTCAATGAACTGCCCGTGCTGAACGGTTACCTTGAAATCCTTGGAAATCAGGCGTTTCGCGGATATTCTGCCGAGGCAGACCATGATTTTGGGGCGTATCAGCCTCGTCTGCTCGCGCAGCCAGTCGATACAGCAATCCTGCTCCTCTTCGCTCGGATCCCTGTTTTCGGGCGGGCGGCATTTAACCATATTGGCGATATAGATATTCTTATGCCTGTCGAGATTTATATGCTCAAGGTATTTGTCGAGAAGCTGACCGCCTCTGCCGACGAAAGGCTCGCCCTGCATATCCTCGTTGTAGCCGGGTCCTTCGCCGATAAACATAACCTCCGCCTTTTCGTTTCCGACTCCGAAAACGAGATTTGTCCTCGTATCGGCAAGCGCGCACTTGCGGCAGGCGCTGCAGTCCTTTTTGAGTGATTCCCAGTCTTTATACATTTTCTCTGTTCCTCCGCCTGAATATTCGCCTGCTCTCTGCGGCGTCGAGCTGAATCTGATTGCTCAGCGCCTCATCGGAATTGAATCTCTTTTCATCTCTGATGCGGTCGAGAAGCCGCACCTCGAGATTCTGCCCGTAAAGGTTGCCGTCAAAGCCGATTATGCAGGTTTCGCTCCTGAAATCGTTATTTTCATAAGTCGGACGGTAACCGATATTCGTAACCGACGGATATTCTCTGCCGTCGATAATCGTTACCGAAGCGTAAACGCCCGGTTTCGGTATGCAGAAGCCCTCGTCAAAGTATTGATTGATTGTGGGCGCTCCGAGAAGGCGTCCGCGCTGAAAACCGCTCCTGACAACGCTCCTGTATCTGAATTCATAGCCGAGCAGACGGTTTGCCTCGCGGATATTCCCGGTTTGAATACATTTTCTCACTCTCGATGAATTAACCGGTGAATTCCTGTATTTCACGAGCGGGACGCATTCAAATCCAATGCCGTGCTTCCTGCATAGTTTTTCAAGAGTTTCACAGGTGCCTGCTCCGTATCTGCCGAAGGTGTAGTTTTCGCCGCAGCAGACAAAGCCGGCATTAAGCTTTTTTATAACGATTTTTTCAAAGAATTCCTCGGGAGTGAAATCTTTTATTTCCGAAAAAGAAATAACCTCCGCCTTTGCTCCGGTGTTTTCGAGCATTTCGGTCCGTAAATCATCCTGTAAAATCATATCGGGTGCTTTGCCCGTGAGAGCAAGAAGGGGATGGGCATCAAAAAGCATCACAAGAGGAATAAGCCCACGCTCTTTTTTTGAAAGAGCGCAGGCGATAACGGCTTTATGACCTTTGTGAAGACCGTCAAAGGTGCCGAGCGCCAGAGCGGTTTTAGCTTTCCGAGCCATTTTTCACTTCCGTTATTTCTTTTTGAACTGCTGCTTCATTCTCTGCTCCTTGGAGAGAATTCTCTTGCGAAGGCGCAGGGATTTGGGCGTGACTTCAAGCAGCTCGTCATCCTTGATGAATTCCATGCACTGCTCAAGGCTGAGAGTGCTGGGCGGAACAAGGCGCAGAGCTTCGTCCGAGCCGCTTGCGCGGGTATTCGTCAGATGCTTCAGCTTGCAGACGTTGCAGGTGACATCTTCGTTCTTGGCGCATTCGCCGATTATCATACCCTCGTAAACGTCCACGCCGGGGCCGATGAAGAGACGGCCTCTGTCCTGAGTGTTGAAAAGTCCGTATGCCGAGGAGACGCCCGTCTCGTGAACAACTATCGAGCCGCGCTCCCTGGTCTGTATATCGCCTTTCCAGGGCTCATAACCGTTGAAAAGCTGATTCATAATGCCGTTGCCGTTGGTGTCTGTCATAAATTCCGAGCGGTAGCCGATGAGACCGCGTGAAGGAATCTTGAATTCGAGATGGGATGAACCGCCCTCGCGCGAGCCCATATTCTCAAGCTCGCCCTTGCGGGAGCCGAGTTTTTCAATGACGATGCCGACATACTGCTCGGGAACTTCAACAATCAGAAGCTCCATCGGCTCGTAGGTCTTGCCGTCGATTTCCTTGAGAATTACCTTCGGGCGCGAGACCTGGAATTCATATCCCTGACGGCGCATCGTCTCGATAAGAATAGAGAGCGAGAGCTCGCCTCTGCCCGAAACCTTGAAGGTATCGGTTGTCTCTGTTTCCTCAACGCGCATGCTCACGTTGGTTTCGACCTCCTTGAAGAGGCGGTCTCGGATATTTCTCGATGTGACGAATTTGCCCTCTTTGCCCGCGAAGGGGCTGTCGTTTACGATGAAATTCATCGCGATTGTGGGCTCGTCTATTTTGATGAACGGCAGAGGCTCGATACATTCGGGGTCACAGAGCGTTTCGCCGATATTGAGTCCCTCTATACCGCTCACGCAGATGATGTCGCCTGCCTCCGCCTCGTCGCATTCGACTCTTCTGAGGCCTTCAAATTGATACAGGCGCGATATCTTCACATTCTGCTGAGTGCCGTCTGTTTTGCAGAGTACGCAGTTTTCGTTTTTCTTTATCCTGCCGCGCTCCATTCTGCCGATGCCGATTCTGCCGATATAATCATCGTAATCAAGCGAGGAGAAAAGGCACTGCAGAGCGCCGTCAGCGTCGCCTCCGGGCGGGTCGATATGCTCGAGGATTGCGTCAAAGAGAGGACGCATATCGCCTTCTCTTGCGGCGGGATCGAGTGAGGAATAGCCGTCTCTCGCGCTGGCATAGACCACCGGGAATTCAAGCTGGTCCTCCTCCGCGCCGAGGTCAATGAAAAGGTCAAGCACCTCGTCCACAACTTCGTCGGGGCGGGCGTTGGGTCTGTCAATCTTATTGATGACGACGAGTATCTCCTTCTTGAGATTAAGCGCCTTTTTAAGCACGAATCTCGTCTGGGGCATACAGCCCTCAAACGCATCAACAAGGAGCAGAACGCCGTCAACCATCATCAGGATACGCTCAACCTCGCCTCCGAAATCGGCGTGGCCGGGAGTGTCAACTATATTGATTTTTGTATTCTTATAGTGAATTGATGTGTTTTTGGATAATATCGTGATGCCTCTCTCGCGCTCGAGGTCGTTTGAATCCATGACTCTCTCGGCTACCTGCTCATTCTCCCTGAAGGTACCGCTTTGGCGGAGCATCTGGTCGACGAGGGTGGTCTTGCCGTGGTCAACGTGCGCGATGATGGCTATATTTCTTAAATCTTTTTTCTGGGACATGGGTATCACCTGGTTTGGATTTTGATTATTCTTCGATTACTATACCTTCGGCTTCGCGTTTCGCTTTGAGCTCGCTGACTATTCTCTCCTTCTCCTTGCCGGAAATCTTATAGAAGAACATCGGCAGGGCGCAGAGCAGCAGGCTTACGCCGGGGATGACGGAAACGAGCGAGAACACTGCGAAATTCTGGGCGTGCGTGAGGTCGGTGGCAGCCTTGATTGCCGTGGATGAAAGCATCTCGGCGGGCTGGAAGCCGATAATCATATACATTACGATAATGCCGCTGGTTGAGAGGGCATTGCCGATTTTGTTGATGAATCCGCTGATTGCGGAGCCGAGGCCGTTGTCTCTGAAGCCGGTCGTGAGCTCCATATAGTCGAGGCAGTCGCAGATCATCGCGAATGTCAGGACGTTGATAACGCCGAGCGGAATGCAGGAGATGATGATGAACGGAATGCAGATATAGAGATTGCTTGTGAACCAGCCGATGAGGGTGGTGCCGACGCTGGCAACCGCGCCTGCGAGGCAGGTCGTGATGAGAATTTTCTTATAGTCGAATTTCTTCATCATCTTGGGCATGAACAGCATCGCGCCGAACATACCGACTATTGCGCAGACCTGGAAAATGGTCTTGACCGAGGAGACGCTCGCCGAAATGGCGGCCGTTCTCTCCTCGAGAGTCATTCCGGTAAGATCCGGGCCGATATAGAAAGCGTAACGGGCAACGTGGATTGCCGCCGCCTGAACCATATATCTGCCGCTTGAGAGAACGCCCATAAGCAGAACGAGCATAAGGGGCTTGCAGGTGAAAACTCTCCTGAGCTGAGAGGGATCGCCGGGCTGACGTTTTTTGACGGGAGGAACGATTCTCTCTTTAACGTGGAAATAGGAATTGATATACATGATTATGCCGATGCCGACAGTGACAATCGCGATAATAAGATATCTCTTCTTGTCATAGGCGAGCGGATCGGCAGTGCTGATGATTTTGGGAAGGAGGAAGCCCGCCGCAAGGAAGAATATTTCGGGCAGGGCTGAGCCGATGGAGTTGATAATCTTTGTGAAGGAGATTACCGAGCCGCGCTCCTTCGCGTCGGGAGTCATTACATTCGGCAGACACCAGAACGGAACATCCGCCATTGTGTAGGTCATACCCCAGAGCACATAGACGACTGCCGCGAACACCATGAGAGCGGTTGAGCTCTTTATGTCCGGGCTCGAATACATGAGGATAGTCAGAACAGCTATCGGAACTGAGGCGAAGAGAATATAGGGTTTCATTTTGCCCCATCTGGTGGTCTTATGGTCAACTATCATACCCATAAGCGGGTCGTTGATGGCGTCCCAGACTCTCGCGAGCAGCATAAGCAGCAGCACGAAAATCAGCGGAAGCTGGAGTATATTTACATAATAGTCGCTGATGTAGCTCGACATCATAGCGTAAATCATACCCTGACCGCCGGCGCCGAGAGCATACATCCACAGCTCTTTTTTGCCTACATATCTTTTATCTTCCATAAGTAACTCCTCTTCAGTATTCTTTGCAGGGGAATCTCTTTATCAAGAACGGAGCTGTTATAAAACAGCTCCGGATAATCACAACCGATAATTATTCGCCTTTCATACCCAGCAGCTCAACAGTTCCCTCAAAGGAGGCAACGCTGACCTTGATGGAATCGAAAATAGCCGCTTTGATATCGTCCTCGGTCGCGCCGAGCATTTCGCTGTATTTACGGTCTATGAAGAGATTTAAATCCATAATTGAGGGAAGAACCAGCGGATTGATACCGGGATCGACACCCTTTTCTTTATACTCCTTGATTACCGAGCCCATACCCATTTTCATAACCGCCGGGGGAATGCTGATAATCTTTCTGCCCTTCATTCCTCTCGCGTCATAGACGATGGCGAGGAATTCTTTCCATGTCTGGTTATACATTGAAATCGGGAACGCCTCATACTTGGGAACGCTCTCGTCAAGGCAGCGCTCGGTCGCTCCGCAGATAACCTCGCCGACCTGACGGCAGGTGAGCATTGCGGTTCCGCCGCCCGGATACATGGTGAACGGGAGCTTGTCCATTCTTGAAAGCTGCTCGATGAGAATGGTCCAGACGGGCTTTCTGCCGGGCTGGGTACCGAAGATATAAGGAAGCTCGAGAACTTTTACGCTGAAATTATCATCGCAGGCCTCTTCGCAGACTTTCTCCTGATCGAGACGGGCTCTGAAGTAGGGGTTTGCATCCTCAAAATGTTTCTCGGGCATCTCCTTTGCGAGATAGGAGAAATAAGAGCCGAGCACAACAGCGCCCTTTACGCCCGCTTTCTTGCAGAGAGGGAATATTCTCTCAAGGGGAGCGATATTGAATTTTTTATATGCATCGTAAACGGGGGCGGGGAATTCAACTCTCTCGTCAACGCCCGCGGCGAAGATGAAAACATCCTTGCCGTTGAGCATCTCAAGAATCTCGTCATCGGATTTCTTATTGATGTCGCCGAAAACAAGCTCCATCTCCTCGGGAATTGGTGCGCCCTGCGGGAGCGGGGGCAGAGCCGCGGAAGAAACCTTGTGACCTTTTTTAATAAGCTGAGTGGCCGCTTCGCAGCCGAGCAGTCCGGTGCCGCCGATCATAAATACGTTCATTATACTTCCTCCAGAATTCTTTATTCGGGTTTCCCCGTAAAACGGCGCGGAAACCGCCGTTTCCATACATAGTTATAATATTACAAAAATAATAAATAGTCAAGTTTTTTATATTTAAAACACCCGTCGCAAAACCGACGGGTGAAAACCTTTTATTTAAGATTTTTCAATATCGAGTATATCCGAGAAACCTGTTACATCGAAAATCTCGCTGACAATTTCGTTGGGATTGAGAATCTTCATCTTTCCGCCCGCGGCCATCATCTTCTTCTGGGCGAAGAGAACGACTCTGAGACCGGCGGAGGATATGTAGTCAAGCTCCGTAAAATCAAGAGTGAGCCCGGCAATGCCGTCAAGACCGGTTTTGAGCGCTTCTTCGAGCTCGGGGGCCGTTATTGTTTCAAGTCTGCCCGAAACGGCATAGACTGCCTGATTTCCGTTAATTGTTTTATTGATAGTCATATACTCTCTCCTCAAATGAATCTTTGTAATCCGGCGGCATTCAGAATTAAGAATACTTCGCGAATATTCAATTTATGTTATCATAAAAAATATTTAATATCAATACCTAAAAAGGGCAATTTTTGGCGCGTAATCATTGAAGTTTTCAATCCGATATGTTAAAATTATAATCTAAACAAAAATTTTACCCGACGGGAAGATATAAAATGAAAAAACTCACCAAATCAGACAAGAGAAAACTGATCCTTGTCGCGGGTGCGGCGCTGATACTTGTGCTCTTCATCCTGCTTGTTTCCGCGATAGTAAAAGGCGTGAAATCAAAGAAGGAAGATAAGGATTCCGGATACAGTTTTTCGGTTTCCGCGCTCAAGGATGTAAAAAACGCGGAATGCCTTAACGAAGAAATCTGCGTATTCACCGATTCTTCGGGAAAGAAGGGGCTTATGACCCTTGACGGCACAGTAACCGAAAAGGCGGGAAACTATGAATTCAGGGTGGTCAGCGACGAATGGCTCAGTTCAAAAGTCATCGCCAGGACACCGGACTCCGAATATCCCCTGATAGTTGACACCGAAACCGGAAAAATCGGCAAGAAGCAGTATAACAAGCCCGACAACCCCGAAAAAATCGCCTACTGGAACGATGAATCCGGCGAACTCTGCTGGTACGGCGCAGACGGTTACATTGACCGCGTTTCGCCCGCCGAGCTCAAGCCCGGAGTAAAGCTCATGCCCGTTGCCCAATCCGATGAGCCGGGCGCAAAATACGGCTACGTCAACGACAGTCTTACGGTCGCGATAGATTTCAGCTATGACAGAGCGGGCAAATTCAGCGAAGGTCTTGCCGCGGTCAGCCAGAGCGGAAAATTCGGATATATCAGTGAAAACGGCAGCGTTGAGATTCCGTTTGAATATGACAGCGCGGGTGAAAATCCCTATTCCTTCAGAAACGGGCTTGTTCCCGTCACCAAGAACGCGAAATTCGGTATTCTCGACCGCCGCGGCAGAGAGGTTGTCAGCTTCGATTTCGATAAAATCCTGCAGGGCAAAGACGGCAAATATATCGCCAACAAGGGCGGAAAATGGGGAATCCTGACCGTCAATGAGGATTTGTTCAACGCCGCGAACACAACAACTGCGCCGCAGACCGGATTGGTTGAAAACTACAGAGTCACCACAAACGGAAGCACGCTGAATATGCGCGCCGAGCCGAGCATCTACGCCGAAAAACTAACGGAAATTCCAAACGGAACTTCAATTATCGTAGAATCGGTTGACGGCGAATGGGCAAAGATAAAATACGGCGCCTATTCGGGATACGTCAGCACAAAATACATAACTCAGATTCAGTAAAAACAATGAGGAGAAGAGTATTATGAAACTTTATCTTAAGCAGAAGGTTTTTTCATGGAAAGACAAAAGCAACGTTAAGGACGAGCTCGGCAACGACAAATATTACATAGAGGGCAAGGTTCTCTCCGTCGGCAAGAAGCTGACAGTCTATGACGCGCAGCAGAACGAGGTTGCGTTCATCAGGCAGAAGGTAGTTACATTTATGCCGAAGTTCTTTGTTGAAATCGGCGGAGAACAGGTAGCCGAAATCACAAAGAAACTTTCGTTCCTCAAGCCCAAATATGTTGTGAACGGACCGGACTGGACCGTACAGGGCAATTTCACGGCTCACGATTATTCTCTTTATGACGGCGAAAAGGAAATCGCAGGTATTCACAAGAAATGGATGAGCTGGGGCGACGCCTTTGAGATTGAAATCGCCAGCGAAAAGGACGAGGTGCTTGTGCTGGCTGTGGTTCTCGCCATCGACGCGGTTATGGATGCCTCTGATAACGCCGCGGCAGGAGGTATAGCCGGCGGAGCTGCCTCCTTCGGTTCCAACGGCTGAAAGATAATAAAAAACCAAGCAGGGAAAGGTTTCCCTGCTTTTTATTATTATCGGCCGACTCCATTAATATTCTAAATTAGAATATTAATGGACGATAAAAGACGGAGAACATAACATTCTCCGTCTTTTATCGGATGGCTCTGTAATTGTTGCTCACAAATTGCAGATGCATAATATTAGCTGGATACTATGCACCTATATTATAGCCGCGGGTATGGGCTTTGTCAAGGCTTTTTTGAAAAAATTTTTTGAAAAAACCGTTCAGAACACGCGATACACAATATATTGTGGTTGTTACATCCTGCATATTGAATTTGTGTGATTCCGGTGCTATAATTTTTTTGAAAAAATTGTCTGCGGAGGGATAATATGCTAGAAAATCTTATGAATTCCCTGAATCTGGCTTTCAGGCAGCAGGATGCCGTTCTCCGTATCGGCAGATTTGTTTCGGCGCTTTTTGAAGGCGGTTTTTCGTTTAAGAAACTCGCCGCGATTTTTATCGCGTTTTTTGAGATGTTCGGCTGTGTGATTTCCGATCTGCCGGTTACACCGCTCGGCGAAGAACTTTCGCTCGACGGCTATTCGCTCGTATTTGAGGATGAATTCGACGGCGACGCTCTCGATACCGAAGTCTGGGAATTCCGCGCGGAAGGCGGCGGAAACGGAAGATTCTGGAGCTCAGACCAGGCAAAGGTTGAGGGCGGAAACCTGATAATGACCGGCGAATACAAGTCGGACGGCAGATACGGAGAGGGTTGGTATTCCTGCGATCTTCAGCTGAAAAAGACCTACTGCAAGGGATATTTTGAAATAAAATGCAAATGCAGCGATACTGCGGATTTCTGGAGCGCCTTCTGGATTCAGGCTGAGCACCCTTATGACCACGACATCTCAAAGGGCGGACCCGGCGGAGCGGAGCTTGATATATTTGAATCCTGCGACTCGGGAAGCTCAAGCGCATTGCGCAGAAATTCGGTAGTCCAGACAATTCACTGCAACGGCTATGACGATAACCCCGATAAGCTCGATTCGCGCATACTCGGTAAATTCAAAACAGGCGATATTTATAATGAATACGCAACCTTCGGCCTGAAATGGACCGATGACGAATATATCTTCTATATAAACGGCGTTGAGTCCGCCCGCTCGAGCTTCGGAAACGGCGTCTCGCAGGAGGAGGAATATATCTGCGTTTCGCTCTGTATGCCCGCCGAAATAACGCTCGATACCGGCGCCAAAGCTGTCTTCACCGTTGATTACGTAAAAATCTGGCAGTAAGAGAAAACAATACAAAAAGGGAAACGCTCCGGCGTTTCCCTTTTTTTATGCTGCTTTTGAGATCGGTTCGGGAATCGGTGCGTTGGTTGAAAACTCGATAGTCTGAATCATCGCTATGAAACCGCCGGCGTCGGGCTTCATAATATTGTACCCGATGAACATTACGCCGCCGAAGAAGAAGATATTCTCGGCTTCGTTTACGGTATCGGGCAGAACCGCGTACCCCTGCGGATTGCCCTGCAGATCATATTTATAAATGATATTCGGATTGTAGAAGAGCGAATAGAGATATTCGCCGTCCGAAGCGAGACTCTGGCGGGTATAGTTATTTTCGGGATTGTCAATCACGCCGAGCGAGTTGAAATTTTCATCATAACGAACAATATCGCAGGAATTAGAGATGCCCGCGTACCAGCATTTGCCGGTGCCGACATAGGCAATCGAATAAATCTTGCGGTCAAGTGTTTTTGTTCCCTTGATTTCCAGCTTTTCCGGATCGACAAAGGTGATGGTGGTGAAATTCGGTTTATTGTTGCTGATGACGAGCAGTTTATTCTCCTCGTCATAGGTCATATCGTTCGCGTGGTCGATTCTAAGTTCGTCGCTAGCTTCTATGACCTGACGCTTTTCGGGATCGATTTTGATAATCCTGCAGGGGACCTCGTTTTCCTCCGCGTCAGGATTAATCATGATCTGATAGAAGAATCTGCCGTCGGTGCATCCTCCCTCAACTGTTCTTATCTGCTCGAAGGGCTCAAATGTAATGACCGTAGCTTGCGTTACTTTGGGAACCTCGGGCGGTTTCTCGGGAGTCATAATTCCGAGAGCTGTCAGAATCGCCGTAAAAATTGCGGCAAAATTCCTGAAGAAGCTCATAATCGCTTCAAAGAAGTTTTCCATAATTTAGTTTTCCCCGTTTCATAATCTGCCTGTATGGCGAGGCACGCCGTTTGCGCATTACGGGCTGTTCCGCGGCCCGCGCAAAATCGGAGTAATTATATACCTTTTATATATAAATATCATTAACAAATTGTAAATTTCGGAAAAGCCGCCCTCTCCGTTCAGGAGAAGGCGGCGTAGAGTTTTTGATCGTTTTATTCTGTCCTCAGAGCCACGACAGGATCTTTCTTCGATGCGATGCGGGCGGGAATGAGGCCTGCGACGAAGGTCAGGAACATACTGATAATTATCAGAATAATCGCGCCGTTCATAGGCAACTGCGCCACATGGGGCAGAGAGGTCAGATATTTGATTATGATATTTATCGGGATAATCAGCAGCAGGGTTACCCCTATGCCGATGGCTCCCGAAACGAAGCCGACAGTCAAAGTTTCGGCGTTGAACACGCGGGAAACATCCCTCTTGCTCGCGCCGATAGCGCGGAGGATACCGATCTCCTTCGTCCTTTCAAGAACAGAGATATAAGTGATTATGCCTATCATAATCGATGAAACGACGAGCGAAATCGCGACAAATGCGATAAGGACATAGGAAATGATATTGACTATCTTGGTGACCGATTTGAGCATAATTCCGATGAAATCGGTGTATTTAATGGATTTTTCCTCGCCCTTGGATTCGTTGTATCCTTTGATTATATCCGAAATGGCATCCTTGGATTCAAAATCCTTGGGATAAATGTTTATCTGCTTGGGAGTACTGAGATCGGCAACGCCGAGAATACCGAGTGCCTCATCATAGCTGCCGGCGAGCGGCTCGGGTTCGGGTTCCGGTTCCGGTTCGGGCTCTGCGGGAGTTTCCTCTTCCTCTTTGCCCTGCTCACCGGGGTTTTCGTCCTCTCCGCCCGGAGTATCGTCTCCGGGATTCACGGGAGCACCCATATTGTCATAGGCGCCGGAAACCATTGCGTTGAGCATCTTGAGCTTGGTCTGCTTATCCATCATCGAGAGGTAGGTGAGCGCCTGCTCGCCGGAGATGGTGCCGTAACCGGGAATTTCATAACCCGAAAGCATTTCATTGAGATTTGCGGAGAGTTCCCTGCGCTCTGATATAGTCAGCACCGACTTCAGCATAAGCTCGACCGTGCGCTTCATTTTTGCGGCTTCTGCGCCGCTGTATTTCTCATCTATCTTCGCATAAATCTCTTCTTCCGTAGCGGAAGGAAGCTGCGACATATCGGGCAGGGCGGTCGCCGTGAAGCCTGCCTGCGGAGCTTCGCCGGAAAATGCTAGTGACGAAACGACGGGCTTTTCAAACGCCGCGGCGGGTTTTGCCTTCGCGGAGGTCTTTTCCGCTTCGGTTGTCTTTTCTTCGGATTTTTTATCCTCTGTCTTCTTTTCTTCCTTTGAGTCCTTCTTCTCTTCCGTTTCATCCTTCGGGAAGGGGATGCCTGTGAAGACGTCGACTTCGGGATTTGCCTTCTGCTGTTTTACTATCTCGGCCTCATCGGTTTTCTTTGCCGTATGCTCAATCAGCGAGGGGAGGTAACCGATTGTTCCCATAGTGGCAACCGCCACGGAATCCTCGGCAGGTCTTATAATGCCGACTATGGTGATATCCTCGCCGCCTGCGATGGTCTTCTTTACAAAGTCCTCGTCGCCGCTGTTATCGACCCATTCCTTGTTTTCTTCATCATAACTGAAGAATTCGGGCTCGGTAACAAGCTTGAACTTCCTGCCGATTATTTCGCTGTAATCCAGCGCAAAGGTTTTGGTTTCAACCTCTTCACCCTTCATAATCGCCATCATCATATCCATAATATCTTTGGAGCTCATCAGGCCGAGACCCTGGATGGTGAGGTCGCTTATCTCGTTGTTCTTATCGATAATGAGAACTATTTCGTTATATTTCTGAGGCCACTTGCCGTCAATCAGGTCATACTGATTCTTGAGGAGCTCCTGATTGTCTATAAGCTCCTGCCAGGAATTGTAGTATTTGGAATAGCTCTCCATTGTGGAGGTATCAATTCCCATTGCGCCGAGATTCATGCCGCCCATCATGGAGGTCATCATATCGATAACGGGGCTCGGATAGACCTGGTTTGCGCCGTCATCGGTGTTCTCGGCATAGATTGTCATCTTGCCGCCGTATTGATACTGAATCGACGAAACATATTGCTTGATTTCTTCGTTTGTTTCCAGGAAATTCTTGAATTCTTTAAGATCATTGAACCAGACGCCCGAAGAATATGACTTGAGCATATTCTGTGACATAGCGTTGGAATAGACCTTATCAAGTTCATGGTCCGCCTTATCGGAGCCGAAGTTTGACAGTGCGCCGAGCATTGAGTTCATATCCATTGTCGCCGCGTCAACCGTCATCGGATAGGAGGTCAGCGTCTCCTGCTGAATAGAATCTATATATGCCTGAAAACCGTTCGAGAGCGAGAGAATCAGGGCGATGCCGATGATTCCGATGCTGCCCGCAAACGAGGTCAGGAAGGTTCTCATCTTTTTGGTGAGCAGGTTGTTGAGCGAGAGGGAAAGAGCCGTGAAGAATGACATCGACGGCTTTTTCTCTTTTTTGCCCGAACTCTTATCGGCGTAATCGGATAACTCCTCCTCGTCGCTGTAGGGAGCGGAATCGTCGATTACCTTACCGTCGAGCAGGCGGATGATTCTCGTCGAATACTCCTGAGCGAGATCGGGATTGTGAGTAACCATTACAACGAGGCGATCCTTGCTTATTTCGCGCAGAATATCCATTACCTGAACACTCGTCTCGCTGTCGAGAGCGCCGGTCGGTTCATCCGCTAGCAGAATTTCGGGATCGTTCACCAGCGCGCGGGCAATCGCGACTCTCTGCATCTGACCGCCCGAGAGCTGATTCGGTTTTTTGCTCAGCTGGTCGGATAGACCGACTCTGTCCAGCGCTTCCTTAGCCCTCTTTTTGCGCTCTGCTTTTGAGACGCCCGAGAGAGTCAGGGCGAGCTCGACGTTTGCGAGCACAGTCTGATGGGGAATCAGATTATAGCTCTGAAAAACGAAACCGACTCGGTGATTTCTGTAGTTATCCCAGTCGGAATCCTTGAAATCCTTGGTTGATTTGCCCTCTATGACCAGATCGCCGACGGTATACTGATCAAGGCCGCCGATAATATTCAGCAGCGTGGTTTTGCCGCAACCGGACTGGCCGAGAATCGAGACGAATTCGCTCTTTCTGAAATTGAGGCTGACGCCCTTGAGTGCGACAACCTTCTCGGAGCCGGTCGGGTATTCTTTTACGATGTCTTTTAATTTCAGCATTCTTTTTCTCTTTCTCTTTTACGGCAGGTGCCGTGTATCGTTTATATAATCAAAAACCGTATCGCCGAATTCATAGGTACCCGGCGCGTAGAACACGATTTTCGTAATTCCCGTATTTGTCAGGCGGAAATCATAATTCGGCTCTTTATCCCTGTAGCCGATAATATAAAAAATGACATAGGTAAGGAACGCGGCGTGGGATACGAGTGCGATTTTTTCGCCGTTTTCGAATCTTGAGGCGAGGTAATCGAGCAGCTTTGCCGCCCTTTCAAAGTATCTTGTCTCGTTTTCTCCCGGAGTTTCGTCATTGATAATGAGTCTCTCAGAGTCTTCATACCCTTCGGCGACAACGGCTCCGGGGCAGATTGACCGCAGTTCTTCTAAGGTCTGACCCTGATATTCGACCTCAACGCCTGTTTCGCACAGGTCGGGCAGGATATTGAGAACATTGACCGGACCGTTGCGGATTATGCCCGCAGCAGTTCCGACTGCTCTGCGCAGGCCGCTTGAATATACCGCGTCAAAGCCGTAATCCTTAACGAGCTTACCGAGTCTGTCCGCCTGGTCCTCCCCTTTGGGAGAGAGAACGGGATCAAAGCCGTCAAGCGGGGTCTGCGCCTCAATACCCGCGTTACCTGTGCTCTCGCCGTGCCTTATCAGATATAATTCTCTGAGAACAGTTCCTTCCGCCATCGTTTTCCTCTAAAACATTTCGTCTTTATCTCTTCTGTCTTTCTTTTTCAGCAGCTTTTCGGGGTCCTTTACATAACTGCGCAGGACGCTCCCGCAGTTTCTGCAGACCGAATGGTATAAATCGGCGCCGTGAAGCTTATTGTTCACGCTGCTGACAGCACCGTAATAAAACTGATACACTTCGATTGTCTCTGTCCCGCCGCAGTATGGGCAGCGGGTGACATATTTATCGGCCATAATTATTCTCCGTTTAATCCCATTCGGAAATATAATGGCCCGGTTAAGCGTTTAACCGGGCCGCAAATTTACTGATTATTAGTCGTCGGCCTCGTCATCATCGAAATCAAGGTCGAATTCGAGCTTTTTGCCGCAGTTGGGGCAGTCCATCGCACCGTCATCAAGGATTCCGTCGTCAATGGTGATGGTCTCGCCGCAGCCGGGGCATGTAATCTCATAGAAATCACCGCAGCAGCAGTCGTCGCCGCACTCATCGCCGTAAACGATGTCTTCAACATCTGCAAGGCATTCGTCAACCTCATCGATATGCTCTTCGGCATCCGCAAGGTCCTCGTCGAGCTCGTCAACAAGGGCTGCCATTTCATCGAGAGTATCAATCATCGCAAGGATGAGTTTGTTTGTATCTTTATCCGCGTCGAGCTTCATGCCGTCCGCAAGGCCTTTGAGATATGAAACTTTTTCGCTGATAGCCATAATGAATCCTCCTTATGCTCTGCTGAGATACTCGCCGGTGCGGGTATCGATGGTAATCATTTCGCCCTCGTCGATGAAGAGAGGAACCTTGACCTCTGCGCCTGTCTCAACAACAGCGGGCTTGGTCGCGTTGGTGGCGGTGTTGCCTGCGAAACCGGGATCGGTCTTGGTGACCTGAAGATCAACGGTGGTCGGGGGCTCTACGCCGAATACATTGCCCTTATAGGAAAGGATGCGGCAGGTAACGTTTTCCTTGACAAACTTGAAGTTTTCGGGAAGGGTGTCCTTGCCGATGGGAACCATGTCATAGGTTTCGGGATCCATGAAATAATAAAGGTCGCCGTCAACGTATGAGAATTCCATATCCTTGCGCTCGATATAAGCGGTGGGGAACTTGTCGGTCGGGTTGAAGGTGCGCTCTGTTACGGCGCCTCCGATGACGTTTCTGATTTTGGTTCTGACGAATGCGGCGCCCTTGCCGGGTTTAACATGCTGGAACTCGATGATCTGGTAAACCTGACCGTCCATTTCGAAAGTTACGCCGTTTCTGAAATCGCCTGCTGATACCATAGAAATTTCTCCTTAATTCAGTGAATTTATGATTAACAAATCTATTCTATACTATAAGTATGCATTTTTCAAGATTTTTTTATATTTGTTTACAAAATAATGAGTGATTTTTCACATTTGGTGAGATTCTCATATCCGTTGCCGGTTATGAAAGCCATATCCTCTATGCGCACTCCGAATTCGCCGGGTATATATATGCCGGGCTCGTCCGTCACGATATCGCCCGCCTCAAGGACCGCTTCGCTTCTTGTTGAGAGCGACGGAGCCTCGTGAATATCAACGCCGACACCGTGCCCTGTGGAGTGGGTGAAATAACTGCCGTAACCCGCTTTTTCAATGACATCCCTCGCCGCCTTGTCGGCATCCCTGCAGGGGAGCCCGGGGCGGAGGACATCAAAGCACGCCTGCTGCGCCGCGAGCACGGTATTATAGACCTGCGCCATTTTATCCGTGACCGGGCCGACCGCGACCGTCCTTGTCATATCGCTGTGATAACCGCCGAGCAGAGCGCCGTAGTCCATTGTGACGAATTCGCCGTTCTCAACCTTTTTATCGGTTGGTACGCCGTGTGGCATTGAGGTGTTCGCGCCGCTGATCGCAATCGTTTCAAACGACAGACCGTCCGCGCCGTTTTTAAGCATAAAGAATTCGAGCTCAAGCCGGATATCCTTTTCGCTGACTCCCGGCTTTATGAAGGTCAGAATATGCTCAAAAGCCTTCTCGGCGATTCTCTGCGCCGAGATTACTCTCTGCTTTTCATAATCCTTCTTGTGTCTGCGAAGATCGGAAACCGCGTCGTCGGTTTTCTGAGGGGTGACCTCAAAATCAAACATCTTTGAAAGCTTTGAAAAATCGGCAACCGTGAGGTTTTCCGCTTCGGTATATATCTTATTGACACCGAGCCTTGCGGCGAGGGCGGGAAGGTCCTCGTCCGCTTTTTTCAGGAGTAAAACTTCGTCGCAGTTTTTCGCATTCTTTTCAGCCGCTTCGATATATCTGCCGTCGGTCAGAAACACGGCCTTTTCCTTTGTAATCAAAAGAAAACCGTCCGATGTCTCAAAATCGGTGAAATAGAATCTGTTGGCAGGGGAGACAATCAGAAACGCCTCGCCCGCCTGCAGTTTTGACTGCATTTCTCTTGTGGACATAATTATCTTCTTTCGTCTGAATTACTGCCTCGCGAGCAGCTCCTTTATTCTCCTGACCGTCAGGGCGACCGGCAGGCCGACGATATTGCAGTAATCGCCGTTTATGCTCTCGACGAGCATCATTCCCTTGCCCTGAATCCCGTAAGCCCCCGCCTTATCCATCGGCTCACCGCTCGCAACATAGTGGCGGATTTCGTCATCGGTCAGCTCGTAGAATTTCACTTTGCTCAAGCAGTGGAAGGTTTCATATTTGCCCTTGTATGCAAGGCACACGCCGGTGATTACCTCATGCTCTCTACCGGAGAGTTTTCTGAGCATATCGGCGGCATCTGCCTTATCCTTCGGCTTTCCGAGCACTTCGCCGTCAAGCACGACTATGGTATCGGCGCCGATGACGACCGCTTCGGTATTCATAAAAGCGACCGCCATTGCCTTGACGGCGGCGGTATGCTCCGCGCCCTGGGCGGGAGTCATGCCTTCGGGAACGGTCTCGTCAACGCTCTTTATGCAGATATCGAATTTAACCTCCGCTTTCGAGAGTAACTCGCGTCTTCTCGGAGATGAGGAGGCAAGTATTATCTTCGCCTGAATATCCTTGTTCATATTTTTCCCTCTTTTATGAGATTCGCGATCTTCAGTACAAGCGTCTGTGTCTTGCCGTCGCGTATTTCATTATTCATTACCATTTCCACCGCTTTATCCAAGGGGATAGTGCTGACTTTGAGAAATTCGTCCGCATCGGGATGCATATGCGTCTTATGAAGGCCGGATGCGGCGTAGAGATGGATTATCTCGCCGCAGTAACCGGGGGAGGGATAGAATTTGCCGCAATCGAAATAGTTGTCCGCGACACAGCCGGTCTCCTCTTCAAGCTCACGTTTGCCCGCTTCAAAAGGATCCTCGCCCTTCTCAAGCTTTCCGGCGGGAAGTTCGAGAACAACCTCGGAATAGGGGTATCTGAACTGCTCGACGAAAACCAGCTCGCCGTCCGCCGTGAGAGGAGCAATGCATACTCCCCCTGGATGTTCGACCACTTCGCGGATTGACTGTGAGCCGTCGGGCAGAAGAGCGTCATCGCGTCTGACAGTGATAATCCTGCCCTCATATATATAATTCTTTTTGAGAGTTTTTTCGGTCAGATCCATAATCCGGATACCTCCGTGAATTCCTTTTTACGCCTTGTATTATAACATAAAGATATTGAAAATAGATTAGGCAACCCGCACAAAAAATATGTACGCTTTTAGTTAACATTGCTATATTTAATTTTATAGTTAAAAATGATATAATATCTCTGTATTATGCGGAATTTCCGCAAAAAGGAGAAGGTTCAATGAAAAATCAGTTTTACTGCGCCAAAGAAAACGGCAAGCTGAATTATCTGCACACCGCTTTCACGGGCTTCGGCTTTATGGCGGTTCAGGTAGCGTGGATTATTTACAACGCCCGCGTTCCTCTTATTCTGAAAGAGAATCCGACTATCGCAAATCTCGCCTGGTCGGGCACGGCAGTCGGTATCATAATGGTTATCGATAATATTTTCGGTGTTGTGTTCCAGCCTCTTTTCGGCAGGATTTCGGACAGAACCCATACCCGCTTCGGCAAGAGAACGCCGTTTTTGATGTACGGTATTCCGCTCTGTGCGCTGTTGTTCATATTTATCCCGAGAATTCAGACTCTAGGAATTCTGATGCTTGACATCATCGTATTCAACTTCATTATGTCCACCTGGCGTTCGCCGGTAGTAGCCCTTATGCCTGACTTCACGCCCTCCGAAATAAGAGGCGAAGGTAACGCGGTCATCAATATTATGGGCGGCGTAGGCGTTGTTCTCGGCACCGTATCGGGTTCGATTATTTCTTTCTTTGTTAAAGACGCGAGTGAGGAAGCAATAAGAAAAGACGTTTTCATCCTCGGCGCTGTCGTAATGGTTATCTGCCTGCTGGTTGTGCTCTTTGTTGTCAGAGAGCCCGATAACAGAATATCAAAGGCGGAAGCCGCTCAGCTTAAGGCCGAATATGAAAAGAACAAAAAGGCAAGCGGTAAAGATGGAGAATTCGCAGCGGGCAAGCTTACAAGAGGCGAAAAAATCAGCCTTATCTTTATGCTGATTGCTCTCTTCTTCAACTCAAACGCAACGGACTCAATCCAGACTTATTTCACCACATTTGCAAAATACGAACTCGGTTTTACAGAGTCAAACGCATCCCTTATCATCACTCTTTTCGCAGCGGCTACCGTTGTCGGCGCTATCCCCGCGGGTAAGCTCGGCCAGAAATTCGGCAGGAAAAAGACTATTATGGCCGGCTGGATAGGAGTTCTCGCCTTCTTCCTTCTTTACGGCGTTACAAAATTCAGCCCTCTGCTCTACGTTGCAATTGTAGTCGGCGGCATCCTGATTGCGTTTGTTACAATCAACACCCTTCCGCTTGTTCTTGAAATCGGCGGTCTCGACAGAGTCGGAACATTTACCGGTTATTATTACACCGCGACTTTCTCGGCATCGATTGTCGGCCCCGTTCTTGTCGGCGGTATGTTTGACCTTACTAAAAAATTCACCGCAACAGGTGAAGTCAATTACTGGTCGCTCTTCTTCTATGCCCCTGTCTGCTTCGCTCTTGCGCTTCTCTGCATGAGCCAGGTCAAGCACGGCGAAACACAGACCATTTCCGATGAAATGATAGATCAGATAAGAGAAGAAAACGAAGACTGATACTGAAGACGCATATAAAAAACATAATTCCCGCAGGGTGTCACAACGGCTCTGCGGGTTAATTATTTCTTATTTTGATTTTCTGATTATTTCCGCCATTTTCAGGAAATCAGAACTTTTCATCAGGGCAATGCCCGAGCCCTCGTCACCGAGCACGATCAGCCTGTCTCCCGGATTGATGGCGAAAACCTTGCGTGCTCTTGCGGGAATTACTATCTGCCCCTTTTCGCCCATTGTGACAATTCCGAATAGATGCTTGCCTTTGGGAGGCGTATCAAGTCCGAAATTGCCCTCGGAGCTGAAGTTCACAAGGTCGTCAAGCGTTACGCCGAAAACTTCGGCAATCAGTCTGCTCTTTTCAAGGTCGGGAACTGTTTCGCCGCTCTCCCATTTCGCGACCGCCTGCCTTGAAACGCCGAGCTTTTCGGCGAGGTCTTCCTGAGTCATTGAGTAACGCTTTCTTAAATTCAGCAGATTATCGGCAAACATCGGCAGGCACCTCATCTTTCTTCTTTTTATTGCTCTTTATTCCGAGAACCGCCCACCTGACAAACGGTATGCGGGAGACGATTTCATTGAGGACGAATCCACCCGCAAAGCCGCAGACAAGGACAATCAGATAAACGGCAATCGCGGGAATTCGGGTATATTTTGTCAGCAGGTATGCGCTTGCCGAGAGCGGCAGATAATGGAATACATAAAGACCGAAACTGCGTTTTTTCATAAAACGTGTGAAACCGTTCTCTTTATTGCCGTATTTATACATAAGCCCGAGCTCCGCGAGGCAGAATACCCAGCCGTAAGCGATTGCGGGGATTGAATTGAAAACGGGATTCTCCGCGTAGTTGTCGCCGAAATGAAGATAAATATATAATCCCGCGAGTATTACCGAGCCGATGCAGAGAGGAATCGAGAACCTGCTTATGCGCTCAATCACTTCTTCGTGGGCAAAGACGAAATAACCGATAAAGAACGACATCGCATACAAACCGAATCTGTAGCAGACGATTACGGGCGTATTCAGCACGAAGCTTGAGCCGTAAATTGGGAGAACAAGCGCGAGGGCGACGAGAATATTCGCTTTTCCCGTCAGTCCATAAAGCTTCCCTTTTTCATATTTTCTGATAAATGCGAGCACCATCGAGAACAGCCAGAGAGTCTGGATAAACCAGAGAACTCCTATACCCGAAACGGCCATTATCGGGTAGAGAAACGCCTTCGGCGCTTCGATTTTTTCAAAAGCTCCGCTGAGCTGCATATTGAAATAACCCTGAATCCATTGAAAAACGAAAAGCCCGATTGTCGAAGGGACGAGCAGTTTTGTCGTTCTCGATCTGACGAATTCCTTTGTCGTGTGCTTTTCAAGATAATATCTCGAGCACATACCCGCAACGATAAAAAGCAGAATCATCATCCACGGATAGAGGATATACTGGACCGAGTCCTGAAATCTGAAGCGGCTTATCGGGCCGACAACGCCCGCGGACGCCTCGGCGTTGAACATATAAATCACATGAAAAATGACAACCGAGATTATTGTGAATGAGCGGATATTGTCGAGGTAATGTTTTCTCATAAAATCACACCTTTCATACACCTTACAAACCGGCGGGCGGTTTCGGTCTGCCCGCTTTTACAGGCATATTATACCCCTTGCGGCGCTCATTGTCCACCAACTGAAGCAAACATTTTTAACATTTTTTGTTAATTACAGTTGCGAAAACCCCGAAGCATTCCGCTCCGGGGTTATAATACTTTTTCGGGGATAATCAGCCTTCAACCGCGGCCTTTTCGGCGGCGAGACCTTTTTTGTAATTTTCAAGGAACGCCGCGAAGCCCTTTTTATCCTCTTCGTCGGGCTTGACTTCAAAGGATTCCTGTTCGCCGAAAACCTTTTTGTCGAGGTATTCCTCGAGCGTTTCGTCTTCGGATTTGTTTACCACGTAAGAGGCAAGCACCGCCTGACCCCAGGGGCCGCCCTCTCCCGCCGTCTTCATTACGGAAACGGGGGCGTTCAGCGCTGCGGCCATAACTGCCTGACCCGCAACGGGAGCCTTGAAATATCCGCCGTGGCCGAGCAGACGGTCGATTTTCACATTCTCGGCATCGAGGATTTCCTTGCCGATGCTCAGAGTTGCCGCCGCGGAATAAAGCTGGGTGCGCGAGAAATTCGCAAGGTTGAATGTTGAATCGGGGCCTCTGAAAAACATCGGCTTTCCGCTTTCGAGACCTGTGATAACCTCGCCCGAGAGATAGTTGTAGCCGACGAGGCCTCCGCAGTCTTTGTCGCCTTCAAGCGCTTTTTCGAACATTTTGTCGAGCACCTTGTAAATCGTGACATCGGCGCCCATCTCTTTGCAGATTTCGGTGAATACTCCTGCCCAGGCATCGATTTCGCCCGAGCAGTTGTTGCAGTGAACCATCGCCACCGGGCTTCCCGAGGGAGTGGTGACCATATCGATTTCGGGATAGAGTTTCGAGAGAGCTTTCTCAAGCACGACCATAAGGAAAATCGAGGTGCCGGCTGAGATATTGCCGGTTCTCTGCGCCACTGAATTCGTCGCGACCATACCGGTTCCTGCGTCGCCTTCGGGCGGGCAGAGCGGGATTCCCGCCTTGAATTCGCCGCTCGGGTCAAGCAGGAGCGCGCCCTCTTCGGTAAGAGTTCCGGCGTTTTCGCCCGCGACAAGAACTTTCGGGAGAATTTCCCTTATATCCCAAGGATAATCCGATGTAAGCGCGGTGAATTTATCGAGCATGGCCGCATCGTAATCATTGATATTGCTGTCAATCGGGAACATTCCGCTCGCTTCGCCGATGCCGACAACTCTCTGACCGGTCAGGCGGAAATGGACGTATGACGCGAGCGTGTAAATTGCCGCAATATCCTTCACGTGCTCCTCACCGTTGAGCATCGCCTGATAAAGATGCGCGATGCTCCAGCGCTGGGGAATGTTGAAATCAAAGAGAGCGGAGAGTTTTTCGGCCGCCTGCGCAGTAATCGTATTTCTCCAGGTACGGAATTCCGCAAGCTGATTTCCGTCTTTATCGAATGCGAGGTAGCCGTGCATCATGCCGCTGATGCCGAGAGCTCCCGCGCTCGTGAGCTTAACGGAATATTTTGCCTCAACATCCGCCTTCAGCTTCGCGAACGCTGTCTGCAGACCGTTTCTGACCTCGTCGAGAGAGTAGGTCCAGATGCCGTTTTTATAGCTGTTTTCCCAGTCAAAAGAGCCTGAGGCGAGCGGATTCGCTTTATCGTCAATCAGCACCGCCTTTATTCTCGTCGAGCCGAATTCGATGCCTATGCTTGTCTGCCGGGAATTGATGATATTTACTGTGTCGGACATAATACTGCCTCCCGAAATTTATTATAGTCATTATATAACAATATCAAATTGCAGTCAAGAAACATTGTTGACATTATCGGTTGACAGAAGGCGGCGTAAATGGTATATTTTATAATGATATTTATATGGAAGGTGATTAAAATGTATTCCGATATTATGGATTCAATCGGCTTTGTCGCGAAGTATGATCCCGAAGTGGCCGACGGAATGAACGAAGAACTCAAAAGGCAGAGAAGAAACCTTGAGCTCATAGCCAGTGAAAATATTGTTTCCCCCGCGGTTATGGCGGCTATGGGAAGCATTCTTACGAATAAATACGCCGAGGGTTACCCCGGCAAGAGATACTACGGCGGTTGCGAATATGTCGATGTTGTCGAGAGCATCGCAATCGAGAGAGCGAAGAAGCTTTTCGACGCGGAGGCGGCAAACGTTCAGCCCCACTCGGGCGCTCAGGCGAATATGGCGGCCTATGCGGCCATCCTTGAGCCGGGCGATACTGTTCTCGGCATGTCTCTCGCCCACGGCGGTCATCTGACTCACGGCTCGCCCGTCAACGCGAGCGGAAAGCTCTATAAATTCATCGCCTACGGCGTCAATGACGACGGCTTCATCGATTACGATGAGCTTGAAAAAATAGCGAAGGAGAATAATCCGAAGCTCATCGTCGCGGGTGCATCGGCTTATCCGAGAATCATTGATTTTGAGAGAATTTCGGCTATTGCAAAAGCTGTCGGTGCGTATTTTATGGTTGATATGGCTCATATTGCGGGACTCGTTGCTGCAGGACTTCATCCCTCACCCGTTCCCTATGCCGATATAGTCACAACCACCACTCATAAAACCCTCAGAGGTCCGCGCGGCGGTCTGATTCTCTGCAAAGAGGAGCTTGCCGCGGCCATCAACAAGGCCATTTTCCCCGGCAATCAGGGCGGTCCTCTTGAGCATATAATCGCGGCGAAGGCTGTCTGCTTCGGCGAGGCGCTCAAGCCCGAATTCAAGGAATACGCTCAGAGAATCATCGATAACTGTAAGGCGCTTGCCGACGGTCTTACAAAAAGAGGAATCAACCTCGTCAGCGGCGGCACTGACAATCATCTGATCCTCGTTGACCTGAGAAACACCGAAGTAACCGGCAAGGAGCTTGAGCACAGACTCGATTCCGTCTGCATCACCGCGAACAAAAACGCCGTTCCCAATGACCCGCAGAAGCCGTTTGTTACAAGCGGCGTGCGTCTCGGTACAGCGGCGGTAACAACCCGCGGCCTTCAGACTGCCGATATGGATAAAATTGCTGAATACATTGCTCTCTGTGTCACCGATTATGAGGCGAATAAGGACCGCATCCGCGAGGAAGTCAACGCCCTTTGCGCCAAATATCCGCTGTATGAATAATAAATCTTCCCCCTGTCATCCGGCAGGGGGAAATTATTCAGCAAACGGCGCCGCATATAAAAGATATTGACTTTTTCTTTATTATTTGTTATATTTAATTCCCCATTATGAATATATATACAGATTTTGAAAAACCAAATAAGCGGAACGCTTAAAATATAAATAAAACGGAGGATGGAAAAATGAAACAAGTCAAGAGACTTCTTTCACTCGTAATTGCTCTCACAATGGCATTCGGCATCTTTGCTTTTACTGCTCAGGCCAAGAGCAAAGCCGCGCCCCTCTCGCTCGATGTAGAGGTCAGCAGCTTTGACAGCGGCTATACCGGCCTTGTTACCGTGGCGGTAACCGTAAAGAACACCTCGTCCAAGGATGTCAAAAACATCGTAGTCACTTCCTGCGGCTCAACCGGTCTTTGCATGTATAGGCCGATTGATAAAAATGTTGTGATTACAAATCCCGGTTCAAAGCCGGTTTCTAAAAAGAACGCAATGGCGGCCTGCCTGAAACCCGGCGGAACAATGAAATACGTTTACTGCGTGCTTCTCGGCTACCAGTATGCAAAGAACAAAGTCCCCGAGGCAACCCGTGTTATTATGCTGGAACAGCATAAGCTTCTCAAGACCAAGAATTTCCGACCCCTTTCAATCAAGGCAAATTATGTTGAAAGCAAGGGAAACCTCACGTTCGGCAGCATCAAGACCACCCTTGATGTAAAGGCATATTATAATGTTAAGGCCGCTGCCTATGAAAAGATTGCAGGCGGCTCAAGCGTGGTTCAGAATAAGGCAGTAAAAACCAACGGTAATTATGATACGTCTGCCTCTTCAAGTTCGACAAGAAACACGTCATCTGCATTATCGAGTGTAGCTGCGATTGTTAATAGCGTTGCAAAGAACACGACAACGAGATCGGCATCGTCAACAGCTACCTCGTATGATAAAGAAAACGCAAGAAAGACAGCTACCGAGTTTATTTACAATAAAAATACAGGTGTGTTTCACACAACAGATTGTTCGCAGTTAGAAAAAATGGATGAGAATAATAAAAAAACGTATTCAAATACATCTTATGATGAAATGAAAAATGTAAATCACTTTAAGCCTTGTAGCTATTGTCTTGGAGAATAAATAATAAAGCATAAACATCCCCCTCCCGAACGGGAGGGGGAATTCTTATTATATAATCATTTTATCCTGCGCAGAATTCGCAAAGTGTATAGCCGGCGCTTTCAAGTTTGTTGGCGGTTGTTTCTCTGCTGACTTTGTTGGTTGAGGGCCAGTGGCCGCAGTTTCTGGAGTGATAAACCTTCGTTTCGGTGTTGAGAACATAAGTTCTTACCGTGTCCTTATCCGGGCCCGATGACGACGGAGAGGTTTTTGAAGAAGAATCGGCTGTATCCGCAGTTTTCTTTACTGTGCTTGAGGCGGACGAACGGGACGAAGCCGAAGCGGATGATGAATCCGAAGCCGAAGCGGCAGATGCCTGAGCTGACTCTGCCTGCGAGGTGCGAACGGCAGCCGCGTCATAGTTTCCTCTTGTTCTGACAGCCGGATTCTGGGCGACGCTCGACCCGCCTGCAATGCTGTCATAAACCGAGTTGCCTACATTGTAATATGCCTTGACATCGAGACAGGTATTTATATCGCCGAATCGGAGGGTTCCGGAGCTCTCAAGATAGTTTGCCTTGATTGAGAGCTCTCTGAAATTCTTGGTTCCGAGATGTCTGTGCTGCGCGAGCATTATGTTGCGTGTAGCTTCGGGAACCAGGCGCTTCGCATACTGATAGCCGAGAAGCACGCAGTAAACATATTTCATTGTTCCGCCGGGTTTAAGGCAGGTGGTCAGCGCATCTTTCTTGGCAAGCGGCATTGAGTAGCCGGGATTGGTGATTACCACATTGTAATCAATAGGCCTGTACATGCAGAGTCCTTCCGAGCCGCAGGAAGTGACCACGATATTTTTCACATCTTTGCCCGAAATATTCTTTACGGTAACCGCCACGGTGACGATGCCCGAATATCCGCTGTCGAAGCTGCTTACCTCAACGTTGAGAGAGAGGGGAGCGGCCTTGCTTTTTGCCTGTGCGGAAAAGCCAAAGAGTCCGAAAGTCATAGTGAGCGCAATAACGAGCGAAAGAAGTCGTCTGACCGGTTTCATTTTTCCATCCTCCTGTAAACTGTATATTAATACGATTGATTTGTTTATTCTGTTTCGCCGAGCCACGCCGAGGCGTATTTTGCCGTTATTCTGGCGTGCGCCGAGGTCATATAATCAACCTCTTCATCAGTAAGTTCTTCACTGCTTTCATATTCCGCCGCCTTTTTGACATAGTTGTTATAACGGTCGTTCAGCGACTGATAATCGGGATTGGTTTTATCATTCAATGCCGTTGCGTACTTGCCGATAAAGCTCTCATAGTCATCCCAGAATTTCTTGAATTCCGGTGAAATGCCGCCGTGCTTAAGTGTTCCCGTTTCGCTTTCTTCCGCAATTTCATCTTCGGCGGTCTCTTCGCTCTCGCTTACGGTTTCGCTGCGGGTACTCTTCGCAGCGGATTTTTCCGGCTTTGAAGTCGAAGAAACATCCGTAAAATACGTTTCGGTTACGGTTGAAGAAACATCGGCAGAAGGCGTATCGTTACCATCGATTGTTTTTGAGTAATATATCGCCGCGCCTGCAATCAGACCGACGCCGAGAACGGCAAGTACGGCAATGACAATAAAACTTTTATTCTTCATATATTGTTATATTCCTTACTGACGGAAACCGAATATATCACCATTCGGAATGATTGTCAACTGTCTATCTCGGGCGGCTTTTCGGCGGGAGTCCATTCCCTGACGAGTTTCTTGAAGTGTTTGCCCTTGTGTTCATAGTCTTTATAGACATTGTAACTCGAGGCGGCGGGGCTCATCAGGCAGGATTTGCCTTTTTCTGTCACGGCGAAGGCCATGCTGACCGCCCCTTCCATATCCTCGGCGAGAATGATATTGCCGTTATAGCCCCTGTTCGCGAGGTTTGTGCAGATCTGTCTGCCTGTGTCGGGCAGGCCGATGAGATTCGTGATTTTCTTTTTGAAGAGATAATTCTCAAAGTCGTCAAACGAAACGCCTACCGACATTCCGCCGAAAATCAGCGTATCCACATCGCCGAGTCCGTCAACAGCGGCTATTGTCGCCTGTGGGATTGTGGCATCGGCGTCATTATAGAACTTCACGCCGAAATATTCGCCGACCGGCTCGAGGCGATGCTCAATCCCTTTGAATTCGAGGATTGCGGCGGATATATCCTCATCGCTTATGCCGAGGCGTCTCGCGGCAGCTGCGGCGAGAAACGCGTTGTGTATGCTGTGGTTGCCGATTAGGCAGGGATTCTGCTCGACCGCCTCGTAAATCCTCTCATATCCGCTGATATCGGATGAAATCTTGATAACGGTTGACGGAATCTGTGAAAAATTGCAGTATCCGTCATAGCTCTGTGAGGCGTTGCAGATAAAGAAATCTCCGGCATTCTGGTGCCTGACTATATTGAGCTTGGCATTAACATAACCCGTGAAGCCGTTATGATGCTCAATATGCTCCTGGTAAATGTTCGTTATAAGCGCGATGTTGGGGGACGCGGTCGTGAACTCAAGCTGGCGCGAAGACATTTCGACTATCGCTATTTCGGGCTCCTTATCCTCGAGCACATCGAGCGCGGGAAGCAGAACGTTGCCGACGAGCGCGGCATTCCTGCCCGCTTTCACCGCCATTTCATATAGAAGAGTCGCGACTGTGGTCTTGCCCTTCGTTCCTGTCACACCGACACACAGACAGTCGGAGAATTTGAGGAAAAGATCGGTCTGGCAGGTGAGGATGGTTTCGTCGTTCACTATATAGTCCGAAAGCGAGATGCCGGGTGTCTTTATGACGACATCGTATTCGTTGATGCATTTTGTATAATCCTTGCCGGAATAGAGCACGGCGTGGGAATCGTCGAGCTCAATCTCCTTGATATCGCTGATTCCTATCTCTTTTTCGGGCAGATGCCGCCTGATTATGTCATAGGTCGACCTGCCCTCTCTGCCGAAGCCGAGAATGAGCACCTTATGATTATTAATAAAATCAATGAAATCTCTGAACATAAGAACTCTCCGCATTCAAAAATTGAAATAAATGCCGTACATTTTATTTTAATATATTGAAATATAAAAGTCAAGCGCGTCAGAAGAGTATAAAAAATACCCGCAGCCGTAGCTGCGGGGTTCGGGATTTTGCCTTGATTAAAAGTTTGCAAACGCTGCAAGGAACTTGTTGACCATTTCCCAGATGGGATTCCAGATTGCGCTGTACTTTGTAAGAAGCTCGGCGATCGTGGTGGTGTCAACCGTTCTGATATCAAAGTTATTTACCATCAGCGAGAACATGTTATAAATCATTTCCTGGATGCCGCTGGTGTCAACAGCCTTGAATACCTCAACGAGTTCTGTGAAAAAGAGCTGTATGTTTTCCATAGTTATATCCCCCTGTTTTATTTCTCAAAAACTCCCGAGGGAGCCCTTTGAGTGCCTAAATTATATAAAAAAGGCGCAAATTTGTCAAGTGGGCAAATTTTCGGATGTGTACAGCAACAAAAACAGCCCTCATTGAGAGGGCTGCGGATGATCCGGCTGATATCAGTCTCTGTCAAACATTCTGGTGAATATATCTTTGACCACATAGGGGATCTCATAGAACATCAGGAACGGGGTCATGATGATGAGAAGCACGGGGAAGCGGTCAAGAAGATTCGCCATAGCGGGGCTGACTTCCCAGAGGCCGAAGATTGTCATCTTGGTATCGGGAATCTGACCTTCATCTGCGGGCTCTTCGGTTTTCTCTGCCTGAACGACGGTTTCGGGAAATACGAAAGCGGAAGATGCGACTGAGAATATGCCTGCCATAACTGCAAGGCAGAGCAGAAGCGAAACAATTTTCTGAATAGTTGACATAATCATTTCTCCTTATATGAGTATTAGCGGTGCACAACCGCTGTTTATTACGCCTTATTATACACAATAATCCCTGTATTTGTCAATAATTTCTACATCGGCGGTTATATCAAGATAGAGACCGTCCTCACGGTAGGCCTCTTCGGCGATGACGCCGTCCCTGCGAAGGACTGCAGCCGCAGCTCCGTCTGTATACGGAATGAGCATTTTCACTCTTGCTCTTGAAGGCGGCAGTGCCTTTGCAATCGCGTTGAGAAGGTCGTCGAGCCCCCTGCCGTCGAGCGCCGAAATTTCAACTGCTCCGGGAAGATTTGAGGGGAGCGAATCCGAGCGTGGCAAATCGCACTTGTTGAGTACCGGGATTACGGGCTTACCGGCGCAGCCTAGCTCGTCGAGGAGTTCCTCTGTTACTTTAAGATGCTCGCCGCATTCGGGATCCGACGCATCGCAGACATTGAGAATAAGCTTTGCGCCGACCGCCTCTTCGAGAGTTGACTTGAATGCCTCAACGAGATTATGGGGAAGGCGGCGGATGAATCCGACCGTGTCTATGAGCATTATCTTTCTGCCGTCCGGCAGGGTGAGCGCCCTCGAGGTCGGGTCAAGCGTTGCGAAAAGCTTGTCCTGAGCGAGCACGCCCGCCTGAGTAAGCGTATTCATAAGAGTTGATTTGCCGGCGTTTGTGTAGCCGACTATTACGACTGTTTCGACTCTGTCCTTCTCGCGCCTTGCTCTTTGGAGATTGCGGCGCTTGCCGAGTTCTTCCAGCTCATCCTCAAGCGTTTTTATGCGCCTGCGGATATGACGCTTGTCGCTCTCGAGTTTTGTTTCGCCGGGACCTCTTGTTCCGATGCCGCCGCCGAGACGCGAGAGCTTATGCCCCTGCCCGATAAGGCGGGGAAGAGAATATTTCAGCTGCGCGAGTTCAACCTGAAGCTTGCCCTCGTTGCTGACCGCGCGCTGGGCGAAAATATCGAGAATCAGCGTGGTGCGGTCTATGACCCTGACATCGAGCGCGTTTTCCATATTCCGCTGCTGAACCGGAGAGAGCTCGCTGTCAACAATCACCACTTCTATTTCATTATTTTCGCAGAATTCCCTGAGCTCATCGAGTCTGCCGCTGCCGAGGAACAGTGCGCCGTCGGGGCGCTCCCTCTTCTGAGAGACAAAGCCGACAACTTCGGCTCCCGCCGTCATTGCGAGCTCCTCAAGCTCTGCGAGGGAGGAATCGCAGTCATATTCGCCCGTATCCACCGCGACCAGCACGGCCTTTTCGGGCTCCTGTTTGTTTTCGTAATATTCCATAATTTCTTGAAAAAGGGGCGACTGCAAGCCGCCCCGTAATATCAGTTGATTTTCAGTGAATCGGCATTGATTATCTTACCATTGCCGCTTGCCTTGATTGTTACACTGTCACCCTTATTGAGAATAACGGCTTCCTCTGCCTTTGTGGCGGAAATCACATAATATGCTTCGACGGAATCGAGCTTGATATAGTAATAGGTTTCGCCGCCCTTGACCGCCTCTCTGATTTCGGTGACCTTGCCGGTAACCGTGCCATCTTCATCGGGAGTGACGGGCTCGGTCTTATCGGTTTCTTTGCCCTCCTCGTCTTCGCTGTCTTTATTTGAGACGTCGATGACATCCTCGGGATTGATATCGACCTTAATGCCTGTGCTTTCAAGAGCATTCTTATAGATGGAAAGACACTCGGCGAGGTCTCTGCCGTTTGCGCCCATCTTGTTGTTGTTATACTGCTTGACGTTGATAAGCGCATACTGCTGGACTATGCTGCTGCCGCTGCTGACATCTTTGAGCGAGAGGAAATATGTGGGCTCTCCGCCGATATTAAGGAGCAACGGGAAGGTTGCCGTATAGCCGAGGTCCTTGACTCTGCCTTCCGCGGCACTCTGAGCCGATGCTTCTGTACCGCCCGTGACGTTATAGTAAACAGCCTCCTTGGTTCTCTGGTTTACGAGAACGAAGCCGATGATACTCTGGTCCGCGGTAACGGAGGTAACGCCCGTATACATCCATACATCGTCATCCTTCGCTATGTAGTTATAGCCGGATGTGGTGTTGATAACGTTCTTCTGGCCGAGGATTGAGTTCCAGAAACCGTTTCTGTATCTGCCGTAATAATCATACTGCTGAACTATCAGGTCGGAATCAAAGACTCTGTCAATCCACTGGAGCTCGGGATCGTTTTTGAATTCCTCAACCGTGTAGTATTTGCTCTCGCCGTCGGGGCTGTCCGCTTTGACAACTACCGCGCCGATAACGTCTGTTCCGCCGAAGAGGCCGATGGTATTGTCGAGACGGGCGCAAATCCAGTAAGGGTTGCCCTCATCGTCAATTTCAAATGTCGCGTCCGCGAAGAGATAGGTCGGGTAGTCAAATCTCAGATGTCTCTTGAGAAGCTTGTTGAAATGCTCTGCGGGCGAATATCTGATTTTATTCTCGAGAGTCTTGAATTCCGCGCTCTCGTTTGCCATATCGATTATGACATAGCCCGGGAAGCCTTCTTTGGTATTGAAAAACCACTTGATTATGCTTGCATACTGGAGCGGAGCGACTCTGACGGGTGTGCCCTTATAGTTAATCTGGGTATTCTCGCTGTAAACGGTGAACTGCGAAACATAGCCCATTTCGCCGAGGTCGCCGAGAGCTCTCGCTGCTATCTGTGAAGCGGAATCCTCGTCAAGGCGCGGAATAGCGCTGAAGGAGGAGGCGTCCTCTTCGGGAATTTCCTTTGAAAAATCACTGTCGGTGCGGACATCGATTATTCTGCTGTATGCCTTGGCTCTGAAAAACTGTGAGCCGACAATGTATCCGATAAGCGAAACAACAACGAGAATTGCGATGCAGATGCCGGGGACGATAGCTCTTCTCTTGACATAGGGAGTGTATTCGGGCTTGGTGAGCGCCTTTGAGAGCAACGCCTGGAATACCACATAAGAAGCGGCTACCACGCCGAGATACATGTAGAGAGTCGTGTCCTTCGGATTGAGCGCGGGCAGCATGATATAATACGCAATAAATGCGGTAATTGCTGTCAGCACAAGGCCAATAACAATTTTAAGCCCCGCGTTTTCGGGAGGGATAACTATCTCCTTCTGAGCGGATTTGCCCTTGTTTGAAAAATCAACTTTAATAGGGTCCATTTATTCATCTCCTGTGAATCAGATTGAATTTCGGATAAAAATACATATTAAGTATAACTTATTTTACACAATAATACAAGAATAAATTTATTACAATATAATACCCCGGTTATCCCGCAGGCAAAATTTTTCTTGACAAACCGGGTTGTTTAGAGTATATTATACGCAATAACGCAAATGCAGAGATGATATTAAGCGCTTTGAGCAAGCTTTCAGAGAGCCGCCGGCAGGTGAGAGGCGGTAAGAATCCCAAAGGGCTGTCTCGTATCGGAGCAGGGTCTCTGAATTCATAGGAGATCACGGGTGATCCCGTTACAGGTCGGGAACTTGATGGAGTTCTGTGAGTGGCCGTTTCGGCGGCAATACGGGTGGTACCGTGGTTATTATGCAATAATCATCCCGCAGGGTTTTTACCTTGCGGGGTTTTTGTTTTGATATAACGCGGGCGCACTCATCATCTGCAAATCATAATCTCAAAGGAGAACTTATAATGAGAAAGATTTATGTATCCGATTTCACTTTGAAGCAGCTGGCTCAGGACAGAAAAAATCCCCTGCTTTTCAGGGAGAAGGTCGCAATCGCCTCCGCCATTGACGGCATGGGGGTTGATACGATTGAGCTTGCGCCGGTCGCGAATTTCAAAGAGGACAGAATTATATATAAAACCATCTCCGCGGCGGTAAAGAATGCTTCTGTGGCGATTCCCGCCGGCTCAACCGAGGAGGAGGTTGCCATGGCGTGGGAGTGCATACAGACCGCGCAGAAACCCGTTCTCCAGATAGTCCTGCCGCTGAGCACGGTCACCATGGAATACACCTATCATCTCAAGGCTCCGAAGATGATGCTCCTTATCGAAAAGCTCGTCAAGGCGGCGAAGGAAAAGTGCGAAAATGTTGAATTCATCGCGCTTGACGCCACCAGAGCCGAGGAGAAGGTGCTCGACGAGGCTCTCGCTCTCGCCGTCAGCTGCGGCGCGACTGCGGTCACTCTCTCCGATGACGCGGGCACGCTCTTCCCCTATGATTTCGCGAAATTCGCGAAGGGCGTGAAGGCGAAGCTGAGCGTTCCCGTATATGTTAAGGTTTCGGGCGCTCTCTATATGGAGACAGCTACTGCTTTCGAGAGCATTATTGCGGGCATCGACGGCGTGAAAGCGGTTGTCGAGGGCCACACCCAACTCAAGATTCACAAGATTGCCGCGGTTATCGCAGCTAAGGGCGAGTCTTATGAAATCTGCTCATCGCTCGACGCGACCAGAATTGCGACGGATGTAAAGGCGCTCACAGCGAAGGTTGACAGCACCGAGCAGGAGGAGGAATCCTCACTACCCGCTGCTAATACCGACATATACCTTGACGGCGATTCAACCATCGAAGCCGTTTATGCCGCAGCCGAAAAACTCGGCTACGCGCTCACCGAAGAGGACGCGGGCAATGTGCTCAGAGGGCTCAGACGCGTCTGCGAAAACAGAAGCGGTATAGATTCCAATGAGTTTGAGGCGCTCATCGCATCCTACGCGCAGCAGGCGCCCTCAACCTATCATCTTGAATACTACACAACCACAAACAGCAATCTGACATCCGCCATGGCGCACGTTGTGCTGACCAGAGACGGCGAAATAAAAATTGAGGGAATGGGGACGGGAGACGGCCCTATCGACGCGGCGTTCGGCGCAATCGAGCAAGGAATCGGTTTCCACTATGAGCTTGACGATTTCAGGATTCATACCGTCAGCCGCGGCAAGGAATCGCTCGGCTCCGCTCTTATCAAGCTCCGCCACAACGGCAAGGTTTATTCTGGCAACGGCCTCTCTTCCGATATAGTCGGTTCCTGCATCAGAGCATATATAAACGCTCTCAATAAGATAGTTTACGACGAAGACTGATTTTCCGGTCAAGGAGATTAATATGAAACTCGGTTTTTCAACTAAAAACATAAATCCCGGCTCGTTTACCGAAACCTGCAATATGGCAAGGGATTACGGCTTTGCGGGCTTTGAGATATTTGACGCAAAGGCGGAGAATAAGCGCCATTCCGATTCCGTTCTCAGAGACGGCTCGGCGGACGCGAAAAGAAAACTGCGCAACAGAGACCTGGCAGTCTCCGCAATCGTCTATCCCTTCCCCGTCGAGGATGAGAAGGCGGACGGCAACGTAATAAAGCAGTATGTTGACTGGGCTTATGCCGCAGGCATCGAAGCGGTTATTGTTTCTCTCGCCGGGGAGCCGGATTATGCCCTGCTGAGGGAAAAACTTACTCCCGCTGTTGAGAGAGCGGAAAAAACGGATATCAGCATTCTGCTTGAAACTTCGGGCCCGCTTGCCCACTCGGCGAAGGTGCTTGAAATCATCAATGAATTCGCAGCTGTTCCTCTCGGCGCGGCCTGGAATATCAGAGAGACTTATTTTGCCGCCGGTGAAACTCCCGAAAAGACGATTGAAACCCTCGGCGCTCATATAAAATATGTCCGCATCGGCGATAAGAACGGCGATGTGAACTGCCTTATCGGCGAGGGAACCCTGCCCGTAAAGGATTTCATCAACGCCATCCGTTCGCTCAATTATGACGGCTTTGTCTGCGTTGACTGGAATGACGAAATTGACGATCCCGATATAGTTCTCACTCATTTTGTAAACTATATGGCGGAAATCGAGGACCCCGTAAAAGAGAATACCGGTCTTTACTATAACAGGGCGCATACCGGCGCCTTTCCGTGGAAAAAATATGATATGATTGACAAGACCTTCTCGCAGGTTCTTGACACGATGTGCGATATTTTCCCGGATCAGCTGGCATTCAAATATACCACCCTCGATTATACGAGGACCTATACGCAGTTCCGCAAGGATGTTGACGACCTTGCCGCTGCTCTGATTTCACTCGGAGTGAAACCCGGACACCATGTCGCAATATGGGCGACCAATGTACCCGCCTGGTATCTGACCTTCTGGGCGACCACAAAAATCGGAGCTGTGCTCGTAACCGTCAACACAGCATATAAAATCAACGAAATCGAGTATCTGCTCAGGCAGTCCGATACGCATACGCTCGTTATGATAGAATCCTGCAAGGATTCAAACTATAAGGAAATCATAAAAGAGCTCTGCCCCGAGCTTGAGAATCTTACGCCCGGAAAGCCCCTGTATTCAAAGCATCTGCCGTTCCTTCGCAACGTGATAACGGTCGGCTTCCGTATGGAGGGCTGTCTCACGTGGGAGGAGGTTATGGCGAGAAGTTCGCTCATTCCTCACGAGGAAGTGCTCAGAAGGGCTGCCACCGTAAAACCGGACGATGTATGCAATATGCAGTATACTTCGGGCACGACCGGTTTCCCGAAGGGCGTTATGCTCACTCACAGAAACGTAGTCAACGACGGCAAGATTATCGGCGACAGAATGGATTTATCGACTGCGGACAGAATGATGATTCAGGTGCCGATGTTCCACTGCTTCGGAATGACTCTCTCGATGACTTCTATGATGACTCACGGCGGAACGCTCTGTCCGATGCCGTATTATTCGCCCAAATCCTCGCTCGCCTGCGTAAACGATGAAAAAATCACCTGCTTCAACGGCGTGCCGACAATGTTTATCGGTATGTTCAACCACGAGGATTTCGCAAAGACCGATTTCTCGCATATGAGAACGGGCATTATGGCGGGTTCAAACTGCCCTCCCGACCTTATGAGGCAGGCGGCGCGTGAGATGCATATGATAGAGATTCTCTCCGTTTACGGAATGACCGAATCCGCCCCCGGCAGTACGATGGGCGAGGTCAACGAGGATGAGGATCACAGAGTTGAGACCGTCGGCTCCGCATTCCCGGGTGTTGAGTGCAAAATTATCGATCCCGAAACGGGCGAAGAGCTTCCCGACGGCGAAAACGGCGAATTCGTCGCGCGCGGCTTCAATATAATGAAGGGCTATTATAAAATGCCCAAGGCGACTGCCGAAACGATTGACAAAGACGGTTGGCTTCACAGCGGTGATATCTGCTGCCGCACTCCCGATGGCTATTTCAAGGTCACGGGCCGTCTCAAGGATATGATAATCCGCGGCGGCGAAAACCTTTATCCGCGCGAGATTGAGGAATTCTATCTCACTCACGAAAAGGTACGCGATGTTCAGGTTGTCGGTGTTCCCGATGAGAGATACGGCGAGGAGGCTTGCGCCTGGATAGTGCTTCACGACGGTGAGGAATCCACTGAGGATGAGATGCGCGAATTCGGCAATTCCCATATAGCGAGGCATAAGGTTCCGAGATATTTCATCTTTGTCAAGGCGCTCCCGATGAACGCCGCAGGCAAGATTCTCAAATATAAAATGCGCGAGGAATCAATTGAAATGCTCGGGCTGAAGAAATAAGCTATATTGTAATAAAAATGAACCCTCTCCCGGCGGAGAGGGTTTTTCATTCAGAACGAGCGTTTGCAGACGAAGAATTTGTATATTCTGCAATACAGGCAAGGAATTTTTTGTAAAAAATGCTTGACAAATGCGTTGTGCGGTGATAGAATACGGTCAATCAAATATGCAAAGGCAATGACGAAGACGGCAAAAGCAGGTAGTTTTCAGAGAGTCGGGGGTGCTGTGATCCCGGCAGCGAGCGTTTTTAAGCCCATCCCTTCCGAGCCGGAGGTCCAAAAGCGAAAGCAAGTAGATGCCTCCCGAGTCTGCTGCGTTAGTGCATAGGGTTTGTCTGAACCCGAAGAGCGGCGTGAAAACGCAAATTGAGTGGTACCGCGGGAATTATATCTCGTCTCAAGTTATCTTGAGACGGGATTTTTTATTTGTAATTTGTATTGCTCACAGAAAAGGAGAAAATAATATGGATGCCAAAGCTCTCAACGAAATGAACCGACTCACTCTCATAGCGGAGCGTATCAAGGAGATGCGCGACATTCTCGGCTATACTCCCGAAGAGATGGCCGAAAAGACCGAGGTTTCCCTCGACGAATACCTTGAATATGAGAAGGGTAAAACGGATATGCCGTTTACCTTCCTTCATAAGTGCTCAATCGCCCTTAAAATTCAGCTTACCGAGCTGCTTGAGGGCTCCTCCGCTCACCTTTCATCCTATACCGTAACCCGCAAGGGCAGAGGCGAAAATACCGCCGAGGAAGACGGAATAATGATTCAGAATATGGCTCCGAATTTCAAGGAAAAAATCGGCGAGCCGTATTATGTGACCTATAAATATTCCGAAGAGCTCCAGAATAAGCCGATTCATCTCACGAAGCACGACGGCCAGGAATTCGACTTCATCGTTTCGGGCTCACTGCTCGTTCAGATAGGCAAAAAGCAGGAGCTCCTTCATGAGGGCGACAGCATTTTCTATAATTCCTCCACGCCTCACGGCATGATTGCCGTTGACGGTAAGGACTGCGTATTTATCGCGATGATTCTGCCCGGCGAAAAGAAGGCAAACGAAGAGGATTTCCGCCGCACCATCGCCGATACGCGCCCCACGACCGGTCTCATCGTTGACCATTACGCGAAATGCGAAGAGGATGAAAACGGTTCGCTTAAAAGTATTCATTTCGAGAACACCGAAAAATTCAATTTCGGCTATGATATAGTCGATAAAATCGCGAGAAAATACCCCGACAAGCTCGCGATGATTCACCTCGACATCAATAAGACCGAGAGAAGATATACCTTCCGCCAGATTATGCAGGAGAGCGACAGAGTCGCGAATTACTTCGCCTCGCTCGGCATCAAGAAAGGCGACAGGGTAATGCTCGTCCTCAGGCGTCATTATCAGTTCTGGTTCGCGATGATTGCGCTTCATAAGATGGGCGCAGTCGCGATTCCCGCCACCTACCTTCTCAAGGATCACGATTTCATTTACAGATACAATGCCGCCCATGTAAACACGATAGTCTGCACCGCCTTCGGCGACACCTGCGAAATAGCCGAGAGAGCGGCGGCGGAGTGCCCGAGCGTCGTCAACAAGATTCTTGTCGGCGGCAAGCGCGAGGGCTGGCACGATTTCGATGAGGAATATCCGAGATTTTCCTCACACTTCCCGAGAACCGATGATACCCCCGGCGGAGACGACACCGCGCTGATATTCTTCTCATCGGGAACTACCGGCAACCCCAAGATGGTCGAGCATAAGCATACCTATCCTCTCGGCCACTTCGTGACTGCGAAATACTGGCACTGCTGCGAGCCCGACGGTCTGCATTTCACGATTTCAGATACGGGCTGGGGCAAGGCTCTCTGGGGCAAGCTCTACGGTCAGTGGATGTGCGAGGGAGCGGTATTCGTCTATGATTTTGACCGCTTCAATTCCGCAGACATCCTTCCGCTTTTCGCTCAGTATCAGATAAAGACCTTCTGCGCACCGCCCACGATGCTCAGAATGCTTATCAAGGAAGATATAACGAAATACGATTTCTCATCCGTCAAACATATGACAACGGCAGGCGAGGCGCTCAATCCCGAGGTCGCCATCCAGTTCAAGAAGGCTACGGGTCTCGAGATAATGGAGGGCTTCGGCCAGACAGAGACTACGCTTGTTATCGGCAATCTCATCGGTTCGACGGTCCGCCACGGCTCAATGGGCAAAGCGTCACCGCAGTATGATGTTGATATAGTCGATCCCGACGGAAATCCCGTTGCTGACGGCGAGACAGGCGAAATCGTTATCAGAATCGACAAGGGAGATCCTGTCGGCCTCTTCAAGCAGTATATCGATGAGGAAGAGAAGAATATCGAGTGCCGCAGGCAGAATATGTATCATACAGGCGACACCGCCTGGCGCGATGAGGACGGAAACTTCTGGTATGTCGGCAGAGTCGATGACGTCATCAAGTCCTCGGGCTACCGCATAGGGCCGTTCGAAATCGAAAGCGTAATTATGGAGCTTCCCTATGTCCTTGAATGCGGCGTTTCCGCAGCTCCCGATGAAATCAGGGGTCAGATAGTCAAGGCGAGTATAGTGCTGACCAAAGGTACCGTCGGCACGGAAGAGCTCAAAAAGGAAATCCAGAATTATGTCAAGGAGCATACCGCTCCATATAAATACCCTAGACTGGTTGTATTCCGCGATGATTTACCCAAGACAATAAGCGGTAAAATCATAAGAAATCAGCTGTAATTGTCAATAATACCTAAAAATTCAAAAATTTTGTATTGACAATTCACAAAAGTTGTTTTATTATATTTTATACTTATAAAGGCTGTGACGAAGAGGGATTATATCCTATGCCTTCAGAGAGGCGGCGTATGGTGCGAGCCGCCGGCGGATGATATGAATCTGTAGCTTCCGAGCCGGGAGGAAGAAAGCGCTTTTGCAAGTAGAACCTCCCCGTAAAGCTGCGTTAAAGTATTCGAGAGGCGTTTTATGCGCAATTTGAGTGGTACCGCGGGAAATGTATCCCGTCTCAAGTTTATCTTGGGACGGGATTTTTTATTCTTTTCATATACCATCTGAACGGGGGTAATTATGGAACTTACAAATCTTGACACACGAATAAAGGAGATGGCTGCCCGAATAAGGGAGCTTCGCGAGGTGGAGGGAATCTCCGCCGAGACGATGGCTGAGAAAACGGGCGTTTCAGTAGAGGAATACCTTGCCTGCGAAAACGGCGAGAGCGATCTGAATTTCGCTTTCCTCTATAAATGCGCCGCGGCTTTTTCGGTTGACGTAACCAACCTTATTGAAGGCCATACCCCGAAGCTTTATTCCTACTTTGTCAACCGCAAGGGCGACGCTCCGAAAATTTCGGACGCTCACGGTATGACCTACTATAATATGGCCTATGCCTTCAGGAACAGAATTTCCGAGCCGCTTTTCGTCGTCAGCAAATATGACGAAGAGGCGCAGCACAAGGCGATTGAGCTTACGAGCCACAGCGGCCAGGAGCTTGATATTGTCGTTGACGGCTATCTCTGCGTTCAGGTCGGCGAGCATAAGGAAACTCTCGGCCCCGGCGACAGCATTTATTATGATTCGGGCACTCCTCACGGAATGATTGCGGTCAACGGAGCGGATTGCTCATTCTACGCAATAGTCCTCAATCCGACCGGCGAACCGATTCCCGAGCTTGTTGCCGCTAAGAAGGTCGATGCTCCCCCGAAGGGCCATATCCGCGACACCAAAGACAGAGTCTATAAGAGATATATCGAAACCGAAGAGGATGAGAACGGAACTCCGCTCTCGGTGAAATTCAAAAACGAGGAAAAATTCAATTTCGCATTTGATATCATCGACGAGATTGCGAATAAGGATCCCGAAAAAATCGCTCTTCACTATGTTTCAAACGATAAGGAATACAGAGCTTTCACTTTCAAGGAGATAAAGCAGAATTCTAACCGCTGTGCCAACTATTTCAAGAGTCTCGGCATAAAGAAGGGCGACAGAGTGATGCTCGTTCTCAAGCGCCATTACCAGTTCTGGTTTGCGATTCTCGGTCTCCACAAGCTCGGTGCCATTCCGATCCCGGCCACAAATCAGCTTCTCGTTCACGATTTTGAATACAGATTCAAGGCGGCGAATATTACCTCGATAATCTGCACTGCGGACGGCGAGGTCTGCGACAATGTTGACGAGGCCCTCAAGAATTATGACGGCATGGTCAATAAAATGATAGTCAACGGCTCGCGCGAGGGATGGAGAAGCTTCAACGAAGAATACCTGATGTATTCAAGCCATTATCCGCGCCCGGCGGATGCTCCCTGCGGCAAGGATTATATGCTGATGTATTTCACATCCGGCACTTCGGGCTATCCCAAAATCGCGACTCACAATTATCTCTATCCGCTCGGACAGTTCCACACCGCGAAATACTGGCACGATGTCGATCCCGAAGGAATTCACTTCTCGATTTCCGATACCGGCTGGGCAAAGGCGGCCTGGGGCAAGCTCTACGGCCAGTGGATGTGCGAAACATCGCTCTTTGTCTATGACTTTGACCGCTTCCATGCGGAGGACGTGCTCCCGATGTTCGCGAAATACAATATCACCACCTTCTGCGCTCCGCCGACAATTCTCAGAATGCTAATCAAGCAGGATATAACCCACTACGATTTATCCTCAATCCAGCATATGACGACGGCGGGCGAGGCGCTCAACCCCGAGGTTTACAAGCAGTTCGAAAAGGCGACGGGCCTTCAGATTCTCGAGGGCTTTGGCCAGACGGAAACCCCCGTTCTGCTCGCAAACTTCAGAGGAGCGGACCACAAGGTCGGCTCGATGGGCAAGGCGGCCCCGCACCTGAATATCAAACTTCTCGACTCCGACGGTAAACCCGTTCCCCCGGGCGAGACAGGCGAAATCTGCATAGACATCAGCAACGGCATCCCCTACGGCATCGCGGTCTGCTACTTCGGCTCCGAGGATAAAACTCAGGAGACCTGGTGCAACGGCTGGTATCATACCGGCGACACGGCCTGGATGGATGAGGACGGCTTCTTCTGGTATGTCGGCAGGGTTGACGATGTCATCAAGTCCTCCGGCTACCGCATCGGCCCCTTCGAGATTGAGAGCGTCATCATGGAGCTTCCCTATGTTCTCGAATGCGGCGTTTCCCCCGCTCCCGATCCGGTCAGAGGCCAGATTGTCAAGGCGAGCATCGTGCTCACCAAGGGCACCGAGGGCACCGAGGAGCTCAAGAAGGAAATTCAGAACTACGTCAAGGTTCATACCGCTCCTTATAAGTATCCCCGCCTTGTCGTTTTCAGGGATGAGCTTCCCAAGACGACCAGCGGCAAGATTATGAGAAATCAATTATAATTTTCACATATTGAAAGGATGACGACAATGGATATGGAAATCAAAATCACAAAGACAACTTCCCCCAAGGCTAAGCCCGCAGATGAATCGAAACTCGGCTTCGGCAAAGTATTTACCGACCATATGTTCGTAATGGACTACTCCGCCGACCAGGGCTGGCACGATGCAAGAATCGTACCTTTCGACTATCTTCCGATTCACCCCGCAGCAAGCGTTCTCCACTACGGCACCGAGATTTTTGAAGGTCTCAAGGCCTACAGAACGGTCAACGGCGATATCGCCCTCTTCCGTCCTATCGAAAACATCAGAAGAATGAATAATTCAGCAGAGCGTCTCTGCCTGCCCCAGATTGATGAGGATTTCGCTCTCAAGATTTTCGACACTCTCGTTGAGCTTGAGAAGGACTGGGTTCCCCATTCCGAAGGCACCTCGCTCTATATCAGACCCTTTATGATCGGCAATGACGAGAATCTTGGCGTTCACGCGGTTCACAACGCAAAGTACGTTGTAATTCTCTCTCCCTCGGGCGCATACTACGCAGAGGGCATCAACCCCGTTAAAATCGCTATCGAGGCAGAGGATGTCAGAGCGGTCAGAGGCGGCACCGGCTACGCAAAGTGCGGCGGCAACTACGCAGCTTCCCTTCGCGCGGGTCAGAAGGCAGAGGAGAAGGGATTCACCCAGGTTCTCTGGCTTGACGGCGTTGAGAGGAAATATATCGAAGAGGTCGGTTCAATGAACGTTATGTTCAAGATCGGCGGCGAAATCGTTACCCCGAAGCTTACCGGCTCCGTTCTTCCCGGCATCACCAGAAAATCCTGCTGCGAGCTTCTCAGAGACAAGGGCTACACCGTTTCCGAGCGTCTGCTCTCCATCGACGAGCTTGAAGACGCTGCGAGACAGGGTACTCTCGAAGAGGCGTGGGGCACCGGCACAGCCGCCGTTGTCTCCCCAATCGGCTGGCTCAGCTACAAGGACGACGAATTCGAAATCAGCAACGGCAAAATCGGCGATGTCACCCAGATGCTCTATGATGAACTCACCGGCATCCAGTGGGGCAAGCTCGAGGATAAATACGGCTGGATTCACAAGGTATGCTGAATCTGACTCCCAAAAGAGTAACTCTTTTCTGCGGCCACTACGGCACGGGCAAGACCAACGCCGCGGTAAACTACGCGTTTTTTCTTAAACGCGCTCTCGGCAAAAATGTAAAAATAGCGGATATGGATATAGTCAATCCGTATTTCCGCACCAAGGACAGCGAAAAGGAGCTCGGCGAAGCGGGAATTGAACTGATTTCCCCGCATTACGCGAATACGAATGTCGATCTGCCCGCTCTCCCGCAGGAGCTTTACGGTCTGTTTGAATTCAGGGATTCTTATGCCGTGCTCGATATAGGCGGCGATGACAGAGGTGCTTACGCGCTCGGCAGATTCGTGCCGCTGATTCTTGAGGAAAATGATTACGACAACTTTTTCGTCGCGAATTTTTACAGACCTCTGACCGCGAATGCCGCCGACGCCTTCGAAGTGATGAAGGAAATAGAGGTAGCGGGCAAGGTTCCGTTTACCGGAATTGTCAATAATTCGAATCTCGGCGACGAGACGACGGCGCAGGATATTTTAAAAAAGATTCCGCTTGCCGAAGAACTCGCCTCAATGAGCGGTTTACCCGTAGTGATGACCTCGGCAAAGAGAAGTATTGCGGAAAATCTCGGCATCGGGAACATTCTTCCGCTTGATTTACAGGCAAAATACTATTGAGAAAGGAATGTTTATATGCCTAAAGTAACCTTTGATACGGATATGTGCAAGGGCTGCGGACTCTGTGTCAGCGCCTGCCCGAAGCATATTCTTGTTATCGCCAGGGATAAAATAAATAAAAAGGGACATTCCCCCGCCGAAATGACAGATCAGTCTCAGTGCATCGGCTGCGCCTTCTGCGCGACCATGTGCCCCGACTGCGTCATAACGGTAGAGAAGTGAGGTGCAGACATGGCTGAAAAAGTTCTTATGAAAGGTAATGAGGCAATAGCCGAAGCCGCAATCAGAGCCGGCTGTCTCCATTACTTCGGATATCCCATCACCCCGCAGACCGAACTCGCGGCTTATATGGCAAAGAGAATGCCCAAAATTGAGGGCGGAGTCTTCCTTCAGGCAGAGAGCGAAATTGCTGCTATCAATATGGTTTACGGCGTCGCCTCCACCGGCAAGAGAGTTATGACCTCGTCATCGAGCCCCGGAGTTTCCCTCAAGCAGGAGGGTATCTCCTATATCGCGGGCGCGGATCTTCCCGCCCTGATAGTCAACGTTCAGAGAGGCGGCCCCGGTCTCGGCGGCATCCAGCCCTCCCAGTCCGATTATTTCCAGGCGACCAAGGGCGGCGGCCACGGCGACTATCATCTGATAGTTCTCACCCCCGCTTCGGTTCAGGAAATGGCTGACCTCACAGGCCTTGCATTTGACCTCGCGGATAAATACCGTATGCCCGCAATGCTTCTTGCGGACGGCACTATGGGCCAGATGATGGAGCCTGTTGAGCTTCCCGAAACCGCACCCGAAATGATTGAAAAACCCTGGGCGGTCACCGGAACTCAGATGAAGAGAAAGCACAATATCATCAACTCCCTCTACCTCGTTCCCGATGAGCTCGAGAAGATGAATTTCGAGCGCTATGAGAGATATAAACAGGTAGAGGCAAATGAAACAAGATACGAAGAATACATGATGGACGACGCTGAAATCTGCGTAGTCGCATTCGGTATCGCCGCGCGCGTTTCGAGAAACGCGGTTGTCGAGGCGAGAAAGCAGGGCATAAAGGCCGGCCTTATCAGACCGATTACCATCTGGCCCTTCCCGAAAGAGGCGATTGCCAGGGCGGCGACTCACTGCAAAGAAATCATCTCCGTTGAGCTTTCAATGGGTCAGATGATTGAGGATATCGCGCTCTCCGCTCAGTGCAAGGTTCCCGTAACCCTCTGCAACAGAGCCGGCGGCATGATTCCTTCGCCCGATCAGGTCTTCGACGCAATCAAAAAAGCTGCAGGAGGTAATGAATAATGGCTGTCGTATTTGAAAAACCCAAATCACTCACCGATGCGCCGCTCCATTACTGCCCCGGCTGCACTCACGGAATAATCCACCGTCTCGTTGCTCAGGCGATTGACGAACTCGGTATCGAAGGCAGAACAATCGGCGTCGCGCCGGTCGGCTGCGCGGTTATGGCATATAATTATTTCAGCTGCGATATGGTTGAAGCCGCCCACGGCAGAGCCCCCGCAGTTGCGACAGGTCTCAAGAGAAGTCTGCCCGAAAATATCATCTTCACATATCAGGGCGACGGCGACCTCGCTTCAATCGGTATGGCGGAGACGGTCCATTCCGCAACCAGAAACGAGAATATCACAATCATTTTCGTAAACAATGCGATTTACGGTATGACAGGCGGCCAGATGGCCCCGACTTCTCTTCCCGGTCAGGTCACCCAGACCTCGCCTTACGGCAGAGATGTCACCACCGCCGGCTTCCCGATCAGAATCTGCGAACTCCTTTCCACTCTTGACGGACCCGAATACATCGAGAGAGTTGCTGTCAACAATGTAAAGAATATAAAGCAGGCACAGAAGGCAATCAAGAAGGCGTTTGAGAATCAGGTCAACGGCAAGGGATTTTCGCTTGTAGAAGTTGTTTCTTCCTGCCCGACCAACTGGGGAATGACTCCCGATGACGCTCTCAGATGGATTGACGAGAAAATGATTCCCTATTATCCTCTCGGCGTTTATAAAGACAGAAGCGCAAAGGAGGGCGAATAATATGACTACTGAGATTCTTATTGCCGGTTTCGGCGGTCAGGGTGTGCTCTTCGCGGGCAAATTCCTTGCTTATAAAGCGCTCCTTGAGAACAAGCAGCTCTCCTGGCTCCCCTCCTACGGCCCCGAAATGCGCGGCGGCACCGCAAACTGTTCGGTCATCATCAGCGATGAACCGGTCGGCTCACCGATAGTTTCAAAGCCCGATGTGCTTATCGTCATGAATCTCCCGTCCCTTGATAAATATGAGGACGATGTAGTTCCCGGCGGCAAGATTTTTGTTGACTCCACTCTCATTGAGAGAAAGGTCAACAGGACCGATGTCGAGGTTCATTATATCCCCGCGACCAAGCTCGCGAACGATATTGAAGCTCCGACTCTCGCCAATATGATTATGATAGGCAAGGTTATCAAAGAGACAGGCGTCGTTCCCTATGATAATATCGACAAGGCACTCGACAAGGTTGTCTCTGCAAGAAAGGCCGCCCTGAAGGAAATCAACTTCAAGGCGCTTGACACAGGTTATAACAATTAACCGCACAATAATTCAGCCCTCCCGCAAGGGAGGGTTGTTTTTTACCGTATAACCAAAAGAGCAGGCACGGAGCCTGCTCTTAAAAATATCAATATCCGAAATCGAAGGGATTGTTGCCGTTTCCGTTTCCGTTACCGCCGCCGTAGAAGTACTCGAACGGATCGATTACCTGCTGGGTGGTGGTCTGTTCGGAATCGCCTCTGTCCTCAACGAGCGTCGCTTCAACCTCAAACTCCTCAATGGAGTAGTTGCTGCCGACTCTGCAGAGCGTGAGCGTGAACTTATCACCGACCTTGCCGTTGTCAATAAGGCTGATGAGAACATCTGCCGTAGTAAGATCTTTGCCGTTGACCTTGGTTATCATATCATATTTCTGCGCCTTTGTGCCGTTGAGCGAAGAATCGGCGCTGATTTCGTTTATGATAAGCGTGCCTGCGGGCAGTCCCTTGAGCTGGGCGATCATATAATACTGAGTGCTTGCGGAGACGGGATAATAGGTAATGCCGAGTTTCGGCCTGTCGGGAATGTAGCTGTACTGGATAAGGTCGTCAATGATTTCCTTTGCCGATGAAATCGGAATCGCGAAGCCCATACCTTCATACTGTGTGCTGGCTATTTTCTGGGAGTTGATGCCGATAACCTGGCCGTATTGATTGATAAGCATTCCGCCCGAGTTGCCGGGGTTAATCGCGGCGTCGTGCTGTATACATTTCATTGTGTATCCGATTTCGCTGCTGACGGGACGGTTGATTGCCGAAATGAATCCGCCGGTAAAAGAGCCGAAGAATTCAACTCCGCCGGGGTTGCCTACCGCATATACAGGGTCGCCGATGACGAGCTTATCGGAATCGCCGAATTCAGCCGCCTGGAAGCCTGTCTTCTTTACCTTGACCACGCCGATATCGGTTCTTGTATCAAAGCCGACTATATCCGCGTCGTAGGACTGACCGTCCTCGGTCTGAATCGTTACTTTTATGCCGGAGCCGTTGATAACGTGGGCGCAGGTAATGATATAGGTGTAGGTGCCGGTGCTGTCCTCGCCCATGATGATTCCGCTTCCTTCGCCGGCTGCGGAATTTGATGAGCGATTGGAATAGACGACTATGCCTACGTTGCTCGCTCTGACCTTCTCGGCTATCTGAGCCGGAGTCAGCGCTCCGTCTGATGACTTTGTTTTTGTCTTCGGCGTATCGGCTATCGTGAGCTCCGCTGAATCTGTCTGTGTTCTGCTTTCTTTCTCGGGAATAAGGCTGCCGTTTCTGTTGTTGAATATTGAAGCGACGCCGATTCCGAGCGCAAATACAAGCACGAGAGCAATAATCGCAATGAAAACTTTAAAGCCGTTCTTTTTCGGTTTTTCGGGCTGAACGGGAGGAGGTGTCTGCCCGGGGTAGCCGCCGTAAGCCGGCTGCTGATATGAAGTATAGGGGTTGCCGGTCGGCTGAGCGCCGTAGCCGTAACCGTATCCGCCTTGTGGGGGAGTAACGGGCTTAGTTCTCTGCTGAGCCTCAACATATTCGGGTCCGGTAACAGGTTCCGTCGTTTCTTCGGCGGTCTCTTCAGCGAAGCTTTCTGCTTCGGGAGAGGAATATCCGCTTGAAACATCGCTGTAAACCGGTGAGTCATCTTCCTGCGCGGGTGCGGTGTGTTCCGGCTCGTATGCCGGAGTTTCCGGCGTTTCGGTTACTTCTGTGTTTTCAGTGTTTGCGGCGCCTGTTTCTTCGGCTGCCGTATTCTCCTCATCGGGGATATAATTGCCGTTTTCGTCAAACATAAAATCTACTCCTTTTCTGTGAGTATCTTCCCTTTACATACTAAAATATAAACTTAATTTTTTACATTATTTTGAACAGCGGGTAAATAAAAATCACATAAGAGGCAAGCGGAATATGAACTCCGTCCATTCGCCCTCCTCACTTCTTGCGACTATATCGCCGCCGTGCAGTTCGACTATGGTTTTGCAGAGATACAGGCCGAGACCCGCGCCCTTGACATCGTAGCTTCTCGATTTGTCAATTTTGTAGAAGCGCTCGAATATGCGGTCGATTTCATCGGGAGCGACACCTCTGCCGCTGTTGCGGATGCGGATTATTGCCTTCTCGGAATCGTGTTTTGAATTTATCTCAATATATCCTTCAGGCGGCGTGAACTTGACCGCGTTGTCGATAAGGTTATATACAACCTGATTTATCATATCCTTGTCGGCGAAGATTTCATTTTTATCAATCGTATCGAGGCCCTTGATTTCAATGCCCTTTTCATCAATTTTCTGTTCAAAGGTCAGCAGAGTGGTGAAGAGCATTTCGCTGATATCAAACTTCACCGGTTTTATGTCGATTTTGCCCGCCTCGATTTTGCTCATATTGAGCATTCCCGTTACCAGACGGGAGAGGCGCTTGACCTCCTCGGAGACGATGCCGAGATAATAGCCGTGCTCGGATTCGGGAATTGTTCCGTCGAGAATTCCGTCGATGAATCCGCTTATGGAGGTCATCGGAGTTTTAAGCTCGTGAGAAACGTTTGAAACAAAGCTGCGCCTTGACATCTCAAGATCCGATAAATCCTTTGCCATTGAATTGAATGAATCGGCGAGCTCATCGATTTCGGTCCTCGTTCTGCTTTTGATTTTTATTCTCTGGGAGAAATCGCCGAGAGCGTACTGCTGAGCCGCTTTAGACATCTGGCGCAGAGGCCGTATCATTCGTGATGTTGAAATATAAACAAGGGCAAACGCGATAACAAACGAGAGCAGTGTTGCGAAAAGAAACAGGCTGAAAATAGTGGTAACATAGGGAACAAGGCCTGTTGCAATCGGTTTTGTCGCGACCACCGCGCCGCGAAGAGTTTCACCCGACATTATCGGGACAGCCACAATAAAGCTCTGATTTACCAGATGACCGCCGAGGTCGCCGCCTGATGAGCGGAAGTTTTCTCCGTCCTTCATAGCGAGCATAATATCTTCGGGGACCTGATAGTTGCCGTGAACAATGCAGTCGCCATCCGCGTCAATCAAACCGTTTGCGCGTATGAGATCTTTGCAGTAAACGGCTTCTCCCGCCTCGTTGACGATAAAATAATCGGCGTCCGTCGCGTTTGAAATCTGCAGGAGATTGTTGCAAATCATAATAACCGAGCCGCGGCTGTTACCCTCAAGATAGTTTGAGATAAGCAGCTCCTCGGTGCTGTTGCGGATGTTGACGGCGTTTTCCTCGAGCATTTCCATACGCTCGTTCATCCACACGCCGGAGACCATCAGCATCAGCCCCGCGCCCGTGAAGAAAAAGGCGACCAGTATTATGCCCATAGTTATAAAGAAGTATTTTCTGAAAAGACCGGATTTACGTTGCTTTTTCAATCCGTTCCACTCCTCTTAAAAGCAAAACGCTTGCGGTCACAAGCGTTTTACCTGATATTATTCAATCAATAATCAATCATTCCGTGGTCGCGAATTTATAGCCGACTGACCAGACGGTTTTGAGCTCCCATTTATCGGATACTCCCTCAAGCTTTGCGCGAAGGCGCTTAACGTGAACGTCAACCGTTCTCGAATCGCCGTAGTAATCAAAGCCCCAGACCTCGTCGAGCAGCTGATCTCTGGTGAAAACTCTGTTCGGATTGCTCGCAAGGTGGTAGATGAGCTCAAGCTCTTTGGGAGGAGTGTCAATCTTTTTGCCGTCAACGACGAGCTCGTAATTTGTGAGGTTGATTATGAGCTTGTCAAAGCGAACCTCTTTGATATCCTGCTTGTCGGCGCCGCCGGTTCTGCGCAGAACCGCCTTGACTCTCGCCATAACCTCTTTGGGCTCAAAGGGCTTTACGATATAATCATCGGCACCAAGCTCAAAGCCGAGCACCTTGTCGAAGGTCTCGCCCTTGGCGGTAATCATGATAATCGGCTTCTCCGAGAATTTGCGGACTTCGCGGCATACCTGCCAGCCGTCGAGTACGGGAAGCATTATATCGAGGAGCATGAGATCGGGCTCTTTTTCTTTATAAACCTTAACGGCATCGCCGCCGTTGTTTGCGGTGAAAACTTCGTAGCCTTCTTTTTCAAGATAGAGTCTGAGTAATTCGGCGATGTTGCTGTCATCATCAACCACAAGAATTTTTTCGGTTGCCATACAATAAACCCTCCTGTTAATGCTGTTTATTTAAAAATGCTTTTAATTCATTTTACAATTCCATTATACATACGAATATAGAATTTTTATGAATTCGAGAATAAAGATTTATGAATTCGGGGGAAACGATGAGCAATTTATTTGCCACAATACTCATCTTTTTTCAGCAGCCACTGAGCCGGATTGCCCTCGATGTAATCCCTTTTTATCTGCAAATCATCAATATCCCGCACGACATGATCATAGAATCCTTTTTGCCATATTGAAAAACCCGCTCTCCTTGAAACAATGCGTTTAAGGCTTCCGACGACCGTAGGGGCGGATATTATCCGCCCGCCGACATCCTCAATTGAAATCAGCAGATGAATGTGGTTCGGCATAATGACATAATTCACAAGCGACACATTTTCATAATGATTCTCAATATCGTTGACAGCATTGTTTAATATTCTGCCGATACTGCTAAGCTTTATTTCGGGAGCAAGCGCATCGTTTGCGGCAGGATAAACCTTTGAAAATATACATTTTTTATCCTTGGAGCATATTGTAATGAAATACACTCCGTTTTCGGTATAGTTGATATTTTCAAGTCGGTTTTTCTTTCTTGACGGTAACTGATTCATAGATAATGTTTTCATGCTCCGCATATCCTGTTTGCGGGCGGATGATATCCGCCCCTACGAATGTGCTTTATTTAAAAAATCTGCTTCATGTTTTATTAAACCTTAATTCCGCATTCCGAAATCCGCATTCCGAATTGGAACTTATTCTCTGACCGAGAATCTGAATACAGTTGTGCTCTCAAATTTCTCACCTGCGTCAAATGTGCACTGCGGGAATTCGGGCATATTCGGGGTGTTGGGATAATACTGAGTCTCGAGACAGAAGCCGCAGTACTGAGTAAGCGGTTCGCCGCCCTTGCCGGGCCTTGTGCCGTCAAGGAAATTGGCGCAGTAGAGCTGAACGCCGGGAAGGTCGGTGAAGACTTCCATCACTCTGCCGCTTGAGGGGTCGTAAGCAACTGCCGCAGGGCCGTCGCCCTCATTGAGGCAGAAATTATAATCGTATCCCCTGCACTGCTTCAGCTGCTCGTCATCGGCGTTGATATCTCTGCCGATGGGCTTCGGCTTTCTGAAATCAAAAGGAGTGCCCTCGACCTTTCTTATTTCGCCGGTCGGAATTGAGCGGGCATCCGTCGGGGTAAAAGCGTCCGCGTTTATCATAAGCTCGTGAGAGAGTATGTCGCCTTTGCCCGCGAGATTGAAATAGGCATGGTTAGTCATATTGATAACGGTCTTCTTATCGCTGACCGCTGAGTATTTGATTTCGAGTGCGTTGTCCTCGTGGAGAGTGAAAACAACCTTGAAATCGACCTTGCCTGGGAAGCCCATTGCGCCGTCGGGGCTGGTGTAGCTCATTTCAAGGGAATTGTCGTCAATGATTATCGCGCTCCAGACCGCATGGGAGAGCTCTCCGCCGCCGTGAAGGCAGGTTATGCCCTTCTCGTTTTTGACAAGTTCATAGGTTTTGTTATCTATTTCAAATTCGCCGTCGGCAATTCTGTTTGCGTATCTGCCGACAGTCAGTCCCTGATAATTTGAATATTTCTCGTGGCCCTCAATTGTGTCAAATCCCTTGAGCACATCGGCAAATTCGCCGCTTTTATCCGCAGCATAGATGCTGTTTATCGCCGCGCCGTAAGTGATGATATCAGCGGCCGTGCCTTTTGAATTGCTCAGGGTATATAAATCGACCTGAACACCATCTGAGGTTTTTCCGAAATCTTTTTTGACTATCATGTTTTACTCTCCTTTATTGATATCGGCTATGTAGTATCTGCCGCGTTTTTTTGTGCCGAAGCCGAACTGAATCGCCCTCTGCGGACAGCGGTTTATACACGCCGTGCAGTGCTGACATTTTTTATGAACCCATACGGGTTTGCCGTTTTTGATTTCAATCGCCTTGTCCGGGCAGATTTTTTCACAGAATCCGCATCCGTTGCATTTTGAATCCGCCTTATAGAGCAGGGTGGTGCGGAAAAAGTTATAGAAGGGATACATAAACGCGGTGACAGCGCTCTTTTTGAATGTGTTTTTGATATATACCCCGCGCTGATTGACCGCCTCGGCAATTTTGTCGAGCTTGGCATCTGCCTTAGCAAGTGTTTCGCGCGCCTCTTCGGCGGTTGACGGCTCATAAGCGATGACGTAGTTGTCGGGCATTCGCAGGGAGACGCTTAAATCCGGCTCTCTGCCGAGCGCCTTCGCGAGCTGCTTATCTGCCGCCGCGGTTTCCGCCCCGCAGGTGATGACGCAGAAGACATATTCGCCCAGATTATCCCTTATCTGCGGATTTGAGGCGAAACGTTTCACCATTTCGGGCAGGCCGGAGTAGTAAACCGGAAACACGAAGCCCGTCACATCGGATTTGCCCTCGACGGATTTTACGGTGCCGTTATATATCGAGGCGATATTTACGCTTTTGTCTTCGGTAAGCACGGCAAGCTTCTGCGCCGCAAAACGCGAATTGCCCGTGCCGGAAAAATAGTAAATCATAAGGAATAATCCTCCGTTTCAAACAGATTCCACGGAAAACGCTCCGGGTCGGGTTTCTCCGCGAAAGCCATCCTTTTTCCCGTAACGGGGTGGGTAAAAGCGAGCGAATAAGCAAAAAGAGCGAGCTCGCCGCTTCCTCCTCCGTATCTCCCGTCGCCGTAAACGGGGCAGGAACGGGATGAAAACTGGACTCTTATCTGATGGGTTCTGCCTGTCTGAAGAGCAATATCCGCAAGGCAGAGCCCTTGATTTTCAGCTTTGATTTTGTATTCAAGGAGCGCTTTTTTCGCTCCGTCTTCTTTTTCTTTGCAGACGCGGGAAATGTTTCTGCGCGCGTCTCTTTTAAGCCAATCCTCAAGAGTTCCCGAATCCGCTTCGGGTCTGCCTCTGAGAACGGCGTAGTAATTCTTTTTGAATTCTCCGCCTCTTATCTGCTCCGAGAGAGCGGCGGCGGAGCTTTTACTGAGCGAATATACCATAATACCGGCGGTTTCTCTGTCAAGGCGGTGAACGGTGAAAAGCTGCATATCGGGAAACATATCCGCAACGGATTTCCCCGCCTTATCCTCCGCCCTTTCGCTGAGAATGCCCGCAGGCTTTACAATTACGAGAATATCGTTGTCTTTATACAGAACCTGCATCCTTCTGCCTTTCGATTGCGCGGTCTATGGTGCTGACGAGCCCTTCAAACATAAGCATGAACTCGCCGAGAATCTCATCCGGCGTCTCTCTCATACCCGTGCGGTACCATTCAGTGAGGCATCCGCTGACCGCGTAATGATAAAACGAAACGACGAATTCAACTATCTGATCGGGCAGGTCCTGACCCTCAACGAGTTTGTGAACATAATCGTTGAGAATCATTTTACTGCTCTTGAACATATAGGTTTCAAGATATTCATAGCTTCGCGAAGCGCAGATATTATTGATTATCTTCTTGTTGTTGTAAGAGACTTCGAGCAGATTTGAGAACGCGACGAGCCAGCGGAAGCCCTCGGAATGGGTTTCCACCATCTTGCTCTCCTCCATATTGAATATCTCTTCGAGAAGTTCATAAATGTCGCTGTAATAGTAATAGAAGGTGTTGCGGTTGATATTCGCCGCGTCGACTATGTCCCTGACCGTTATTTTATCAAACGGCTTCTGGCGGAGCAGGTCGAGGAAGGTCTGATATATCAGTTCCTTTGTTGTTGTTGCCATAAAGTCACCGCCTTTGCTTTATTGTTCGCTTTCGAGCGCCTGTTTCTTTGCAGTAACGGCGTCGAGAATCTCTCTCTTGTAATCGCCGTAAATTTTATATCTGCCCGCGAATATGATATGGGAAATCACCAGCATAATCGGAGGCACTATAAACATCATAAAGGTAATCGCGTTGTTTGCCGCGTGGTTTACGACAGTCTCCTTCGCGCCTTTGCTGAAATCGTATTTCGTGGCGACGAAGGCGGAATACATGATAATAGACTGCAACGTGTATGCCATCTTCTGAAGGAAACCCTTCATAGAGAAAGTCAGACTCTGGTTTCTCGTGCCGAGCTTATATTCGCCGTAGTCAACAATATCAGCGAGCATGACGGTTTGATTGACGAACATCGAGCCGATTCCGATTGAAGCGATAAGGTAGCAGATGCCGAGCGCAAGCACGTTTCCGCCGAAAAAGTAGCCGACAACCGCCATGCCGATATATCCGAGAGTCGCCGCAGAGAGGGAGAGGCGGTAGGTCGAGCGGTTGGTCATAAATTTATCGCAGATCGGGATAACGAGAATCGAGAGCACCGAGCCGACCGAGCCGAGCAGGTTGAATTTTGACTGCAGGGTGAGGTCGCCCCTGACCTGCAGGAAGTAGTAGCTGCTGATGCCCGAAGTCATATAGTAGCCGCAGTTCGAAATCATCGCAAAGAGCATAAAGGTCAGCAGCTGGTCGTTATGCCTGATAACTCCGAGCGCCTTGCGGAAGGAGAATTTCTCTCCTGATTTCACAGACGACGTCTCCTTGGTTGAGACAACCGTTATCATCGCGAAGAAAATGAGGGCGGCCGAAGCGATAATGCTCCATTTTCCGAAGCCCCTGCTGAGCCCCTGAGCGCTGAGAGTCTCGAGCTTTGCGCCCGATTCGCCCGCGAATTTCACTACGATAATCGAGGTGAAAATCGAGACGATCCCCTGACCGAGGCCCGAGAAGGTTCTCGCTATGGTAGAGACAAGGTTTCTGCCCTTCTCCTCGGTTGCGAAGGTCGGAATCATACTCCAGAAGGGAATGTCGGCGAGAGTATTCGTCATACCCCAGAGCACATAGAATACCGCGACGAGCACATAGACGACCGCCGTCTTCGCGTTGAATCCCGCGATATTGAAAAGCAGGGAGAGGACAATCGCGTTGAATATCGCTCCAGTCATAATCCACGGGCGGTATTTACCCATCTTCGTATTTGTCCTGTCAACTATCGAGCCCATCATCGGGTCATTCACACCGTCCCAGATTCTTGCGAGCGGGGCGAGAATCAGCAGGAAGACAGGGCTGATTTTAAGGGCGTTTGTCAGATACAGCGAGAGATATGAATAGAACAGGCCGTAGCTTAAATCAAGGCCTATCGCGCCTACGCCGTATCCGATTTTTTCGGAAAGAGGAACTTTTTTCATGGTTTATGAATTCCTTTATGCGTTAATTGTAGAGAGAAATCTGCTGAAAAGCATCATAACGGGAGCCAGCATCTTGATAATTATTCCCGTGAATTTCCAGGTGGATTTAAGACTGAGCTTTGAAAGAATCGTTGAGATGATTCTGCCGAGCAGCGAATCGCCGAAGATATCACCAGGACTCTTAATGTTACCGGTTTTTGAAATTCCGAAGGAATCCGCGAGCTTTGCTTCGCCGTCGATAATCTGATAAGCGTTGTAATAGAGCTTATTGCCGTCAACGGTAATCGCCGAGAACATCGGATAATCGTTTTCAACTATACATTCGGCGCGGTCGAAGTATTTATCGCATTTCTCCGCCTCGACCTCCTGATATTCCTTGACTCCCGACGAGCAGATAATCGAATAAACCGTGCCCTGCGGATCGAGCTTCATATCGTATTCGACGCCGTTGTAGGTTTCCTTCGCTGTCTGAGTCGGCACGGCCGCATTTGCGTTCATGACTCCCGTGCGGGTATAGACGTGATTATGCCCTTCAAGCACGAGGTCAACCCCGAGATAGGGAAGCAGAGCGGAGAGCTGATTGCGCAGATTGACAGTCTCTTTATCCTTGTAGTAAATGCCGTCGGCATAGAGCGCCTTGTGGAGAACGACTATATGCCAGTCCGCATCGGAGGACTGAATATCCTTCTTCATCCAGTCGAGCTGTTTGTCGCTCAGTTTCTTGTCATCCATATCGTTGGTGTTGAGCACCGTAAAATGGACATAATTGTAATCGTATGAATAGAATACGCCCGAATCGAGATCCTGTTCGGGAACATTTGCGAGCGAGAAATAATTTGAAATCACATTCTCGGCATCCTCGTGATTGCCCGAAGCCGGCATAAACGGCATTGAGCGGAATGTATCGGAGGAATTGAAGAAATAATTCCAGTGTTTCATATTTTCGCCGAGATCGACCTGGTCACCGTTTGAAACGGTGAACCGCGCATCGGGATAGAGCGAGGTTGCCGCGTCCATAACCGAAGCATAGGTTTCATAATGGCTCGGTCTCTGCGCCTGAGGATCTGTTATATTGATGAAGGTGAACGCCTCATCTTTGCCGCCCGAGGTTGTTATCACGCCCGGCTCGCTCCACCAGCCTTTTTCGGCGGAGCCGACTCTGTAGGAATACTTTTTGCCCGGTTCAAGCCCCGTCAGAGTGACTGTATGCTTGATATAATCCTTGCCGAAGGGCAGAATTCCTATGAATCCGAGATCGGCGCCGGGATATTTCAGAATCACGCTTTCGCTTGAAGCTTTGATTCCGCCGCCTGTTGTTGCTCTGCCGGTGAACTGCGGGTTTTCGCTGTAATCGAGAAGTTCGATATCCGTATCCTCAATGCTGTATTTTGTAATCCAGCTTATCGTTGCGCCGGTTGACGGATCCGCGGCGAGAGTCATATTCAGGTCGTTCGGCAGGCGGTAATCGTCTTTCGTCGCCTCAAAATCAACCGAACCCGAATATGTTATCGTAATATTGTTATCCCTGACCTTGTCGGGGTTATCGTCGAAAACGAGGGACTTAATCATCCACTTGATTGTCGCGCCCCACGCCTCAAACTGTGATTTTGTGAGATATTTGTCAAGAAGCAGGGTGTTGAGAATATTGTCAATTGAACTGTAATCCTCGGGAACGAGAGGAATGGAGAGGACTTTATCGACAATATTGATAAGCGAATTGTCTCCGCCGAAAATTCTGATGAATATCGCGTTGAGCAGTCTGCCGAAGAGAGAGAAGAGACTGCCTTCTGGGAAGAGCTCGCCCGGATTGAGATCGATATTTTTGAGAATCTCACCCTGAATCAGGTCGTGGTCGAGCACATCAATCAGCAGGCGGAAAAAGGCCTCGGTTGTGACTCCGCTGTCAAAGCCCTCGAGAGCGTCCTCAAGATATTCGTAGCCCTCTTTGCCGTAGATATCCTCGTCGCCGCCGTAATAGAGAAGCAGGGCTGTTGTCGCGTATTCGCCGAGAGTGCAGCCTTTGCCGGTCAGCGGAGTACCGAGAATTTCGTTGTTATAGGTGCAGGGATAGGAGCTGACCTCGAAATCCATCAGCTTCTTTATCATCACCATAACCTTATCGAGAGTCTCTTCGGGCTTGGTGATGTATTCCGCCATTATCTGCCTGTCGATATCGTGGATAAGCCCCATAAGATTGGTTCTCACGGTGACAATATCCATATTGCCGAGAGCGAGGCCGTTTGTGCCGATAAGACCGATGAGCAGCTGTTCAACATCGATGTTTTTGGTCTTAAGGAACGGAATAAGTCCGCCGGCCTGCGCAATCTGAGTGAAATACTTGTCAACGACGCCCGCGAGAGTCCTGTAGAGGAAATCGTTTATATCGTTGCCGAAGGTGCGGTCAAATGATTTTGTGAATTTATAAGGAACGGCAAATTCCTCGCCCTCGTCTGTTTTCACGGGAGGAAGCTCAAGACGTGTGTCGTCAACATCCCAGTTTATCATATCAAGGGTTGTATTCTCACCGTCTGTCGTCATATCGACGGTCCTGAAATAATTCGGATAACCCGAGAGAGTCGGGGTGAGAATATCGGTGAGCATTTCGCCGTTATCATTGATGTGTGAGCTTGTGTCGCTCGAATGGAGATGGCCGGAATAGACATAATGAATGCCGGCATCCGCGTAGGTTTCGCAGACTCTGAGCCAGTCTTTGAGTACGAAGGCAAAGAAGGTTGCCTCCTCAATCTCCATATGGGGAACTATATTATGATGCTGCATAACGAAGGGGGTTCTGCCCTCGCGCTTTGCCTTTTCGGCTTCTTTGACAACCCATTTGAGGAGTTCGGGACCTACTGTGCCGTCAGTCACGTGTTCCTCTTCCTTCGCTCCGTTATCTACGGTGTAGATGTTTGTATCTACAACTATCAGCCGGAAGGCGTCGCCCAGATTTGCGGCGTAGGAGAGCATGCCGCCTTTTACCGCGGGATAATCGGCGGGCGTGAAGAAGGAATCGGCCTCGTCAAAGCCGAGATTCTTATAAATCTCCCTGAACTGCTCGGGCGAAGTTTTTTCTCCCTGCTCCTCGATTCCGTTTACAAAGGTGGAAGCGTCGGAATTGTTGATATCGTGGTTGCCGTTGGTGACAAATACGGGGATGCCCGTTCTTGCCTCCCATTCCTCGAGCTTCGCCGCGAGCTCCTTATGTCCTTCAAGCTCGCCGTCCTTGGTGAGGTCGCCCGGAATCAGCAGGAAATTTGCGCCCTCCTCTTCATATTCGGAGAGGACTTTCTCGATTCCCTCAAGCGCGTTTGAAACCTGGGAATCGTGCTCGTCATATTCCTTGTTTTTATAATAATTCTTTTTGAAAAACGCTTCATTATTGCCGCCGCTCAGGCTGTTCGGAAAATAGTGAGGGTCGGAAAACACTCCGAGATGGATTGTTCCCTCCTCTGCGTGCGCAACCACAAGAGGCAGCGAAGAGATAAGGATTGCCAGCGCGAGCAGAATTGCGGTAAGCTTTGCTTTGTTTGATTTCATCATATTTTCCCCGTTAAAGTTTAAAATTGCCTTAAAATATCAGATGCTCTTCATAAGCGGCCCGATGCCCTTGATTGCTTTGGGAATCTGGCTGAATATCTTTCTCAGGCCGCCCTTGCCGTCACTGAGATAGGTTACAAGGCCCTCGGCCATCTTATCATTGAAGACGCCGCCGCTCATTGAGATGAAATCCCTGAACGGAGTCTGCAGAGCGATGCCCTTTGCCATTCCCTCGGGAACGAGCTTATCGAGGAGCTTGTACATCTTTGCGCCGTGTTTTGAAGTGCGGCAGTATTCGAAGTTATCCTCGATGGAGAAGGGCTTCGCGGGATCTCTGTCCTTCGCGGGAATAGCTCTGCCGAGCACTGCGGTATACTGATTATCGGGAACATCCTGAACCTTGCCGGTATAGTAAACGGGAGCAGTCTTTGAATAATCGGGAATCTCAGTCTGCGCCGCTTTGATATTGACTTCGGCCGTGAGGCGGATATCTGCGCTGGATGCGCCGACGAGAATCTCAAATGCGCCGCTTTCGACAGTCCAGTCATTTGCGTTGACATTCCAGAACGCGAACGCTCTCTTGCCGAGCTTGATTGAAATCTCTTTCTCCTCGCCTGCCTCAAGGAATACCTTCTTGAAGCCTTTGAGTTCCTTGACCGGGCGGAAGATAGTGCTCTCTTTATCGGCGACATAGAGCTGAGCGATTTCAGCGCCTGCGACGGTGCCGGTATTCTTTACTTTGAAGGAAACGGTGATTTCATCGTTTTCATCGGCATCGGTCTTGTCGAGCTTTATGTCGGAATATTTAAAGGTGGTATATGAAAGACCGTGGCCGAAGGGGTAGCGGACCGCCTGACCGGCCTTCTCATAGTATCTGTAACCGATATAGATGCTCTCCCTGTGTTCAACAGTAGCGGGGTTGCCGGGGAAATTGTTGACAGCGGGAGTGTCGGCGTAAACGAGCGGATAAGTCTCGGGAAGTTTGCCCGAGGGGTTGACCTTGCCGGTCAGAATATCAGCAACTGCGCCGCCGCCTGCCTGACCTCCGAGATAGCTGTTGAGAACTGCCTTGACGCTGTCGTTCCACGGCATTTCAACGGGCGAACCGCCTGCGAGGACAACTACGGTATTCGGATTCGCCTTCACGACTTCTTCAACGAGTTTATCGTGTGCGTCGGGAAGCTTCATATGGGTTCTGTCATAGCCCTCCGCCTCGTATTCATCCGTAAGGCCGATGAAAACAACGGCTGTGTCAACCTTGCCGGCAAGCTGAGCCGCTTCAGCGATGAGCTTGTCATTATTCTTCGCTTTCTTCGCGGTGAGCTCATAGCCCTGCGCGTATTCTGCATTTATGCCGAGCTTCGCAAGCTCATCAAAGGCGTTGTCAAGCTGTGTCGGAACTATATGAGATGAGCCCGCGCCCTGGTATCTCGGTGTTTTGGCGAGCGCGCCGATAACGGCGATTTTCTTTGATGTATTGAGCGGAAGGATGCCGTCGTTCTTCATGAGGACCATGCAGCCTGCGGCGATTCTTCTCGCGAGCGGTTGATCGTCGGCATCGTTGTATTCATAATTCTCTTTTGCGCCGTCAACGCATTTTTTCATAAGCATAAGAACGTTGAGCGCTCTCGCGTCAACTACCGCCTCGTCGAGTTCGCCGTTTTTGACTGCCTCAACTATTTTTGCGGTGCCCGTGCCGGAAGATGAGGGCATTTCAAGATCATTGCCCGCCTTCATACCGTCAACTCTCTTGTTGACGGCGCCCCAGTCGCTGACTACAACGCCGTTCCATCCCCACTCGTTGCGCAGAATTTCGGTCTGGGTATGATAATTCTCGGAGCCGTGATAGCCGTTTATCTTATTATATGAATTCATAACCGTCCAGGGGGCGGCCTTTTTTGTCGCAATTTCAAATGCTCTGAGATATATTTCGCGAAGCGCTCTCTCGTCAACCACCGAATCGACAACCATTCTTCTGGTTTCCTGGCTGTTGACCGCGAAATGCTTGAGAGAAGTACCGACTCCCATCGACTGAACGCCGTTTATGAAGCCTGCAGCCATTTCGCCCGCAAGCTCGGGATCTTCCGCAAAATACTCAAAGTTTCTTCCGCAGAGAGGAGATCTCTTCATGTTGACGCCGGGTCCGAGAAGAACGCCGACCTGCTCCTTGAGGCACTTCTTGCCGAGCGCCTGTCCCATCTCATAGACGAGTTCGGGATCCCAGGAAGCCGCTGTGGTCGCCGCGGTCGGGAATGAAATTGAAGGAACGGAAGTAGAGAGACTGCTGCCTTTCTTCTCATAATCCTTTTTTCTGAGGCCGTGAGGGCCGTCACATACCATAATTACGGGTATGTCATATTTCTCCATTCCCTTGAGATGCCAGAAATCGCTGCCGTCGCAGAGAGCGGCCTTTTCTTCAAGTGTCATTTCAGCTAAAATCGCATTGGGGTCTTTCATCGTATTTCCTCCTGATATATTGAATTGTATTTTATTATCGTTTTCAATCGGAGCCGTCGGTTATTCCGAGCAGGTCTCCGGCTTCACTTTCGTCTATGGATTCGACCTTACCGAGTTTCTTGCGTATTATGTTGTTGCGCTTGTCCGCCTCGTCGAGCGCGCTGCCCGCCTCATCAATCTTCTTGCGTGCCTTCTGCAGCACATCGCCGAATTTTTCATACTGCTGTTTTGCCGCGGCGAGGAGCTGGCGCACTTCGTTTGCCTTCTCGTTTATCGCAACTGCTCTGTAGCCGTAGGAGAGCGAGCTGAGAAGCGCGGTAACGGTTGACGGGCCGGCTATCATAATATTGTAATCCGCCCGCACTCTTTCTGCTATGCCGTTTTTGGATGAGGCAATTTCGGCATAGAGTCCTTCTGTCGCAAGGTACATAATCGCATAGGGTGTTGTCAGCGGTTCGTTGATATATTTTGAAATATCCCTGGCTTCGCCGAGCACTCTCGTCTCAAGCGCCTTTCGCGCTGCCTTGAGTGCCTCGGCATCTGCTGCGTCCGCGGCATCGCAGACTTTTATGTAATCCTCCATCGGGAACTTGGAGTCTATGGGCAGATAAGTGACCCTGCCGTCATTCGACGGGAGTCTGACGGCGAATTCAACCCTGTCCTGAGTGCCGGGAACGCAGACAAAGTTAGTCTCATACATACCGGGAATAGTCTGGTCGAGAATTCCGCCGAGCTGAACCTCGGCCCAGGTGCCTCTCGCCTTGACATTGGTCAGTACTCTGTTGAGCGCCGTGACATTGGCGGTCACGCCCGTGGAGAGTTCTTTCATTTCGCCGAGTGATTTGTTTACGCTTTCAAGCCGCTCGGAAACGGTTTTGAAGGATGAATCCAGTCTCGTTGAGAGGGTGGCGGTCAGCTTTTCGTCAACGGTCATTCTCATCTGCTCGAGTTTCTTCTCGTTGCTCTCACGCATTTTTTCAACCGCGTCGGAGAGCGCCTTTCCCTGTTTGACGGTCTGTTCAAGGTTTTCAACCTTGATTTCATTCAGCGTATTCTTTATTTCGCCCTCGAGCTTGGTAATTCTCTCGGTATTCTCCGTGTTCTGTTTTTCAAGTCTGGAACCGAGCTCGGTTCTCACGGCATTCTGACCCGCCGTGAATTCTCTGCGCGAGCGCTCAAATTCCGTGTCAATCCTTGTCGAGAAATCGTTGACCTTATCCTCGATATCCTCTATTCTTGCCGAATCCGCTCCCGACTTTTTGCGCGTTGCGAGCAATATCACAAGCAGGATAATCAGCAGAATAATTGTCACGGCCGAAAGGATAATGAAAACTATGTTATCCAGAGCATACACCCCCATAATACAATATAATTATTATAATATTAACATATTCAATTAAAATAATCAATAACTTTTTGTGCAAATCGGAAACCGGCCGGAGATTCTGTTTGCATTTTTTCCGATTGTGTGTATAATTGAAACGACAGGAGGATTTGTTATTATGATAGGAATAATCGGAGCGATGAAAATCGAGATTGAGAAGACGGAAGCTCTTCTTGAGAATAAATCGGAGAAAACCGTTTCGGGAGTCAGGTTCGTTACGGGCACTCTTCACGGCAGGGAAATCGTGACCGCGGTCTGCGGTATCGGCAAGGTCGCCGCGGCAATCTGTACGGAGGCGATGATACTCGAATATAATCCCGAATGTATCATCAATACAGGGGTTGCCGGCGGGCTGGCAGAGGATATTGATGTATGCGATGTCGTAATCGCCGAATCCCTTGTGCAGCACGATATGGACACCACCGCGATAGGCGATGCACCGGGCCTTATTTCGGGTCTGAATATAGTATATATACCCGCCGATGAAAAGGTAAGCTCGGCGCTCTTCGCCGCCGCGGAAACCGCCGGAACATTCAAAGTAAAACGCGGAAAAATCGCTTCGGGAGACCAGTTCATAGCCGATGCGGGAAAGAAGGATTTTATAATCAAAACCTTCGGGGCCTCCGCCTGTGAAATGGAGGGCGCTTCCATCGCTCAGGTCTGTTATTCCAACTCGATGCCTTTCGGAGTTGTCAGGGCAATAAGTGACAGAGCCGACGGCAGCGGTCACATTGACTATTCACAGTTCCTGCCGCTCGCCGCGGAAAATGCCGCGAAAATTATCGAAAACTTCGTCAACATATACAAATAAAGCAATAAATTTTCTACACAAAAAAGATGCTCTTCACGGGCATCTTTTCTTTTTGGAATTATTGTCAAAAGTTTATAGAAAAATTGCACGGATATCAAATATTTTGTTGACAGTGCATAATCTATCTGTTAAAATAAATTTATTATATTGGGCATCATATTATATATGATGTAACAGGAGGAATTCAAAATGAATGATCAGAAGACCCTTGCGTACATTAATCTTTACGCTGTTCTGGGCGCTCTCGAAAACCTCTGTGAACTTGTTCCCGAGGCCGGTGAAATCCTCACCAACAAAAAGCCGATTTCAATCGGTTTTGAGGTAAAGGGCGGCCCGAGCGCAACCCTCACCTTCTATCAGGGCAAGTGCAGAATGGAACAGGGATGCAGGAACTGCGACGTAAAACTGCCGTTCAGCTCGTGCGAAAAATTCAACGGCCTGATTGACGGCACCGTGACACCCATCCCCTCAAAGGGATTCACCCATATCGGATTCCTTCTGAAGGATTTCACAAAGCTCACCGATCTTCTCAATAAGTATATGAGACCTTCGGAAGAGGATATGAAGGATCCCGATTTCTACAGAATCAACACAGAACTCACCCTCTATGTTGTCGGCGTTGCCATCGCGCAGGTCGGCAATAATGACGAGATAGGCAAATTCTCCGCGGATCATATCCCCGACGGCAGCGTCATGATAGAAATCAAGGGCGGTCCGGCGGTTGAAATCATCGCGAAGAATCACCGCCTGCTCTGCCTCAAAAAGAGACCCGAAAAATACCGCTGCTCAATGGTATTCGATTCCTATGAAACGGCAAACGATCTCTTCAACGGAAATGTCAACGCCATTGTCTGCATAGGCACCGGCAAAGTTGAGATGCACGGCCTCAACGCCATGCTCGATAACGTAAACCGTATTCTCGACCGCGTCGCGCTCTATCTTGGTTAAGGAGGAATTGAAAATGAGTAAAACATTTCCGCTCTATGATGTCACAAAATCAAACGAGATGTATAACAGAGCCGTCAAGGTAATTCCTTCCGGTGTTTACGGCCATCTCGGCCCCGCAGAAGGTCAGTTTATTCCCGTCAGCCGCTGGCCCAAATTCTCCGAAAAGGCGAAGGGCTCCTATTTCTGGGATGTTGACGGCAACAGATATATCGATTATATGTGCGCTTACGGCCCGAACGTTCTCGGCTATAACGATCCCGATGTTGACGCGGCCGCTATCAAGCAGATTGAAATCGGCAACTGCACAACCTCGCCCGGCAAGATCATGGTTGAATGCGCGGAGCTGCTTGTCGATACAGTCAAGAGCCCCGACTGGGCGTTCTTCGCGAAAAACGGCAACGATGCCACAATGGGCGCGATTCTCACCGCTAGAGCACATACCCACCGCAAGAAGCTGATTTTCTTCAACGGCTTCTATCACGGTACATCTCCCTTCGTTCAGAAGGTTGACTATCCCGGAATCACTCCCGAGGATGTTGAAAACAATATCTATGTAAACTGGGATGATATCGAGGGCTTCAAGAAGGTCTGCGAAGAGAACAAAGGCGAAATCGCCGCTCTTATCGCCCAGCCCTATGATCACGGTAATTTCTACGACAATAAATTCCCCAAAGAGGGTTTCTGGCAGGCAATCAGAAAGATCTGTACCGATGAAGGAATCGTTCTTATTGTTGACGATGTCCGCGCCGGCTTCCGTCTTGATATTCAGGGCTCCGACCATTATTTCGGATTTGAAGCGGATATTCTCTGCTTCTGCAAGGCCCTTGCAAACGGCTATAATATGAGCTGCTTTATGGGCAAGGAATTCCTTATGAGCGCGGCTTCGAGCCTCTCCTACACCGGCTCCTACTGGATGAGCTCCGTTCCGTTCGCGGCGTGTATCGCCTGCGTCAACAAGCTCAAGAAACTCGACGCTCCGAAGCTCTTCAAGGAACTCGGCACAAAACTTACCGACGGCTTCAAAGAGGCAGGCAAGGCAAACGGCTTCGATCTTGTCGTTTCCGGCGCCCCCGCTCTCTTCTATCTCAGAATTGCAAACGATGACAGCATGATGCTTCATCAGGAGTGGATTGCGGAATGCGTAAACAGAGGTCTCTTCCTCGCTTCGCACCATAACCACTTCATAAACGCTTCGCTGACCGATGAGGATATCAAGGAATCCATCGAAATCGCAGAGGATGCCTTCCACGCGGTTAAGAAGAATCACCCCGAACTGTAATTGTGTAATATCTGAAAATATAAGGAGGAATTTCCCATGGCATTAACAAAACAGGAATGGCTTGACCTCGAAAAAAAGGTCAATGACCTTCGCCACCTGACCCTTCAGACTACTGTCTGGGCGGGCAGCGGCCATCTCGGCGGCGGTATGTCCGTGCTCGACCTTCTCACCGTTCTCTATTATAAGTATCTCAACATCAAGGTTGACGATCCCAAGTGGGAAGACAGAGACAGATTCATCCTTTCAAAAGGTCATGCAGCCATTGCCTATGCTCCCGTACTCTGCGACAAGGGCTTCAACGATCCCGAAATGCTCAAGACCTTCAACCTCTCCGGCTCGAAGATGGGTATGCATCTTGACTCAAACAAGGTTGTTGGCGTTGACGCTTCCACCGGTTCACTCGGCCACGGCGCGTCAATAGCGGCAGGCACCGCTCTCGCCGCAAGAATTCTCGGCAAATCCTACCTTACTTATATAGTCACCGGTGACGGCGAGCTTGACGAGGGTTCAAACTGGGAAGCATTCATGACAATGAATCATTATAAGCTTTCCAACTGCATCGTTTTTGTTGACAGAAACCACAATATGATTGACGGTAACACAGAAGACGTTATGGCTCTCGAGCCTCTCGCTGATAAATTCGTCGCATTCGGCTTCAACACAGTAACAGTTGACGGCAACAATATCAAAGAACTCTGCTGCGCGATTGACGCCGCTATCGAGCGCTCAAAGGAAGCTCAGGCTCCGACCTGCATCATCATGGATACGCTCAAGGGCGCAGGTCTTACCAGCGTTCAGGGCGATTACCATACCCACTACATGGCAATCGACGATCCCACTTTCGAGAAATATAATGCGGAACTTGACGCTTACTATGCCGAGCGTGTAGCACGCGTAGAAAAGGAGGCTGAATAATATGGCAGGCGGATTTGTTTATAACGCAATAGACCAGACCGAAGTTGCAACAGCCGAAATTTACGGCAAGGCAATTGCGGATATTATGCTCAACGACCCCAAGGTTGTCGCCATCACAGCCGACCTTGCGAAATCAACAAAACTCGGCGACGTTCTTAAAGTCTGCCCCGAAAGAGTTATCAATGTAGGTATAGCTGAACAGGATATGATGGGCGTTGCCGCAGGTATGGCAAAGGCCGGCATCATCCCCTTTGTTTCGGGATTTTCCGCATTCTGCTCAATGAGAGCGTGTGATCAGCTTCATACCGATATCTGCTATCAGAAAGCGAATGTTAAAATCGTTGCAACCCATTCGGGCACTTCCTTCGGCCAGGCGGGCTCAACCCACCACGCCATCGCGGACCTCGCAATCACACGATCCCTTCCGAATCTCACCGTTATCTGCCCCGCAGACGGTTTTGAGACGGCAAACGCAGTAAACGCGGCTTACAACACCGAAGGCCCGTTCTATATCAGAATCAACCGCGGTTTCGACCTCGTTCTCTATGATAATATGGATTACGGCTTCGAGGTCGGCAAGGCTGTTACAATCAACGAGGGCACCGACATCACCGTCATCGCCTGCGGCTCCTGCGTTGCGCAGGCCAAGAAGGCGGCCGAATTCCTCAAGAATGCGGACGGTCTGAGCGTCAGAGTTCTCAATATGCATACAATCAAACCCATCGATAAAGAAGCTATTCTCAAGGCGGTTCTTGAAACCAGAAGAATCATCACGGTTGAGGATCACCTCACCACCGGCGGTCTCGGCTCGGCAGTTTCCGAAGTCGTCGTCGAGAGCGGCAAGGCCTGCGCATTCAAGATGCTCGGCCACGAATCCTTCGCAATGATCGGCCTTCAGGAAGACATCATGGCAGACGCGGGCATCGATGCCAACGGCATTATCGCCTCTGTCCGTGAGGTTATGAAGAAAGACTTCGAAGAAGATAACGACTGGGACGACGAATATTGATATTTCGTAATCCCGATACGAAAGGATGATTTATATGGCTTCAAGAGATGATATGTTTACCAATAAACTGTTTCTCTGCGGCGCTCTTCCTCTTATGAAAACGATTGCAACGGATGTTCCCGACCTCGCCAAAAAGTTCGCGAATACCCACGCGGTTGTTCAGATAAGCGCGGATGACCCCGACGCTCCCGACGGCAAGTATGCCACGCATTTCATCATTAATTCGGGCGAATGGGTAGTTCACGCGGATAAGGTGAGCGACAAAGAGCATACGGATATTGAGCTTGAATTCAAGAGCGTGGAGCAGATGAACGCCTTCTTCAAGGGCACAATCGGTCCAAAGACTCTTCCGAAAATGCACGGAATTGCAAAGAAACCCGGCGTATTTCTTTCCTTCATGATGGTGCTGCTCAAGATGAGCTCACTCCTGACCGCGAAAGAGGCGCCCGAGGATGAAGATACCCAGCGTCTTATGGTCAAGTGCTTCTTCTATCTGCTCACGAGCGGTATCAGCACCCTGAACAAGCAGGGTCACGATGAGGTTCACGAGTGGACGCTTAAAAGCCCCGACAGAGTCTATGCTCTCGCTGTTGAGAACCACCCCGAGGTTTCGGCGTTCATCAGAATCAAAGCGGGCCATTCCAAGGCCGGCAGAGGCGAATACAAGAGAGCTATGCCTTTCTTCACCCTGCGCTTCGATTCTTTCAAGAGTGCGCTCGGCACCCTTCTCGGCACAGACGATATGCTTGACGCAACCAAGAACGGCAGAATCGTAATGGACGGCGGCCCCGAATTCGGTGCTCAGTTCGGCGGATTCCTGCTCACCGTCGGCGGTTACGTTCAGTAATGACTTTATAACCCGTGGGGTTGAATAAATGCGGCAAAGCCCTCTCCGTAACCGGAGAGGGCAATTTTTATAAACCGAAAAATCTATTAAAAAGATCAGGAGCCCTGCTGAAAAGCAGGGCTCTGACCATGGGGTTGAATTGAGGAGGGGTATTGCTTGGACTTCGGGAGTTGCGGCTCTCCCTGAGTCCGTTTATATAGTAACCGATACTTATTAAGCCGATATGAACAAAAATTAAAAGATTAGCAGACAATTTGTGAATTCGTTTTTTGAAAAAAGGAGAGTTATTTCACCGTAAATCTTATAATATTAACGATATCCCTGCCTTTTTTGCTTTTGCCGGGGAGGGCGGAGATTATTATTCTGCCTTTGTGGCGAAGAGAAATCTTATCACCCTCGCCGATTCTCTTATCGGGTTTTTCGCATTCAATATCATTCAGAAAAACGAGGCCCTTTGAAATTGCCTCGCAGGCGTTTTCACGTGAAATGCCGAAGCCGTTCCTGACGATGCTGTCAAGGCGCGGAGATGAAACCGTAAACGAATCGGGCACGCCCTCGCTTTTTACGACGTTTTCGATGTTCCACGGTTCAAGAATCTTGATATTCAGCGTGCCTCTGCCTGCGGATGTCAGGTTTTCGGAAATATATGCACCCATTGTTTTCAAAACTGCAATATGGCAGCCGTCCTTTGAAACCATGATGTCGCCGGTCATATCGCGGTTGATTCCGAGACTCATGAGCGCGCCGAGATAGTCCCTGTGGGTAAGTTCCTTTGAGAATTTATCCTTTTTGATTTCCAGGATTGAAACCGGGCAGTCGTCCGGCGAATTCTCAAAGAATTCCGACAACGATGAACAGTCTACCGCCTCGACGTATTCGGGCAGATATACCGCTATACTGCGCTCCGCTTCCTCAAACCCGCCGTAGAACAATCGCCTGACACCGTATGGCAGTCGCATGCCTGCAGCGAGGGATTTTTCGTGCATATCAAGGAATTTGGATGAGGTTATCATCTGATTCGAGGCACACTGCTCTGCCTTTTCACCCAGAAACGATGTCAGTATTCTGTCTTCAGGTGTCATTTTCATAAACTTTCAGGATTTCTCCGACATACATTTTATGCATATCTCCGCCCGCATACATGCTGCTTATTGACGGGTCGATAAAACCGGCCGCCTCAATTTCCTGCGAGCCGACAACCCTGCAGACCAGCGTATATTTTGCCTCGGCGTAGGTTACCGCACCGTCTGTAAATACGGGCGTGAATCCGGATTCGGCGGTTTTGTCGGTATCTCTGCCGCTCTTAGCGCCGTAAATTCTGCCGAGAACACCCTTATATTTTTCATCAAAAAATGAAAGCGTAAAAGGTTTGCCGTTTTCAAGAAATTCATAGGTGTATCTTGAGTGCCGGATGAATATGAACGCCGCGTCCTTGTTCCAGATTTCCCCGAGAGCACCCCAGCTGACGGTCATCGAATTGAATTTCTCTTCATCTCCTGCGGTTACAAGCCCCCAGCAATCATTGATAAGCTCCACCGCGCTTGTTTTTATATCCCTGATGTTAATTTCTTTCATGGTTTTACCTCCCGGATTGATAGATTAATTATAATGCTTTTTTCAAAAAAAATAAAGGGATAATTTCAAAACTATTGACTTTATTATTATGTTATGATAAATTTTAATAGCAGTTAATTTAAATATCGGAGGGTTATTTATGAAAAAAAGAATAATTGCACTCGTCCTGGCAACGCTTATCGCCGCTCTTACCTTCGGCCTCGCAGGTTGCGGCTCAAAGACCGATGACGGCAACACCACTGCGGCGCCCGACGCTTCAACTCCCGCTGGCACAACTGAAACCAAGACATTCACAATGGGTATCGATCCCGAGTATCCCCCGTTCAGCTATCTCGGCAAAGACGGCGAATATACCGGCTTTGATGTTGAAGTCTGCAAAGCGGTCTGTGACAAACTCGGTTGGGAATTCAAAGTGTTCGCGGTCAACTGGGATGAGAAACTCGTTCAGCTCGATTCAAACGAATGCGACTGCGTATGGTCGGGTATGACAATTCTCGATTCCATGAAGGAAGCGGGCTATGTTATTTCAAGACCTTATTTTGACAATGAGCAGGTTCTTCTTGTAAAAGAGGGCAGCGGCTTTGCTTCATCCAAAGATCTCGCGGGCAAAGCAGTAGCGGTTCAGCTCGGAACTTCCGGCGAATCCCTTCTCAATGAAGACCTCAAGGATCTTGCCGATACCTTCAGCGAAGTTGTTACCTGTGACAGCTTCCTCAAATGCTTCACCGAGCTTGAGGGCAACGCTGTTGATGCTGTATTCGTTGACAGACCTGTTGCGGACAGCTATGTAGCTGAGCACGAAGGATTTGTCATTATCGACGAGGATCTCGGCGCCGAGCAGTACGGTATTGCATTCCGTTCGGGCGATAGAGCACTCTGCGCAGAGGTTGAAGGAGCTATTGACGCTCTCGTTGCAGACGGCACTTATGCGAAGATTGCGGCAAAGTATGAAGATATTGATGCCGGAAACCTTCTTTTCCTCAAATAAAATCAAACCGCAATGCCTGAATCCTGAAGGCGCAGAAATGTGCCTTCGGGTTTTTGATTGAAACATAACAAAACAGTCTTTCCAATAATCCGTTTAAGGAAGAAAAACTATATGACCTTAATGACAATAATCACGAAAATGGCTGTCGGTCTCGAAAAAACCTGCGCCATTTTCTTCCTGACACTGCTTTTTGCGATTCCTCTCGGAATGATTGTTGCTTTACTGCGCGGCAGCAAAATCAAGATTGTTTCGTGGATAGCAAAAGCATACATATCCGTTCTGCGCGGCACCCCGCTTATGCTTCAGCTGATAGCGGTCACCTACGGACCCTATTATCTTTTCGGCATCAGCATTTCAAGAAACAAGCTCATCCCCGTTGTTATTGCCTTCGCAATAAACTACGCGGCGTATTTTGCCGAGATTTACCGAAGCGGCATTGAATCAATGCCCGTCGGCCAGTACGAGGCGGCGCAGGTGCTCGGTTACAGCAGAATTCAGACATTTTTCAAGATAATTCTGCCCCAGGTTATCCGCAGAATTCTGCCGAGCGTCACAAACGAAATCGTCACCCTCGTCAAGGATACTTCTATGGCGTTTACCGTTTCATATCAGGAGATGTTTACCATCGGTAAGCAGATTGCGAATTCGCAGACGAGTTTCGTGCCGTTTATTGTTGCGGGCGTATTCTATTATGTATTCAACGCGATAGTCGGCTTTGTTATGGGCAGGGTCGAAAAGCGTATGAATTATTATAAGATGTAAGGGGGAGCGGCTATGAGTATTCTTAAAATGACAAATATTCAGAAGTCCTTCGGCGACAATCACGTGCTGAAAGATATCTCCCTGCATGTTGACAAGGGTGAAGTTGTCTCAATTATCGGCCCCTCGGGCTCGGGCAAATCGACCCTTCTGCGCTGCGCAACTTTTCTTGAAACGATTGACTCGGGAACTATAACATATGACGGAAAAAACGCTGCCGAAATGAGAAACGGCAGATGCGTTTATGCCAAAAAGCTCAATGATTTCCGTCACATTTTCGGTTTGGTCTTTCAGAATTTCAATCTTTTCCCGCACTATACGGTGCTCAAGAATATGATGGATGCTCCCGTCTCTGTTATGAAGCGCGACAAAAACGAGGTCAGAGAGGAATGCCTTGCCCTGCTTCGCAAGATGGGTCTCGAGGATAAGGCGGATTCTTACCCCGGATTGCTCTCCGGCGGTCAGCAACAGCGTGTTTCAATAGTCCGCGCTCTTGCGATGAATCCCGAAATTCTCTTCTTTGACGAGCCGACATCGGCGCTCGATCCCGAGCTTACGGGCGAAGTGCTCAAGGTTATAAAACAGCTTGCCGAGGAGAAAATGACAATGGTTATTGTCACTCACGAGATGGCCTTTGCCCGCGCCGTTTCAGACAGGGTAATCTTTATGGACGGCGGTCTGATAGTCGAGCAGGGAGACCCCGAGGAGGTCTTCGGCAATACGCAGAGCGAAAGAATGAAGCAGTTCCTTCAGAATTATAATAAAGTATGATTTCTTATTATTATATAAATCCGATGGGCAACATCACGCTGCTGGTCGATTCACCCGTTCCCCCATCAGAGCGTGTAAAAATCGCGGAAGCGCTGATGCGCGCGGAGCCCGATGCGGAGCAGGTCGGGTTCATTGACGGCAGGAATCTCAATATGGCGGGCGGCGAATTCTGCGGAAACGCGACCCTGTCGGCCGCCGCTGTTTACTGCCTGAAGAATAAACTTGACACAGCGCAGGTTGATATGAATGTCAGCGGAGCGAACGGTCCCGTCAGAGTAACGATCGGAAAGACGGATGAAAACGTATATTCGGGCGAGGTTGATATGCCGTTCCCCGAAAGCGTTTCCGAAATCGCGCTGACACTCGGCGGCAGGACAATCACCGCGCCGATAGTAAATTTCGGCAGCATTTCGCATATTATCCTAACGCAAAAAGCCGAAAAAACCGAATGCGAAAGAGAAATTGTGCGCCTGTGCAGAAAGTTTTGTCCGGGTGGTCTGGGATTTATGCTTGTTGAAGATGAAAAACTCACCCCGCTTGTATATGTTCCCGAACCCGAAACGCTTGTGTGGGAAAGTTCCTGCGCAAGCGGAACCACAGCGACGGGCATATATTTCGCCTCGCTGAACGGCGGCTCATTTTCAGGCTCATTTACCGAGCCCGGCGGCACACTCGGTATAACCGTCTCACCGGATGTTCCTCCGGTTCTCAGCGGCAGAGCGGAAATCAAATCAATAAAACAAATCTGAACTATTCCCTCCCTCGCGGAGGGAATTTTCAATCCGAAAATATTTTTATCCGACCTCATTTTTTTATTGAAATGCAGATATAATTGCAGTATAATTATTTTGTTAATTTAATTTTGCAATCTATGGAGGGAAAGCGTATGACAGACATCAGAAGACCCGAAAACATGGAAAGAATCACGACTCCCGAGCTTGCTCAGGCGTTCATTGACGAGCAGGTTAAGCTGCTCCGCGAGCAGATTGGCTCCGATAAGGTTCTCCTCGCTCTCTCGGGCGGCGTGGACTCATCGGTAGTCGCGGCCCTGCTTATCAAGGCGGTCGGCGATCAGCTCGTTGCCGTTCACGTAAACCACGGCCTTCTCAGAAAAGGTGAGCCCGAACAGGTTCAGCGCGTATTCCGCGATGAAATGAAGGCAAATCTCGTTTATGTTGACGCAGTTGACAGGTTCCTTGACAAACTTGCGGGTGTTTCAGATCCCGAACAGAAGAGAATGATTATCGGCGGCGAATTCATCGAAGTTTTCGCCGAGGAAGCCCGCAAACTCGACGGCATAAAGTTCCTTGCCCAGGGTACTATCTGGCCCGACATTCTTGAGAGCGAAAAGGGTATCAAGGCGCATCATAATGCAGGCGGCCTTCCCGATGATCTTAAATTTGAGCTTGTTGAGCCCGTGCGCATTCTCTTCAAGGATGAAGTCAGAGCAGTCGGCTCGGCTCTCGGCCTGCCCGACAGCATGGTTTACCGTCAGCCGTTCCCGGGTCCCGGCCTCGGAGTACGCTGCCCCGGCGCTATCACAAGAGACAGACTTGAAGCGGTCAGAGAGGCCGACGCGATTCTGCGCGAGGAATTCGCGAAGAACGGTCTTGAAGGCAAGGTATGGCAGTATTTCACCGTTGTTCCCGATTTCAAATCGACCGGCATAAAAAACGGCGAGAGATGCTTCGAATGGCCCGTAATCATCAGAGCGGTCAACACCCGCGACGCTATGACCGCGACGGTAGAAAACGTTCCGTTCGACCTTATGCAGCATATCACTCAGCGCATAATCACCGAGGTTAAGGGCGTAAACAGAGTCCTCTACGATTTCACCCCGAAGCCCACCGCAACCATAGAATACGAATAATGAATAAAGAAACTCCCGAAGCAAACCGCTTCGGGAGTTTTTAATATCTTTTACAGCATCAGCACAATATGCAGAACTATGAATACAATCGCAAGCAGGAAATTTATGCAATTCTTTTCGCAGAAGGCGCCGATTCTTGTGATAAGCGCGAGAGGAAAAGAAAGAATTTTAAAAATAACCGGCACACGCTTTTTGGTATGGTACGCCATATCCCAGTAAGTCAGTATATCTTCTGTCAGAGGGAAGAGACTGCAGAGGAACGACACGCCGAGATAAATCAGAATAACATAGAAGATAAACATTCCGATTGAATCATAGGGAGTGATGCCCATATAGAAGATATTGAGCACTCCGGCGTAGAGGAACGCCATTCCGGCATTGAACATCATAAAGCCGGGGCCGGTCGCCATAAGCCAGGCGGACCAGGGGGTGGTGGCGAGCGCGTGCTCAACATGACCGCAGGCCTCGTCGGCTCTCAGATATCCTTCGCTCTCGACGGGCAGGTGAAGGATTTTGCAGGTCAGGTGCTCCCAGAAGCCGCGGATGTATGTGCCCGGGAACAGTATGAATTTGAAAATGACATAAATCAGTCTCATATAAGGTCACACACTCCTTTCGTCACGGCATCCCTGACATCGAGCTTGCCTTCGATAATCTGACGGACCGTATCGCTCGTAAAATTGCGGTCCTTGAAGGAATCGATGATATCCTTGATATGCTCAGCGTTTTCGGTATCTTTCTTTCCGCATTTATCGGCAAGGAAAGCACTGACATAGAGGGTTGCATAAATCTCCTCCGACATAGCGCTCGGGTCATTGTAGTAAGACACGCGGTAGTATGCCTTCTCGTCGGCAAGATATGCCTGCTCAAAAGCTTCGTCAAATTTATCCTGAGCGAGATAGGCGAGAGCGAGCTGGCGGTTGAATTCGGGAATAAGCTCGTAGAGCTGCTGCGCGGTCTCGACGGTTTCTTCGACCTCGTCATAATCGCCCTTTACTCTCGCGAGCCAGATGAGAAGCTGATACCCCGTATCCGAAAAGGTGTTTTCGATAGTGAGGTTATTCGCGCAGTAATTGTTGATTTCCTCTTCCGCTTTATCGAGTTCGTTTTTCTTGAGACAGATTCTCGCGAACTGTTTTACGGGTTTTTCGTTGGAGAGGTCCTGCTTCATGAGCTCTTCAATGATTTCCGCCGCCTCATCGTCTCTGTCACGCTTTATCAGCGAATCAATATATGCGTCGATATAGAGGAATTCCCAGTCGGTATCGTTCTTGTCTCTTGTTTCGTAGGTCTTGTCGAGATAGCCGTAAATAAGATCGTCGCCCATCTCGCACATTCCCGCGATATCGTAGCCGTAGAGGTTGAGGAGCTGTTCATCGATGCCGTCCTGACCGCGGAGTTTTTCAAGTTCTTCCAGCGCGGGCTTGCCGTCTTCGGGCGTGGTCTTTTCTTTGTTTACGATTTTTTCGTAAATCGACTCGACCTTGTGATACATATCCTCGTATTTTTTGAAAACGGCCGAATTATTTTTGACGGCGCGACTGTGTTTCTGATACTCCGCCGCTCCGGGGCTGTCAAAAATATACTGTTTATACTGCTCGGCGACAAGCGGATTGTAGAATTTTATGCTCGCCTTGAAAATCTTATTGTCGAGCGAGGAGCCGGTCTGCAAAAATCTGTCGGCGAATGAAACGCCCTGAAGAGCGCCGCTGACATTTGAGGCGACCTCATCCGCCTTCCTGAAGGATTCAATGGAGGAATATACAATTCTGCCGGCCTGATAGATATGGCCCTCAAAGACCTGCAGCGAGGGGAGCGCCGAGATGCAGATGATTATGAACGCGAAAAGAGAGCCGAGAAGGGCGATTGCGCCGGCGACATAGCGGAAAAATCCGATGTGTGTTTTGACATATTTGCGCTCACACTTGCGGCAGTATTCGTGACCGCGGGCAACTGTGTTTTCCTTACAGCCCGGGCAGATTTTTTCCTCGTCCTCGTCCTCGTCTTCCTCTTCCTCATCGGAATCGGAGCTTTCTTCAGGCGATTCCGGTGTTTCGGCGGAATCCTCTTCATCTGCTTCTTCCTGCGAAACAGCTTCTTCAGCAGTATCCTCTGCCTCTTCGATGGCTTCCTCTGTTTCTTTCTTGATTTCTTCTTCGGGGATATTGTTCAAGTTTTCGTTATCCAAACATATCGCCCCTTTCTTATGTGATAAATAAATGTCAATTTATTTTAATTTATAAAACTTAATGCAACCTTAATCCGTCTCTATTCTCTCCAGAATTTTCTGTCGAGTGAGCGGAACTGCACCGCCTGAGCAATGTGCGACGCCTCGATATTCTCGCTTCCCTCGAGGTCGGCTATTGTGCGTGAAACGCGCAGCACCTTGTCATAAGCTCTCGCAGAGAGATCGAGCTTTTCAAAGACTCTCTCGAGCATTTTCATTGCCTCGGGAGTCGGATTGCAGTATTTCTTTGTCATCGCCGAATCCATCTTTGCGTTGCAGGAAATGCCCGTGCCTTCGAGACGTGCCTGCTGGATTTTCCGCGCGGCATTCACTCGTTTCTTGATATCTGCCGAGCACTCTCCGGGAGTTTTCGCCGAGAGTTTTTCAAAATCAACCGGCGGCACTTCAATATGAATATCTATTCTGTCGAGCATCGGTCCCGATATTTTGGCAAGGTATCTTTTTGCCGCGCCCTCGGGGCAGGTGCATTTTCTTTTCGGATGCCCGTAATATCCGCAGGGGCAGGGATTCATCGCGCACACGACCATCGCCGAGCAGGGATAGGTTACAGATGCGTTCACGCGCGAAATCGTGATTCTGTTATCCTCAATCGGCTGTCGGAGAACCTCCATTGACTGCCTTGAGAACTCGGGCAGTTCGTCGAGGAACAGAACTCCGTTGTGCGCAAGCGATATCTCGCCCGGTCTCGGTATCACTCCGCCTCCCGAAAGGCCTGCGGGGGAAACGGTATGATGCGGCGAGCGGAAAGGCCGCTCTCTGATAAGTGAAATACCTTCGGGCAGTGCGCCCGCAATGGAATATATTTCGGTGGTTTTGATGCTCTCGTCAAAGGTCATGTCCGGCAGAATTGACGGCAGGCGCTTTGCGAGCATGCTCTTGCCCGAGCCGGGAGGGCCGACCATCAGTATATTATGTCCTCCCGCGGCGGCAATTTCAAGAGCGTATCTTGCCTCCTGCTGACCCATAACATCCCTGAAATCGGGCATCGGCGGGCGGTTCAGAAGCTCGGTATTCTCATCGTAAACCGCTCTTTCAAGGTCGATTTCGCCTTTGAGATGCTGAATGACTTCCTTTACGGTCTCCACGCCGTAAACCTCGATTCCTTCAACCACCGAGCTTTCACGCTCATTGGCTTTGGGAACGTATACTCTCTCGAGTCCCTCCTTCCGGGCTTTGATAACCATCGGCAGGGCGCCGTTTACATGGCGCACGAGGCCGTCGAGTGAGAGTTCACCGATGAAGGCGAATTCGTCTGTATTCACATTGAGTGAATGCCCCGCCTTGAGAAGCGCGATAAGAATCGGCAGGTCATAGAGAGGGCCTTCCTTCCTGACATCCGCGGGTGAAAGATTTATTGTTACTCTGCTCTGAGGGAATTCATATCCGCTGTTTTTCATTGCCGAGCGGACTCTGTTTCTCGATTCGCTGACCGCCGTATCGGGCAGGCCGACCAGATCAACGCGCGGAAGCCCCTGGCCGAAGTCAACCTCGACACCGACCATATAACTGTCTATTCCGAAAAGCCCCATACTGTTGATTCTGGCAAACATGTATTAACTCCGTATAATAAAAATTTCCGGTTTGGCCCTCTCCGAGAACGGAGAGGGTGGCACGGCGTAAGCCGTGACGGGTGTGGCGATATATATTTGCTGAATTTTACTCTTCTGAATCCTGATTCAGAGCAAGTTTTCTGTATATGTCAATTGGTTTACCGTCTTTATTCTTCCAATCATCCCAACCATTGTTTGACTGGTTCATAACAACCGTTCCTGCATGGGATGATGAGCATACACCCAGTTCAAAGTCTTCAAGCAATTTTCCGTTATTATCCATTGGTGCTACAGCTCTTGCCGCTTTAGCTTTAGCTGAAACGCCTTTATCTTCAGTAATTCCCAAAACGCTACCTTTAATAAGGGTCCAACATCCGTTTTCTACAATAGCAGTAGCTTTTACAAGCTTATTGCCGTCTGATTTTTTTCTTCTCTCGAAGGTGTATTTCCCGTTGGGGATAATGCTGCTGGTTCTGTTATCGGCGGCTTCTTTAAAAACTTCATTCTTTCTCTCATCTTTGGGATATATCATTTTGCCTTCAAATGAAGATAAAAGTTGAATTACAATATTTTTATCAACAGCGAACAGTTCGGTATCGCTGACACGGCTTTTCTCAAAAATAGTGTCAAGAAGGTTTTCTTTATTCTTGTATTCTTCAACTTCAATGGCAAATTCTCTTTTAAGCCCCGTTACATTTCTGTATCCGTTTTGCTCAAGGTTATACATCCTTTGCTCAAAGTTATCCGAGCCGGTTCTGCCAATTTTGATAAGGCCCGGAACGGCAGTAGTCATTACATAAATTATACCTTTTTCCATATTGTATAACCCTTCCTGTAAACAGAATAACTTTTTAACAAAACGCTTTGTATCGCCACACCCGTCACGGCTTATATCCTTGTCGCCGTGCCACCCTCTCCGTTCTCGGAGAGGGCCGCAAGCGGATTATTTGATTATATGATGCTCCGCATATCCTTGGGGCGGGGCGCCGCGGTCGTCGCCCCCTACGATTGCATTATAATTCTGAATTCTTAACTCTTAATTCTGAATCATACTCGCAAACTTGCGATTCTTCGGCATAAATGCCTCAGAATGACAGTATCGTTTATACGTCGCTGTCTTTGAGCAGCGGCGCGTTTCTGTCCTTATCGCTGAGAACCGGGTCAATCTCTCCCCAGTCTATACCGATATCGGGATCGTCGTATTTTATGCTTCTGTCATTTTCCGGCGAATAGAGATTGTCCACCTTGTAGGATAATTCAACATTATCCGTCAAGGTTATGAAGCCGTGAAGACAGCCCTTAGGTATATAAAGCATAAGCTTGTTTTCTGCCGAGAGCAGAACCTTGACATGCTTCATATATGTCGGAGAATCTCTGCGGATATCGACCGCGACATCGATGATTTCTCCGCGTGTGCAGGAGACGAGCTTCGCCTGTGCAGAGGGCGCCTTCTGGCAGTGAAGGCCTCTGAGGGTGCCTTTTTTTGCCGAGAACGAGCGGTTATCCTGCACGAATACAGTGTCTATGCCGAGCAGCGAAAACGCTTCGGTCGAATAGCTCTCGTAAAACCAGCCTCTGCTGTCGCCGAAAACCTTCGGCTCAATTATATAAACTCCGTCAATCGCGGTTTCTTTTTTATTCATAGATTACTCCGTTTTCGGTACCCCAGCGCGGTCTCTCGCCGGGTTTGTCGGATGAATAGAGGATTTTGCTCTCGGCGACCGCCATCAGATGCTGACCGTAGCTCGAATTGCCGTATTTTTTCGCTGCGGCAATGAGCTTCTTCTTGGTTATCCATCTCATATTATAGGCGATTTCCTCGGGGGCGGAAATCTGGATGCCCTGAAGCTTCTCAATCTGTCTTATGAAATTCGATGCGTCGTTGAGCGAATCGACTGTTCCCGTATCGAGCCAGGCATAGCCTCTGCCGAGGAGCTTGACATCAAGGTCGCCGTTGTCGAGATAAATCTGGTTTATATCGGATATTTCAAGCTCGCCTCTCGCCGAGGGTGTCAGATTCTTTGCGTATTCAACAACTCGGTTGTCATAGAAATAAAGGCCTGTTACAGCGTAATTGGATTTGGGCTCGGCAGGTTTTTCGACTATTGAAACAGGAGCCCCGTTTTCATCGAATTCAACCACGCCGAACTGCTGCGGATTATCCACATAGTAGCCGAAGATGGTAGCTCTGCCCTCGTTTTTTGCCGCCATGCGCAGCAGATGACCGAGGCCGCTTCCGTAGAAGATGTTGTCGCCGAGCACCATCGCAACGCTGTCATCGCCGATAAAGCTCTCGCCGATGATGAACGCCTGGGCGAGGCCGTCGGGGCTGTCCTGAACCGCGTAGTTCAGATTAAGTCCGAACTGCGAGCCGTTGCCGAGAAGCTCAAGGAACTTCGGCGTATCGGTCGGAGTGGATATAATGAGGATATCCCTTATGCCCGCGAGCATAAGAGTTGAGAGCGGATAATATATCATCGGTTTATCGTAAACGGGAAGAAGCTGTTTACTTGTGACAAGAGTAAGGGGATAAAGCCTTGTGCCGGAGCCGCCTGCAAGAATTATGCCTTTCACGTTATCGCTTCCTTTTTTGGGAAATCAGGTTGTGCCGACGATTTCCCATTATAAAATATTTAATAAATAATATCATTTTTTATTTTAAAAGTCAATTACAGTGTTGTAACCGCCGATTAACTTGACAATTACGCTTTATGATTATATAATTTATGATACGTAGATTTGAGGAGTATATAAAATGCAGGAAGTTATATATAAAGAGATTAAGAAGGTTACCGGATTCAATAATCCGGGCAGCAGTTACAGCCCGATGTTTTCGACAATCGGCCTGTGCGTTTCGCCCAACAGAAACGGCGTGAGCAACCTCTGGCTGAGCTACAATTCCGCCACGAGAAGCATATTCAACGAGCTGATAGCTCTTCCCTATCCGCTGAATACCAGGGAATCCAGCATTTACAGATTGGTTTTCGGATTCAATAAAGGCCGCCTCTCATTCTGGAAAAATGACGGATTCGTCTTTGAATGCGAGGGAGTCGACGAGCTCAGAATGCTGACCTCCGTCTCATCCGGTACCGCTGATTTATGGAAGGAATCGGACTCCGACAGCGAGTATCTTATCCTTCACGGCTATTCGCTCAATCAGGCGCCCGAGGATCCCGATTCGGTAGTTCCGTTTATATTCGGAGTGCGCGCAATAAGCGGAAGCATAGACACTTCAGACGGCTATAAAATCAAGGCGGGAGCAGACGGCAAAATTGCCATTGCCTGCGATTTTGAGGCACTCAAGGCCACATCGAAGTATGTAAGGAATATTCTTATGACCTCTCCGGCAACGGTCGATGAAGCAGCGCTTCTCTGCCGCAGATGGCTCAGGAACAATTCCCGCTCATTCGAGTATGAGGCTAAGAACGAAACCGAAATCAAAGCAATTGCCCGCGCGGTCAAGGGTATGCTTTTCAACTATTCCAAGGCGCAGGGCTCCCTTGAAAACTGTGTGACGCCGTTCCCCTCAAGAGGAACGAAGGCATATACGTCCGTCTGGGATGTCTTTTTCGGCAATTTCGGATACGGTCTGCTCGGCACTAACAACAGCAAGGATTTCATCAAGCAGATTGCCCGCAGGTCGAGAGCGGACGGCAAGATTTCCGGAAAGCTCTGCTCTACCTATGAAAGCAATGATTACCGCCTCTATCCGCTTTTCGGCAGGGCGATAATCAGAGAGATGGATTTTGATTTCGGCTTCGGCTGGGATGTGCTTCCCGCGCTCGAGGAGAATAACAAATGGTGGCTGACAGCAAGAATTTCCGATTGCGGGCTGATATTTGAAGAGATTGAAAAGCGACCGGTTATCACTATCGCAGTCAACGCGTTTTTCCTTGACCAGCTCAGAGCGACCGCGGAGCTCGCGACAATGCTCGGACTCGAGGAAAAGGTTGAAAAATGGACTGAAGATGCGGCCCGCCTCGAAGAGAATATCATAAAGAATTTTTATGACAAAGAGAATAACGTTTTCAACACCGTTTACTTCAATATTGAAAACGCGACCAGACTCGATGTTGACAATTCCGACGAATTTGCGTCATTTGTCCCTCTTTGGGCGGGAATAAATATCGGCGAAGAGAATGCAAAGAATATGGTTGAGAAAATAGTTATTCCCTGCGAAACCGTAAAACCCGAGCAGACGGCAATCAAGCTGGAAATTCTCAGAAAATACGGTTTTTCGGAGGAATATGACAGGGTTAAAGGTGACTTCCTTAATTCCTGCGCCGCTCCCGGCACCTTCGATAACAGCCTCGCCTGCGCTCTCTATCTGCATCTGATAAGCGAGGATGAAGAAGTATAAAAGCAATTGAATACAGACTTAAAAGGACTTGAGCATCCGCTCAAGTCCTTTATTGTTTGTGCTATTTAATCATATCATGCTTCAGAATATAATCAACCGTTTCATCAATTGTTGTGAAAGCGAGAGCTACCGACGTATCGGCCGCGCCGTAGTAAATCGCGATTCTGCCTGTTTCAGCGTCCGCGAGAGCGGCACAGGGGAAGACGACATTCGGCACATCGCCGACTGTCTCGTAGATTTCGTGGGGAGCCAGCAGGAATGAATCCGCTCTGTGAAGCACCTTTGACGGATCGTTGATATCGAGAATTGCGGCGCCCATGCTGTAGGTGAAGCCGTTGCAGCTCGTAATAACTCCGTGATAGAAGGCGAGCCAGCCGATATCCGTTTCAATAGGAGTCGGGCCTGCGCCGACCTTCGTCATTTCCCAGTTTCTTACCGGACCCATAACGAATCTGTATTTGCCCCAGTATTTAAGGTCCGGGCTGTGCTGGATGAAAATATCGCCGTAGGGGGTGTGGCCTCTGTCACAGGGGCGGACAAGCAGCACATATTCGCCGTTTATTTTACGCGGGAAGAGCACTCCGTTTCGCGCGACGGGATAGGTCGCGTCCTCAAGCTGCTCCCAGGTTTCAAAATCATCCGTAACCGCGATGCCGATGGTCGTACCGTGAGGGGTGAGGTTTACCCAGCTCAGATAGTATCTGCCGTCGATTTCGCAGATTCTCGGATCATAACCGTTGAATATTTTCTTTTCGCTGAGCTCCCAGTGAATCGCGTCCTTGCTGCGGCCGGTGACGATAATCTGGTCTCTTGTTCTGTCATCTACCCTGAAAACGCCCGCGAAGCCGTCGTCGTACGGCACAACAGCCGAATTGAAAATGCTGTTTGCAAAGAAAAGATTGTCGCGAGTGATTATCGGATTGCCCGAATAGCGCCATACGGGATATTCAAAGCCCTCCGGTTTATCCTCCCAGGGTAAATTCGGAATCGCATTGCCGATGATTTTTGCCATAATTTACACCGCCTTATAGTTTTAATTACGATGATATTTTATTTTATTTGTTACCTCTTGTCAATACTGCTGCAGTTTTATTGTTGTATTTCCTGTTTTTGTGCTATAATAATAACGAAATATATTGACGGAAGTGATTGTATGCTTAAAGAAATGCTCGCCTCCCGGAATCTTCCGGCGCTCAAACCGCGGGATGAAATGCTCGGAATCCTTCAGCGTGAAGTTTACGGCTTCCTGCCGCCGAAGCCGGATGATATATCCTTTACGCAGGAAAAAGACATCATCCGCAGATTCTGCGCCGGAAAAGCAAATTGCGACAGAATAACCGTAAACTGCCGTGTCGATGGCAGAGAATTCTCATTCCCGATTCTCGCGACGATTCCCAACGACAGAACAAAAGGAAAATATCCGCTATTTATCCATATTAATTTCCGCCCGGACAATCCCGACAGATATATGCCGACAGAGGAAATAATCGATAACGGCTTCGCGCTGATTTCCTTATGCTATGAGGATGTTACAAGCGATGACGGAGATTTTACAAACGGCCTCGCCGGTATTCTTTTCCCAGACGGAAAGCGCCCCGCAGACGGTGCGGGGAAAATCGCGATGTGGGCTTGGGCGGCTCAGCGCGCGCTTGATTACGCCGAAACTCTCGGCGATACTATCGACCTTGACCGCGTTTGTGTCTGCGGCCATTCACGACTTGGCAAAACCGCTCTCTTTACTGCGGCGACCGATCCGAGATTTGCCTTTGCCTATTCAAACGGCGCGGGCTGCAGCGGAGCGGCGATTCAGAGGGGAAAGACCGGAGAAACAGTTGCCGATATAGTTGATCGTTTTCCGTTCTGGTTCTGCGAAAACTATTATAAATATGCGAATAACGAGGATAAGATGCCATTTGACCAGCATTATCTGATTGCGTCCATCGCACCGCGCAGGGTATTTGTCGGCTCTGCCGAAGAGGATGCCTGGGCTGATCCTCTCTCCGAATTTCTCTCCAGCGTCGCGGCTTCGCCCGCATTTGAAAAAGGGATTGTCTGTCCCGACCGTGTGCCCGAAACGGGCGACAGATTTCCCGAAGGCGATGTCGGCTGGCAGATACGCCCCGGTGTTCATTATTTCAGCCGCCTCGACTGGCAGAGGCTGATTGAATTCATAAAGCTGCACAGTTAAATGAAATCTCCCGCCCTGAAGGACGGGAGATTATTCTTCTACTTTTCTGCCCGATTTATTGTTATCCGCGAGATATTCGGGCTTGTGGTTGTTATGCAGTTGAAGGAGTTGAAATGGTCGTTGGAAAGAACAATTTCGTTCATTCCTTCATTCAGCCGGATATATGCTGTTGCGGTTGAGAAATTATAATCGCTGAGCGTATTCACGCACCAGAGTTCGTGTTTTTCATTGCCTGCGGTTATCGTAACATATTCCTCAATCAGGTCAACATTATAGGCGTGAAGTCCGTTTTCCTCGTTGTTTGAATATTCCAGAGTAATCGCATAGATTCCTTCACGCGGGGCGTTGAATTCAATTGCCGCGCTGCCGCCGTCCGAATTGATTCCCGTGAGGCAATCCCTGCCTCCGACCGTTTTGATTTCAGCCGTTCCCGAGAGGGCGAGTTTGTTTAATTCTGCGGTAAATTCATCTTCGTAACCGCAGGGTGCTGCTTCAATATTCCCGCCGTTTTCGTCTTTCACGTAATTGAATCCTTTTTTCAGGTATTTATCTGCGTTGCCGATTTTATAAAAACCGTCTGCCGGAGCGATAATCAGATACTCGCCGCAATCCTTATCATATTTGCAATATGCCGATTCGTTTTCGGTATGCGGAAGGATAAGCAGGGAATCGACTACGAATGTGCCGTCGGAATGCATAAGCCTGATATTGTGCTTTCCCGCTGACAAATCTGCGGTGAAAGTATATTTATCGGTATATTCGCTCTTGACGGTGTTCGGCAGAGAGATTTCACTTTCTTCGCCGTCAAATATCATCTTTGCCCTGCCGTCGCATCTTGAAGCGGTGGATGTTCCGTCATTCGCCTTGCCGTAAACAATTGAAATATCATACTTTCCGGCTTTGCCGGTATTGAAATCAAGTGAAATGCCGTCACCGTCATTTTCAAAGCCGCCGCACATTCCCTGAATTCCGCCCGTCGTACCGTAGGCGCTGTCGTAGGTATATGCTTTGCCGAGCAGAGTTCCGTTTTCAAATTCAAATCTTTTGGGCAGAGGGGCTGCTTCAAGAAGCTTTTCTCCGCCGTAGGGTTCGATTATTACATGGTAAACCGCGTTTATATCGGGGGTGTCAATTCTGATTTTCATATTCGCCGATGCAGTTTCAACCTTATCCGAGATGACTGACGGCTTGAAAACTTCGCCGTTGAGGCCTTCAAAGGTGACCGCTTCAACGGTTACGCGGACCCTGCTCTTCCCGAAAATCCTGTCAGCGCCTCTGAGCGCCGCCTGATATGAGTAATCTGCTCCGCCGATAATCAGGTCAATTCGTTTATTATCAATATCGCAGGCGCCGATGCCGTCGAGCTTCGATTTATGAAAACCGTCCCTGAAATACTTGACCGTATTCTCAAAATCGGAATGTTTCAGATCAAGCACCTCGCAGGGAATGTGCTTTCCGCGCATATCGCAATACCATTTATATAGCCACCAGCAGGAATTCGGGCAGTTACCCTTTGTAATCGTATCGCAGAGATTATCGGAGAGGCGCCAGTAGGCGATATTGCCGTAAACTCCGCTGTCCTCCATAGCGGAAATATAATGAAGCATCGGCGAGGGAACGCCGCATTCCTCCATTGTTCCGTATTCGGTGATAATAATCGGGATTTCCTTTATTCCGAGTTCTTTTTCAAATTTCCTGTATTCCTTCACATGGTCTCTGAGCCACATTGAGGATTCGCCGCCGAGCTCATGATAAATCATAATATCGGGAAGACAATCATTCTCTTTGCAGAATTTCAGAAAATCTCCGATTTTGTCAATATTGTAATCGCAGTAACCCGGTCCGCCGATTTTGCTTCCGGGATGAATTGCCCTTATCTCTTCGTTAGCGAGCTTCCACGCGCGGTAAAACTCCGCCTTTGCCTTATCATCAAAGGCAAGCCGGCCGCCTTTCTGCGGCGTGCCGAACCATACAGTGTTATCGCATTCATTATACGGGCAGTACACGAGGCGGTCGGCATAATCCTTCTGAGAGAGAATTCGGACCTTCTCCCTTGCCTGCGGGAGGAAATCATTTTCTACGAATTCCCTGCAGTCGTAGGTCCCCGCCTTTCGCATTTCCTCGATAACATCCCAGTTGTAATACCAGGTCGGGTAGCAGTCCTGCAGATAAACAGTTATATAGTCGCAGGTGCCGAGATTGGGGCTGACATCGTCCACGTCGCCTATCGGATGCTGAAGGCCGCCGATGACCTTCTGCGAAATGCTCGAAATATTCAGCGTTTTCACCGCCTCCGGCGAAGGAACACCCTCCTGCGCGAGACCGTACAGAAAGCCGCAGGCGCGTGAAGATATATCCGGTTCGGTGCCTATATCGCTAAGGTCAAATTCCACAGTGGGATAAAACAGATACGGCAGGCCGTGAAGCGCGAGACCGAGTACGAAAAAGAATGAAAGTATAAGTTTTATTATCTGCATATAATCACCGCTTAAATTATACATTTTGCGAATTGCCCGTGTCAATATAATTATTGACTCGCTGTTTGTACGGGTTTATAATAGTTCCGGGAGGCGAATAAAAATGAACGAATCAATAAGAAACTTTTTTACAAGAATCATATCTTTCCTAACCGCAGCTGCGGTGCTCGCCGGAAACGTGATGCTTTTTTATTATCCTAAATATCAGGAAAATAAAGCGGAATATGAAATCACCGTGCCTGTGCAGGGGAATACACTCAGAGTGATGAGCTGCAATGTGAGATGCATAAACCCAATGGATTTAGGCAAAAAGACCTGGTTTTACAGAGCGGATCTCGTCATTAAAAATATTGTTAACAACGCGCCCGGAATCATCGGATTTCAGGAGGTCACAAAATGGCAGTATCAGTATCTCTGCGACAGCCTGCCGCAGTATGATTCGACAATCACCTACCGCGACACAGCTTTCAATTCCGAAGGCTGCCCCGTATTCTACAATACAGAACTCTACGCGCTCATAGATCAGGGCACATTCTGGCTCTCGGAGACTCCCGATGTGATGAGCAAGGGCTGGGGCGCCGCCAACTACAGAGTCTGCGGCTATTCCGTTCTTGAAATCAGGGAAACGGGCACGAAATTTGTTATCTTCAACACCCATCTCGATCATATAAGTGAGGCGGCCAGAATAAACGGAATCAAGCTTGTTCTTGAAAAGACGAAGGAATTCGGATCTTATCCCTCTGTGCTGATGGGCGACTTCAACGCCCATGTCGGCAGCACGACATATAATGCCGCTGTTGAAATATTTGACGACGCCGCGCTTATGACCGATAACTCAATGCCAGACTCCTGCACATATCAGAATTACGGTCTGCAGCTCAATGACGGCAGAATTGACTACTTCATGATTTCAAAAGACACATTCAACGTCAACGAATACAAGGTTATCACCGATACCTATGACGGAGTATATCCGAGTGACCATTTTCCGATTCTTACGGAACTTGAGATAAAATAGACCTGAGAATATAAAAAAGGCACGTTTACCGTGCCTTTTTTGTTTTATCCCCACTTTTCGAGGTGCTGGTCTTTCGCGCTCTTCATGAAAGCGGGGTAATCCGGATTTGCGGTGACCTTGAGATTGTCGGTCGATAAGAGCCAGATGATGAAATCGGCGTAATCGGTGCCGTATGAGCCCGAAACATGGGGTGCTCCTCTTGTGAGCCAGGTGGAATCGGGATAGAGGGCGGTCGAGGTGTCGCAGACCTTGTCGGGCGAGACATAGCGTGATGAAGTGTCCGCATTTTCAAGTGTTTCGCCGAATGGTGCAACGGTCGCCTTACCGCTCATCAGCGGAGTTTCAAGCGCGGCATCGCCGTTTACGTATGAGCGCTCATAGACCGGAGCGACCGGAGAATCATAGGTCGCGGCAACAGCGATTTCCATGCCGTTTTCAACTGCCTGCGCTATCATCGCATCCCTGTTTTTCATCATTTCCTGAAGCTCGGCCGTTTTCGCTATGAAATCGGCTCTCGCTTCTTTTGTGCCGGGACGCTCATACATATATTTAATGCACGCGTCATAATCCTCGGGGAGCACAAGCGCCCATATCGGCAGCATATTGCCGAAAATCGGACCGAGAAATTCGTCAAAGACCTGGTCTTTGTTGTTAGTTACGAATTTCATCGCCAGCTTTGTTACAAGCTTTGTGATTCCGGTGAATTTCAGGGTTTTAATCAATGCCTGCAGGGCAAAATTGTCACTGAGATTGAGAAGGAAATTGCAGAGTCTGTTTTCGTCGATAACCACATCGCCTTTGAGAAGGTCGGAGGTGACATAGGTTCCGCACCAGGTTGAGGAGAGGCAGATGAGGCGGTTTATTTTATCCGTGCCGTATTTTGTCATATAGGCTACGCTCATAAGCCCGCCCATACTGCAGTTTACAAGATTCACTTTGTCACAGTTATGGTCACGCATTGCCGTCTCAACGGTTTCGTTGATTTCATCGGCAGTCTGCATCGGGTCAAGTCGCCAGTCATAATTGAAATAATAGACCATATCCCCGCCGAATTTTTCCGCCGCTGTACGGGTAATGCCGAATTCGTAATCGACTCTGTCAAAAAATTCGGGATAATTACCTATTGCGCCGGGGAGCTTCTCAGTCCCGACATTATACTTTGAGGAGCCGTCCTCGTTGCAGGCGTAGCCGCCGAATATCTTCTCGAGCTCTTCAATAAGGATATGCGTAGCCGCCTTGCGGTCGTTTTTGAAAAGCTTTGTCAGCAGGGCGGAGCCGACCGCCTTGAGGATGCCGCCGATATCTATATCGCCCATGCAGTTATGCTGCTTTTCGGTGCCGTAATCAATATAGAGGCCGGTGAAATCCATACCTCTGACAACTATTACCGGATATCCTCCCGCCGGCTGAAGAGCGGCTTCTGTTTTGCTTCCTTCCTGTGCAAAAGACGGAATGCAGGCGCCGAATATCATTACCGCCGCGAGCATCAATGATAAAAATTTCTTCATTTAATAATCTCCTCTTTATGCATTCTTTTCATCGGTTTCAAGCTTTTCCATAAGCGCGCGTTTTGCTCTCGCTCTCTCAAGATCGAGATACATGCGCTCTCTTGTATCGCTGTCAATATTATAGAAAAGCATCGGCAGAAGCGCGAGAAAATCAAAAATCAGATGAGGCCCGAAGGCAATCAGGAAGAGCCGCCATTTTGTTTCGGTTGACTGAATTGCCGTTTCGCCTATTTCATACTTTGCCCAGTCCTGAAGCAGATGGGCGTTGACTATTTTGAGAATCGCGTCCTTAGCTTTGGTAAAATAGCCGTTGATAAGTTTTATTGTCGCCTCTACTCTGAAGCCGTTTTTCCATTCGCAGTAATCGAGAACCTCGTAATCGATTTCCTTGCCGACTATGCCCTTTGTAGCGTAGAATACCATTTCAATCAGATTTCCCGCGCCGAAGGCGATTGACATCGGCAGCTTCTTCTGATAGAAACCGTGTTTCTCGCCGCCGATGAGACCCGTCAGGAAAAACAGCGCTTCGCTGATAAAAATCGAACCGTTCGAGAAATACCAGAGCATTTTGGTTGAAAATCGCTGTCTGAATTTCGGAGCGAGGGCGTAGGAAGCATAGGAAACGGGCATTCCCGGTATGCCGGCGACAGTCGGCAGCATATTGAATTTCAGAACATCGTTATAGTACAAATCCTCGCCCGAGCCGATATCGATTCCGCCGATAAGGCCTGTCAGAGTATAAATCAGAAGCGGTCTGTTGCGGAATACGGAAAGTATTCCCTTGACCGGATGGGGCGGCTTCTCGCTCTGGGGCACTCTCTCCTTGCTGACGATGAACCAGAACACGGTCGGTATAATCGTGATAATCCATATTGTCGTCTTGAAGGCAATGAATGTCTTTGTCAGTGAGGCCTTGAGCTTGCCGTTTGCGATAAGGTCATAGAGCAGGCCGATAATCTGCGATGGGAGCTTTGCCACAAGATCGCCCACGAAATTCGCGCCGACGAGCAGACTCGTTCGCTCATTGGGATTCGGGGTGAAAACATTCTCTATATATTCGCCTCCTCCGAAGAAGGCGCCGATTGTCTCGTTGAAATACTGGAGAACCATATATGCTATGAGCTTTTGTCCGGTATTCATTCCGAAATACGCTGCAATCAACGGCAGGAAACAGGTGTAAATACCCGATATTATGCTCGGAAGCAGCGAGAGGTACTGGAAGGGTTTGAATTTGCCCCATCTCGTTCTCATATTGTCGATGATTGCCGCGGTAACGGGGTCGTTTATCATATCATAAACAGTCAGCGCGGCTGTTGCCTTGGCGAGAGGTTTCGGCTCAACGCCGAATATCTTATAGAGCCAGATATCGGCACCTACATCGTATTGGCCGAGCTTCAGCTTTCCGAAAGCGCTGTAGGCAACATAGGCGATGCGCTCCCTGGTGGTGCAGAAAAGGCGGTTCATATATGCCTGATTCATCTGAAGCTGCTCGGAGTCTCTGCGCTTTTCGTCAGCCATCTTTTTCCGCCTCCTGTCCATCTGATTCTTCCGCCGCTGTTTCGACCTGCGCCTGTGTTTTCGCTTCGTCCTCGGCTATCTTAGCTTCCATCTCGTCCTGAATAGCCTGCAGGCGTTTATATTGCTCCGCCCTTATCTCTTCAGGCGTCATTGTCTTTTGCAATTCAAAATACTCTTCAATCGGAATTCCGCCCACATAGCACTGCTTGTGATGAACGGGTATCCCTTTTTTAATTACGATAAAATCAATAATCACATTGAGAAGCTGGAGCGCGAGATAGAGATAAATGCCGATTGCAGGTCTGCCGGTCAGCACGGCGTCGGATTTATCGGCAATGAATACCGCAAGCGAGCCGAATGAGGTGAGGAGTATCAGCGCATTTATTATAACCGCTCTGGGAAACGCCCGCTTCGAGCACGCCATCATAAGGCAGAAAAAGTGTACCAGCCACATTAATATTGAAATCAGAAGCAGCAGCAAACTCGCCGCCAGCAGTTTATCGCCGGTCAGGAATCCGCTTTGCCCGACGGTTTCTATGCCGTTATAGACAGTAATCATCGAGGCGTTTCCGTCAAAATCTCCGAAAGCCGGATTGAGTCTGCAGTTCACCATCGGCAGAAGCAGAGCAAAAACGGGTATGAACGAAGTGATGATTCTTACAACCGCGAGTTTCGAGCCGACAAACGACGCTTTGAGGCGGTCAATTTTCTTCTGAAAATGATAATGCTGAACCTCGGCAATATCCGCCTGCTGCATCAGCCGTTCCTGCAGATCATACACGACTATATTCGCGCCGCAGTGAGGGCAGTGCTGCCGCCAGTCGGTGAGTTTCAGATGAACTCCGCATTTGGGACAGTTTGCCATTTGCTTTCCTCCTTATCGTTATCAACCGTAAAAGCTATAGTAAAACAGTTCTTTGCCGTCAGACCGATACGAGCATCATTCTTTTTTCCGAAAACGGGAGAATTCCGGAGACGAATTTCTTCGCCGCCGCCTCATAGGCAATCAGGATTTTTCCGTCAACGAACTCGATATCCTCGCTCATTCTCGGAATTGTCATATCTTTGGTATGCCTGCGCGAATCAAGATAACAAAGCGGAATCTTCACGCTGCCAAGGTCGAATTCGCCGTCGGAATCGCCCTTGATATCATATATCCTGAGCTTTGAACTCATTGTTCCGCCCGAAACGGAGAGCACCGCTTTGCCGTTTTCGGCCGCGAAACCTTGCACCTTGTCGCAGGTTGAGAAGGCGACTGCGGGCGCTTCGCTCTCAATTCCGAATTCCGCGTCCGGGTTGATTTTATAGCCGAATGTAAGTGCGGCATAACTGCTGCCGTCGGGGGTTTTCAGCGCGTGGGATTCATCGGTTTCATAGCCGTCTGCGTGATATTCGCCGATAAAGATGTATTCGCCGTTGCATGAGCAGTATGAGGCGTTGCAGGGCACATCAATATGACCTATGAACGCTGCCGAACCGCCGTCTGACGCTTCAATCAAATCGCTCTTTTTGAGCACGAAAAATTTATGCTGATTGCTGATATATACATATTCGCCCGCGGCGGTGATTCCGCCCGCGTGGCCGCCGTAATCCGAACCGTCCTCCCTCTTGAGCAGAACCATCTTCTCTTCGGAATCCTTAATCATATAGAGGCGGGAGGGCTCGTCATTCTCCATATAACCGCAGCAGATATATATATCCTCATCCGCGAGATATGTCGAGCCCTGAGGAACGAAATCTGTCGAGAGACCCGGAATATCCGCAACCTTCTCGGAGTTTTTCGCGTATTCGGGATAAAACATTCCCCAGAAAAATGAGGAGATAAAAGTAATTACGGAAAGAAATAATGCGGTGATGTTCATAACCGTTCCTCCTTTACCCGTAAATTATAACATACAGATATAATATTTTTCAATCTGATTTTCAGCTTTAACCGCACTTGAAACGCAGGAAAAAATATGCTATGCTGATATTGATTGAACAGGCGCTCAAATCTGTAAAGTAAAATCACTTTACAAACGGAGGAAAAACTATGTTCAGACCTTTATTCAAATCAATTATTTCAATATTCCTGAGCATTTCCGCGTTTTTCGGCTCGCTCGGCGGGCAGATAAGCGGCAAGCCCTATACCAAGGGCAGAGAGGTCGATATGAGTCAGTTCGAGCTCGTCTGGAGCGATGAATTTGACGGCGATGCGCTCGACCGTACAAAATGGGATTTTTCCTGGTGGATAACCGAGCGCAAGGGCGGCTACTGGCATGAAGATATGGTACGCGTCGAAGACGGAAACCTCGTCATTTCCGCCGAATACAAGGATGAGGCGCTACCCTACCGCTATACAGAATATGACTGGGTCAAGCCCTATAAGCCCGGCTGGTACACCGGCAAGGTCGTCTCGCGCAATAAATACGAGCAGACATACGGCTACTTTGAGGTCAGATGTCTCCTGCCCGCGGCGACAGGTCTCTGGAGCGCTTTCTGGCTGATGAACGACGACGGTGTCTATAATGTTGACGGCAGCGGTGCGGACGGCACCGAGGTTGATGTCTTTGAATCGTTCTACTATAAGGATTACGCATTCGGCGGAGACTATATCTCCTCCGGTATTCATTATGACGGCTACGGCGACGACCACAAGGGCGACACGATAGGCAAGCAGTATCTGCCGAATGATCCCTACAGTGAATACAACACCTACGGCCTCGAGTGGACAAAAGACGAATACATTTTCTATATAAACGGCAAGGAAACGGGAAGGCTCACTCCCGACGGCGGAGTTTCGCAGAATCCCGAGTATTTCCTGCTCTCCGTCGAATTCGCCGGAGAAAACGGAATTCAGAATTCCGACCGCCACGGCACCGGCGAAATCAGCAAAACCCCGCAGGAAAACTGGCCCGCGGAGTTCAAGGTAGATTATATCAGATGCTATCAGTATAAGGATTTGATATGAACTGAATTAAGCACTTGCAATAAGCAGTTCTCTCCGCCCGGTTAGAACTGCTTATTTTTCCTGTATTTATTATTGTTGACTTTTTAATTTAATTTTATTATAATTACAATATGGAAATATTTACAATTAAAGAGGATATTCTCTCCAGAAACAACGAACGGGCAAAAGAAGTCCGCGCTCTGCTTGACGAAAAAGGCGTTTTTTATGTCAATCTGATGTCATCGCCGGGGGCGGGCAAGACCACCGTTCTTTCAAAGCTTATTCCGCGTTTATCGGATGATTTCAGAATAGGCGTCATTGAGGCGGACCTTGATTCCGATAAAGACGCTCTGACCGTCGAACGCGAAACGGGAGCAAAAGTAATTCAGATTCATACAGCCGGAGCCTGCCACATTACCTGTCAGATGTCCCTTGAGGCGCTTGAGGCGCTCGGGACCGACGGGCTTGATTTGATTTTCCTTGAGAATGTCGGCAATCTTGTCTGCCCCGCCGAATTCGACACGGGTTCGGATATGAATCTTGTGCTGCTGAGCGTTCCCGAGGGAGATGACAAACCGCTCAAGTATCCGCTTATGTTTGAGGTTGCGGATGCCGTTGCCGTCACTAAGCTTGATGTGGCGGAGATATTTGATTTCAGTTTCGACAATGCCGTCAAAAATATAAAAAAGCGCAATGAAAACGCGGAAATCTTTTTCACTTGCGCTGTTAACGGCAAGGGTATTGACGAACTTGAACAATATATAAGAAACAAAGCAGTCAAAAAAATCCGTAAGGATTAAATCAGAGAGGAGAACTGTATTATGGCTGACAAAAACGAGAGAATCTGTATCATCGGCGGAGGTCCTGCCGGTCTTTCCTGCGCAATGTATCTCGAAAAGAAGGGATACTCTGACTATGTAATTTACGAGAAGCTCAATAAGGTCGGCGGCAAATGCTGGTCGCCCAAACTCAAGGTCAATCATAACGGCGTTGAGGAAGAGAGAAGCTTCGAGACCGGCGCTATCATGGGCGCTATCACCTATCATGCTGTCAGCGAGATGGAAGAATTCGGCGGATATTATCACAAGGGTCCCGATTTCAAAAAGGGCGAGCCGAATATGAGAAGAGAATTCCGCAATCTTGACGGAACAATAGATCATCCTTTTGAGCCGAAAGTCAATTTTTCAATCGGCAAAATGCTCAAACTCCTTAAACTCAAAAAGCAGATGAAAAAGCTCAATCAGCTTATGCAGACCAAATATGTCGGCTATGACTGCTACGGCCATCTGGGCGTCGCGAAGGGCGAATACTACGGAATCTCAAAGGGCGTTGACGGTTATTGCGGCGCCACCAAGGAGAATTCCTTCCCCAACTATATTAAAGGCACAAACCCGAATCTCAAAGACCTGGCTCTTCCTTTCTCCGAATTCTGCAAGCTCAACGGCGTTGAAGAGGTTCAGAGAATCTGGATTGCTCCCTTCACCTCGTTCGGCTACGGTTTCTTTGATGAGATTCCCGCGGCTCTCGTTATGAAATATCTCGATGTTACCACAGCGCTTGAATTCGTCAATATGAAGCTCTGGACCTGGCAGGACGGAACTCAGGAAATCTATGAGTGCGTCAACAGAAAACTCAAGCACCCCGCAGTACTTGAAACCGAGGTCGTCAAGGTTGAGCGCCCTGACGGAAAAGTCAATGTAACCATCAGAAAGAACGGCGAGGAAAGCACCGAGACATTCGATAAGCTTATTGTCACCACTCCTCTTGATTATTTCAAGGATTATGCCGACGCCACCGATGAAGAAAAAGAACTCTTCGGCAAAATCGTTCACGAAAGATACTGCGATTATATAGCCACTTTCGAGCCCGGCAAGAGCCCCAATATCTCCGGTTATATGGTTGATAATATGGTTCCCGAAAGACTCGGTCACGCTATGGTTTATTATAACAGATGGCAGCATCTCGACAGAGACTGCCCCGCGACGGTCTATGCCCTTGCAAACCATACCGGAACACCCGATGTTGATTACGATACCGTAATGAAGACAATGGATGAGGATATGGAGAAGGTCGGATTCCCCATCAAAGAGAAGCTTTTCGCTCAGGAAGTTTACTACTGCCCGCACGTTTCCGCAAAGGATTATGCGGACGGTTGGTATGACAGGCTTGAAGCCATTCAGGGAACCCGCAACACCTATTACGCGGGTGAAATCATTTCCTTCGGCGACATGGAAGACACCTGCGCCGCCAGCAAGGATATTATCGGAAGATTCTTTTAATTGATTATGCAGCAGGTTAAAACAATACTTTTATCAAAAAGCGTATTTGAAGACAACGATGCCCGGGCGGAGATTCTCCGCTCGGAGCTTCGTGAAAAAAGAGTCTGCCTTGTCAATGTCATGTCGTCGCCCGGAAGCGGGAAAACCACGCTCCTGGTCGCTCTCATCAATGCCCTGAAGCATTCTTTCAATATAGGCGTGATGGAAGCCGATATAGACTCCGACAAGGATGCTGTTACGGTTGCCGAAAAAACCGGAGTCCGCTCCATCCAGCTTCACACGGGCGGAATGTGCCATCTTGACGCGGATATGACTCGTCAGGGACTTTCGGAACTCGGCGAAGGACTCAATCTGATATTCCTTGAGAATGTCGGAAACCTTGTATGCCCGGCAGAATATGACACGGGAGCAACCGTTAATATGGTTATTCTCTCCGTGCCCGAGGGCAATGACAAGCCGCTCAAATATCCGCTTGTTTTTGAAAACAGCGAGCTTGCCGTAATAACCAAAACGGACGCTCTGCCATATTTTGATTTCGATATGGACGAGTGTAAAGAATATATCAAGATAAGAAATCCGAAAGCATCGGTTATTGCGGTATCGGCAAAAACCGGCGACAATATGGATGAGCTTGTCAACTGGTTCATCCGCAGACTTTCCGAGAGGTGAATATATGCTTCAACAGAGCAAAGCCGTAAAAAGCAAATATCAGAACGAAAAAGACGTTCAGAAAAACTACGTAAAGCTCGGTAAAAAAATCACCGATGTGGTAGTTCATAAAATAGGCGGAATTACCGCCGACGATCCCGAATACTGGGGCCTGCGCGAGGTTCTTACCCCAGAGATGGTTGACCTCTGCAACAAGATGAAGCTTCGCAAGCACTATACCCTTGATGATCTCATCAAGCTTCATAAAGGCGTTGACCCCAAACATCTTGAAGAGATTTACGAGCAGATGTCCGTAATCGGCATAATCGAATATGATTACGGCGACAACTACACTCATAATCTCAAGGATGATCATCCGATTAAGGATGCGCCGAAAATCAAGAGATACAGACTGCCGTTTTTCGTGCCCGGTTCGGCGGAGCTTTTCAACTCCTCGCTTGACCGCATTGAGAAAAATCCCGCAGTAACAAGTTTCTTTGAGAGAATGACCTATATTCCTCTCGCCGGCATAACCCATATGGTTGCCCCGGGCGGTATGGGTATAGGTATGCATGTTATTCCCGTTGAGCAGGCGATAAACGCTCAGCAGGAAGCGATTACCCTTGAAAAGATTTCTTACTGGCTTGAAAAATATGACGGCCACATCGCCGCCGGCATCTGCTCATGCAGAGCGTCCAGAGCAGTGCTTGACGAAGGCTGCACCGACGATGTCAACGATTGGTGTGTTCAGCTGGGCGATATGGCGGATTACGCGGTTGAAACCCACCGCGCACACTATATCACAAAAGAGCGCGCTCTCGAGATATTTGAGCTCGCGGAAAAGAACGGATATGTCCATCAGATAACCAATATCGACGGCGAAAACAAGATTTTCGATATCTGCAACTGTAATGTCCGTATCTGTAACGCTCTCAGAACCTCAATGCTCTTCAACACCCCCTATCTTTCGAGGAGTGCATATACCTCAAAAGTTGACCGTGAAAAATGCGTTGCCTGCGGCAAGTGTGTTGAAATCTGTCCGGCGGGCGCGGTCAAACTCGGTCAGAAACTCTGCAAGAAAGACGGAACTCCCGTTCAGTATAAGCATGCCATCCTGCCCGATAAAGTCCGCTGGGGCGAATATGCGTGGGATGAGAATTACAGAGATACAAAGGTAATGTCCAATACCTATGCTCAGGGCAGTGCACCGTGTAAGGCGGCTTGCCCCGCTCACGTGCCTATTCAGGCATATCTCAAGCTCGCGCGCGACGGTAAATACCGCGAGGCGCTTGCGATGATTAAAACAGAGAATCCCTTCCCCTCAGTCTGCGGACGCGTCTGCAACAAGAGATGTGAGGACGCCTGCACAAGAGGTCTCGTGGATTCTCCCGTATCAATCGATGCGGTCAAGAAGTTCGTAGCCGATCTCGAACTCAGGAGTGAAGACCGCTATGTTCCCGAAAAGACTGTTCAGTCCGTTTACGGCAAATGGGATGACAAGATTGCGATAATCGGCGGCGGCCCCGCAGGTCTTTCCGCTGCCTATTACCTTGCGGAGATGGGATATACACCCACCGTATTCGAAAAGAATCCCGCTCCCGGCGGTATGCTGACCTATGGTATTCCGAGCTATAAACTCGAAAAAGATGTTATTGAAGCCGAGATAGATGTTCTGCGCAAACTCGGTGTGGAAATCAAGTGCGGCGTCAATGTCGGCGAGGATGTCACGATTGACGAGCTCCGCAAGCAGGGATATAAAGCGTTCTATATCGCTATCGGCTGTCAGGGCGGCAGACGCCCCGGCGTACCGAATGATGACGCAGAGGGAACGGATATAGCCGTTTCATATCTGCGTAAGAGCTATGATAAGAGAGAAAACTTCACCGGTGACGTAGTAGTGGTCGGCGGCGGCAACGTTGCAGTTGACTGCGCAAGAAACGCCCATCGTCTCGGTGCCTCAAGCGTAAAGATGTTCTCGCTTGAATCCCGCGATATTATGCCTGCGACCAAGCAGGAAATAGCAGAAACCCTCGAAGAGGATATCGAAATCTGCAACAGCTGGGGACCCAAAGAGGTGCTCACCGATGATTCGGGCAAGGTAACTGCAATCGTATTCAAGCGCTGCGTTTCGGTCTATGACGCCGACGGCAGATTTGCTCCCGCATATGATGAAGATGAAACTATCGAAGTCAAGGCGGATAAGATTGTATTTGCAATCGGTCAGACCATCGAATGGGGCAAGCTTCTTGAAGGCACTAAGGTCGAATTCTGGCACGGCAATTATCCCGTAGCGGATAAATTCACCTATCAGACAGCCGAGGAAGATATATTCGTCGGCGGCGACGTTTACACTGGTCCCAAATTCGTTATAGATGCAATCGCCGCAGGTCACGAGGCTGCGGAGAGCCTTCACCGTTTCGTAAGGCCGAAGGCGGATATGACAATCGGCAGAAACAGACGCGCCTATACTCCTCTTGATAAAGACGATATTTCCTTCCCGGATTATGACAAAGCCGGCAGACAGGAAGCGGGCATGGATGATTCGGAAGATCACAAAATGTCTTATAAAGATCTTCATCTCACGCTCACCGAGGAGCAGGTTAAGACCGAGACGGCAAGATGTCTCTCGTGCGGAGCTTCTTATGTCGATCCGAATCTCTGTATCGGCTGCGGCCTCTGCACCACAAAATGCCAGTTTGACGCCATCCATCTTATCAGAGACAATCCGAAATGCTCGGATATGCGCGTGGCCGAAGATAAGGTGACAGGTCTTATGAAATATGAGATTTCCCGCCTGGGCAAGATAATTGCCAACTCCGGCTCCGAAGAAGCGAAGATTATGCGCGAGAAGCGCAAAGAATGGAAAAAGGCGCAAAAAGGCTGATAAAATGCACGAACTCGGTATAGTAATGAATGTCGTTGAGCAGGTGGATAAAATAGCCGCCGACAATAAAGCTCTTAAAGTAGCCGGCATCACGATGGAAATTGGCGAAGTCAGTACCATCGTGCCGGAGCTGTTTCTCGATGCTTTCAACTGGGCGAAAAAGCGCACGGAATATCTGAAGGAAGCCGAGCTTGAAATGATTATAATCGAGGGCAGGACATACTGCCGCGCCTGCGGCGAAACCTACCGGACAACCGAATTCGGCAAAAAATGCCCTCATTGCGGCAGTCCGGATACATATCTGCTGACCGGCGATCAGGTAATTATCAAAGATATTTCCGCCGTGTTTGAGCAGGAGGAAGCAGAAGAATAATTCCAAATTCAAAGCGGCAAGATCTGTAACAATGCACAGATTCTGCCGCCGGTTTTTATATATATTGAATAAACGATTAGAGTGAAATAGCAGGTTTTGCTACAGCGGTCAGCTTATAAACGACACGCTGAAATCTCCGGATTCAGAGGCAGGAGGGCTTATTTATTTCACCCTTTTTCCATCGGTGAGCTTGAGCTTGCCGAGCAGAGGCAGGATAATAAATCCCGTTAGTTTGTCACCGTCAAAGGTCATTTCCGACTCGGCGAAGGTGCCGGGTTTGTAGATTTCACCTGAGACGCGCACCTGCAGGGTGTTGCCGAATTCCTTTGCCGAAACTATTGGCAGGGATTCGATATCCCATGTTTTGATTTTAAGTGAAATTTTGTATTTACCGTTGTCATCGGAAATAGTGAAAACCGCCTTGTCTTTGACGAGCGGAGTCGATATCCCGCATGTCCAGGTGCCGAGTCCTATCATAATTTTTCTCCCGTTTAATAAAAAAATAAAAAAATTTTTGAAAAATTCCGGAGAACAATTCCGGGATTATTTGCAGCCATATACATATATTTTATCATAAATCGCAGAAAACTGCAATATATTTTTAACGCATATTTAGACCGGAGTCCGATTTTAGACCACAATATATTGTGCTTATAAGTTATATTATTTTATTTCAACTATTTGCCGCGGGAAAGGTTCGGGATGAAATACACGCAAAGCGTTGATAATGCTGAAAAACCGATAATATAAAAACCGAAAAAATTTTTGAAAAAAACTCTTGACTTTATATATTAATTATGATAATATACCCGAGCACGCCGTAAAAAAGGGATAACTATGCCCATTTTCAGGCATGCAGATATGCGATGATGCGGGAGGTGGCCGCCCGAGAGGCGGGGAATTTCCGCGGAGTATGTCCGATTTCAAACCGGGCGGTTCAATCCGGGCCCTGCGGCCTGCCGATGGTTTTCCGTCATGGTGCTCAAAGACACGGTTACTTGCGATGAGGTTCCTTGCCTCAGACTGTGCAGGTTTGAGCATAATGATGGAAAATACGAGCAAGCCGTATGGCGGCAGCAGCCCCGTCGTTTCCCGAGCGGAGCGCTGAGCGGATTGAATATTATCAGCAAACGGCAATCGCCGAACCCGGAAAGTGTTTTCCGGTTTTTGAATCGGAAGGGTTGAAACACCCGGGTCGGTTTGCAAGTTTTGCGTGCCCGCCAAATTTAAGGAGGCATTTCAATGGCAGCAAAGGGAAAAATCAGAATCAGACTCAAAGGTTACGATCACACTCTCGTCGACAAGTCGGCTGAGAAAATCGTAGAGACGGCAAAGAGAACAGGCGCGGACGTTTCCGGTCCCGTTCCCCTTCCCACAGAGAAGGAAATCGTCACTATCCTTCGCGCGGTCCACAAGTATAAGGACAGCCGCGAGCAGTTTGAACAGAGAACACACAAAAGACTCATCGACATTCTCAGACCTTCGGCAAAAACAGTTGAAGCTCTGACCGGTCTTGAGCTTCCCGCAGGCGTCGAAATCGAAATCAAGCTTTAATCGGTTTTCAGACAAATGCAGGTCAAGTTGGCTTAGGTCAACCAATAACCAAAGGAGGATGCAAATATGCAGAAAGCACTCATCGGAAAAAAGATCGGCATGACCCAGATCTTTGATGAAAAGGGAAACGTAATTCCCGTAACGGTAGTTGAAGCAGGTCCCTGCAACGTCGTTATGAAGAAGACAATCGAAAACGACAGTTACGAGGCAGTCCAGCTCGGTTTCGGCGATGTAAAAGTTCAGCGCCTGACAAAGCCGATGCTCGGTCACTTCAAGAAGAATGATGTCGCTCCCAAGAAACATCTCAAAGAGTTCAAGTTCGACGATATCGAATCACTCAACGTGGGCGACACCCTCACAGCAGACATCTTTGCGGTCGGCGACAAAGTTGACGTAGTCGGCACCAGCAAAGGCCACGGCACAGCGGGCTCCATTAAGAGATGGAACTTCTCCAGACTCAAAGAGTCACACGGTACAGGTCCCGTTGCCAGACACGCAGGTTCACTCGGCGCTTGTTCCGATCCCTCAAGAGTTTACAAGGGAAAGAAACTTGCAGGTCACTTCGGCTGTGAAAGAGTTACAATTCAGAATCTTACAGTTGCTAAAATCGACGCGGAAAACAATCTCGTAGCCATCAAGGGCGCCGTTCCCGGCCCCAAGGGCGGCATCGTAGTTATCCGCGACAGCGTTAAGAAAGCTTAAGGAAAGGAGTAGAAAATAATGCCTACAGTATCAGTTTTTGACATGACAGGTAAGAAGGTTTCCGATATCGACCTCAAGGAAGAGATCTTCGGAATCACCCCCAGCATTCCCGCTATGCACCTTTGTGTAGTCGCTTATCTTGCCAATCAGCGCCAGGGCACACAGTCTACCCTTACCAGATCGGAAGTCAGCGGCGGCGGCAAGAAGCCCTGGAAGCAGAAGGGTACAGGCCGCGCAAGACAGGGTTCGACCAGAGCTCCGCAGTGGTATCACGGCGGCATCGCCCACGGTCCCAAGCCCCGCACTTATCATAAGGACGTCAACAAGAAGGTCCGCAGACTCGCTATGAAGTCCGCACTTTCAGCCAAGGTTGCAGACGAGGAGCTCATCGTTCTCGATTCCCTCACTCTCGACGCAATCAAGACCAAGGACATGGCAAACGTTGTCAATGCACTTGAGACCGGCAAGAAAGTTCTCTTCGTCCTGCCCGAGAAGAACGATATAATCTATCGCTCTGCCCGTAACATCGCAGGCGTCAAGACCACCCTTGTTACCACACTTAACGTTTATGACATTCTCAACGCCGACACAGTCGTCGTTCTCAAGGATGCCGTAAGCAAGATCGAGGAGGTATATGCATGAGCAAGGCAGCACAGGATATTATTCTCCGCCCGATAATCACTGAAAACAGTATGGACGGCATTGCAGACCGCAAATATACCTTTGAGGTTGCAAAGGATTCCAATAAAATCGAAATCGCCAAGGCAGTCGAAACCCTTTTCGATGTCAAGGTCAGCAAGGTCAACGTAATCAATGTTGACGGCAAACTGAGAAGATACGGTCGCTTCGAGGGATACACCCCCTCCCGCAAGAAGGCAATCGTTACTCTTACCGAAGATTCCAAGACCATCGAATTCTTCGACGGTATGATGTAATTTTCAGGCAATCCCTTTATATATTATATAAACCATATTATACAATCAAATCCGGCGGTAAAGTATGAAGCAATTTGAGTGCTTCGCAAAGCTGCTGTAAGGAGAGTGTAGAAAATGTCTATTAAATTCTATAAGCCGACCACTAACGCAAGACGTAATATGTCGGTTACAGATTATTCCGAGCTCTCAAAGGTTGCGCCCGAAAGAAGTCTTCTTGTTTCTCTTAAGAAGAACAGCGGCCGTAACAGCTACGGAAGAATCACCGTTCGCCACAGAGGCGGCGGAGTTCGCACAAAGTATCGTATAATTGATTTCAAGAGAGATAAGTTTGATGTTCCCGCCGAAGTAGTCAGCATCGAATACGATCCCAACCGCTCGGCATTCATCGCCCTTCTCAAATATCAGGACGGCGAGAAGAGATACATCCTTCAGCCCGTAGGCCTTAAAGTTGGCGACACCGTTATCGCGGGTACCACAGCCGATATCAAGCCCGGCAATGCTCTTCCTCTTGCAAATATCCCCGTTGGTACAGTTGTTCACAACGTTGAGCTCTATCCCGGCAGAGGCGGCCAGCTCGCAAGAGCAGCAGGCAACTCCGCTCAGCTCATGGCAAAAGAAGGCGGCAAAGCCCTCCTTCGTCTTCCCTCGACAGAGCTTCGTTATGTTCCCGTCAGCTGCATGGCTACAATCGGTCAGGTAGGCAACACCGATCACGAAAACGTTAAAATCGGTAAGGCCGGCCGTAAACGCCATATGGGCTGGAGACCTACCGTACGCGGTTCCGTAATGAACCCGAACGACCACCCCCACGGCGGTGGTGAAGGTAAATCCCCCATCGGCAGACCGGGCCCTGTTACCCCCTGGGGCAAGCCCGCTCTCGGTTACAAGACCAGAAAGACAAAGAAACCGTCAGACAAGCTTATCGTAAAGCGTCGTAACGACAAATAAGTGAAAGGAGCAGATAATAATGGGCAGAAGCGTTAAAAAAGGACCTTTTGTGCAGCCTAAACTGCTCGAAAGAGTTCAGGAAATGAATAAAAAAGGCGAAAAGCAGGTTCTCAAGACCTGGAGCCGTTCCTCAACAATCTTCCCCGACTTTGTCGGCCACACATTTGCAGTTCACGACGGACGCAAGCATGTTCCCGTATATGTAACAGAGGACATGGTCGGACATAAGCTCGGCGAATTCGCACCTACAAGAACCTTCAGAGGTCATGCAGGTTCCAAGACATCCAATAACGGAAATTAATCGGCGAAAGGAGTGTATAACTAATGTCAGATAACGAAATGATGAGTGTCCCGACCGCAACTGCAAAGGCCACTTACATCCGTATTGCTCCCCGCAAGGTTCAGATAGTTCTTGATCTCATCAGGAACCAGCCTGCAGACAAAGCATTGGCAATTCTCAAATACACGCCCAAAGCCGCGTGTGAACCGCTGGAGAAGCTTTTAAAATCGGCTATCGCAAATGCCGAGAATAATCACAACATGGACGTTGACCGTCTTTATGTTGCAGAGGCAAACGTAGGCCAGGGTCCCACCCTCAAGAGAATCAGACCCAGAGCTCAGGGCAGAGCCTACAGAATCAACAAGAAAACATCTCACATCACCCTTGTTCTCAAGGAAATGGACTAAACGAAGAGGAGGTTAAACTATGGGACAGAAAATTCATCCTACCGGTCTGCGAATCGGTGTCATAAAGCCCTGGGAATCCCGCTGGTATGCGAGTTCCGAAAAGTTTGGCGATACTCTCGTTGAAGATTATAAGCTTCGTGAGTACCTCCTTGAGAAACTTGCGCCCGCAGGCGTACCCAAGGTTGAAATAGAGCGTGATGCAAAGAGAGTTTACATTTACGTTCACTGCGCCAAGCCCGGTATGGTTATCGGCAGACAGGGTGCAGAAATCGAAAAGCTCAAGAAAATCTGCGAAAACAGACTCGGCGGCAAAGAGGTTTCCCTCAACATCGTCGAAATCAAGCAGCCCGATCTTGACGCTCAGCTCGTAGCGGAAAACATCGCTTCCCAGCTCGAGAGAAGAATTTCCCACCGTCGTGCTATCAAGCAGGCTATCGGCCGCACCATGAAGCTCGGCGCAAGAGGAATCAAGATCCAGTGCAGCGGACGTCTCGGCGGCCGTGAAATCGCAGGTTCCGAAACATATCATGAGGGAACAATTCCCCTTCAGACCATCCGTGCCGACATCGACTACGGCTTCACAGAGGCGAAGACAACTTACGGCCGTATCGGCGTTAAGGTTTGGCTCTACAGAGGCGAAGTTCTCCGCGAGGTCAGAAATAACGGCCAGCGCAGAAGACCCGGCAGAGGCGGCAGCGATCGCAGAGAAGGCAGACCCGCCAGAGCGCCGAGAGAGAGAGCTCCGAGAGAAAACAAAGAAGGAGGTAACGACTGATGCTTTTACCCAAGCGTGTTAAATACCGCAGAGTTCAGAGAGGCAGACTCAAGGGCAAAGCTACCAGAGGCAATTTCGTCGCATACGGCGATTACGGTCTTGTAGCCCTTGAACCCGCATGGATTACCTCCAATCAGATTGAGGCAGCCCGTGTAGCTATGACGAGATACATCAAGCGTGGCGGCCAGGTCTGGATTAAGATATTCCCCGACAAGCCCATTACCGAGAAGCCGGCTGAGACCCGCATGGGTTCAGGTAAAGGTTCTCCCGAATACTGGGTAGCAGTCGTTAAGCCCGGCAGAGTTCTCTTTGAGATCGCCGGCGTTGACAGAGAGCTTGCGGCAGAGGCTATGCGTCTTGCAGCCGCGAAGCTTCCGATCAAATGCAAATTCGTAAGCAAAGAAGAATTGGGAGGCGAGCAGTAATGAAAGCAGCTGAAATCAGAAATCTTTCGGCAGAAGAGCTTGATAAGAAGCTTGCCGAACTTAAAGACGAGCTGTTCAAGCTTCGCTTCCAGCAGGCAGTCAATCAGCTCGACAACCCGATGCGTATAAAGGCCGTCAAAAAGGATATCGCCCGCATTATGACAGTGCAGAGAGATATCGAACTTCACGGCACCAACGCTTGAGAAAGGGAGGCAGACAGACTATGGAAAGAAACCTCAGAAAAACCCGCGTTGGCATAGTAACCAGCGACAAGATGGAGAAGACTGTAGTTGTTTCTGTTAAAGACAGAGTCAGACATCCTCTCTATAAGAAGATTGTTAACAATACTTATAAGCTTAAGGCGCATGACGAAAATAACGAATGCGGCATCGGCGACAGAGTAAGAGTTATGGAAACCCGTCCTCTTTCAAAAGATAAGAGATGGCGCGTAGTGGAAATCATCGAGAAGGCAAAATAATGCCCGTTATGTAAGGAGGAAAAACACTGTGATACAGCAACAGAGTTACCTCAAAGTTGCCGACAACACCGGCGCGAAAGAGATTATGTGCATTCGCGTACTCGGCGGTTCCGGCAGGAGGTATGCCAATATCGGCGACGTCGTTGTTGCTTCTGTTAAAAAGGCAACACCCGGCGGCGTAGTTAAAAAAGGCGAGGTTGTTAAAGCTGTTGTAGTTCGTACAGCATTCGGTCTTCGCCGCGAAGACGGTACTTACATTCGCTTTGATGAGAATGCAGCCGTCATCATTAAGGACGATAAGAGCCCCAGAGGCACACGTATCTTTGGGCCGGTAGCAAGAGAGCTTCGTGAAAAGGATTATACCAAGATTCTTTCACTCGCTCCCGAAGTACTTTAATCGGAGGTGCGCGTGATGAATAAGGTTCATGTTAAAACCGGCGACGAAGTCGTCGTTATCAATGGTAAATACAGAGGCAAGAGAGGCAAGGTTATGCAGGTAAGCCCCTCCGAAGGCAAAGTCATCGTGGAAGGCGTCAACATCGTAAAGAAGCACGTCAAGCCCCGCAAGATGGGTGAGCCCGGCGGAATTATCGAAGCAGAATCCGCTCTTTATGCCGATAAGGTCCAGCTCATCTGCCCGAAATGCGGCAGACCTACCAGAGTAGGCCACAAGATTGTAGACGGCAAGAAAGTCCGCACTTGCAAAAAGAGCGACTGCCTTGCAGAGTTTTGATTAGAGGAGGATACAACAAATGGCAGCAAGATTAAAAGAAATGTATGTCAATGAAGTTGCACCTGCTCTTATGAAAAAATTCGAGTACAAGAGCGTTATGCAGATTCCGAAGATTGAGAAGATAGTTGTCAACGTAGCGTGCGGCGAAGCGAGAGATAATTCAAAGGTTCTCGACGCCATCACTTCCGACCTTATGCAGATCACCGGCCAGAAGCCCGTTCTCTGCAAGGCGAAGAAATCAGTTGCCAACTTCAAACTTCGTGAAGGCATGATAATCGGTGCAAAGGTTACTCTCAGAGGCGACAGAATGTATGAATTCCTTGACAGATTCTTCAACCTGGCGCTCCCCAGAGTCCGCGACTTCAGAGGAATCAACCCCAACTCATTTGACGGCAGAGGCAACTATTCCCTCGGCGTTAAAGAGCAGCTGATATTCCCCGAAATCGATTATGATAAGATTGACAAAGTCAGAGGCATGGACATCTGCTTTGTTACGACCGCAAATACAGACGAAGAAGCACGCGAGCTGCTCTCACTTATGGGCGCTCCGTTTGAGAGATAAGGAGGGAATACCGTGGCTAAGACATCACAGAAAGTCAGACAGGCTCGCCCTGCAAAATACTCGACAAGAGCTTATAACAGATGCAAAATCTGCGGCAGACCTCATGCTTATCTCCGCAAATACGGCGTTTGTCGTATCTGCTTCAGAGAGCTGGCTCATGCAGGTCAGATCCCCGGCGTCAAGAAAGCAAGTTGGTAATTGAGCGATTGCAAAGGAGGTAAACCAGTATGCAAATTACTGATTCCATCGCTGATATGCTCACCCGTATCCGTAACGCGAATTCGGCAAAGCATGATACAGTGAAAGTTCCCGCATCAAACATGAAGAAGGCAATTGCTCAGATTCTTGTTGATGAGGGCTATATAAAGAGTTTCAAGGTTGAGGACGACGGTAAACAGGGCATTATGGAAATCGCCCTTAAATACGGTCCCAACAAGTCTCAGGTCATTACCGGTCTTCGCAGAGTTTCAAAGCCCGGTCTGAGAATTTATACAGACGTTGAAAATATGCCCAAGGTTATGAAAGGTATCGGCATCGCCATCCTTTCCACCTCAAAGGGTGTTATGACTGACAAGGACGCGCGCAAGGCGAATGTCGGCGGCGAAGTTCTTGCATTTATCTGGTAAGGAGGTTACGCTATGTCACGTATAGGCAAAATGCCCATCGTTATCCCCGCGGGTGTTGATGTTACAGTTGACGGCAACCTTGTTACCGTAAAGGGTAAGAAAGAAACCCTTTCTGCAAACATCCATCCCAACATCACAGTCGAGAAGGACGGCGACACAATCACCGTTACCCGCCCGAACGACAATAAAGAAAACAGATCACTTCACGGTCTTTCAAGAACCATCATCGCCAACATGGTAAACGGCGTAAACGAGCCCTTCAAGAAGGAACTCGAGGTTAACGGCGTAGGTTACCGTGCAGAGATGAAGGGAAAGGATCTCGTTCTTAAGGTCGGTTATTCACACGACGTTATCATGACTCCTCCCGAAGGCGTCACAGTCGAAGTTCCCAATCCCAATAAGATCGTAATCTCTGGTGCCGACAAGCAGAAGGTCGGTCAGTTTGCCGCAAACGTGCGCGAGAAGCGTCCCCCCGAGCCGTATAAGGGCAAGGGCATCAAATACGCCGAAGAGCACATCCGTCGCAAGGAAGGCAAAGCCGGTAAGGGCGGCAAATAATAACAGAAGAATAAGGAGTGAAATATTATGGTTAAAAGACCGGACAGCAAAAAGGCCAGACTTCATCGCCATAAGAGAGTTCGCGGTAAGATCTCCGGCACGGCTGAATGTCCCCGCCTTAATGTTTTCCGTTCACTTCAGCATATATACGCTCAGCTTATAGATGACGTCAAGGGCGAGACCCTTGTATCCGCTTCTACCGTTGAGAAGGATTTTGCTGAATACGGCGGAAACAAGTCCGCAGCTCACGCAGTGGGCAAGCTTATCGCAGAACGCGCTGCCGACAAAGGAATCACTGACTGTGTATTCGACCGCGGCGGTTACATCTATCACGGCCGTGTTCAGGAACTGGCCGAAGGCGCCCGTGAAGGCGGCCTCAAATTCTGAGAAAGGAGAAATTTACTATGGCTACTAAGATTGACGCATCGGCATACGAGCTTACTGAGCGCGTAGTTGCCATCAACCGCGTATCCAAGACTGTAAAGGGCGGCCGTATCATGAAATTCTCCGCTCTCGTAGTCGTCGGTGACGGAAACGGAATTATCGGTTTCGGTCTCGGCAAGTCGGGCGAAGTTCCCGATGCTATCCGCAAGGGTATAGAAGATGCCAAGAAGAATCTTATGCAGATTTCTCTCAAAGGCACCACCATTCCCCATGAAATCGTCGGCAAGTTTGGCGCAGGCGTAGTTCTGCTCAAGCCCGCCGCTCCCGGTACCGGCGTTATCGCAGGCGGCCCCGTTCGTGCCGTTGTTGAGACCGTAGGTATCAAGGATATCAGAACAAAGGCTCTTCGTTCCAACAATCCCTGCAACGTAGTAAGAGCTACCATCGACGGACTTTCAAAACTTCGCAATGCTGAAGAAGTTGCCGCTATCAGAGGCAAGTCCGCTCAGGAAATTTTAGGTTAAGGAGGGCGCAGCAATGGCAGATTTACAGGTAAAACTTGTCAAGAGCCTTATCGGCTCCACAAAGCCCCAGCTTGCGACCGCCAACGCTCTCGGTCTTCACAGAATCGGCGATGTTACGGTTCAGCCCGATAACGACGCTACCAAAGGTAAGATCAGAAAGCTCAGCCATCTTCTTGAGGTTACAGAAGTTGAAGGAGGTGCAAAGTAATGAAATTACATGATCTTGCACCCGCTAAGGGCTCTGTCAAAGAGCGCAAGCGTATAGGCCGCGGCCCCGCTTCGGGCCAGGGCAAAACCGCGGGTAAGGGCCACAAGGGTCAGCTCGCCCGTGCAGGCAGAGGTCAGAGAGCCGGCTTCGAAGGCGGCCAGATGCCTCTTCAGAGACGCGTTCCCAAGCGCGGATTCAACAACATTTTTGGCACAGAGTTTGCTATCGTTAACGTAGCTACTCTCGATAAGTATTTCGACGACGGTGCAACTGTTACCGTAGATTCGCTTCTTGAGAAGGGCATTCTCAACAAGACGTTAGACGGCGTCAAGATCTTAGGTCAGGGCGAGATTTCCAAGAAACTCACCGTTCAGGCAAATGCTTTTTCAGAAAGCGCCAAGTCCAAGATCGAAGCTGCCGGAGGAAAGGCAGAGGTGATCTGATTTGTTCCAGACCATTATTAACGCTTGGAAAATTGCCGATCTCAGGAAAAAGATGATCTTCACCGCTCTTATCGTTCTGATATTCAGAATCGGTTCGGCTATCCCCGTTCCCTTCACCAATATCGGCGAAGCGGGTATCATCGATCCCAACGCAAACAACTTCATGAACTATCTCTCAATGATGACAGGTGATGCGTTCAACTACGGTACTATCTTTGCCATGTCGATCACACCCTACATCAACAGTTCGATTATCATGCAGCTGCTTGCCGTAGCAATTCCCGCTCTTGAGAGACTGCAGAAAGAGGGCGAAGAGGGCAGAAAGAAGATTGCTTCAATCACCCGTTTCGTTACCATCGTTCTTGGCCTTCTCCAGTCCACCGCGTATTTCTTCTATCTCCGCAGCCAGGACTATATCGTCAAAGACGCTGCCGGAAATAACTACACGGGTTTTGCAGCAGTATTCCAGGCAATCGTAATTATTCTCTGCTTCACAGCAGGTACAGCCCTTATTATGTGGCTCGGTGAAAGAATCAACGATAAGGGCATCGGTAACGGCATTTCGATTATCCTTTTTGCCGGTATCGTAGCAAGAATTCCCACTCTTCTCACTTCACTCTACGCTCCGAAGTCGGGCTATATCCATTACGGCGGTCCGTATTACTGGCTCACTCCGCTCGTAGGCGTAATCCTCCTTCTCATGATTGCTTACATCGTATGGATGGATAACGCGGAGAGAAGAATTCCGATTCAGTATGCCAAGAGAGTTGTCGGCAGAAAGATGTATGGCGGCCAGAATACTCATATGCCCATCAAGGTCAATATGAGCGGCGTTATGCCCATCATCTTCGCTTCCTCAATCCTTTCTCTTCCCCCGACAATCAAGATGTTTATCGGCAATAAGATCAAGGAAGGCAGCGGCTGGGATAAGTTCTTCAATCTCTTCAACGGAGATCACTGGGCATACGCAATTGTTTATTTCGTATTCATCCTTGCTTTCGCATACTTCTATGCGAGCATTCAGTACAACCCGATTGAAATGTCAAAGAATATCCGTGAAAACGGCGGTTCAATCCCCGGCATCCGTCCCGGCGAGCCGACTGCGAGATATATCGGCAAGATTATCAACAGAATCACCCTTCTCGGTGCTCTGCTTCTGAGCGTTGTCGCTCTCTTCCCGATAGTCTTTTCCCAGATTTCGACTTTCGCTCTCAACAAAGCGGGATATACCGCGGGTCTCAATGTTTCACTCGGCGGTACCTCAATCATCATTCTTGTCGGCGTTGCTCTTGAAACAGTCAAGCAGCTTGAGAGCCAGATGATGATGAGACACTATAAGGGATTCCTTGATTAATATGGAAGCCCGTATGAGCATAAAACTGCTCGTTAAACTCGGAGGAACAGCATGATAGAGCTCAAAACATCAAGCGAATTGAAGCAGATGATGGAGGCGTGCAAAATTGCCGCCGGAGCATTGAAAGCGGCGGGCGAAGCGGTCAAACCCGGTGTTTCAACCGCGTATGTTGATTCGGTAGCCCACGAATATATTGTGAAACACGGGGCAGTCCCCACGTTTCTCGGCTACAACGGATTCCCCGCTGCATCATGCATTTCCATAAATGACGAGGTCATTCACGGCATTCCGAGCAAGAGCCGTATCATTCAGGAGGGCGATATCGTCTCTGTTGATACCGGCGCCACCTTCAAGGGCTTTGTCGGAGATAATGCTGCCACATTTGCGGCGGGCGAGATTTCGCCCGAAGCACAGCGGCTGTGTGACGCCACAAGAGAATCACTCTATGAGGGAATCAAAATGGCTGTCGCAGGCAACAGAATCGGCGACATCGGCTCAGCAATCCAGAGGTATTGCGAGGAGAGAGGCTTCTCCGTAGTCCGCGAATTCACAGGTCACGGCTGCGGAAGAGTCATGCATGAAGACCCCAGCGTTCCGAACTACGGAACACCCGGCAGAGGCGTGCGCCTGCAAGCCGGCATGACAATAGCCATAGAGCCCATGATAAATATGGGCACTGCAAGAATCAGACAGCTGCCCGACGGCTGGACGATAAAAACCGGAGACGGAAAACCGTCGGCTCATTTTGAGCATACGATCGCCATCACTTCAAACGGTCCCGTCATTCTCACACAGATATAGGAGAATGAGAGATGCTTGAAAAAGGCAGAGTGGTCAGAAGTCTCGCAGGCAGAGACAGCGGATATCTGCTCGCCGTAATTTCGGCGGATGATAAAACCGCCCAAGTCTGCGACGGTAAAGAACGTCCCCTCGGCAGACCGAAAAGAAAAAACATACGCCATATAGAGCCGCTCGAAACAGTCCTCACAGAGGATGAGATGAGAAGCGACAGAGCGCTGAAAAAGGCGCTCGCGTGTGTAAAAAACGGATTATAATGTAACGATCAGGAGGTGTTGTTGTGTCGAAGCAGGACATGATCGAAATTGAGGGTACCGTGGTAGAAGCGTTACCCAACGCGACCTTCCAGGTTGAACTGGAAAACGGTCACAGAATTATGGCACATATTTCCGGCAAGCTCAGGATGAATTACATCCGCATTCTTCCCGGAGATAAGGTGACAGTGGAAATGTCGCCATACGACCTTTCAAAGGGCCGTATTACATGGCGCTCTAAGTAAAATCAAGGAGGTATTCAAATATGAAAGTCAGACCTTCTGTTAAGAAAATGTGCGAAAAATGCAAAATAATCAAGCGCAAGGGAAAAGTAATGGTAATCTGTGAAAATCCCAAGCACAAACAGCGTCAGGGTTAATCCCGACGAAACCGAATTTGGAGGTGCAACTGACAAATGGCGCGTATATCAGGTGTTGACCTGCCCAGAGATAAGAGAATAGAGATCGCTCTTACTTATATCTACGGCATCGGTCGCAAAACAGCAAGCGACATTATTGCAGCAACCGGCGTTGATCCCGACCTCAGAGTCAAGGATATGACCGAAGACGACGTTTCGAAGCTTCGTGAATACATTGACCACAATGTCAAGGTTGAAGGTGATCTTCGCAGAGAAACAGCTTTCGATATCAAGAGACTTATCGAAATCGGCTGCTACCGCGGTGTCCGTCACCGCAAGGGTCTCCCCGTAAGAGGCCAGCGTTCCAAGACAAACGCAAGAACCCGCAAAGGTCCCAAGAAGACCATCGCAAATAAGAAGAAATAATTCAAGGAGGATATTATGGCTAAAGCAGCAAAGAAAACCACAGGCACCCGCAAACGCCGTGAGCGCAAGAATATTGAGCGCGGCGCAGCCCATATCCAATCCACCTTTAACAACACTATCGTCACTATCACTGACACTCAGGGCAACGCAGTTTCCTGGGCAAGCGCCGGTGAAATGGGCTTCAGAGGTTCAAAGAAGTCCACTCCGTTCGCAGCTCAGACCGCAGCCGAGACAGCGGCAAAGATCGCTATCGACCACGGCATGAAGACTGTTGAAGTTTATGTCAAGGGCCCCGGTCAGGGACGTGAAGCGGCAATCAGAGCACTTCAGACCGCAGGTCTCGAAGTCAACATGATAAAGGATGTTACTCCCATTCCTCACAACGGATGCCGCCCGCCCAAGAGAAGACGCGTATAATCGGAAGAAGGAGGATTCACTAAATGGCAAGAAATATGCAGCCTATAGCCAAGCGTTGTAAGGCACTCGGCCTTTCTCCCCAGGTAATGGGTTACAAAGGCAAGGATACTTTCCGCAACCCCAAGGGTCAGATGAGAAGAAAGAAATCCGAATATGCTGTGCAGTATAACGAGAAGCAGAAGGTTAAGTTTGTTTACGGCATTCTTGAAAAGCAGTTTGCTTCATATTATGAGAAGGCAACCAAAATGCAGGGTAAAGCAGGCGAGAATCTCCTCATTCTCTGCGAGCGCCGTCTCGACAATGTTGTTTTCCGTCTCGGATTTGCAGCAACCCGCCGCCAGGCAAGGCAGCTTGTCAACCACGGTCATTTCACCGTTAACGGCAAGCGCGTTGACATTCCGTCATACCTTGTTAAGCCCGGTGAAGTAATTGCTATCTGCGAAAAGAGCAAGACCAACGCTCTCTTCACTTCTCTTACCGGTGAGAACTCACCTGTAGTTCTCGTTCCGAAGTGGATTGAAAAGAATGAAGATGGAATCTCAGGCAAAATCGTTGCCATGCCCGCAAGGGACGACATCGACTTTGAGGTTGAGGAACATCTTATCGTCGAGCTTTATTCCAAATAATAAAAGATGCCGTGTGTGCCCTTTACGGGCATACACCAAGGCGTTTATCAGACGTTTTTTTGAATGCTTACAGCAGGAATTATTCCTGCCTTATATAAGGAGGGTTTTGAAATGATTGGTATCGAAAAGCCCAGAATTGATACTGCCGAAATCACAGCCGACGGTAAATACGGAAGATTTATAGTTTCTCCTCTCGAGTCCGGCTTTGGCCGCACTCTCGGCAACAGCCTGAGAAGAGTGCTCCTTTCCTCTTTACCCGGATATGCCATCACATCTGTTAAGATTGACGGTGTTCTTCATGAGTTCAGCACCATTCCCGGTGTTAAAGAAGACGTTACCGAAATCGTTCTCAGTCTGAAGGATGTAATCCTGAAGATAAACGGCGAAGGTCCCAAAACGCTTTATATCAGCGCTTCCGGCGAGGGTGAAATCACCGCCGGCGACATCAAGACAGATTCAGAGGTTGAGATTCTCAATCCCGAGCTGCACATCGCCACCCTTAATGAGGACGCTCACGTCAGCATGGAGCTCACCTGTGATAAGGGCAGAGGATATGTTTCTTCGGAAAAGAATAAAGAACTCTTAAAGCCCATTATAGGCGTTATCGCAATTGATTCGATCTATACGCCGGTATTAAAGGTTAATTACACAGTCGAGAACACACGTGTCGGTCAGATTACTGACTTTGACAAGCTTACTATTGAAGTGTGGACAAACGGAACCATTACAGCCAGGGAAGCCGTATCTCTTGGTGCCAAGATTCTCAACGAGCATCTCGACCTCTTCAGGACTCTTTCGGATGAGGCCTATGAGACAGAGGTTATGGTTACTAAGCAGGATGACGAAAAAGAAAAAGTCCTTGAGATGACCATTGAGGAACTTGACCTGTCTGTGCGTTCGTTCAATTGCCTTAAGAGAGCCCAGTATAATACTGTTGGCGATCTTATTACCAAGACCGAAGAAGAAATGATGAAAGTCCGTAACCTCGGCAGAAAATCTCTTGACGAAGTTGTTGCAAAGCTCAATTCACTCGGCTTTGACCTTCGCAGAGATGACGACTAACTAACAAGGAGTGTGAACTAAATGCCCGGAACCAGAAAACTCGGCCGCAGCAGCGACCATCGCAAAGCGATGCTCAGAGGCCTTGTCACATATCTTTTGGAAAACGGCAGAATAGAGACCACCGTTACCAGAGCGCAGGAAGTCCGCGCAATGGCTGAGAAGATGATCACCATTGCCAAGGATGATTCCCTTAACTCAAAGCGCAAGGTTCTGGCTTACGTCACCAAAGAAGACGTGGTCAAGAAGCTCTTTGATGAAATCGCTCCCAAGTACAAGGAAGTAAACGGCGGTTATTGCCGTATAATCAAGACCGGTCCCCGCAGGGGCGATGCCGCAGAGATGTGCATCATTGAGCTGGTCTGATTGACAGATAACAGAGAACTCCTCACGGGAAACCGTGAGGGGTTTTAATATGCAAAAAAGAAAGGCGCGGTTCTTGAACCGCGCCGGAATTGTTTAAATCTGTCAGATAACAACCTTGTAGTCAACAGCAGCCTTGAGGTTCTTAAGGGTGATGCTGATACCAAGCTTGCCCTTTGCGTTGCCGACAAAGATCTTTACAAGATAATGCCATGTGCCGCCTATAATCTTGCCGTCTTTAATCTTAGCGGTAAGATAAGCGTCAGTGTAGGTAAGAGAAACTGTGTTTCTGCCTTCGGTAATCTCTGCGCCGAGCTCACCCAAAGCACTGTCGATGCTGCCGAGAGTGCTGATACCGCGCTCAACGGGACCTGAGCTCTTGTCGGGACCGTCAACCTGATCCTTGAACTTGAGTTCAACTGTGGTTACGCCGTCTTTGGTGGTAGCCTTAGCGGAGGTAACGTCGGTAGCGAGGATGTCGCCGTGATCGTGACCGGGGATCCAGTCAGTATCTTTTGAGTTCTTTTCAAGAGCGCTCTTTGCTGCGGGCTGAAGAACCTGAAGGAGTGCGCCGATAAAGCCGTCGCCGGTGATCTCGCCGGAGAGAGCCATAGTCTGATGGCCCTTGGGAGCGGGATTGGTAGCTTTGCGTGCTGCGTTGTAAAACTCAACTACTTCTTTAGCGTCGGTGGAATTGAATTCTTTCTTTTCTTCTTCTGTGGTCTCTTCTTCTTTGGAAGCGTCTTCTTTGCTCTCTTCGGGAGCTTCGGTGCTCTCTTCGGGAGCCTCGGTGGACTCGCCTTCTGCGGGCTCTGTTGCGTCTTCGGTTACTTCTTCAGTGATTTCTTCGGTAACTTCGGGCTCGGTGGTGGTTGTCTCATCCTCGGTCTTCGCGCCGCATGCTGCAAGACCGATAACCAGAGTCAGAGCAAGAAGGATTGCAAGTAACTTTTTCATATTTTGTCCTCCTGAACTTTTATTCTTTTCTGTCTGTTGCTTTTATACAATATGAATATAAAGAGCAACTTCGTAACTATAAAAATACAACATTATGCTTGATTTGTCAAGTAGAATTGTTTATTTTATACTGTTAAAGAATAATATTTTATAAAATTGTTAATTATTCTGTTTTTATAAATAAATGCGTGACATATCCATACGCCTGTGATATAATAAGCTAATAAAGTGGGAGAGTATGGTATGAAAAAGTTTGTATCCTGGAATGTAAACGGCATCCGTGCCTGTATAAATAAAGATTTCTACGAGAGCTTTGCTTCTCTTGATGCGGATATACTCTGCCTGCAGGAAACGAAGGTGCAGGCTGGTCAGGTTGAGCTTGAACTGCCCGGTTATCACCAGTATTGGAATTATGCTGAGAAAAAGGGCTATTCGGGGACTGCGGTTTTTACCCGCGAGGAGCCGCTCGATGTCGCCTACGGCATAGATATTCCGGAACACGATACCGAAGGCAGGGTGATAACTCTTGAATTCAGGGATTATTACTTTGTGACCGTGTATGTCCCGAATTCGCAGGACGGTCTTCGCCGCCTCGATTACAGGATGAAATGGGAAGACGATTTCAGAGCGTATATCAAGTCGCTCGATGATAACAAGCCGGTTATATACTGCGGCGATCTCAATGTTGCACATAAGGAAATCGACCTCAAGAACCCTTCCGCCAATCATCAGAATGCGGGCTTCACCGATGAGGAACGCGGCAAGATGACAGAAATGCTCGGCGCCGGATTCATTGACACGTTCAGATACCTTTATCCCGATATGAAGGATATTTATTCCTGGTGGTCCTATCGTTTTCAGGCAAGGGACAGGAACGCGGGTTGGAGAATTGACTATTTTATCGCCTCCGAACGCCTCGCTCCGAAGATTAAAGACGCGAAAATCCACACCGATATTTACGGCTCCGACCATTGTCCGGTCGAGCTCGATATTGAAATTTGAGGAGATGCTGATTTGAAGACAAGAATCATTGCGATAATTCTCGCGGTTATAGCGGCGGGCTCGGCCGCGGCGTATTTCATTACGAAACAGCCGAAAAAAGAGGAGTCGTTAAAGCCCGTCATCGAGGACTTTTCGCTGACAAACAGCGATTATTCCAAGGCGGTTGAGGTGCTCGGCGCAAACGGCGAAATCTTCCTTCCGACCGACAGGGAGGGTCTCTACTACACCGCGACTCTCAAGAATAAAATCGAATTCTATGTTTACACGGGCGGCAAATTTGAGAAGGCGAAATACGATGTCAAAAAGACAAAGGTCAGTCTCGGCGCCTCGAATATTTCAATACCCGTTGAGATAACATATATTGATGCCGGCGGTCTTATTGTCGGCTACGGCGTGACCACATCCGATATGAATAAGGACCTCAGGCTCTATGAATACGCCTTTGTAAAGATTGCGAAGAAGGCAGCGGGTTACGGCGAGGGCTACTGGCTGCTTGCCGACTTTGACAAGAGCAATTTCTATTCGCCCGATAAGGTTTACAGCGAAATTTATAATTACAAAGTCGGCGATTCCAAGGTCAACACCGCGGTCAATCAGAATACCCGCCTGATCGACAGAAACGGCACCTACCGTCAGGACTGGACGATGATGACCGATGAATTCATAAGAAATCTCGGCAAATCGAATTACTTTATTTCATCGAGATACTATTCCTATGAAGAGACCGGAAAACGCTCGGATATTATGGTCTGGAGCGGCGCCTACAGGCCGAAAATCGTCGCGAAGGATATAATCGGCACCTGGTTTGTCAGCGATGACAAAGGAATTCACTATCTCAAGAAATCCTCCGACGGTTTCAATTCAATAACCAAAAAGGACGATAAAGAAAAAAAGACGGTCAAATTCAACGCCCCTTATGAGCAGTATCTCAGAAGCGGCAACTATGTGGTGAATACGCAGACTGCCGTTATGACAAATCTGCTTACCGGCGATGAGACCGAGCTTAAGGATATCGACCTGACAAAGGCCGTCAAATTCTCAATCAACAAGGATGCCTCCCGCGCCGTATTCATTTACAGCACTCAGGAGGAGAACATCAGCAGAGTCAATACAAATCAGAAAATCACTTATTATTCATTTGATTCCGGTGTTATGACCGAAACATTTGAAGAGCCGATGCTTTATCAGGAAATGACCGGTATTGTATGGCTCGAGGGCGGCAACAGCGTTATGACCGTCAGGGCAACCAGCGACGACGGCGAAAATACAGGCAGCGTTGTCTATACCTTCAAGGCAGAAGATTAAGGAGACAGATATGGGTTTATTAACAAAAATTTTCGGCGATTATTCATCAAAAGAGGTTAAAAGAGTAAAGCCGATAGCCGATAAGGTTATGGCTCTTGAAGAGGAATATGCCGCGCTCACCGATGAGCAGCTTCAGGCAAAAACTCCCGAATTCAAGGAGCGCCTTGCAAACGGCGAAACTCTCGACGATATTCTTCCCGAGGCATTCGCCGCCTGCCGTGAGGCATCTTCGCGCGTAATCGGGCTGAAGCATTTCTATGTTCAGATTATCGGCGGCATCATCCTGCATCAGGGCAGAATCGCCGAGATGAAGACCGGCGAAGGCAAAACACTCGTTGCGACTCTTCCCGCATACCTCAACGCTCTTGAGGGAAAGGGTGTTCATATTGTTACGGTAAACGATTACCTCGCCCGCCGCGACTCCGAATGGATGGGCAAGGTTTACAGATTTATGGGACTTACCGTCGGCCTTATCATCCATGAAAAAGAGGGAAAGGACAGGCAGGATGCCTACGCCGCGGATATTACCTACGGCACAAATAACGAGATGGGTTTCGATTACCTCAGAGACAATATGGTAGTCTATAAGGAGCAGAAAGTTCAGCGCGGCCACCATTTCGGTATCGTCGATGAGGTTGACTCAATCCTTATCGATGAGGCGAGAACTCCGCTTATCATTTCGGGCAGAGGCGAGAAATCCACCGACTTATATAAGATGGCCAATTCCTTCGCGACGACTCTCAAATGCCTTAGAATAAAGGAAGTTGACAGTAAGACGGATGTTGACGATCTTGTTGACGACAGCGTCGATTATGTTGTTGACGAGAAGGCGAAGACCGCTACGCTCACCAAGAGCGGCGTTGCCAAGGCGGAGAGATTCTTCAATCTCGAAAACCTAATGGACAGCGAGAATATGACTATTCAGCACCATATTAACCAGGCAATCAAGGCAATCGGCGTTATGAAACGCGATGTTGACTATGTTGTCCGTGATAATCAGGTGCTTATCGTCGATGAATTCACCGGCCGTATCATGCTCGGCAGACGCTACAACGAAGGCCTTCATCAGGCGATTGAAGCCAAGGAGGGCGTAAATGTTGAGCATGAGAGCAAAACTCTCGCGACAATCACTTTCCAGAATTATTTCCGTCTCTATGATAAACTCTCGGGTATGACCGGTACTGCCATGACCGAAGAGGGCGAATTCAATCAGATTTACTCACTCGATGTTATCGCGATTCCGACCAATAAGGAAATGATCCGCGAGGATATGCCCGATGTGGTCTATAAGAATAAAAACGCGAAATACAGAGCCGTCATCGAAACAATAATTGAGGCTCATTCAAAGGGTCAGCCCGTGCTTGTAGGTACGGTTTCAATCGAGAAATCGGAAGAACTTTCCTCCCTGCTCAAGAAAAAGGGTATCAAGCACGAAGTCCTCAACGCCAAATATCACGACAAGGAAGCGGAAATCGTCGCTCAGGCAGGTAAAGAGGGCGCGGTCACAATCGCCACCAACATGGCGGGCCGCGGAACCGATATCAAGCTCGGTGGTAACTCCGAATATCTCGCAAAGGCCGAAATGCGCCGTATGGGCTATACCGAGGAGCTCATCGAAGAGGCGACCGGCTTTGCCGAAACAGATAATGAAGAAATCCTCGAGGCGAGAAAGACATACACCTCGCTCGAGAAAAAATATGATGAAGAAATCGAGCCCGAGGCAAACAGAGTCCGCGAGGCGGGCGGCCTGTTTATTATCGGTACCGAGCGCCATGAATCAAGGCGTATCGATAACCAGCTCAGAGGCCGTTCAGGCCGTCAGGGCGATCCGGGCAAGAGCCGTTTCTTCCTCTCTCTCGATGATGACCTTATGCGTCTTTTCGGCGGAGAGAGAATCAATACGATTATGAATACCCTGAAAGCTGACGAGGATCTGCCGATCGAAGCGAAAATGATTTCGAATACAATCGAGAACGCCCAGAAGAGAATTGAGGGCAGGAACTTCGCCATCAGAAAGAGTGTTCTCCAGTACGACGATGTTATGAACCGCCAGAGAGAGCTTATCTATAAGCAGCGCGATCAGGTGCTTGACGGCGAGGAGCTGAAGCCCGTCATAACGAGGATGATTCATTCCTCAATCGATGCCGCGGTTGATTCCGCGTGCAGCGATGCCGCGCATTCAAGCGAATGGAATATCGACGCTCTCAGAGAGAAGTTCAACGGCTGGCTCATGACCGATGATGATTTCAAAGACGGCGTTTCCGATAAAGAAGAAATCCGCGAAACACTCTATGAGCGCGCTGATAAGCGCTATGCCGAGAGAGAAGAACTCTTCGGCAACGATGAAAACGGCGTTCCCGTAATGCGCTCGCTCGAAAAGATGATTCTTCTGCGCAATGTTGACAAGCACTGGATGGATCACATCGACGCTATGGATCAGCTTCGCAGAGGTATCGGCCTGAGAGCATACGGTCAGGCGGACCCCGTAGTCGCTTACAGAGAAGTCGGTTCCGATATGTTTGACGCTATGAATGAGGAAATCCGCGAGGAGACCGCCATGCAGATTCTCACCTTCGTTATCAAGAAGGCGGAGGATACAGAGCGCAAGCAGGTCGCGACCATCACAGCTACCAGCAGCTCGAGCGACGACACGGATAAGAAGAGACCTGTTCGCAATACCGAGAAGAAAATAGGCCCGAACGATCCCTGTCCCTGCGGCAGCGGCAAGAAATATAAGAAATGCTGCGGCAGTGTCAACAAAGAGCAGTAAGTATGAAAAGAACTGTTGCGGCAATAAGTTTCATTTTAATATTTATTATGATTATTTCGGCCTCTGTCATCACGGCAGGGGCTGAGGGAGAGTCTGTAACTTATGTTGCGCCTAAAAACATAAAAATCAATGGTCAATATGACGATCTGGAGTGGCGAGGTTATGCAGCGATTCATCCGTTTGGTCAGCCGAACTTGGCTGATGACGAAAAAATAAACTCGGGCAATGATGTCAATTGGCTTACGGTTCAGATAGCAAGAGTTGATAAAAACACAGCAAAATTCAATATATCTGCTCAGCTGGAAGATTCCGGAGAGGATATAGCAAACATAGGGGTAAAGTTTTCAGTTGAGAGAAGCCGATACGCACAGATAACTATTGCTGACGGTCAGAAAACAAAAGTCACAATGGTAAATGATGATAAATGTGAGATGACTGGAGCAATCACTTATGATGAGCCCAGCGGATCGATGGTTTGTGAAATAGAAGCGGTATTAAAAAGCGGAGAGTTTGGCGAAAGAATCGAATGCAGTTTCAGGATAATTGATGGTAATGGTATTGAATCTACAGAGGGAGTAATATCCCCGCCGAGTATAACTACCACAACAGAGAAAACCACAAAAGAAAAGACTACCAAAGAGAAAACGACCAAAACCACAACCGAAAAAGCTACAACAAGCAAGCCCGAAAAGACCTCAACAACCAAGGCGACAACGACTGTCACGACCGAAATAAGCCACAGAACACGCCGTACGACCACAGCGAAGCCAACTACGGAAAAGGAAACTGAAAAGACAGCGAAAGCCAAGACAACAAAAGCCGCCGAGGTCAAAACGACAAAGGCAAAAACAACCAAAGCGAAGAAAGCTTCAACAAAAGCAGAGAGATTAACAACCGAAAGATATTATTCCGCCGAAGCGGCCGAATCAACGACCGTAATCACTTCGGCAGAAATAACTTCGGAACAGACTTCCGTATCGACTGCTACGCAAACCGAAAAATCTCTTTTCGGCGGAGAAAAGCTATCGAAATCTTCGCTTTATAAACTCATCACAGGCGCGGTCGCGCTCCTTCTGTTCGCGATAATCGGCGTTTCCGCAGTGCGGACAAAATCCGCCGCCGACAAGGCCGAAGAAAAACCGTTTTCCGAAAAAGAGAAAGAGGAAGAAAAAGAGGATAAGAAGGAATAGAGTCCGCTTTCATCCTGAGCAAAGCGAAGGATCGCATTCACAATACGGCATAAAAAACCCGCAGGGCATCCGAACCCTGCGGGCTTACTGTTTATGCTGTTATTTCTTTTTCTTCGCCTTCGGCTCCGGCAGGTCTTCGGCAACCGCCGGTATGAGTTCGGCGAGAAGTTCCCTGCTCTCAACATTGTCAACGAGCAGCATTTCCTTCGCGCCCTCATATGGGAGCTCGTATTCCGCTTCTGGCATAAGCCGTTTTGCGGCGGCGGTGGGTTTTATAAGCAGACGGTCATCATATATTCCGCCCACCACTTTTCCGTTGCAATAGATTATGTATTCGCCCATCATCGCGCGGAATGCAATCCCTTCAATGCCGTCAAGCTGTTCCCTGATGAATTCAAAGTAGCTTTTGCCCGTTGCCATTTATATTCTCTCCTTAATCCAGTTGTCGAGGAACCGCATCTGCTCAGGCGTATGGAACCAGTGCTCCCCGCCTTCCATAACGGTCAGGTTTGCCCCGGTTCTGTCAGCGAACGCGCGCATTGTCTCATAATCGGTAAGACTGTCATTGCTGCCGTAAAGAATCTCAGTCGAAGCATCTGTTTTGACCAGGTTTTCTCTCATATAAGCGAGATAATCCCACGAAAGAGTTTCACCCGATGCCGTATGAATAATTGATTTCGATTTCAATTCGTCTTCCGTAACATTTGCCCGCGCCATCATATCAAGAATAATCTTTTCCATATTGACAACCGGTGAAATAAAAAACGCCTTGCGGACTGCAGTTAAGCCGGCATTCATTGCAAAATACGCGCCGATGCTGTTTGCGATAAGAACAACTGATTCATATCTATCTTGCAACGAATCAAAATACGCCGCAAATTCTTCTTTTGCATCCCCCGGATTCTGCGATTTGTAATCAAAACCGATTACGTCGCAGTCAGGGAAAAGCGGTCTGTAGTGCTCCGCTTCATCCGCTTTGCCGCCCATTCCGTGAATGTAGATAACGGCGTTTTTATCGTTATGAATAATCATCGGGAATCTTCCTTTGCTTTGCAGGGCACGGTGCGCCGTGCCCTGCTGTTTGTTCGCTCAGAAAATCTGTCCCGGCAGTTTCAGCTTCTCCATTGGAGGAAAGCGACGGTCGAATTCATCGGCATCCGCTTCGTCCACATAGTAGCCCGGCGGAGTCTGATAAACTCCCGTTACATTGTCAAGATAACCCGGAATAAGCTCCTTACAGAGGAAGAAAGAGTCATCCGCTCCCTCGGGTAAATCGTGATATCTTATGCCGAAATTTCGGGCATAATCGAAACCGCTTTTACCGTAGAAGGCTATATTTCCTTCGAAGAGGACAGCCCCGAAACCGAGCTGAGCCGCTTTTTCAAGCGAATAATCCAGCAGGATTTTGCCAAAGCCCCTGCGTTTCAGCGCGGGAGTTATACATATCGGTCCCATTGTCAGCACGGGAACAATACCGCCCGCTTCGGATTCGATGACGGTTTTCATAAACATATTCTGGCCGATGATTCTTCCGCCGGTTTCCATAACGAAATCAAGCTCTTTTATGAAAGCCGGATCATCGCGGAGCACGTGAATCACATAGTGCTCAAGGCAGCCCGGTCGGTAAACATTCCAGAACGCCTCTCTTACAAGGCTTTCAACCTCTGCATAATCTTCTTTATTTTCCAAACGAATGGTGATGTCATTTATATTCATTGTTTTACCTCCTGAAAATTGTTGACTTCAATGGGGGAGGTCAGCTGAATGCACGCGTAACCTCCCGGTCAGGCGGCAATCACCGTTTTGTTGTACTTTTTCAAAAAGCACTCTCCTGAAAAAAATATTTATAATACGCCCAAGGCGGTATTATCAGCGCTTAATCATAAACAGACCGTGTCTGTTGCAGTATGCGTAAAACTTCTCAATGCGGTTGATTCTGAATCTCGCTTCGGCATTTCCCTCGGGGTAGAGTTTTACGAACTGAACACCGTTATCCGAAACCGCGGCAATAAATGAGATATAATGCTCCTTTGTCATCGGATGATTAACCGTAACATAGAATTCATCCTCTGATATTTCAGCTTTAATTATATGCTCATCGTCCGGCTTTTCCGCATCAAGCGGCGGCAGAGTTAATCCGCAGCAGCTGACTACTGTTTCGCCGCTTGCGAAAATCACATTTCCGCAGACGGGGCAGACGTAGAATTTGCTTTTCGCGATATTCGACGAGCGGTTGAGATTCCTGATATCCTCTCCGGAAAGCAGTTCAATCACCGATATTCCGAGCGCCTGAGCAAGCGGCTCAAGCAGGCTGATATCCGGGAATCCCTGCCCCGTTTCCCATTTGCTGACAGCCTTGCTGCTTACGAAAATCTTTTGTGCCAGCTCCTCCTGCGTCATTTTCTTGTTTTCGCGGAGTTTACGTATAACGGCTCCGGTAACATATTTATCCATATATTAACCTCCTTTGCCGTTATACTATCATGAGCAGTGTACCGAATCAACCTACGAAGCGTGGATATCTGTCAATCGTTGTAATCGGCACGGGAGCGAAGATTCTCATAGAATTCATAAGGAACAAAGAGTCCGCCTCTGCCTGTGCCGATAGATATATGCGGCTTGGTTTGTCCGTGAAAATCGGAACCGCCGCTTTGGAGCAGACCGAATTCTTCCGCAAACGAAACAGAAGTCGCAATCGCCTGCTCGTCATATTCGCTGTATCTTGTTTCAATGGCATCGAGCCCCGCTTCCTTTGCTTCGGGCAGGAATTCTCTCATCCTTGATTCGTCCATACTCAGCAAACCGTGCGCCATGACAGCTACGGCGCCGTAGGTCTTGATAAACCTTATTGCGGCAGTTGAGGTTATTCTACGCGCCGGATTATAGAAACCGGCGCCCGGTTGAAGCAGGGTATCAAAAGCCTCTTCAACACTCTTGACATATCCCTTTGCCATCAGCACCCTTGCGACGTGCGCGCGGTTGAATTCGCCGCCTGTCAGAGCGGAGGCTTCTTCTGCCGTAATTTTATATCCTGCTTTGTTGAGATTCTCAATCAGGTTCATATTGCTGTTGTGCTTTGCAATCTGGGCCAGCTCAAGGAAATCCTCGATTTCGCTCCAGCATTCCTTCCGGAAAAACAAACCAACAATATGTATTTCAATATGGTTCCACTCGGTCGAGAATTCGCAACCCGGCACAGCGGCAACCGAGCTGTTTTTGCCGGCTTGCGTAAACTCCGCAAGTCCTTTGGAAGTATTGTGATCCGTCAGCGCGAGTGCGGAAACATTGCTCTCTTCGGCGAGTTTAATCAGCTCCGCCGGTGAAAGCGTGCCGTCTGAAAAAGTTGAGTGGCAATGAAGATCGCATCTTTTGTCCGTATTTTCAAAACTAATCTTTTGCATATTCACATTCCTTATCTGTAATCCGGAATAATGTTTCTTAATCCTCCGGCATCTTCATTAAAGGATATAATGCCTTTTCCTGTCTGAGAACATTGTAATTGATATTGTTTTCCCGAAGCTGTTTTACGAACAGAGAGAAGTACTCCATTTCCGGGAAATACTGAATAAAGTTCAAAACAATCAGACCGTTCATTGACACCATCTCTATTGTAAGCGGAGTATGCATTGACGGCAGCGCTGTTGACGGGAGAGGGTCAAACTCCTGCAGATAGTTCTCCATTGCTCCCATATTGGCCTTTCCGATGTAGCTGACCGTCGCAGTGACACAGCGCGAGAGGTTTTCCATACGGCGCACACAGATTTTGTGGCGCTCTTCGAATGAATCCGTTGCGCTGAGTTCCTGCATCAGCTCCTGATAATCCCTTATCTCGTCAAGCACCATTTCGTGGTCGGATTGCAGGGCGACCATCCCTCTGAAACAGGTTGCCTGATGCATAAACGGAATCTTCTTCAATTTGTCGTTATATACAAGACGGACGTCTCCGACCAGACTCTGGTGCGCGAGCGGCGCTCCCAGGGCTTTTCTTTGATTGACACACATGGCTATAACGACCGGGTCTGCCTCAACAGGATGAACCATATCCAGACTGCGGGCAAGCAAAAGAGAGACGATTGTCGCCGGCGAGCCATCGTTTGACATACTGAACGGAATAAACTCTTTTTCGGAAATACCGATGGTTGTTACGATGCTTTCGGGCTTTAGATGTACACGGCTTTCATCAATCTGAAACGCGGGTGAAGACCATTTTGAGGTCAGACCGTCCCGGTGCGGGGGAAGGATGACGGCGCCCGGGTCATTCCATTCCGCTTCAAGCACTTCGCTGCCCGGCAGACGGATGCCCGTCGTGTCAAGCTCAATCCCGTAATAAGCGGATATATACATATGAAGCAGAGTCATAATCATCGGGTGCAGTCCGCCGCCGTCTGTCAGGCCGTGATAGCAGTCAACATGGAGCCAGTTTTGCCAGTAGCAAACGGCCAGCAGGTGATAATTCGTCTCTTCGGTGCCCAGAGTAATCCTGTCACCGGTATTGATAACAGGCAAAGGAAGCTCGTTGCTTTCAAAGAAGATGTCTGCGCATTCCCTGACCATGCGCACCAGAAAATACGGATATCTCCCGGCTGTGCTGTTGACAACATCGCGCAGGATGTCGCCGTCAATGAGGTCTTTCATCTTGATTGACAGTCTGAAGGTATGCGGATCTTCAGCGGTGGTTTCATAAATTGTCCGCAGTTCGGAGAATAGTTTCTGTCTCATAAAGTCACCTTTTTCATTTATATTTCTTCTTTCGCTGAGTCTTCAGTCGACATTTACCTGACTAACAAAACAACAGTCTCCACATGGTTTGTAAACGGGAACATGTCCACGGGTGTCATTTCTTTTACCTTATAACCGCCTTTGATTATATAATTGAGGTCGCGGGCGAGGGTTTCGGGATTGCATGAGATATATACTATTTTTTCCGGACCGAGTTTCAGCATTGATTCGATGAATTTTCTGCTGCTTCCGGCTCGGGGCGGATCCATGAATACCACGTCCGCGCTCTCGCCCTCATCAGCCATTGCCTCCATGAATTCGCCTGCGTCATCGCAGTAAAAACCGATATTCTTCATGTCGTTGCGCTTCGCATTTGAAATCGCATCTCTGACAGCGTCTTTGTTAAGTTCAACCCCGATTACGCTGCCTGCGGTCTTCGCGGCGACCATACCGATGGTTCCGATTCCGCAGTACGCATCGATTACCTTTGAATTCCCGTCGAGCTCGGCGTATTCCATCGCTTTGTTATAGAGCTTCTCGCATTGAACCGGATTTATCTGATAGAAGGATTTCGGGGAAATCGCGAATTTCAGGCCGCAGAGAGTATCCTCGATATATCCCGCGCCGTGAAGAATTTCCTCCCTCTCGCCGAGTACGAGATTTGTATCCTTCGGATTGATATTGAGCACTACCGTCGTGATTTCGGGATGCATTTCAAGCAGTGCGGCGGTGAATTTCTTTTTCATCGGGAAGCGCGAATCGGCTGCGACGAGCACAACCATAACCTCACCGCTTGAAAAACCGCGTTTTACGAGTACGTGCCGCAGAAAGCCGGTGCGCCGGTCCTCATCATAGACGGTCATTTTGAATTTCGGGAGCATCGCGCGGATATCGGTGATGATTTTATCCGCCGTTTCATCCTCTGTCATACAGGAATCGACATTGACTATTCTGTGCGTGCCGCTCTGATACACGCCCGAAATTATCTTGCCGCTTTTTGTTCTGCCGAAGGCCGCCTGGACCTTATTGCGGTAGTGAAGCGGGTTTTCCATACCGATTATCCTGCGGACTTTTCCGTATTTTTTGAGCAGAATCTCACAGCGCGCCTGCTTCCATTTAAGCTGGCGCTCATAGGTCATATTCTGAAGCTGGCAGCCGCCGCATTTCTTTGAGAGCGGGCAGGCGAGCGGATTTGTTTTCAGATTTGATTTCTGTGACATAATCTCTCCGTTTTATAAGAATCAGAGCGCGTTTTTCGGGCAGTTTTCAGCGCATTCAAGGCAGAGTATGCACTCGGTTCCGTTTTTGCGTTTTCTTGAATTATCGGTCATATCAACATCCATAGGGCAGACTTTTTTGCATTTGCCGCAGCCGACACATTTTGATTTATCGCATTTTACTCTGAAAAGCGAGAAGTAACTTGCGGGCTTAAGGAATACGGTGACCGGGCAGAAATATTTGCAGAATGCGCGGTTATCCTTGAAAATAAATGCGGCGGTAATGCCCAGCGCATAGTAAACCGCGTTACCGATTATAAACGCCCAAAACATAATTTTCTCGATGTTTCCGGCTTTTGCGAGAAACAGTGCCGAGACAAAAATCAGGGACGCAGCGAAGGTTACATATCTTATCCATCCGAGCTTTTTGCGGGGACCTGCAGGCGTTTTGTACGGGAGAAAATCGAGCACCATTGCGGTCCAGCAGGCGTATCCGCACCAGCCGCGTCCGAAAATAAGGGGCCCGAAGATTTTTGCGACAGCATAGTGTATTGTCGCAGCTTCAAAAACACCCGTGAAAAGATAATACCAAAAGCCTTCTATCTGCATATTCTCGCCGCGTATAAATCCGAGAAATACCAGCATATACAGGCCGACAAGCAGCTGCACGACGCGCCTTGCGTATTTGTATTTCTTAATAAAAAGCAAAATTCCGAGCGAGACGGAAACGCCTATATAGGTGAAATTGAAAAGATAGAATATATTGGCTTTTGTAAGCCAGAGAGCGACGGCAACCGCCTCGAATACCAGCAGCATTCCGGCCGGTATCAGATATTTCCTTGCTGTTTTCATTATACCATCTCCGGTTACCATTATACTTTACAGCTTCTGTTTCGTCAACATAAACAAAAAAATCGGCATAAAATTTATACCCGTATTTTTTGTTTTTTATTGCAATATGAAATGCAGATTGTATAATTAAGAATGGATTATTTTAATCACAAATCTCTAAAGAAGAGGAGAAATCATCATGGAAAAACTTAAGGTCGGCATAATCGGATGCGGAGGCATCGCAAACGGCAAGCACCTGCCTGCGCTCTCCAGAAACAAGAATGTTGAAGTGGTCGCTTTCTGCGACATAATCAAAGAAAGAGCCGAAGAGGCAGCTGAGAAATACGGCACAGCCGACGCAAGAGTTTATGAGGATTACAAGGAACTGCTCGCGAACGAGCCGGAGATTACGGCGATTCACGTCTGCACTCCGAACCGCTCTCATTCCTTTATTACGATAGATTCTCTCGAGGCCGGCAAGCACGTTCTCTGCGAGAAGCCGATGGCAAAGACCTATGCAGAGGCGAAGGCAATGTATGAGGCATCGGTCAGAACGGGCAAGAAGCTCTCTATCGGCTACCAGTCCCGCTGGAGAGGCGATTCGCAGTATCTCAAGACCTGCTGCGAAAACGGCGATCTCGGTGAGATTTACTATGCCAGAGCTATCGCGCTCAGAAGAAGAGCCGTTCCGACCTGGGGCGTATTTCTCAATGAATATGAGCAGGGCGGCGGTCCGCTCATAGATATCGGAACCCACGCTCTCGACCTCACCCTCTGGATGATGAATAACTACAAGCCCAAAATGTGTGTGGGCGTCAAATACAAGAAACTCGGTGACGCGAACGGCACCGGCAACGCCTGGGGCGACTGGGATCCCGAAAAATACACGGTTGAGGATTCCGCGTTCGGATTTGTCATTATGGAAAACGGCGCGACGGTCAGCGTCGAATCAAGCTGGGCGCTGAATATTGCCGACCCGCACGAGGCAATCACTCTTCTCTGCGGCGACAAGGGCGGAGCGGATATGCTCGACGGCCTGCGACTGAATTATATCAAAAACAACAGGCAGGTAATTGAGAAGCCCAGCTTCGATGCCGGCGGAGTTGCGTTTTTTGACGGCGCTTCCGACAGGGCGGAGGACCTTGAAAACCTCGCGTTCTATGATGCAATTATAAATAATCACGAGCTTTCCACCAAGCCCGAGCAGGCGATGGTTGTAACTCAGATACTCGAGGGCATCTATAAGTCCGCTGAATCCGGCAAGCCCTACTATTTTAACGAAGAGGAGTAAGAGAAGATGAAAATTGCCGTTCAGGTATATTCGGTAAGAGATGCGATAAACGACGAAGCCTCGCTTCTTAAAGCACTGGAAAGAATCAAGGAAATCGGATACGACGGTGTTGAATTCGCGGGTTATTTCGGAGCGAGCGCTCAGACAATCCGCACGAAGCTCGATGAACTCGGTCTCGTCTGTGTCGGCGGCCATATAGGTCTCGACGATTTTGCCCCGGAAAAACTTGAGGAGACCATTGAATTCCAGCATACTCTCGGCGCGAAGGCAATCGGCGTCGGCGGCGCCCCGCACTCCACTCAGGAGGAATGCGTGAAGACCGGAAAGGTTCTCGGCAGAGCCCGCGACTACGCCATGGAAAAATACGGGATGACGACCTATTATCATAATCATTCCGAGGAATTCAGGCCCATGCGCAACAAGCGCCTTCCGATTGACGTAATCGGAAGCTACTGCAACCTCGAAATCGATACATACTGGAGTTTTTACGCGGGAGTTGACAACTATAAATTCCTTCTTGCCAATATGGCTAATATAGTTCATCTTCACGTCAAGGACGGTGTTGACGGCCATCCGAAAGCGCTCGGCGAGGGCAACTGCGATCTGATTTCGGTCGTGCGCGCCGCCAAAGCAATGGAACTCGAATGGCTCATAGTCGAGAATGACGATCCCGTGCCGAACGGGTTTGAAGACATAGCGAGGAGTCTTACCTTCCTCAAAGCCCTTATAAAATCACAGCAGTAAAGGAGATATAATTATGAAACTCGGAGTATTCACGACCTTACTTTCAAACGTTCCTTTTGAGGAAGCGCTCAAATATTTCAAATCCCTCGGTATCGAGATGATAGAAATCGGCTGCGGCGGCTATCCGGGCAATGCTCACGCGAATCCGGAGATTCTGCTCAATGACGATGCAAAGCTAGCCGAATTCAAAGAACTTGTGGCAAAATACGGTCTTCAGATAAGCGCCCTCTCCTGCCACGGCAATCCCGTTCATCCCAATAAGGAAATCGCTGCGGAATTCGATAAGGCGATAAAAGACACGATTCTGCTTGCAGAAAAGCTCGGAATTCATCAGATAAACACCTTCTCGGGCTGCCCGGGTGACAGCGAAAATTCAAAATATCCCAACTGGGTTGTCTGCCCCTGGCCCGATGATTTTACGGAGATTCTCAAATGGCAGTGGGAAGAGAAGCTTATTCCCTATTGGAAGGAGACCGTCGCTTTCGCGAAGGCGCACGGAGTTGACAAAATCGCTCTTGAACTGCATCCCGGTTTCTGCGTATATAATACCGATTCGCTTATGAAACTGCGTGAGGCGGTCGGACCCGAAATCGGCGCAAACTTCGACCCGAGCCATCTTATCTGGCAGGGTATGGATCCCGTTGCCTGCATCCGCAAAATGGGCGATGCGATATTCCATTTCCACGCTAAGGATACAAGAATCGATAAATACAACACCGCTGTAAACGGCGTTCTTGACACAAAGTCCTACGGCGATATTCCGAAGCGCTCCTGGGTATTCCGCACCGTCGGCTACGGCAACGATTATTCATACTGGAAGGATATGATTTCAGCCCTGCGAGAGGTCGGTTATGATTACGCAATAAGCATTGAGCATGAGGATTCGCTTATGAGCCAGAACGAAGGCCTGACCAAGGCGGTCGGTTTCCTCAAGGACGTGCTGATTACCGAATCTGCAGGCGAAGCGTGGTGGTTCTGATATGAGAAGCAATGACGACGATATCAAAATCTTTCATCCAAAAATAAAAGAGACTCCGGCATCGGACCTGACAAGCATTGCCGGAGTGATGGATAAGCACAGGGCAAACGGCAACAGCGCCAAGGCCGATATTCTCGGTGAGCGCCTTGCCGATTATAAGCCCGAGGATTTGTGTCCCGACGATGTTAAAAAAATCAGCAATAAGGAGCTTATGCAGCTTCGCGCTTTAATGGTTTTCGCCGCGCAGATTGCTATGCATAAATATCTTCCCCATAAGATTCTCTCCGCGCAGGCGGTAAACTCGATGTATGAAAAAATCGAGCAGACCTCGCCCGGTTTCTTCCGCAATATTTCGGACGGTTCGTCATTCAGCTTCTATTATCTCGCAGTCAGAAAGAATGAGAATGTCGAGGAGGAGATAGGCAAGGACTACGCGATGCTCTGCGACAGGGATGATAACGAGTATCTTATTGATCTCGGCAAGCGTGTCTATGCGCAGACCGATGCCAAGGTCCTCTCGCTGATAGAGAATTTTGAATTTGAGAATTAAAAGCGGAACATAATAAAAGGGGCTGTCACTGACAGTCCCTTTTGAAAACAGATATTATGCGGTTATTCCCGATTTAATAAGGTATTCGCGCGCGTGCCTGAGCATATTCTTATCATTTGCGAATTTGAGTGTTTCTATCGCCCGGTCGTAATCGAGCCAGACATAGTCCTCAATTTCCTCGCGCTGAATTATGGTCTGAGTGTCGTCAGTCCTGGCAAGATAAATCGTGACCGATTTTTCGATATTGCCGTGAATCGTGTATTCCGCCTTATAGGCGAATGACGGGAGAATCTCAATATGAATCCCCGTCTCTTCGAGCACCTCGCGTATTGCGGTCTGCTCGTTGGTCTCGCCTCTCTCGACGTGGCCCTTCGGGAAGCCCCAGTTTGACGAGCGCTTGTTTTTGATAAGCAGATACCTTATTCCGTCGTTGATATAGCGGTAAACTATCGCTCCGCAGGAGCGCTCATAAAGACAGCTTAATTTATATTTGACTCCTTCAATGGCAAAAGAAACAGCGTCTTCAATCTGATTGACGATGAATCTTGTGCTCTTGGGGGCGACCACATAAAACGGCTGCGAGCTTCCCTCCTGCTCAATGCAGGCGATAACTCTGCCGTCAAAAGTTCTCACGGGATGGTCGATTCCCATGATATACGCTCCGTATTTGGCGTTGTCAAATCTCTTTTTGCCTTCAATAAGGCCGTAATTGAGCCCATAGGTAAATCCGAATTGACTGCTTACGGAGTGGATGGGGTTGGTTACCCTGACTCTGACATACTTGCCGAGCATTATACCACACCTTTCGAAATGGCCATACAGCCACGGTATAGAGCGGGTGAAACGGTATCCCGCTCACATAATGGCATTATTATACTAAATGAAATTGATTAACACAATAGTTTTTTTGCATTTTTTCGCATAAATTTGAAAAAAGCAAAAATTTTTTCGGAATATATGCAACAAAAACGGCATATTTTTACACTTATATTTGAAAGAGAAAGCGGTGAGATGATTTGGGCGCCGACATAAAAAAATATGTTATTGCCGCCGGACGCGGCGACGCGGAGGCTTTCGGTGAGCTGTATGCTCTGTATAAAAATGAAATGTTCCGCTACGCCTGCATAGTGGTCGGCAATCCCGTTGCGGCGGAGGATGCCGTTTCCGAGGCGGTCATCGAAGCTTTTGAAAATATCGGCACTCTGCGAAGCCCCGGCTCTTTCAAGGGATGGCTGTTTAAGATATTGAACAGCGCTTGCCGACGGCAGTTCAAGGATTTCAATAAGGATTTACCTCTTATCGAGGAAGCGGACCTTGAGCCTGACGACCGGAACGGAATCGAACTCAAAGAGATGTCGATTGATCTTCAGCAGGCGATGTCGGTCCTGAATCCCGAAGACCGTCAGATAGTAATGATGAGGGCGGTTGCCGGCATAGGAAGCCGCGAAATAGCCGAATCGCTCGGCATACCGGACGCAACAGTCCGTTCCAGATACTCACGCGCAATTTCAAAACTCGGCAGAATACTTAAAGAAGGAGGCGAAAATGATGAATAACGAAAAAGAAATTCTCGGCCTTATCGCGGATAAATTCGGCGAAGAAGCGCAGAATGCAAGCGTACCCGAATCGCTTGAAAAAGACAATGTCGTAGCAATGCTCAAGGCGTCATCGGGCAAGGTTGTGAATCTCTCCGCAAAGAGCGAAATCGAAAAATACACCAGGACCATCAACGCTCTCAAGCGGGTTGTCGCTGTTGCCGCGGCTCTTATGGTTGTTCTCATCACAGCGCTCTTTCTGAATACACGCAACAACATTTCCGTTTTCAGCAAAGGTAACAACGCCGGCACGGAAGATCTCAATCTCGAGAAGATCGGCGAATATATAGAGCATGAGCTCAAGCGTACCGTATCCGGAACAAAAACCGAAGGTACGACAAAAAAGGCCGGCGTATTTGACAGGACCAAGGCAAGCGAAACCTCTAAGCCCGATCCGACCACCGTCGTAGCCGAGCAGAAGGTTCCCGCCTCGCTCGTCTCGGGCAAGTCCGATGTTTCGGCGAAGGTCAATTTTGTCCGCACGGACAGCAGATATATTTACAGATACATCACCGTCACCGAAGACGGCAGCTCCAAGTCATACATTGACATCATTTCTCTCTCCTCTCTTGTACGTGTTTCCGAGAAGACCATACTGCCGGGCGGCAGATGCTTCGATATCATAGTTCAGAACAATACTCTGGCTGCGCTCATGAAGACCGAGAACGGAATCAAAGCGGAATACTATGACATCACAGACCGCGCCGCTCCCCAAAAGAGCAGGGAATTTACGCAGGAAGGCACATTTGTCCATGCGCAGTCGGCAGGCGGCAAGCTCTGTATCATTACAGATACCGAGAGCTCCGATGCGACTTATTCCGTAAACGGCGATGCCGTGAGCGTAGATACCGAACCTGAAGCGCAGGCAAAGAATTATTCGTTCATTACGGTTACCGATATTGATAATCTCAATTCCGATCTCGTTACGGGGATTGTTCCCGGCAAATGCGCGGGATGCCTCTTCGCCGAGACGGGCATATATCTCACCTCGGTTCAGAAAGATGCCGAAACAGGCGAGAGTGTAACTGTTATTTCCAGATTCACTCTTGACGGCGACAGTCTCAGAAAATCAGCGTCTTATGATCTGAAGGGTGTTGTCACAGGCGGTATTAATGTCTCCGGCGGTGAAGTTACCGCTGTTACGGACGGCGCAGGATATTCGGTTTATCTTTTGAGCGGCAATCTTGAGCTTATCGCAAGTGCCGCAGAGATATACGATGGCAGGATTGCAAATATATACTACGCCGATGATTACATCTGCGTTTCGGGCAATTCCGGAGTGAAGATAATCAAAAACGCAGGCGAAGGAAAGTTCACCTTCACCGAGCCTGAGGGCGATTCGGCATTCGACGATGCCAAAGCGGTATTCACAGCCGGCGGAATCACAGCGGCAGAAGGCAAAAGCGATTCCGAAGGGAAGGCCGTCTGGAGTATGATAAACGCGAAGGGAGAAATGATAAACTTCTCTCTCAACTCCCGCACCATCACCTGCAATCCGCATTTACAGGCGGTATACGATAAATCCGGCAGCAGAGTCGGTGTACCGGTTATTATCAACGGCAAGAGCGGATATCTCTTCTTCAGACTTGATTCGGCGGGCAGGCTGACCGCCTATCCCAAGCCCTATATCACGGGCGGCGGCGCAGATTCGGTCTGCTTCATTGCCGGCGATAAATTCTATACCGTATCCGACGGCAGAGTTACCGCGGTATCGGTTTCCGAAATTACAGATTAACATATAACACGGGGGGCAACGGACGGTTTTCCGTCCGGAAGCAGTGTTCGGCAGAACAGGGTGGCACCGGATTTTATCCGCCTGTTCTGCCGCTTTATAAGAATGTGTCGTCATATTTACTCTTGACAAATTAAGGTTTTACTATTAAAATATACGTGTCTTTTAAGAATTATCGAAAGGATGGTTATTTTATGAAAAAGACAACATCACTCATTATAGCGGTTGTTATTGCTCTTACGGCAATCTGCACAGTATCGGTTATGGCTTTCGCAAAGACAGTTGAAATTACTGAGGCGCCCGCTACATCTGCATCTGCAGCAGCAGATTCCACTTCTTCCACCAAGGCTCCCGCCACTACCGATCCCCAGAATGCAAAGAACACCACAGCCACCACCAAGGCGGCTTCCACCAAGAGCCCCGCAGACATCATTGCCGACCTGAGCAGCGCAGTTGACAAGCTCGGCTCCACCACTCTTCCCAACAAGCCCACTGAGGATAACGGCGACGTAGTTACCAATCCCAGCGGCGTTACAGCAGTTGATGACAGCGGCGACACAACCAAGGCGGCTGTTTCCTCCACCAGAAAAGCAGCTCCCGTAAGCGGCAGAGTTCCCAACACCGGCAGCAGCATCGCTGTTCCCGCAATCGCAGTTCTCGCTCTCCTTGCAGGCACCGTAGCAGTAGTCAAGACCAAGAAGAACGAAGACTGATAACTGATTCTCAGTAAGAATAAGCAAACAAGAACCCGCAAGGTTAATTACCTTGCGGGTTGTCTTTTTATCCTTCTTTGATTTCTCCTGCTTTTTTAAGACAGGCTTTGGCAACGCCGGGACCTACAAGTTCATATATGAGCGTGCCGCAGAGGATTACCGCGCGTATCTGAGATGCGTATTCGGGGAATGTCCGCCCAGCGACGAGCGAGAGACCTATAGCGACACCCGCCTGAGGCATAAGCGCGGGACCGAGATATTTTTTGATGTTCGCATCCGCCTTGCAGATTACCGCGCCGAGAGTTGTGCCCAGCATCTTACCGATTACTCTGAATACTATATATATCGCGCCGACTATACCGACCGTCGGCAGGACTTTAATATTAAGACCTGCGCCCGAAGCGACAAAGAACAGCATAAATACGGGGGGCGTGATATTATCCGAAATATCCATAAGCTTATTGACATCCGAGGAGAAATTCGCGATTATCGCGCCGAGCGACATACACAGCAGCAGCGAGGAGAATCCGCAGAGTTGCGAGAGCCCGAGTCCGAGGAAGATGAATCCGACTGTCAGAGCGGTTCTGTTTCCGGTCTTCTTGAAGAATTTGAGCGGAAGCAGGAAGATGAAGCCGAGAACTGCGCCCGCCGCAATCGCGCCGAAAATCTCAATCGCAGGTGAGAGGATAAGCTGAGATGTCGAGGCGCTTTTGCCGGAAATTGCCGCAGCCGCCGCGGTGGCGAGCGAATACATAATCAGCGCGGTTGCGTCATCAAGAGCGACTACCGAGAGCAGAGTTTCGGTCACCGGACCTTTCGCCCTGTATTGCTTGATTACCATAATCGTCGCCGCAGGAGCTGTTGCCGCCGCGATGGACGAGAGTACGAGCGAAAATCTGAGATTGCCTGTCACGGGAATCAGCACTACAGCCACGATTCCGACCGCGAAGAGCGATTCAAGAATCGCAATCATTATCGGGGTTATACCGACTCTTTTGAAATAAGAGAGCTTGAATTCGTTTCCGATTGAGAAGGCGATGAATCCGAGTGCGCAGTCGGATATTATCGAAATCTTATCAAGAAAGCCTTCACTCAGCAGACCGAGAACGGACGGCCCCAGAATCAGACCTGCGATGAGATATCCCGTAACATTCGGCAGTTTTATTCTTTTTACCAGCCGCCCCATCGCCATTCCGCAGAATATCATCAGCGCGAGGTCGGTAAAGGTATTGAGTTTGATTACATTTGCAAGGTCTAACATCAGTGCGCCATTCCCTCCAGATAATCTATCGGCAGGGTAAACATAATGCCTGTGTCGGGCTTGCTCAGACCGCCTGTCGCCTCATTGAGAATTCTTGAAATAACCTTGATATCCTCATCGCGCGCTACCATAAGAATGGTCTTATTCTCATTGTGCTCGGGCGTGAAAAGTCCGCGAAGCGAGCCGACGATGCGGACATCGTTGCTGTCGTTGAGTTCCTGAATCATACCCTTGCTGTCAATTATCGTCGCACCGGGCAGATTGTTTTCCTTGAATGTTTCGAGAAGATTGTCTAAGCATTCGGTTTTATTGAGAATTATCGTTACAAGTTTCATCATAATAATCTCTCCTTCTGTGATAATTTTATCACCCGAAGGGGTTATTTTCAATATTGCCGGCTTAAAAACACGGTGATTTTTTATAAATCAGATTAATCCCATTTGTGAAATATTTACAAAAATAAAAAATGCGTCGAGATTTGTTCCCGTTGTGATATAATATTTATGTATCAAATCTTTCAATCGGGGTTGAAATTATGAAAAAAACGCTCTGTATAATATTCAGCATATTACTCGCCTTTTCTGTCTGCTCAATCGCTGTGAGCGCAAAGCAGGATGATATAGAATACAACGGTTACCCGGTCATACTCGTGCCGGGTTACAGTTCGTCGTTTATGTATGATACCGAAACCGGTCAGCAGGCATGGGGGCTGGATTTCGGCAAAATCGGCCCGATGGTGCTCGAGAGCATAGCCGATCTCGGCATCTCGCTCGGTGCGATGACTGTCGGCAACGCCGATAAAATCGCGAAATATATCGGTGAGGGTATAATCGAAATGTGCGCCGAGCTTCCCTGCAATCCCGACGGTTCAAGCGTTCATCCTCTTGAGAGATACTACACGAGCGCTGAGGATATGTGCTATGCCGCCATCCGCGAGCGTCACCCCGAAGGCGGCTACTGCAGCGAGCCGAAAATTGCCGCGGAGATAGCAAAATACACGGGCTATGAGAACATATATAATTTCACCGACGATTTCCGTATGGGCAGTGAATTCTGTGCAGAACAGCTCGACGAATTCATCGAATCCGTAAAGGAATATACGGGCAAGGACAAGGTCAATATTATTGCCATCAGCCACGGCGGCCAGACTGTGTCAACCTACCTCGCTCTTCACGGCGAAAAGAACGATATTGTCAACGCAACGCTTGCCGTTCCCGCAATCTCGGGCGCAGGATTCGCGTTTGATGCCCTGATGGGTGATGTTCACCTCGATGAGGACTGCATCGCGAGATTCGTTGAATACGGCAACGCCGTTGAGGCGGATTTCGACTGGCTACTCAAGGCTCAGCAGCTCGGCTTCCTCGATCAGATATGCAATAAACTTATCCCCTATGTTCTGGAAGTAATAGGTAACTGGGGCAGTATCTGGGATTTCGTTCCCGCCGACAGATATGAGGAAGCGAAGACACTCCGCCTCGATCCCGAAGTGAACGCAGGGCTGATTGAAACCTCCGACAGATATCATTATGATATTCAGCCGAAGGTGCGCGAGGCGTTCGCAACCTGCCGTGAAAACGGAATGAATATAAATATCGTCGCCGGCACCGGTCAGTCAATAGTCACCGGTCTTGCCGAGAATTCGGACGGCATTATCACGACTCAGAGCTCAACCGGTGCGACCTGCGCTCCGCTCGGCTCAAGATTTGCCGACGGCTATACTCAGGTAAATGAGTGCGGCGGCAAATATAAGGTCAACCCCGCTATGACGGTTGACGCCTCAACCGCCTACCTCCCCGATAACACCTGGTTCGTCGAGGGAATGTTCCACGGAATGATGATTTATGACCCGTATGTGTTTGAGTTTATGATGCGGAGTGTTCTCGATGATAAGATACAGGATGTCTTTTCCGATCCGCGATTCCCGCAGTTCAGGGATTCGGAAGGCGCAGCTCTCAGCGTATATACCGAATTCAAGGGCTGCCTGCCCGGATATATTGATGAGGGTGCAACGGCGCTGACTGTCAAAAACTGCTGCAACAAAGCTAACATTACGATCACATCAATCACCGCAAAAGGACTTGATTTGCATTTCAGAATCAATTCAAAACCGCTGAAACCCGGCGAGACAGTTGATATTCCGTTCAAAGGCGAGATTCCCGCGGTCAGCAAAAAGCATGTCGATATCACGGTAACATTCCTGATTGATACAGTCACTCCCGCTTGCTACAGAGTCCAAAGCTATACTCTGATGAACGGTGAAGACGTAAGCTTTGACGGAGGATACACTGCGGCTCATGAATCCCTGCTCGAAAAGCTTGTCGGTCCGACATTTTACGGAATTCTCAAAAAGCTCGGAGTCGGTGAGTTCCTGTCAATGATTTACAATGTAATATATTACTGGTTCAATTCCGTATCGAAGATATTTGCCTGAAATATTGACAACCGGGCGCTCCTTATGATAAAATACTCAAGATAAGCAAGAGAGAATATTAATCATAACGGAGAGTAAAATGATCAGAATTGCAAGCGAAAAATATAAGAGCATTGAAGCATTTGCCTTGGACTGTTTATCTCTTGCGGGATTCGTGCCCGAAAATGAAAAAGAATATATTATTTTTCCCGGTTTCTGTGATGTTCACGTTCATTTCAGAGAGCCGGGTTTTTGTTATAAAGAAACGATGAAGACCGGTTCTGCCGCCGCCGCTCACGGCGGCTATACGGCGGTTTGCCCGATGCCGAATCTGAAGCCCGCGCCCGACTGCCTTGATAATCTTAGAATCGAGCTTGATGCCGCGGAAAAATCGCCTGTACGCGTGATTCCCTACGGCACAATCACGAGAAACGAAGAGGGAGAGGCGCTCTCGGATATGGATGAAATGAGCCCGTTTGTATGCGGCTTCTCCGATGACGGCAGAGGAGTTCAGGCGGGTGAGATGATGGAGAGCGCTATGCTCAGGGCAAAATCGCTGGGCAAAATAATCGCCGCTCACTGCGAGGATAATTCTCTGCTTAACGGCGGATACATTCACGAGGGGAGATATGCCGCAGCCCATGGACACAAAGGAATATCAAGCGCAAGCGAATACAGGCAGATTGAACGCGACATTGCCCTGTGTGAAAAGACCGGCTGCGCCTACCACGTCTGCCATATTTCAACCAAGGAGAGCGTTGCGCTTATTAGGGACGCGAAAGCGCGCGGTGTCAATATCACCTGCGAAACAGGCCCACACTACCTCGCTCTATGTGAGGATGACCTGATTGAGGACGGCAGATTCAAGATGAATCCCCCTTTGCGCTCCGCAGAGGATAAGGCGGCGCTGATTGAGGGAATAAAAGACGGAACGATTGATATGATTGCCACCGACCATGCTCCGCACTCAGCAGAGGAAAAATCAAAGGGACTTGCGGGGAGTCTGATGGGAATTGTCGGGCTTGAAACGGCGTTTTCCGTTCTTTATACAAAGCTTGTGAAGCCCGGAATCATTACCGTCGAAAAGCTTGCCGATCTCCTCTGTGAGAACCCTAAAAAGCGCTTCTCGATAGATACGGGCAATGATTTTACAGTGTTTGAAGTATCGGAGCCTTATAAGATAGATTCCGGCAGATTTCTTTCAAAAGGCAGAGCAACTCCCTTTGAAGGCGATGAGGTTTACGGCAGATGCGTGCTTACGGTCTGCAGAGGAAAAACGGTATATTCGGAGATCTGAAATGAAACAGGAAATTTTCACGATAAAATCAAATAAAAAAATCGCGAGGGACGTTTATGAACTGATTCTTGCGGGCAATACAAATGAAATCACAGCCCCCGGTCAGTTCGTGAATATCGCGCTCGACGGCTTCTATCTGCGCAGGCCGATTTCCGTCTGCGATTATGAGAGCGGAAAGCTTACGCTGATATATAAGGTTGTCGGCAAGGGAACCGAAAAGCTCGCGAAAATGACTGAGGGCGAGACTCTCGATATACTCACGGGGCTCGGCAACGGTTACAATACCTCTAAGAGCGGTGATAAGCCCGTCCTGATAGGCGGCGGAGTCGGCGTTCCTCCTATGTTCAATCTCGCGAAGAAGCTGATTTCCGAGGGTAAAAAAGTCACCGCGATACTCGGTTTCAACACGAAGGACGAGGTCTTTTATGAAGATGAATTCAGAGCGTCGGGCGCAGAAACAATTATTGTCACCGCCGACGGCTCATACGGTAAAAAGGGCTTCGTGACCGATGCTCTTCCGGAAGTTGATTATTCGTTCTTTTATACCTGCGGCCCCGAGCCGATGTTCAGGGCGCTGAATAAGGTTGTCAAAACCGAAGGTCAATACAGCTTTGAGGAGAGAATGGGCTGCGGTTTCGGCGCTTGTATGGGCTGCTCGTGCAAAACTCTCACGGGCAATAAACGAATCTGCAAAGAGGGCCCGGTTATGGAAAGCGGGGAGATAATATGGAAAGATTAAAAGTTAATCTCTGCGGAATTGAACTCGATAACCCCGTCATTCCCGCTTCGGGAACATTCGGCTTCGGTTATGAATTCGCCGAGCTTTATGATATAAATATTCTCGGCACGTTTTCGTTCAAGGGAACCACAAAGGATGCCCGCTTCGGGAATCCGACACCGCGAATCGCGGAATGCACCTCGGGAATGATAAACGCGGTCGGTTTGCAGAATCCGGGCGTTGATAAGGTCATCAGCGAGGAACTGCCGAAGCTGAAGGCGGTTTTCAATAAAAAGGTGATGGCGAATGTCAGCGGCTTCTCGGTCGAAGACTACGCTTACACCTGCGAAAAGCTCGATAAAGAGGAGCAGGTCGGCTGGCTTGAGGTCAATGTCAGCTGCCCGAATGTTCACGGGGGCGGTATGAGTTTCGGCACAAATCCCGAAAGTGCCGCCGAGGTGACGAGGGCGGTTAAGGCAGTCACGAAAAAGCCCGTTTTCATCAAGCTCTCTCCCAATGTTACCGATATAGTCGCGATAGCGAAAGCCTGCGAGCAGGCGGGAGCGGACGGCATCAGTCTGATTAACACCCTGCTCGGAATGAGAATAGATCTGAAAACAAAGCGTCCCGTAATTGCGAATAAAATGGGCGGCTTCTCCGGCCCCGCGATTTTCCCCGTGGCTTTGAGAATGGTGTATCAGGTCGCTTCGAATGTGAATATTCCCGTAATCGGTATAGGCGGAGTTTCAAGCGCAGAGGATGTGATTGAAATGATGCTCGCCGGCGCTACGGCGGTGCAGGTGGGCGCTGCGAATCTCGTCAATCCCTTCGCCTGCAAGGAAATAATCGAAAATCTGCCCGCCGCAATGGATAAATACAGAATCGAAAATCTTAAAGATATAATCGGAGGTGCGCTCAATGGGTAAGGATGTTATAATTGCCTGCGATTTTCCGGGCAAGGAGCAGACTCTTGAATTTTTCGACCTTTTCAAAGGCCGGAAACCGTTTGTAAAAATAGGTATGGAGCTTTTTTATGCCGAAGGCCCCGACATTGTCAGGGAAATCAAGGCGAGAGGGCACAAGATTTTTCTTGACCTGAAGCTTCACGATATTCCGAATACGGTAAAGAGCGCGATGAAGGTGCTCTCGCGCCTGGATGTGGATATGTGCAATGTTCACGCCGCCGGAGCGTCGTTTATGATGAAAGCGGCAATCGAGGGCCTGACCCGTGAGGACGGCTCACGTCCGCTTCTCATAGCGGTTACCCAGCTTACCTCGACCGATCAGCAGACAATGGAGAGCGATATTCTCATAGATAAACCGATTGACGAGGTAGTAATGAGCTATGCGCTCACCGCTAAGAACGCGGGGCTCGACGGCGTGGTCTGTTCACCGCTTGAAGCGGAAAAGGTTCACGCAAACTGCGGAGTTGAATTCCTGACCGTCACGCCCGGAGTAAGATTTGCCGACGGCGACATCGGCGATCAGAAGCGTGTTATGACACCCGCCGAAGCCAACAGGATCGGCTCGGACTATATCGTTGTCGGCAGACCGATTACCAAGGCATCCGACCCGGTCGCCGCCTATGAAAGATGTATAAAAGAATTCACCGGAGGTATTGATTGATATGACCGATATTCAGAAACTCATAGCAAAAGATTTACTTAAAATCAAAGCGGTTTTTTTCAGACCCGATGAGCCCTTCACCTGGGCAAGCGGAATCAAGAGCCCGGTTTACTGCGATAACCGCCTCACTCTGACCGCTCCCGAAGTGCGAACCGATGTTGAAAACGCGCTTGCTGAAACCATCCGTGCGGAGTATCCCGAAGCCGAGGTGCTTATGGGAACTTCAACGGCAGGCATTGCCCACGCCGCGATTACGGCTCATATTATGGGCTTGCCGATGGGATATGTACGCTCGGGCGCAAAGGATCACGGCAGAAAAAATCAGATTGAAGGCCGCCTTGAAGCGGGGCAGAAGGTTGTCGTGGTCGAGGATCTGATTTCAACCGGCGGCAGCGTGATCGAAGTTGTCAATGTCCTGCGCGAAGCGGGCGCCGAGGTTATCGGAATCGTCAGCATCTTCACCTACGGTATGCAGAAGGGTCTTGACCGCCTTGACGAAGCAAATGTTAAAAATGTTTCTCTGACGAATTTCGACTGCATCGCAGAGGTTGCCGCGGATGAGGGATATATCCGCCCCGAAGACATCGCCAGACTTATTAAATTCCGCAACAATCCTTCCGATGAAAGCTGGATAGGTGAATGATATGAAAAATCTGCTGAATATTCTCGATTTAAGCGTGGAAGAAATCGACTCCCTGATAAAGGTTGCCGATGACATAATCGCAGATCCCGAAAAATACAAGGAAGCGTGCAGGCATAAGATTCTTGCGACACTCTTCTTCGAGCCTTCAACCAGGACCCGCCTGAGCTTCGAGTCCGCAATGCTCTCACTCGGCGGCAGTGTGCTCGGTTTCTCGGAAGCGAGCTCAAGCTCCGCGGCAAAGGGCGAAAGCGTCGCCGATACAATAGCCGTTGTCAGCGGCTATGCGGATATTATCGCCATGCGCCACCCGAAGGAGGGTGCTCCTCACGTAGCTCTCACTCGCTCGACAGTCCCGATTATCAACGCGGGCGACGGCGGTCATTTCCATCCGACGCAGACTCTGACCGACCTTCTCACAATCAGCCATGAACTCGGCAGACTCGACAATCTCAAAGTCGGCGTTTGCGGAGACCTCAAATTCGGCAGAACGGTCCATTCGCTGATAGCCGCGATGTCGAGATATACGGGCATTGAATTCGTTCTCGTTTCCCCGGTTGAGCTGAAGCTTCCGAGCTTCGTCAAGCAGGATTACATAAAGGATAAAGGCATTCCCTACACCCAGAGCACCGACCTCGACGAGGTTATCGGCGATCTCGATATTCTTTATATGACAAGGGTTCAGCGCGAGAGATTCTTCAACGAGGAAGATTATTTAAGACTTAAAGACAGCTACATTCTTACCGAGGAGAAAATGAAAAAAGCATCCCCCAATCTCAGGGTGATGCATCCTCTGCCGAGAGTAAATGAAATTTCCACCGCCGTTGACAGCGACCCGAGAGCCTGCTATTTCAGGCAGGCACGCTACGGCAAATTTATCAGAATGGCGCTCATTATGGATATGCTGGGGGTAACTTTATGAATATAGACAGCATTTATACCGGTTTTGTTATAGATCATATCGGCGCGGGCAAGGGCATGACGCTTTATAAATTGCTCGGCCTCGCGAAGCTCGAATGCCCGGTCGCAATGATAATGAACGCGACCAGCAAGAGAATGGGCAAAAAAGACATAATCAAAATCGACGGCGATATAGATATCGATATGGATGTAATCGGCTATGTGGATCCCGATGCAACTGTCAATGTTATCCGTGAGGGAAAGCTCGTCGAGAAACGCGATATAACCGTTCCGAAAGAGCTTAAAAACGTGCTCTTCTGCAAAAACCCGAGATGCATCACCTCAACCGAGCAGGAACTCCCGCACATTTTCCGCCTCACCGATGAAAAGAAACGAATCTACCGCTGCATCTACTGCGATACCAAAGCAAATAACTGAAAAAAACATTATAAAAAAGACCTTGTCGGCCGACAGGGTCTTTTGTGTTATCTTTTTGAATTGGTGACTCCGGAGAGACGAAATATAAGGTCTTATAAAGGCAGAGTCAAATAAAGAATTTCTTCTCAAGCCAGGCTCTGACTTTTTTGCTTCTGTTGCAGTAAATACCGAAGCCCATCAGCGACAGGACCGAAAGGAAGACGATTACAGAAGCTATCATTCCCCAGGAGACGGAATAATAGAACGAAATAATTCCCGTAACTGCCGAAATCAGCGCGATATCAAGGGCAATATGAATGAGTATTGCGCTCCAGTGGCGCTCTTTTCCTCTTGCCCAGATTATGAATAATAAAACGCAGACGGAGACGGCGGCGATTATCGGCAGGGCTACCGTGAGGTAGTAATCGTCATTCTCATTCCTGAGCGGAAAGAAAATATAAACATAGGCGAGTACCGCCGCTGTATCGATAAACCACATAAGATAAGGCCTTATCTTTCTGAGATAAAACGGCAGTATCACGATTATCCAGAAAAGCAGAACCGATGTTATGACATAGGCCGACCAGAAACCGTCTTTGCGATAAAACAGGTTTACTATTCCGCAGACTATCATCGGGATGGCAAGAAGCACCGTAATTACCGAAGCGGCGAATTCTTTTTTCGCGTCCTTTGGAATCACCTTTTTCTGCGAAAAGGGAGCAGGGGCATCTTTCGCGGAAACGTCGGCATTCGGCATATAAACGGAAGTGTCGCAAAGCGGGCATTTTTTGGCGGAATCATCAAGCTCGACTCCGCATTTTACGCAGTAAGACATTTTGACCTCCGGGATTCAGTATCTGTTGCTTTCGATTTTGACATGCAGACCTTTTTTGATAAAGTGGGTGAAGAATTCACGCTCCACATCTGTTTCGGCAAATGAATCCGAAAAAGTGATAACCATTCTGTCATTGACAGTCGCAACACCTAAGCGGGAGGCGTTCCGCAGTCCGGGAGAGGGCATAAACATAAGCTTTTCAATATATGGTTTCATATCATCCGGCAGAGACACAGCGCCGAGATTTGTAAGCAGAGCTGTTGTGGATTGCTCCGCGGTCAGAGAAAAGCCGATATTCATTCCGAAATCCTTGATAATAAGGGGAGTCAGCTTCAGGAAAGGATTCTGTTCCGTCCTGAGATATGAGGTAATCATGGCGTTGAGAACCTTTTTATCCGATGCCAGGGCAATCTGGTGATGAGCCTGCGTAAGTAGCTCTTCAAAAGAATATTCCCCGAGATTGGGATTTGCCACGACCCGCAGGCAGATGGTGAAATTCCTTAAAGTATCCGAATTGAATCTGCGTCTCAGGTCAATGGGTATCTGAACGCAGACATTCCTCTGTTTTATATTTTCGGCAGCCTGCTTTCTGAGATGTATATCTAGCAGGAGCGCGGTCAGATATTCGGTCGCCGTAACTCCGAGAGGCTTTATGAGCCTGCTGAATTCGCTGTAGTCAATTATTCCGGATGTTATGTTGACATTGTGTTTCGGGAGCCGGACATCACCGCTGTGATAGCATTTTTCGGTTTTTATCTTCATCCTTGCGGCTGAGTCGGCATTCTTTCTGAATGAATCCTCCAGCTCGGACTCTCTGTACTTTTCTCCCGGATTCAGGACGAATTCGTTATATGAAATGTCTGCGCCCGTCAGCCTCAGGTATTCCGCCGTCAGCGACAGGATAAAGACGGCCGCGCCGTGTCCGTCGGCAAGCGAATGGAATGTGTCGATACTGATCCGCCGGGAGTGATGGTAAACTCTGAAAAGATAGCCGCTGTTCTCTTTGAATTTGATTCTGTGGCAGGGATTGTTTATGTCGGGCATAACCGGAGGAGCGCCGTTCGGATTCTTCTCAAAATAATACCAGAAAAAACCTTTCTTGATTCTGACATCAAAGGCGGGGAACCTTGGAAGCATTTTGCGTAGGGCCTGCGCGAGCAGATCGGGATTGATATCCTCTTTGAGCTCAACAGATAATCTGAATACGTTTGACCATTCCTCCGAATTCTGACCCGGAAAAACAGTGGCGGCATTATCCAGCCTGAACCAGTCGTTCTTTTTTGTATCTGTCATTCTCTCACCTGCCCGGCATTGTTTTTACATTAGTATTGTATAATTAATACGCAGTAAAGTCAAATGAATATTTTGGACCGGCAATACAGATTTCTAATAATCTCCCGCGTAAGTCCGTCCGGAGCCTAAAAACACCGGTTTATACAAACGGTAAAAAAGAAGCCTTGATATACAAGACCTCTTATGTGTGTTGCCCCGCATATTTTGATAGAAAAAAACACAGGGGGTGCATTTTAGGTTAAGCCCTTTATTTGAAAGGGCGCTGTTTTTGAGGTTTGTTTATTTCTAATGAAATTATATTGTCTTATGTTGTTTTGCCAGAAGACAGTAATATTGCCTCAAAAACTATTAAATGTATTGAAAAAGGCTTTCAAATTATGATATATTTTTACTATAACTAATGATTGGTATTGATACCAGATAATTAATAGTTATTATTATTTGTGAAAGAGAGTGTTTTCTTTGAGATACCTAGGAAACAAAGATTCAATTGTTAAGATTATCTCAGAAATTACTTTAGAAGAAAAACTGACTTATGCAACGGATGGTGAAAACGGATTATGGATGTGTCAAAACCATCATAAAATGTTCGATTCAAACATTTTACTTTTGTCTGAAAACGGAAAAGTATCATTTATAGACACTTTATCTGGAGAAGATATTGAATATGTTAATTCAATAACAACGGTTTCGACATTGCCACAAGATTTGATAACGCCATCTTATGTTGAATACTTAAGAAAGAGATATGAAACTGTTCAAATCTAAAAGCAGTCAGTTATTCTCTATTTAATGACAATTTATTGTAGTTTAGATGAGCTATATCAGGAATAGTGTCTGGAATAATGGAGAGTATTCAATAGTTCAACGATAACCTTATGGTTCAACGATTACCCCCATAGTTCAACGATAACTTTTTACAATCCGAAAAAAAGAATAAGCGAAAAAGAGTCGCCCGGGAGAATTTCTCAAACCGGACGGCTCTTATAATTCGTGAAAGCCCTTATTTCAAGGGGCTTCAGGCATAAAAATAAGAACGGCTATTCTATCAAAATAACCGTTCTTATTTGGTCGGAGTGCAGAGATTCGAACTCTGGGCCTCGTGGTCCCAAAGCACATTTTAATCTGTTCTAAAAACCCTTGATATATAAGCGTTCTTTCATTCGAAAACTGTTAAAATATCCGTTCAAACAGCCGTTTTCTCGCCAAAATGGCTGTTTTTCGTTGCTCTTGAGTCGCTTTCGGAATTTCTTTTTTGAGTTTTCTTAAGAAAGCTTCCAAGACGTTTTATATCCTGGTCTGTGCTCAGTTTGTCATAATCAATATAATACTTATCAGCTGTTTCCGAACCGGAATGTCCGGCAAGAGCGGTGGTTTTTCTGACGGGCGTATCAATATTTGCGAGCAAAGTAATAAATGTATGCCTCAAGTCATACATACAAAACTTATCAATGGACATCTCATATTTTTGATTCGGGTTGTGCTTATTCTTTAAGTGCACCCAGCAATCAAGGTCCTTGAGATAAGTTTCAAATCTGCCTCTGATAGCCGTTTTGGACAGATGAAGACCCTTGTTGTTAGGAAAAATAAGTTCCTTCCCTTTGTGGAGGCCGATATTATCGTGAATCCAATCGGAAAGCGGATAAGGTATTGCGATAGTTCTCAATCTGAATTCGGTTTTTGCCGTTTCGGGGCGAATATCAACTCCGCCCGAATTAAGCAGTAATGCCGTTTTGTTTACATCGACTTTATAACTGTCTGATGATTCATCATACAGAATATCTGCCCATGTTAACGGAACAACCTCTTCTGGCATCAATCCGCAAAACAGCATAAACCAAACCATCGGTGCATACTTATGCTCAAAATTCAGAATGCGGTGAAGTTCTTCTGTAGTAAGAGCTCTTCTTGCGCCGGAGTTTTTATTGCTTTTTTTGGATTTTACGGACACATCTTCAGCGTAATTGTAGTCGAAGTACCGTTCTTTTCGTGCTTGCTTGAATATGAGCTTCAAAACGCTGATTATCTGATTGATATATTTTTGTGAAGGGTAGTCTTTTGTTTGCTCAAGTTTTGTGCAGGAAAACTCTTCGACTGCATCCTCAAGAATCAGAGGAGTTATATCTTTCAGTTTGTATCTGCCCAACAATGAAATAATGGTTTTTGAACGGTAGTAGTATTCTTCGGCACAGTGTGCGCCGACTTTCTGCTTATGCCGTTCATACCATCTCAGTACATATTCGGCAACAGTAATGTCCGGATTGAAAACATCGCGTTCTTTGAGTTTTCTGTATTCCTCGGCTTTGGCATCAGCTTCAGCCTGAGAAATAGTTGAGTAGAATTTTCTGCCGCAGGCAATACGGGTGTAGTAACCTTTCCCGTCTGCACGGCCGGATTTCTTTTTTGCCATATCAGCTACAACCTTTCTTCTCTTATGCAGATTCCTCCTTCGGTATTAGATTTGGTTTTCGTCGACCGAAATCATAATGCTTATCATTCCAGTCAAAGGGTTTATCAAAAGTTACGATTTTTTCGTTAGGTAATGAACAA
>CADBBH010000004.1 GCA_902792905.1 Oscillospiraceae bacterium
ATAAACCTTGCGGCTCTCGGTATAAACGTCTGTCTTTGCTTTATCGGCAGCGGAGAGCTTGTTATAAGCATCCATGCCGAGCTCATACACCGTCTTTTTTAGGAGCAGGTCGCCGAGACCCTTGCCCGTATCGTCATCGATGAATTTATTGAGTATTCCGCGGATATAGTTCGCGCGTTGATATGCCGATGAGTTGCCGGTGCGGCAGTTGATTCTGTATTCCTCTATCGCGGCGAGGAAATTCTCAACAAGCGGAATAATCTGGCTCTTCATCTGCTTTTCCATCAGAGCATCATATTCCTGAACGGAATAACCGCCTTTCATATTCATCAGAGCGAGGTCGGTGACAGCTTCGCTTCTTTTGGTTGTTGTCTTGTATCCCAAATAGACGACTTTTTCACCTTTGGAACCCAAACCGCCGCCTGCATTGTTATTGAGGTCAATAGGGTTTCCCTTTTCATCCGAGAGAATCTTATATCCGTCAAGTGCAACTTTTGCGTCTGACGCTTTCTTCCCCATACCGACTTTTACTTCGCTGATATATTCGGGGAGAGAGTCCGCAAACACCTGGGTAGGAAGAGTTGCAGCAATCAGCAAAGCCATAATAAGTGCAGTAATTGCCAACGAGAATTTCTTCATCTGTATTTCTCCTTAAAATGATTTAATTGCAATTTCATTCTATCACTATAACGGTAACAAAAGGGTGACAAGAATTTCAGAGAAAGTATTGACAAGCGCATCTGAACTGTGTATAGTGTATATATACACTAATGCGCAATGGTGAGGTACGTATGAATATAATTATCAGCAACATTTCGGGTATCCCGATTTATGAGCAGATTGAGGAGCAAATCAAAACGCAGATAATGTCGGGGGCACTGTCCGCGGGCGACCTTCTCCCCTCAATGAGAGTGCTGGCAAAAGAGCTCAAAATCAGCATTATCACAACCAAACGCGCCTACGAGGACCTTGAACGCGACGGATATATTTCCACCGTTCAGGGTAAAGGTTGCTATGTCAATGCCGTCAACGAAAATCTTGTCAGGGAGAATATGTTCTGTGCGATTCAGGACCTTTTCGAATCAGCAGTCGATAAGGCGGCTGTCGGCAGGATAACTCTCGATGAACTCTCGGAAACCTTGAGAATCATATATAAGGAGAAAAATGATGAGCGAAATTAAAAATGTAATTGAATTCAGAAACGCCGTTAAAGATTACGGCGATTTCAGGCTTGATAATATTTCATTTGCCGTGCCCGAAGGAAGTGTCTGCGGCTTTATCGGGCAGAACGGAGCGGGTAAAACCACAACAATCGCCATGCTGCTGGATATTATAAGCAGAAACTCAGGTGAAGTCCTTCTTTTCGGTGAGCAGGTTGACGGCAAGCATTCGCATTTAAGAGAGGATGTCGGCGTGGTATTTGACGAAATGGGATTTCATGAATTTCTCACTGCAAAACAGATTAATGCTATCCTTAAAAATTCATATAAAAACTGGAGCGAGGAGGCCTTCTTTGATAATCTCAGGAAATTCTCCCTCCCGTCAAATAAAAAATGCGGGGCTTTTTCACGCGGAATGAGAATGAAACTGCAGATTGCCGCCGCCCTTTCCCACAACGCAAAGCTGCTTGTAATGGATGAGCCGACAAGCGGTCTGGACCCGATAGTCAGAAATGAAATAATTCAGATTTTCAGAGAATTCATGACAGAGGAGGATCATACCATTCTGCTCTCCTCGCATATCACCGGCGACCTTGAAAAAATTGCCGACGAGGTCGTATTTATAGACGGCGGAAGAATTGTACTCACCGGAAACAAAGACGATATTCTTGAAAAACATGCTCTGCTCAAATGCTCAAATGAAGACGCGGGGAAGGTCAGCGAATCCTTTACGGTCTTTAAGCAGGAGGGTTCATACGGCGCGGAGATACTTGTCAACGACGCAGATGCCTGCAGGCGGCTTTATCCCGGTATGGTAATCGAGCCCTCAACCCTGGAGGAGATAATGATAAACTATGTCAACAGGGCAAAAGCCGGCTCTGCGGTCTGAGGAGGCAGTTATGAAAGGTTTGATAATCAAAGATTTATACTGTCTGAAAAAACAGTTTATTATGTTTTCTTTCATAATAACCGGAGTGGTCGCAGTTGCGATTATGTTTGTTCTCAGCGAGCAGTTCGGCAATCTCAGGTTCGCTGTTTCCGATATGAAAGCCGCCGGCTTCGACATCACATCGATTGTAAAAATATCGGTGATGTTCTTTATGCTTCTCCCGCTTGTCTGCACGGGAAATATCGCGGATTCATTCACCGATGACCGGGCCGCATCATTCTATAAAACAGCGGCTTCTCTGCCCATTTCACCGGAAAAGAGAGTGCTCTCGAAATTTGTGACCGCTGTTTTGTTCCTCGCGGTCGGCCTTGCTGTGGATATCGCAATGGCGGCTGTAATTTCTTCGGTATCGGATATAATTGTGTTCTCAAAATGCGCCGGAACTCTGGTATCGCTCTCTGCCTGCATGCTGATATTCATGTCGTTTGTGATTTTGCTGAATTATGCCGGAGTCCCTTCAATGTATTCAACTTTTATCCCTGTCGGCGCGGCGGTGATTATAATCCTCGCCTTAAAGATAAAAGATATCTCAGCCGCCCTTTCCAGCGATGATGTTTCCTCTCTGGCGAGGACATTCAGAGAGCTGATAAATGCGCTGGAATCCCGAGCGCATATTTTCATTCTCACGGCTGTAATAATCGCCGTATGCTGCTGGTTTGCTTCGGTCCGGCTGGCTAAGAGAAAGAGAGGTGTCGCGTAATGAGCGGTATGCTCTATAAAGATTTCCTAGCCGTAAAAGGCAAAAAGATTCTTGTTGCCGCGCTGGTCTGCACTCTGCTGTTTACCGCTCTGCGTCTGGCGCTTCCTGGCGCCGATATGGTGAATAGCACGAGCGGTACAGGCGAAGAAATGAGATTCGTCGATGGCAATATGATTGACGGATTCCTCTGGACAATGCCGTTCTTATTCGCGTTTATCGGATTCGGCCTGCCTTCGTTTTTGATAAAAGGCCTTATCACCCAGGATGAGAAGAATAAAATCAGAGCGTTCACAAAAGCTCTGCCTTTCGGCAAAAGCACATATATTGCTTCAAAATATATCTTTCTAGCCGCCGCGGTCTATGCTGCAATGTCAATGGGGTTTATATGGTGTGAAATCTATTTTTCGCGCTCGGGCAACAACCCCTTTACGGATATTGTGAGAAACCTTCAGTCTTTTCTGATTATTCTTTCAGGCGTTTCTTTGTTTATAACTGGAATTGAGCTTCCGTTTTTTCTTACTCTCGGGAGCAAAAGGGCAACCGGATTAAAGAGCGCAATTCTTGAACTCCTCTTCCTTTTTGTAATCGGCTGGTTCTTCTTCGGAAACCTCAATATATTTGAAAAGATTGATATATTTAATATGATGGAATGGACAAGAACACACAAATTCGAGATAAATATGATGATAGTCCTCTCCCCCGTAACAGCCTCAATTCTGTATTTTCTCTCATATAAGCTGACCTGCGCGATAAACAGAAACAGGGAGGCGGATATTGATGGATAAAGCAAGTCAAAAAACCGAAACCAAAAGGCTTCTGATTTATCTCGGAGCTACATTCGCGATTTCCTGGGCGATGTTCTTCTCACTTTTCCTGAAGGGAAATTCTTTTCTTGATGAAACCGGGAATCTCAGCGGTGTCGGAAATCTTATCTGCACTTTCGGGATGCTCTGCCCCTCAATCGGCGTAATAATCACAAGATTTATCACAAAAGAAGGTTACGCTCTTGCCGGTGATAATTCGCTGATGCTCGGCATAAATCTCAAAGGCCGCAGATATTTATTCTATATTCTTGCCGCTTTACTGCCTTGGCTCTATGTTGAGCTCGGATATCTGCTCACGGTTGCCATCAGCCCCGGAGCTTTTGACAGAGAATATTTCCGCACCGTTACGGCGGATGCCCGCAACGCATATGTGTTCCCTCTGATGGCGATTGTCTCGGGAGTATTCTTATCAATCGGCGGACTCGGCGAGGAGCTCGGCTGGCGCGGATATATGATGCCGAAATTGATTAAGCTCTGCGGAACGCGAAAAGCAGTCATAACCGGCGGAATCATCTGGGGAATCTGGCACTGGCCGCTGACATACGCGGGCCACAATTTCGGGACCGATTACAAGGGTTACCCCTGGGTCGGCTTTGCCGGAATGGTGTTTCTATGCGTATTTATGGGAATTCTGCTGACTTTCGTTACAGTAAAAACCGGCTCGGTCTGGCCTGCGGCAATCCTGCACGCGATAAACAACGCTCAACCCTCAATACTGCAGTTTTTCATTAACCCCGAAAAAATCAGGGCGCCGTTCAATGAGACCGCCTTCTCTTTTCTTATCAGAGATCTTCCGACAGCCGTTATCGCCTTAATCATTTTTGCCGTCTTTATGAGAAAAAAGAAAACTGCATAAAAACTGCCCGCAGAATTAAACTGCGGGCTTTCGCATTGGGTTTATTCAATTTCAAGTTTTCTTGCTTCGGGAACTGCAGGATGTTTCTTGGGAAGAGTCAGTTTAAGCACACCGTCCTCGTATTTTGCCTTTATTCCGTCGGAGTCGATTCCCGAAATATCAAAGCTCCTTGCGAATGAACCGTAGGAGCGCTCCATACGGATAACTTTGCCTTTTTCGTCCTTGTCCTCGGATTTGCTGTGTCTCTCCGCGGTAACCGTGAGGCTGTCGCCGTCTATGCTCAGATTGATATCCTTCTTGTCAAAGCCGGGCAGGTCTGCTTCGAGCATATAGCTGTCGCCCTCATCGGTGACATCGGTCTTGAATTCGGCAAGCTCTCTGTTATCAAAGAATGAGCCGAAGGGGAAGCCGAAAAAGTTCTTTTCAAATTCGTCCATACCTCTGAACGGATTATAGCAACCGACGGGATGATTTGTATTTTTTCTTGTAAGTTCAAACATAATAATACCTCCTGTTTGCGGCCTATGCCGCTTTTTGAATTCTTGTTTTTTATTTCCTGTCCCTTTTGACAATTTTATGATAACCCCGAAAATCGTATAAAGTATTATTCTTTTATGAACGATTTGTAAATTGTTAGCACTCATAATTATCGAGTGCTAAATATAGGCCGTTACAGTTTTTTCCGGCTCGGTCGCGGTCAAATCCCCTCTTTTTTATTGACACGCTTTCATATAATGTGATAATATAAATTTTGTTAATAATTTATTAAAGATATGGGAGGGATATGATTGGAGCATTTTAAAGAGAGCGGCGCGATGTACGCGATAGCGTTCGGCGTAATCGCTTTTATTGCCGCCCAGTCTTTTTTCTTCATTATCAAGTCCTGGAAACACGGAAAAGAGCTCGGAATCAAGAAAGAAACACTTATGAATACCGTAACATCAAGCATTCTTTTTTCCGTCGCTCCTGCAATTTCGATTCTTGTTACCGTCTTTGTTCTGGCTAAGGCGCTCGGCGTTATTCTGCCCTGGATCCGACTGACCGTCATAGGCAATCTCGCCTATGAGACTGTCGCTGCAGAAACAGCACTGAATAATCTGGGCGGTTCGCTGAGTACCGAAATCACCGATATGAAGCAGTTTTCAACTGTTGTGTGGGCAATGACCATCGGCTCGGTATTCCCGCTCACCTTCCTGCCGATTGTATGTAAAAAACTACAGAAGAAAATCGGCGGCGCTGTCAGCAAGGATGAAAAGACCGCGAAGATGGGCGATATTCTCGCCGCTGCCGCCTTCATCGGAATTATCAGCGCTTTTATCGCGAGAGCTATCAACGGATGCACCGTCACCACCGAGGCAGTTCTTGACGCAAACGGCAACGAGATAATCGAGGCAGGAAAACGCCTGACGCAGAAGGTTGTCACCGAATCCTCGGGCGCGCTGTCAATCCTGACTCTGATATTTGCTATTGTCTTTATGCTTATATTTATGAAGCTCTGCAAGAGCATCAAATCTCTTGAAAAATTTGAATCATTTGCCATGCCGCTCGCAATGTTCGCAGCTATGGGATGCGCCGTTATCTTCTCAAAGGTTCTTCCCGACAGCATCGCGAACTTCACCTGGTATGAGATAGGGAAGGCGGTGTGATGATGGATAACAAAAGAAACTATTTTGACAGAGTTCACGTCTGGGGCACCGTCTGGAATTACGCCGCGCTCTTTATGATGATGATGGTTCCGGTAATGATGTCTATCGTGCTCAATACCTGGCCGTCGCTCAGCATTATCGGCAAGGTTGTGGCAACTCTCGCTCCCCTCTACTGGGTAACGGGAATCATCGAGGTCGTCACCTATGTTCCCATGCTCGGCGCAGGCGGAACCTACCTTTCATTTGTTACCGGCAATATCTCCAATCTTAAGCTTCCCTGCGGACTTAACGCCATGGAAAACGCGAAGGTCAGGCCAAATACCGAGGAAGGCGAAGTAATCAGCACCATTTCAATCGCCGTTTCCTCTCTTACCACTACTCTTGTAATCGCGGTCGGCGTGCTTGTATTCGCTCCGATTTTCTCGAGTGCGAGCGATAATCCGACCTTCAAGGCAGCTTTCAGTAATGTGCTTCCCGCTCTTTTCGGCGCTCTGGGCGCAAGCTATTTTGCGAAACACTGGAAGCTCGGCATCGCACCGATTATCGGCGGAGTCCTCGTTCTGCTTGTTTCTCCGTCAACGGGCGTTGGCGTTCTTATGTTTGTAACAATCGTTATTTCTCTTATTGCCGCGGTCATAATTTACCGCGACCTGTTCTTCCCTGTGATAAAGGGATTTGGCAAAAAATCAAAGAAAGCAACTGCTCCCGCGGAAACGGAAGAAAGCGCTCAGGAGGAAGAATAATCCATGAAAAAAGTTTTATCTGTTATCGCACTGACCCTTGTGATTGTTTTTGCTTTATCGGCAGTCCCGTTTACTGCGGATAAGCTTTTCACACCCGCCACAGAAGCTGCGGCAGAAGAGGATGGAGTCCTGCTGACTCTCGAGCTCTGGAGCGATACCCATATCGGCTCAAGTAACGCTCTTCACTTCCTTGAAAACGGTGTTGAAGTTCTCAATTCAGAGTCGAAACACGCAGACGGAATAATTGTTTCAGGCGACCTCTCAAACGGCGGATACGCTGACGAATACCGCGATTTTTATAATACAATGGCAAAAGTCGAGGGTTCAAAAGTAGTGACCGCAAACGGCAATCATGACTACGGTCAGACAAAGTCACACGAAGAGCGCAGGCCCGTTGCAATCCGATACCGCAACGAGTGTGTCGGCGTTGATTCAAATAAAGATTACTACAGCACGGATATCAAAGGCTATAAAGTTATCGTCCTGGGAGATGAGGGCACCAAGCCCAACAGCGCCGTTATCAGCGATGCTCAGCTTACCTGGCTCGGCGAAGAACTCGCTGAAGGCGCAAAGGACGGGAAGCCCTGTTTTGTTGTATGCCACTGGCCTCTCAAGGGCGACCACGGCGAATGGTTCCTCTGGCCGATTATTCCCGGCGGCCATATAGATTCCGCTTCTACCAGAAAAATCAGATCGATGATGGAGCATTACAGCAACGTTTTCTTTATCAGCGGTCATCTTCATGCCGGCCTCAACGGCGCATTTGCGCGCAGATTCTTCAATTCAGGCTGTGTCAAGGAGAAAAACGGTGTCACATATATAAGCGTTCCCTCCTTCGGTCAGGGTAACCGCTTCGGAATCAGAGATAAAGGAACAGGAATGCACGTCACTCTGACAAAAGATAAACTTCTAATCGAAGGCAAGAATTATCTCACGGGCCGCACGTACGACGGCTATGTCTACGAAATCGGCGTTAACAATTACAATCCCGAAACCGATACAACGCCTGCAGATCCCGTAGATCCCGTAACTCCCGAGAATCCTGATTCTCCCGATACGGTTAACCTGCCTGATGAAACCGTTATACCCGAATCCGCTGATAATAAACAGGAAGCAGCATAAATAACACTCTCACACAGCCGCCGTTACGGACGGCTGTGATTATTTTTATTGCAATTATTATCTTTACAAGCTATAATTGATACGAAAAGGAGGAATCCTATGAGTAACAGAATATACGGTGCGGACAACGCTCCGCTGAGAATTCAGTTTGTAACCGATGTCCATTACTATGCGCGTGAAAACGGAACGGAAGGCCCCGCCTATGAAAAAGAAGAGGCCAAGAGCCAGCAGGTTATCAAAGACAGTGACCTTGTAATCAAAAAGGGCTTTGATATGCTCTGCGAGGACAGCTCGACCGATATAGTTGTAGTCTCCGGCGATACAACAAGAAACGGCGAATACACCTCTCATGAAGGGATAATCTCCGCTCTTCGTTCTCTTAAGGAGAGAGGAAAGAAAGTCTATGTCATAACCGCGACTCATGATTACAGAGGTGACGGCAAGGGCAGAGGCTTCAGCGGTGACGAGGTTATCGGCGTTCCCGCAGTCGCTGACAGGCACGATCTCTGGGATATGTATTTTGAATTCGGCCCTTCCGAAGCAATCTCATATCATAAAGAATCGATGTGCTATGTCGTTCAGCTCGCGCCCGGCTACCGCCTCTTCGCGCTCAATGACGATACTAATTACAAGGGTGAAAACGGCGACGGCTCGGGATTCTCGGACTCCTGTATGGAATGGATTCTTGAACAGCTCGAGGATGCGAAAAAGAACGATCAGTATGTGATTGCGATGACGCATCATCCTATGGTCTCCCCTTCACCGTTTTATTCGATAATCGGCAAGGGAGATATGCAGAAGAATCACGAAACAACCCGCGAAATCTTTGCCGACGCAGGCCTTCACTGCATGCTGACCGGTCATACTCATATTCACGATATCAGCTATATAACCACGCAAAAGGGCAACCGGTTCTATGATATTTCCTGCTCCGCTCTTATCGGATGCCCGCCGAATTACAGAAACGTTACCTTCGACCCGAAGAATGCGAAAATTGATGTTGAAACAGTCACGATTACCGACGTTCCGGGTATTGATACAAAAGGCGAAACCTTCGATAAATATATGGAGGGATTCTTCTTCGGAATGATCAGGCGCATTGTCTGGGCTATGGGATACGATATTGACAAACTCGCCGAGATGGCCCCCGCCTTTTCGATTCCCGGCGAAAAGGTGCTTAAACTACGCCATATCATAAAACCCGTCGGCAAATTCCTGAATAAACTGACCTTCAAAAAAATATGGAGAGTGTCGAAAAAAGAGTGCGGTCTGAAGAAATCGGATATTGCCGACATTGCCGATAACAAGGTTGTTGATTTCATAGTAGGGCTTGTTAAGAACCTCTACTGCGGCGATTCCCCGTATTCGCCCGACACAAGGGAATACAAGCTCACCTGCGGTTTTCTTAATATAATCGACAGTTTTCTTAATACGATTCATCTGCCGATAGGCAAATTCCTCAAGGGCGCAAAGAGCGTAAGGTCGCTGGTTGAACCGCTTCTCTGGAATGACGGCTACTGCGATGCGAAGGCAACTCTTCCTCTTTATCCGATATACGACGAAGATAACCCTGCTCCTGCCGAAATGTTTGAGAAAAAAGAATTCACGGATACAGTCAGGAAAAGTAACAAAGGTCCGCTTATCCTGATTCTGCTGATTCTCGCGGTTCTGCTGCTCCTGGGGATCATCGCAGGAATAATTGCTCTGATTGTTATCGGGATTATCGCTTTGATAAAATAAAAAACACGGCTTGCAGTTCTTTCTGCAAGCCGTTTGCTTATCGTTTGAGCTTTAATTATTGACTCCGTTAAAGCCGTTCTCTTCCTGGAATTTTGCAATCTTATCGATAACTCCGAGAACTACTTCAAAGCCGAGGCCGACTGTTTCGGGCTCGAATCTGTCGGGAGTATCGCGGAATGTATGATAATAATAAGTGAGCATCGGATTCTGAGCCGCGAATGTGACGGATTTGATGCCTGCGCGGGTCATCGGGGTACTGTCGCAGCCGCCGACCGGATTGTGAATACACCCGCCGGTTTTGCTGACAATTTCAAGCTCGGCAAAAGTATCCTTGAACATCTTCTCAAGATCCTTGTCGAATCTGCACATCTGCCAGTCATCTTTAATAACTACCTCAAAATACTCCTTATCGGCAACGGAGTCGATATTGATATTCCAGGCGTTTTTGGTAAGATCGTCGTTCTTATGCTCTTTTGCGAAAGCCATTGAGCCTCTGAGTCCGACTTCCTCACTGCCGCAGTTGCAGTCAACAATACGGCATCTTTTGGGCATCTTATCGGGATTCTCTTTGAAATACTTTGTTACTACATAGCTCAGAGCGATACCGGTAGCGTTATCCATCGCGCCTCTTGAAGCGTTTTCTTCATCGGGATCATTCCATGCAATAATAAAGAGCGAACCGATTGCGGTGATGAACGGAAGCACAATAAGCACTCTATTAAGAAAATTGAAAAACTGTGTATTGGCAACCTTCAGTGCCCACATCGAGTGCAGTTCACCGCCGAAGAAATAGATAAGCGCCATAAAAATGGATATGAGGCACATACCGATTACGCAGACCGCGCCGAAACCGACCTTGCCGTAGGTCGCAACAAGAGCGGCAATCGGATTATCCTTTTTCCAATAACCCTTTTCGGAATGCCTCCAGTTCCAGCTTGTATCGGTGTGACCCGAGAGAATAATCGTATAATCATATTCGCCGTCTTCGGGCAGGACTTCGCCGAGCGTATTCTGCGAAATCTTCTGCTTGAAGAAAATATCAAACCAGGTGCGGTATAAGAAACAGGATGCGACGAGCCAGAAAAGCATAAGCACCGAAAGCGCCGCGGTAAGATACCAGACAGAAGTGATTTGCCTCGCAATCAGAGCTCCCGCGCTTACTATCAGGCCAACATATCCTGCATAGGGAAGACCGCCGATGCCCGCTCTTGGAGCGACCGCAAACTCTTCTCTGACAGGCTTTACACCGATAGATTTCAGCTTTTCGGCCATATAATCGTGAAATTTTCTTTCATTTGCCGTGCCGGGCAGACGGGGGCCGATTTCATTTGCCGCGTGAGTTACTATCTCAAACGCTTCATCCTGATACTTTTTGTATTCTTCGTTCATTCTTTCCCTCCGGAATTCAAAATTACAGTTTATTCTATAATATTTCAACTAAAAAAACAAGACTTTTGTATTATTTTTTTAATCGTATTGACGAAAAATCGAATTTAATATATAATTAAATTGATAAAATATATTTTGATTGGAGGTGACAATATGAAAAAGGCAATAAGCGTATTATTATGCGCGGTTATGATTTTTATGCTCTGCGGCGGTCTGTTGACAGCCTTCACGGCGGATGATATAAAAATCGAAACCGCAGAGGCTGTGATATCTCCCGGTGGATTTGATATTAAGTATTACGACGGCGACGGAAATGAGCTGAAAAATGAATTCACATATTCCAAGCCGCGAAAATCCGGAACAAAAGGCGTCTCCCTGCCTTCTTCATATGATGCCCGCAACGCCGGCGTGATAACCTCCGTCAAAAATCAGGGAAACACAGGAAACTGCTGGGCATATTCAACCTGCGCCGCGCTTGAATCCGATGCGGTATCAAGAGGATACGCCGGTGTAAACAGCGTCGATTATTCCGAAGCGCACCTTGCCTGGTTTACACTGACTCCGACCGAAAATACAAGTGATGCAACTTACGGAGATTACTATATCAATGACGATCCGAGCCCGTATGACACTGGCGGAAGTTGGCATCACTCCTCATCAGCTCTTGTTGCCCTGAACGGACCTGCGCTCGACTCAAACTTCCCGAGCAGTGTTTATGATTTCAGCCAGATGGGCAATTATCCCGAATCTGACCGAATCAATCTCAGCGGCGGAATAATGATGAAAGGTGCGGAAAAAATAGAAACATCCGACGAGGTCAAGCAGTGGATAATGAATCACGGCATCGTTACAACCTCTGTGCCGTATTATGATCAGTTTGCGACATCCGCAACCTCTTCATATTATTTTTCTTACGGCGACAACTACGCTACAAATCATATGATCGCAATTGTCGGCTGGGATGATGAGTATGCTGTTACCAACTTCAAATCATCCTGCCGCCCTGCAAATCCGGGCGCCTGGCTCGTCAAGAACAGCTGGGGCGCATGGAATCACAATAACGGATATTTCTGGCTGTCTTATGAATCCGGGAGCACCGGCGAATTCTGCGGGTTCTCCGTTATGCAGAGAGGCGATATTTATAAAAGATACTGCTATACCGGAATAGGCACTCTGAATATGATCGGAACCGGAACAAAAACAACATTTGCGAATATTTATACTTCCTCCGGCGCAGATAAGCTTGAAGCAATTTCATATTTCACTGCAACAACTCAGAATCTTCAGGTCAAGGCGCAGGTATATACAGGAGTTACCGCCGGAAACCCCGAGTCCGGAACTCTTGCCTGCACAATAAACACTACGGCTCATAATACGGGTTATCATATGATAACGCTTGATGATCCTGTAAGCCTCCCCCAGGGTACAAGATTTTCAATCGTGCTTACATATACCAGCACAGACGGCACTTCACCGGCTTATATGACTTGCGAAAAACTCGACCGTGAGGACGAAGGACTGCACTATACGGTCGCAGCCGGTCAGAGCTTCATGAAGCTCAGCGGATGGTGTGACAACACCGCCGGACAGCTTGCCTCCTCCAATCTCGGCAACAATTCAATTACCGCATACGTTTCATGCATTGAGCACAATTATCAGACCACGGTTGTTCCCCCGACCTGTATCGACAGCGGATATACGCTCTATACATGCACACAGTGCGGAATTGAGCGCACCGGCAGTTTTACTCCGCCGAGCGGTGCTCACATCTACAGTGACTGGACCACCACCGAAACAGGAAGCAATTATTATACCGACACCCGTACATGCACCGGTTGCGGTCATACCGAGACAAAGACATATATCAAGGGAAACAACATTATCACCCTCAAACAGCTGATTCAGATGATATTCGACAGAATCTTTGCGCTTGCACGGCTTAGAATAAAATAATATTTTTATCAAAGGCGCGGTCATCCGTGCCTTTTTATTTTTTTCAACAGCAAATCCGAATATAACAGTTATAAATATCTTTAAAATTCTATTATTTAAAAGGCACAAAAAAATCGAAAAAATTTGTAAAAATCGCTTGACAAATGGGTTTCGGAGTGTTATATTGATGAAAACGAAAACCGATGAAGAAGAGTGAGTAGGTTTTATCCCCTTTATCTCAGAGAGCCGCGGGTGCTGTGATCGCGGTATAAAGAATAAATCCGAATGGACTTCCGAGGGCAAGCAGAAACGCATTGCGGAGTATGTGAGACGGAGTGAGCTTCTCCGTAAACAAAGAGCAGCATATCATCGAGTATGCGTTGAGCGGGTGCGAAAGCACCAAGCAGGGTGGTACCGCAGGAAATGATATTATTCCTGTCCCGGCAAATGTCGGGGCAGGTTTATTTTATTTGGAAGCAAAACAGATATTCACAGTCAATTGAGTTCCGGGGCATCTTACGGGATACCGGAAACTGAAAATAAAATGAAAAACATCAAAAATCCACAATGAAAGGAAGTAACACCATGGCAAACGAAAAAATCCCTTACAAAGTATATCTTGAAGAAAATGAGATGCCCAAAGCATGGTATAATCTCCGCGCAGATATGAAAAAGAAGCCCGCTCCCTTCCTCAACCCCGGCACACACGAGCCCATGAAAGCAGAGGAACTCGCTCCCGTATTCTGCGATGAACTTATCAAGCAGGAGCTTGACAACGATACCGCATATTTTGAGATTCCCGATGAAATCAAGGAATTCTACAAAATGTACCGTCCCTCTCCGCTTGTCAGAGCATACTGCCTTGAGAAAAAGCTCGGCACCCCCGCAAAGATTTACTACAAATTTGAAGGCAACAACACGAGCGGCTCACATAAGCTCAATTCCGCGATAGCTCAGGCCTACTACGCAAAGAAGCAGGGTCTCAAGGGTGTAACAACCGAAACCGGAGCAGGTCAGTGGGGAACGGCTCTCTCGATGGCTTGCGCTTATCTCGGACTTGACTGTAAAGTATTCATGGTCAAGGTTTCCTATGAGCAGAAGCCTTTCCGCCGCGAGGTTATGCGCACTTACGGTGCGTCGGTAACTCCCTCTCCCTCAGAGACTACCGAAATCGGCAAGAAGATTCTTGCCGAGCATCCCGGCACAAACGGCTCACTCGGCTGCGCGATTTCAGAAGCGGTTGAGGTTGCCGTATCAACTCCCGGTTACCGCTATGTTCTCGGTTCGGTTCTCAATCAGGTTCTCCTTCATCAGAGTGTTATCGGCCTTGAAGCAAAAGCCGCTTTTGATAAAATCGGTGTAAAACCCGATATGATTATCGGCTGCGCAGGCGGCGGCTCGAACCTCGGCGGTCTTATCGCTCCGTTTATGGGCGAAAAACTCAGAGGCGAGAACGATTATGAATTTATCGCCGTTGAGCCGGCAAGCTGCCCGAGCTTCACGAGAGGTGTTTACGCATATGATTTCGCCGATACAGGTATGGTCTGCCCGCTCGCAAAGATGTATACCCTCGGCTCAGACTTCATCCCCTCGCCCAACCACGCCGGCGGTCTTCGCTATCACGGCATGAGTCCGATTCTCTCAGAACTCTATGACCAGGGACTTATGAAGGCCACAACCGCAACCCAGACCGAGGTGTTTGAGGCAGCAGAAACATTCGCGAGATGCGAGGGCATCCTTCCTGCTCCCGAAAGCTCACACGCCATCAAGGTCGCAATCGACGAGGCACTCAAGTGCAAGGAAACCGGCGAAGAAAAGACCATTCTCTTCGGTCTCACAGGCACAGGTTATTTTGATCTGTATGCGTATCAGAATTTCAACGACGGCAAGATGGATGACTATATCCCGACCGACGAAGAGCTCGCGAAATACAGAGAAAAACTCCCGAAAATCGACTGATAAAATGCAAATAAGCAAAAGCACGGATGAATCTCATCCGTGCTTATTTATTATAATTACATTAGTATTCTGTTCCGAAAAGCGTATTTGCATTTTGCCTTGTCATTTCGAGAATCGCTTCTGCAGAAGTATTCTTCACCTGCGCGAGAACTTCGGCAGCATATGGGATGAATGAAGAATCATTGCGTCTGCCTCTGAAGGGAACCGGTGTCATATATGGGCAGTCCGTCTCAATCAACAGGCGGTCATTGGGAACGGCGACCGCCACCTCAAGCGGCCTGCGGGCATTTTTGAATGTCACCGCGCCTCCGAGCCCAATATACATTCCGAGTTTCAGCACTTCCTTTGCCATTTCGGCGGAGCCGGAAAAACAGTGAACCACGCCCTTGGGCTTATACTTTTTAAGCAGATTAAGCGTATCCTCGTGGGATTCCCTGTCGTGAACGATTACCGGCAGGCCGAGTTTATTCGCAAGAATAATCTGCTCCTCAAAAAATCTGAGCTGAATATCGCGGGGCGAAAAATCATAATGATAATCGAGCCCTATTTCACCGACGGCGACGCATTTCTCATCCTTGAGCATTTCTGTGAGCTTCGGCAGATAATCGCCTTTGCAGGCGGCAGCTTCATGAGGATGGATTCCGCACGCAGCGCGAATAAAAGAATAATCACGCGCGAGGGCAAGCGAAAACTCCGAGGTCGCGATATCCGTTCCGCAATTTATAACGGCACAGACACCTTTTTCCGGAAGAGAATTGAGAAGTTCTGCCCTGTCTTCGTCAAACGCCTCATCATTATAATGAGCGTGTGAATCATAAATATCTGCCATTATCTTATCTTTGTGCCGTTTGCGATGCCGTCAACGAAGATAACCTTGATTTCTTCGCCCGCGTCGGCGGCGAGAATCATGCCCTTGCTCTCAACTCCGCAGAGTGTTGCCGGCTTAAGATTGGAAACAAGAACAACCTTCTTACCGATAAGCTCCTCGGGCTTATAATAAAGGGCTATTCCGCTCGCGACGGTCCTGTCTTCGCCCGTACCGTCATCAAGAGTAAGCTTAAGAAGTTTTTTCGCCTTGGCAACCGGCTCGCACGCCTTGACTTCGGCGACTCTCAGATCGACCTTTGCAAAATCATCTATGCCGATTTTTGCCACTCCTTCGATTTCTTCCTTGAGCGGGTTTGACGGCGCTTTATTGAGTGATGCAAGCTCTTCGAGTTCCTTTTCAGGATCGAGACGCGGGAAAATAATATCTCCCTTGACTACTGAATAGGTCTCCTCTTTGCCGAACACTCCGCATTCCTCCCAGTCCTCAACGGGAGCGAGGCCGAGCTGAGCGCGGATTTTAACACTCGTTTCGGGCATAAACGGAGCAACGAAAACGCTTATAATCCTGATGCTCTCGCAAAGATTGTACATTACCTGCGCGAGGCGGGCTTTGCCGCTCTCATCTTTGGCAAGAGTCCAGGGAGCGGTTTCGTCGATATATTTATTGGTTCTTGAAATGAATTTCCAGATACTTGTGAGCGATTCCGAGAAATTAAGAGCGTCAAGGTATTTTTCGGCATTCAACTTGGTTTCGACGGCGAGTGCTTTCAGCTCGTCATCGAATTCGCCCGCTTCTCTCTCTGCGGGAATCGTGCCGTCAAAATATTTGCAGACCATCGCAACGGTCCTCGAAACGAGATTTCCGAGGTCATTCGCGAGATCGGAATTGATTCTGTTGATAAGATTCTCATTTGAAAATACGCCGTCGGAGCCGAAAGCGACCTCACGCAGCAGATAGTATCTGAGCGCGTCAACGCCGTATCTCTCAGCGAGCTGAACGGGATCGACAACATTCCCCTTGGATTTGCTCATCTTGCCGCCTTCGAGAAGTACCCAGCCGTGGCAGTAAACCTTTTCGGGCAGAGGAATATCAAGCGACATAAGGAATGCAGGCCAGTAGACCGTATGGAATCTCGTGATATCCTTACCGATAAGATGAACGTCAGCCGGCCAGAATTTCTTGAAGAGCGAATCATCCTCCGAACCGTAGCCGAGCGCCGTGATATAGTTGGTCAGAGCATCAAGCCAGACATAGATAACGTGATCTGTATTTATCGGAACGGGGATTCCCCACTTGAAGGTCGATCTTGAAATGCAGAGATCCTGCAGGCCGGGTTTTATGAAATTGTTAACCATCTCGGTCTCGCGGTGAGCGGGCTCGATGAATCCGGGATGAGCGGCGTAATATTCAAGCAGCTTATCGGCATACTTTGAAAGTCTGAAGAAATATGCCTCTTCCTTAGCAGTGATTACCGGTCTGCCGCAATCGGGACAGATGCCGCCGGCCGCCTGGGTTTCGGTCCAGAACGCCTCGCAGGGCTTGCAGTAAAGGCCTTCATATTCGCCTTTGTAAATATCGCCCTTCTCATACATTTTATTGAATATGAGCTGAACGGCTTTTTCGTGATATTCATCGGTGGTCCTTATGAATTTATCGTTGCTGATATTCATCAGTTTCCATAAATCCTTGATACCGGCAACTATTTTATCAACATATTCTTTGGGGGTGACTCCCGCCTCTTTTGCCTTATCCTCGATTTTCTGGCCGTGTTCATCGGTACCGGTGAGGAAAAAGGTATCATAACCGCGAAAGCGCTTATAGCGCGAAATCGCATCCGCCTGAACGGTGGAATATGTGTGACCTATATGAAGTTTATCCGAGGGATAATATATAGGCGTTGTTATATAGAATTTTTTATCTGCCATATTGCCTCCTATATGAGCGACGCCGCCGCTTCGTCAAGCAGGATAACGGTGTCGTCGTGCTTCTGTAATATTGATGCGGGGCATTGAGGGGTAACCTCGCCCTGTATCATTGCTTTTACCGCCTCGGCCTTTGAGGCTCCGGTGGCAATGAGAATTATTTTCTTTGAGCGCATTATCGAACCGATTCCCATAGTCATAGCGCTCGTGGGCATCTCGGTATCATCAAAATAGATTGAGTTCGCGTCAATCGTTGACTGCGAAAGGGTAACCTTCCATGCCTCGTCGGTAAATTCATCAGAGGGCTCGTTGAAGGCAATATGGCCGTTTCGGCCGATACCGAGAATCTGGATATCGATGCCGCCCTTCGCCTTGATTGCCTCAGCGTATCTTTTGCTCTCCTCCGCCTCATCCGCGTTTCCGTCAAGGAAATTGACGTTATCGGGATTTATATCAACCTTTGAAAAGAGGTTTTCAAACATAAATGTCTTGTAGCTGTTTTTGTGCCCTTCGGGCAGACCGCAGTATTCATCAAGGTTGAATGTCGTAACATCCTTGAAAGAAACCTTTCCCTCTTTGAACTGCTCAATCATGTAGTTATAGGTCGGAACAGGCGATGCCCCTGTCGCGAAGCCCAGCACGCAAGCGGGCTTTTCATTGACAAAATCGCAGATGATTTTTCCTGCCGCAGCGCCTATTTCTTCCGCACTGTTGAATACTCTGATATCCATTATTTACCCCCATCGATTATTATCTCTCTATGAGAATCTGATGAATCATAAATTGCCTGCATTATCTTTGAGGTCAGCACGGCGTTGTCGATATACTGTCTGTTCTTACCGCAGCCATCGCCGACGAGACGGATGAAATCGTTGATTTCGTTTTCGTACATATTGGTTTCTTTACACTTTACCTTTTCCTCGGTCAGCATGCCGTCTTTCACGCCGTAAATCGTGAAATCGCCGCAATAATTAAGGCGTATACCCGCTTTGGTGCCGAGAAAATCAATATATGTTTCGCTCACACCGATATTCTGAGCCCAGGCGCCGTTGAAGGTGATGACGGGACCGGCCGTTCTGACTATACCCGTAACTGAATCATCGACATCGTAGGTGCCTTCGACATTCTTTGTCTCCTCAGCCCACATTCCGGTATATATATAGTTTTTCATATCAACTCCGAGTTTGGAGAAAGCCTCGCCTGAAGCAGAGAGCGGAGCGGGATCGCCGCAGCAATAGAGAATCAGATCGATATAGTGAACGCCCCAGTCGATTAGGGCTCCGCCGCCCGATGATGCCTTGGTAGTGAAATCACCGCCGAGACCGGGAATTGAGCGGTGGGCGCGGAAAGATGCGTAAACCTGATAGACTTCTCCCAGCTCGCCGGTATCGATTATATCCTTGATTTTGTTGACATAAGTATTGAATCTGTTGCATACGCCGATATTGAGAATTCTGCCCGTCTCGTGGGCGACCTTTTGCATTTCGAGCGCTTCGCTGAGAATTCTCGCTGCGGGCTTTTCGCAGAGAACGTGTTTGCCCGCATTCATGAAGTCAATCGCTATTATGGAATGAAAATCGTTATGAGTGCAGACAGAGACCGCGTCGAGCTCCGGGTCGTTCAGAAAATTGTGATAATCCTCAACTGCCGTTCCGCAGCCGTATTTTTCAACACACATTCGCGCCTTCTCGGGAATTATATCGCAGAAATACTTGATTTCAACATTTTCATTTTTCAGATAAGCCGGAATATGCGCGGCATTCGCGATATTTCCGCAGCCTATGATTGCAACTTTAATCTTACTCATAACAACCCTTCTTCCTGAAAGTTACGGAAAAACTTCCTTATCATAATATAATATACCAAAGAATATAAAAAGTAAAGGGAAAAATCTCGCAAAAATTCTTGATAATTGCCGCAGTCAATGCTAATATAAAGCATAAAAGAAAAAGGAGATTTAACTATGGCGGATTTCAGAATCGGTGTTATAATCGACAGTTTCAGAACAGATACCGTTACAGCTGTTAAAAAAGCGGCTTCGGTCGGTGCTCAGGGCATTCAGGTTTATGCTACAAGAGGCAAAATGGCGCCCGAAAACATGAATGAGCAAAAGCGTGCGGATTTCAGAAATCTCGTCGCGGATAACGGGCTCGTAATTTCCGCTCTCTGCGGAGACCTCGGCGGAGGATTTGCGGATAAGGATGAAAACCCCGCCAGAATAGAAAAATCAAAGAGAATACTCGATCTTGCCAAGGAGCTCGGCACCGATATTGTAACGACTCACATCGGCGTTGTGCCTTCAGATCCGGCGCACGACAGATACAAGATTATGCAGGAGGCCTGCTACGAGCTCGCTCACTATGCCGACAGCATAGACGCTCACTTTGCGGTTGAGACAGGCCCCGAAACGAGCGCCGTTCTCAAGGGATTTCTCGATTCTCTCGGTTCAACGGGCGTTTCGGTCAATCTCGACCCCGCGAATCTCGTAATGGTAACCGGCGACGACCCCGCAAAAGCGGTTCATAATCTCAAGGACTACATAGTACATACACACGCGAAAGACGGTAAACAGCTTTACTATAAGGATCCCGAAATCGTTTACGGCGTAAAGAAAGACCCGCTTGTAACGGGCCCGAGTTTTCTTGAGGTTCCGCTCGGCGAGGGCAGTGTAAACTGGGATGAATATCTCAATGCCCTTCGCGAAATCGGCTTCGGCGGTTTTCTTACCATAGAGCGTGAAGTCGGCGACGACCCCGAGAAGGATATCCGCACGGCGGTAGATTTTCTTAAAGCGAGGATTTAAAGAATGAAAATCGGAGTCAGCAGTTACAGCTTCCAGCAGTATATTTCATCCGGTAAAGAAACGCAGAAAAGCATAATAAAAATTGCGAAGGAAATGGGATTTGACGGCATAGAATTCACCGATCTCAATGTTCCCGAAGGATCGACGGAGGAGCAGTATGCCCGGGAAATCCGCGAGGAGGCAGAAAAATATTCCCTGCCCGTAATCAGCTACACAATCGGCGCAGATATGCTGAAACTTGACGGCGGCACTAACGATGCCGAGGTTGAGAGAGTCTGCCGCAAGCTCGATGTAGCGAAAGAGCTCGGCGCTCCCACACTGAGACACGATATTTCCTGGGGGATTCCCGAGGGCAGCCCGTTTGACGGCTTTGATTCCGCTCTGCCTGTTATGATTGCAGGAGCGAAAAGAATCACAGAATACGCGAAATCACTTGGGATTCAGACAATGACCGAAAATCACGGTTACTTCTGTCAGGACAGTGAAAGGGTTGAACGCATAATCAAAGGGGTCGGCAACGATAATTTCGGCGCACTGATAGATATAGGTAATTTCTGCTGCGCTGACGAAGATAATCTCTCGGCAGTGCGCCGCCTACTGCCGTATGCAAAACATATTCACGCGAAAGATTTTCATGTTAAAAACACAGCCGGCGCGGATCCCGGCGAGGGCTTCTTCAGATCGAGAGGCGGAAATTATCTGCGCGGTGCGATTATAGGTCAGGGTAATGTCGATACTTACTCCTGCCTCAACGCAATAAAAGACTCGGGATACGACGGATATATAAGCGTTGAATTCGAAGGCATGGAAGACTGTCTCAAAGGTATCCGCATCGGCTTTGAGAATATCAAAAAATACCTCTCCTTATAAAAACAGTTGACAAATTACCATTACAGTTATATAATACATAACGCAAATTGAATATGCCCTTATTAAGAGCGGCTGAGGGACAGGCCCTGTGAAGCCCGGCAACCTGAATTTCAAGGTGCTAAATCCTGCGGCATTCTGCCGAAAGATAAGGTGTTTTCGTCCGCCGGGAGCATCTTGGCGGGCGTTTTTATTCTTAACGCCGGCCTCTCAATTTGTAAATTACATCAGCGGAGGTTATTATGGCTCATTATTTCTTTACATCCGAATCAGTCACCAACGGCCACCCCGATAAAATCTGCGATCAGATTTCGGACGCCGTACTTGACGCTATTCTTGAGCAGGACCCGGAAGGAAGGGTTGCCTGCGAATGTTCGACCACCACAGGTCTTGTCCTGATTATGGGCGAGATTACAACAAGCGCAAAAATCGATATTCCCGCCATCGCGCGCAAGGTTATCTGCGAAATCGGCTATGATTCATCCGATAAGGGATTTGACGGCAATACCTGCTCGATTATCACCGCGATAAATCACCAGAGCCCCGATATAGCGCTCGGCGTTGACAGAGCCGGAGCCGGCGACCAGGGAATGATGTTCGGCTACGCCTGCGATGAGACACCCGAATATATGCCCCTCGCGATTTCGCTCGCTCATAAGCTTTCCGCCCGTCTGACTGCAGTCAGAGTAAACGGTACTCTCCCCTACCTCAGACCGGACGGCAAGAGTCAGGTTACGGTTGAATATGATGAGAACGGCAAGGCGGTCAGAATTGACACAGTTGTCGTATCCTCACAGCACAGCGAGGATGTTTCAACTCAATCGCTCAGAAAAGACATAATCGAAAATGTCATTAAGCCCGTCATTCCCGCGAATATGCTTGATGAAAACACGATTTATCATATCAACCCGACCGGAAAATTCGTCATCGGCGGCCCTGCCGGCGACAGCGGACTTACAGGCAGAAAAATAATAGTCGATACCTACGGCGGATATGCCCGCCACGGCGGCGGCGCCTTCAGCGGAAAAGACCCGACCAAGGTCGACCGCTCAGCTGCTTACGCCGCAAGATATGTCGCAAAAAACATCGTAGCTGCCGGACTTGCTAAAAAGTGCGAAGTTCAGTTTGCTTATGCCATAGGCGTTGCCGAGCCCGTTTCGGTATTCGTCGAGACCTACGGAACAGGAATTATCCCCGATACGGATATAGCCGCTCTGGTGAAAGAAAAATTTGATCTCACACCTGCCGGCATTATCAAAACACTCGACCTCAGAAGACCTATTTACAGACAGTGCGCCGCTTACGGCCACATGGGCAGAACAGATATCGACCTGCCCTGGGAAAAGACAGACAGAGCTGAAGAGCTGAAGGTGAAATAATGAAACTATCTCTTGTTGTTCCCTGCTTCAACGAAGAGGGAAATGTTCCGATTTTTTATGATACGGTAAAATCCGATTTCAAGGATGCCGGATTTGATTATGAAATAGTCTTTGTCAATGACGGCAGTAAAGACGGCACGCTTCGTGAAATGAAGAAACTGCTTGACGGCGAAATACCGGTTAAAATAGTCAGCTTTTCGAGAAACTTCGGCAAGGAATCCGCCATGTATGCGGGCCTTGAGAATTCTGAAGGCGAATATGTGACAATAATCGACGCCGATCTTCAGCAGAGCCCCGCGCTGGCCCTTGAAATGGTCAGAACTCTCGAATCAAAGAGCGATTATGATTGCATCGCCACTTATCAGGAAAGCAGAGGCGAAAGCAAATCACTCATCTTCTTCAAAGAGAATTTTTACAAGATTATCAATAAATTCGCCGATGTTGAATTCAGACAGGGTGCGAGCGATTTCCGCACCTTCCGCAGACCTATGGTCGATGCGATTCTCTCGATGGACGAATACTTCAGATTCAGCAAGGGCCTTTTCTCCTGGGTCGGTTTCAAGACCAAGTTCATCCCCTATAAAGCGGCAAAGAGAGCTACGGGCGAAACCAAATGGACCTTCTGGAAGCTTGTAAAATACGCGCTTGAAGGCATTTTCGGATTCACGACCGCGCCGCTGAGAATCGCGAGTATCGCCGGCGGAGCATCGTTGCTCGGATTCCTGATTTATCTGATTTACATCATAGTCCGATGCGCGGCATTCGGCGGAGCTTATACAGCCGCAAACAGCGCGGTTCTTCTCCTGCTTGCAATCGGCGGAGTTCAGCTTCTCTGCCTCGGCATTATCGGCGAATACCTTGCGAGAACATATATTCAGGGCAAAGGCAGACCGATTTACATAGCCAAAGAAATACTAAAGAGCAAAAAATACAGCGAAGATACAGAGGTAAAAAATGGATAATATTACTGTAAACGAGAAAAAGGTCAAGGATATTGAGGTCGACGGCAAAACATATGAGCGCTACGCGATAAAGACCCACGTCATCACCGAAGTTGACGATATAGCGGAGGTTGCCGTTAAATACGGAAAAGAGCATCTTCAGCTCGGCGACGTATTCTTCATCACCGAAAAGGCGGTCGGCTGTACTCAGGGCAGAGCGATTCCCATGAAGGATATCCATCCGAGGAAACTCGCGAAAATCCTCTGCAAATTCGTACTAAAAACTCCCTACGGCATAGGTCTCGGAATTCCCGAAACAATGGAGATGGCGCTGCGCGAATGCGGCACCCCGAGAATTCTTTTTGCAGCAGGCGTGTCGGCATTCGGCAAGCTCATCGGCAAGCGCGGCTGGTTCTATAAGATAGCCGGCGAAAAGGCGCGCTCGATTGACGGCCCCTGCGACTGCACGCTTCCTCCCTATAACGAATGCGTTTCACTCTCTCCGCTCAATCCCGACGAAGTCTGCGAAAAGGTTTCGAAGGCGCTTGGTTGCCCCGTTCTCGTAACCGATATAAACGATCTCGGCGGCGTGATTATGGGCGCTTATCCCGCAGATACGGATCGCGACCTGATGGCAAGAGTTCTCAAGGATAACCCCCTCGGTCAGTCACACGAACAGACTCCGATGGGAATTATAAGAGAAATAAAATAAAAGCAAAGCCGGACTCACACGAGTCCGGCTTTTATCATATGCCTTCAGCAAAATTCTTTGCCGCCATAAGTGCGGCGGAATATAAATCTTTCCGGCAGTCTTTTACTACCTCATTCCAGGGCTTCGGCTCCGGGCAGGAAAAAAATGTTTCGCTTACTCCGAGTTTCTTTATCTCTTCGTAACCGTCTCCGGAGCATCCGCAGATAGTGATAACCTTTTTACCTGCCTTCTGTGCACGCTTCGCTATGCCCGATATAACTTTGCCGTTGACACTCTGGGAATCAAGCCTTCCCTCGCCGGTTATTATCAGGTCTGCATCCCGGGCTTTTTCATCAAAGCGGGCGATGTCGAGGATAATATCGATACCTCTTTTAAGCTCACCGCCGAGGAACGCGATAACTCCGGCTCCCATACCGCCTGCTGCTCCCGTGCCGGGAATGTCGGCGACTTTCATTCCGGTATCGGCTTCGATTACGCGAGCTATGTTTCTCAGTCCCTCATCAAGCAGGTTGACAGCGCTTTCGTCAGCGCCTTTCTGCGGAGCGAACACATAAGCCGCGCCGCTCTCGCCGTAAAGCGGATTGTCAACATCGCAGGCTGCGATCACGGGGATTCCGATAGTTTTTTCGGGTCTTATTATGTGCCTTATATTGATTAAGCTCTCTCCGACGGGGTTAATTTCATCACCGTTTTTATCAATGAATTTCCAGCCGAGCGCCTCCGCCATACATGCGCCGCAATCATTGGTAGCGCTGCCTCCGAGGCCGAGCAGAATTCTTTCCGCACCGTTTTCCGCCGCGTTTTCAATCAATTCGCCGACCCCTCTCGTCGTCGCAAGCAGGGGATTTTTATTGTCTCCGGCGAGCGGCAGACCGGCGCAGGAGGCGGTTTCTATAACGGCGGTTTTATCGGGGAGAATAAGATAAGAAGCTCTCATTTTTTCAGCGAAAACGCCGCTTACTTCACATTCTCTGTATTCTCCGCCCGAAACCTGCTCCAAACAGGCACAAAGCCCCTCGCCGCCGTCGGCGACGGGAAGCTTTGTTATTTCACAGTTTTCAATTGTTTCGGTAAATGCTTCGCAGATTATATCGCAGACCTCGCCCGCTGTGAGCGTGCCCTTGAAGGAATCGGGAGCGATAAGAATTTTTGCCATATCAGTTCTCTGCGGAAGCGAGGCGGATATATCTCTTGAAGAACGCTATGCCGGGACCTATCGAGGAAACGGGAATTCTCTCGTTGGTGCCATGAGTGCAGAGAAGGAGGTCAACTCCGGCTCTGTAGGGTGAATATCTGTAGATATTCTCACAGATGGGCTCATAAGTGCAGGCATCTGTGCCGCCCATAACAAGATAGGGAGCGACGATATTGTCCTTGCTCTCCTGCATGCAGAGTTTTTCAATTATTTTGAAAGAGCGCGAATCCGTCGGGGAAATGGCGCTCGCTTCTTTCTTTTTGAGGCAGACCACTTCTATATCCTTATTGCGGATTACTCTGTGAATATGGTTCTCAACATCCTGAGTGGAAACGCCGGGCATCATGCGGAAATTGACGGTCGCCGTCGCTTTCTGCGGAAGAACATTTGCCGCAGGGCTGCCGCTGAGCATAGTGACGCCGGTTGTGGTTCTTACCATACTCGCTGCCGGCGGAATCTGTTTCATAACGGTTTTGATGACAGGCTTGAGCGCGGGCAGATTGCAGGTGACAAGGCGGACCGGATAGGTGCAGTTCTTGCCGATATTTGTAAAAAGATCAACAAGGAACGGACGAAGCTCTGCGCTGAACTGGTGATTTTCAAGGTCTCTTATAGCTTTGGCGAGCTCGCCTGCTGCGGAATGCTTCGGGGGCTGCGATGAATGGCCGCCCTTCGCGTTGATGCTGATTTCAAAATCCGCATAACCTTTCTCTGCGATGCCTATGCCGCAGAGATGCTTGTTGTTGAGAACTCCCTTGACATTGACGGGGAGCATTGCGCCGCCCTCATCGATGACACAGTCAAGATGAATTCCTCTCGCCTTGAGGGTTTCCATAATCGATTTGGCGCCGCCGGATTCGTTGGCAACCACCTCTTCATCCTGTCCGAAGAGCAGATAAACATCTCTCTCGGGCTCGAAGCCCTCTTCAAGCAGGGTTTCAACCGCTTCCATAACGCCCATAAGATGATTCTTCATATCCATGGCGCCTCTGCCCCAGATAAATTCGCCGTCGTTGAATCCGCTGAAGCCGGGATGAGTCCAGTCATCTTCGGTTCCCTTTGAAATCGGAACAACATCCTGATGAGCGAGCAGGGCTATCGGGTCTAAATCGCTTCTGCTGCCCTTCCAATGATAAATAAGACTCGCCTCTTCGACAACTTCCTTCTCAAGTTTTTCGTGAATAAGCGGAAACGCCTCCGCAAGGAAAGCGTGGAATTTATCAAACTGAGAAAAGTCAACTTTTTCTTTTTCGGGATAGCTGACTGTCGGGATCGAAATTGCCTTGCTCAGATGCTCGCAGGCCTTCTCAACATCGACCTTCTCCTCGGAGAGAACGCCCCAATCCTTCTTTTCGGGTACGAATTTGGCGGCTCTGAAAGCATTGAGACCGGCAACGGCACCAGCCGCACCGAGAATTGAATACTTGATTGCTTTTTTCATTTTATCACCTTTCTCGTCTTGAATTGAGAGATACATATTTATTATAGATAACTCGTTATAAAAATTCAACTGTTATTTTTCAATGTTGACAAGCAGGGAGTATATATTTATAATTTTTATAAAGGAAGTGAGACGGATGACGGGAATTCTCATAATTGACAAACCGGAGGGTATGACCTCTTTTGATGTCGTTGCCAAAGCGAGAAGAATCTGCGGTGAGAGAAAATGCGGACACAGCGGAACACTGGACCCGATGGCAACCGGCGTAATGACTCTGCTTTTCGGTGGGGCAACGGGCTTTCTCAATTATCTGCCAAGCCACGACAAGGAATATATCGCACAGCTGAAGCTCGGAACCGTCACCGATACGCTCGATATAACAGGTAAGGTGCTTGAGGAGAGAGAATTCAATGTGACGGCGGAGGAATTCGCAGCCGCGGCAAAGTGTTTCAAAGGTGAAATAACACAACTGCCGCCGATGTATTCGGCAATATCTGTAGACGGTGAACGCCTCTATGATCTGGCGAGAAAAGGAATTGAGGTTGACCGCCCGAAAAGACAGGTCAATATATACCGCATAGATATACTCGAGAACGACGAAGCAAACGGCATTTACAAAATTGATGTTGCCTGCTCGGGCGGAACATATATACGCTCACTCGTTGCCGATATAGGCGAGGCTCTCGGATGCGGCGCCGTACTGTCTTCTCTGAGGCGCGTAAAGGCAAACGGCTTTACAATTTCCGAATCCGTCACTCTTGAGGGTCTTGAAAAGGCAAAAACAGAAGAGAAAATCGCGGAATTGCTGATTCCGATTGACAAGGCACTCTCTGAATACCCTGAAATTACGGTATCTCCGGCTCAGGCGGTCAGATTCTCAAACGGAGGACCGCTCTCTCTCGAAAGGCTGCATAATTGTAAAGTGAAAGGGCTTTACAGGGTGTATGACGGGGAGAATAATTTCCTCGGTCTTGGCGAAAATGACGGCGAAAGCGAGCTCGGAATCGCGAAAATTTATGTAAACAGATAGGAGAACAGGTATGGAGAGATTGGTCTGGCTTATAATAATGATTCCTCTGAGCATTTTCTTCACATGTCTCGGAGTATTCGCTTGGCGGCGCAAAAAGCCGATGTGGTTTTACTCGGGCAGCGAGGTCAAAGAGGAAGAAATCAGTGATATTCCCGCATACAACAGAGCTAACGGCATAATGTGGCTTGCCTTCTCCGGAGTATTCTGGATAAGCACCGTGCTTGGAATATTCAAGCAGTCAACGGCAGGCGTTTTCGTCGCTGCCGGCGTGCTTGGCGGCATTCCCCTGCTCGTAATAATATACAGCAGAATTTATAAGAAATACAAGAAATAACAGAATGGAAAGGTGTCGCTATGAAAAAAGCGGTTTCTGTAATCCTTGCACTGGTACTGATAATGCTCCCTGTTTTCTCTGCGGTTCCGGCTGCGTCAGAGAACGTTCATATCATGATTGATAAAACCTGGAAGATCCTTCTGCCGGAGAATCCGACTGATGCGGAGCAATTTACCGCCGGTAAACTGAAGAAATGTCTCAGTGAAGTTTTCGGCGCGGAGATTGAAGCGGTTTCAAGCGCGGATGAAAAATTCATAGCGGTTGGCTCCGCTTCCGCCTGCGATGTGTCTGGGGTTGCGGATAACGGCTACCGAATCATGGTTATAGACGGAAATATCCATATAAACGGCACTGCGCAGCGCGGCCTGCAGATTGCTGCATACCGTTTTCTTGAAGAATTCTGCGGCCGTAAGGTTTACACTTCAAAAATCACCGCCCTGCCGCAGAGCGAATCGATTCTCGTTCCGGTTGATACGGATATTGTCTACGAGCCGTATTTTGAGAGCACCGACACGGACTGGAGAAGCCCGCTCGATACCGAATACTCCATGGCAAACGGCCTCACCAACGGCTCGCGCAGGTCTCTTTCTCCCGAAATGGGCGGCAGCGTTGATTATCTCGGTGGCTTCTGCCATACTATAGGTTGGCTCTGCGAAACAGAAGAATACGCGGACTCTCACCCCGAATATCTAGCGTTTCATGACGGAGAGAGAACTGCGGAGCAGCCCTGCCTTACCAACCCAGACGTATTGAGAATCTGCACCGATAACGTGCTGAGAATTCTTGAGGAGCAGCACAATCCCGACGCTCCTCTTCAGATAGTCTCCGTAACGCAGAATGATAATTACTCCAACTGCGAATGTGAAAACTGCAAAGCGTTTGAGGACGCTCACGGCGGAAAACCCTCAGCCTCCATGCTGAATTTTGTAAACAGCATTGCCGATGCTGTGAAGGAAAACGGCTACGACAATGTTGCGATTGATACATTCGCCTATCTCTATACTCTTGAAGCCCCTAAAGGAATAACTCCGCGCGAGAATGTTATAATCCGTATGTGCCCGATAAACTGCTGCATGGCGCATGCGCTTGATGCTGTATGCAACAGAGATTTCTATAAAGCTCTTGAGGACTGGTCGGGTATCTGCAAGCGTCTATATATCTGGGATTATGCCACTCACTACCTTCATCCCTGCGCCATTTTGCCGAATTTCGGAATCATTCAGCGCAATATTCAGATTTATTATGAACACAATGTAAAGGGCGTGTATGTCGAAGGCAATTATTTTATCGATTCCTGCGACACGGAATTCGCCGAGCTCCGCGCCTATATGATTTCAAAATGTATGCAGGATCCCTATTGTGACCTTGACAGCGAGATAAACGGCTTCCTGGATGCCTATTACGGCCCGGGCGGCGGATATATGCGCAGAATAATAGATATATTCACAAAGCGCGCCGGCACATTTGACGGCCACATGAACTTCCTCTACGGCTCCTGGGCGGTAATGCGCCCGATTATGTCGGCGGAGGTTCGAGCAATCGACAATTTATGGAAGCAGGCGGAGCTGAGCGCAAAGACAGGCGAGCAGTTTGCCAACATCAAGCGAAGCGAGCTATCCTGGCGCTGGTGGAAGGCTAACGCGGCAAAGGGCGAATTCTCTCATCTCAATCCGAAACGCGCAGATATGCTGGAGGAACTCTACCGCGATATTCTCAATGCGGGAGTGACCGTTTTACAGGAATTCGTTGATGAAGATTTAACGGAAATCGACCGCGATGTCATCCGCTACTCGCCGCCCGATCAATGGCATGTCGGCAAAGAGAGCAGCGCTCTGGTGCGAGATTTTATAAAGATTAACAAACTTGTTGAAAAAGCGCCTTTTATCTTTGCACTTGTAGGTTACATCTACAATCTTATACACAGTTAAAAATGAACAGACGGGACGTTATTGATTTCATAAAAACAGAATATGATACACCGCAGGAGCATCTGTGGATGAGCTATCCCGACTATATTGTTTTTCGCAACAGCATAAACAATAAATGGTTTGCCGTTGTTATGGATGTCGAGCGGCAGAAACTCGGGCTGGAAGGAAACGGCAAGGTCGATGTGCTCAATGTCAAATGCGACCCGATTCTGATCGGTTCTCTGCGCCTGAGCAAAGGTTATCTTCCCGCTTATCATATGAGCAAGGATAAATGGATATCCGTGCTGCTCGACGGCACCGTTGCTGATAACGAGATAAAGGATTTAATCCATCTCAGTTACGAGCTGATATGCGGGAACGGAAAGAAAATGAAATAACCAAAACCATCCGAATTATTTGATTATGCTTATGGAGGGATACCGTATGCTGCAAAAAGCAACCGGTTATATAACGGCAATTCTCGTATTCCTGACTTCTTTTTTTCAGACCCTGTTTACGCCTGATGTAATAAGAATCGATTTTGACAGCACTGTCGGCGAAATGAAGCCGGTTCACAATATAGGCAGGATGCCGGAATATGTGACTGACAGCGAAGTAAACCGCCTTTTCACCGAAGCGAATATGACCTCGTGCAGAACCCACGATATAAACTGCACCGATATTCATCGCATTTTCCCCGATTTTTCAAAAGATGTCAATGATGAAAGCTCATATAATTTCGCCGAATGCGACAGTGTACTCGAATCAATCGTTGATACGGGAATGGAGCCGTTCTTCCGCCTCGGCATAAGCTGGAGCAACCCTGTTACAGACCGCGAGTATCTTGTGCCTCCGGCCGACTACACCAAATGGGCGCAGATTTGCGAGCACATTATTCTCCATTACAATGAGGGCTGGGCAGACGGGTTTGATTATAACGTTAAATACTGGGAAATATGGAACGAACCCGAAAACAGCGATGACATCTCCGATAATCATTTCTGGATCGGCACCGATGAAGAATTCTTCCGCTTTTATGACACTGCTGCGAAATATCTCAAAAACAGGTTCCCAGATTTGAAAATCGGCGGGTACGGTTCGTGCGGATTCTATGCGCTGACAAAGACAAATGCGGTAAATACAGGCGCGACCCCGAGAAACCAATATTTTGTTACTTATTTCCTGAACTTTCTTGATTATATCAAAGAACATAATTCTCCGATGGATTTTTTCACCTGGCACAGTTACACCACAACAGAGAAAAACGCCCGTTATATTGACTATGTAAGAGAAAAACTCTCAAAAGCAGGCTACGGAGAAGCGGAAATAATCTGCGATGAGTGGAACTATAACCCGATGGAAAACGACAGGATTGACCGACGATACGGCGCGAATCAAACCTCAATGCTGATTATGTTCCAAAACAAAGGGCTTGACATGGCACATTATTACGACGGCGATGATGACGGCCAGTTGTGGGCGGGTCTGTTCGTAAACGGGCGTCAGCCTTCATCCGCTTACTACGGCTTTTGGGCATTCGGTCAGATGTATAAATTAGGTAATCAGGCAGAAATAAAAAATCTGTGGCTTCCCGCTGATTTATATGCCGTTGCCGCGTCAGGCGAAGGCGGTCAGGCACTTCTGATTTCAAATGTATCCGAAAAAAGAGACAGAAAGCTTAAAATCGACGCGGGCAAATATACCATTGAAAAGTGCATGACGGTAAACAAAAACTGCGAATGGACCGAAATACCGCTTCCCGATAAGATTGAAAGCGGCTCCATGCTTTATATTACTTTTAAGAAATAATGCACTCAGCCCGATAAAATGCAGAATAAATATCATCCGGTGGTAGAATTATGGATAACAGTAAGATTGAAAGGTTTATAAGAAAGCAGAAGGTGGCTTTTATCTGCTCGGTTGATGAGAACGGCTTTCCCAATGTGAAAGCGATGCTGAAGCCGAGGAAGATTGAAGGGCTTCAAAACTTCTTTTTCTCTACAAACACCTCTTCAATGAGAGTGAAACAGTATCTGAACAATCCGAATGCCTGCATTTACTTTTACCATAAGGGTCTGATAAAATACACGGGCGTTATGCTCAAAGGCAAAATGCAAGTGCTGACCGATCAGGAAACGAAAAACATGATATGGCGCAAAGGAGATACGATGTTCTATAAGGGCGGCGTAACCGACCCCGACTACTGTGTTCTGAAATTCAGCGCGGTGTGCGGGAGATACTACTGCGACCTGAAAACAGAGGATTTTACAATCGATTAGTCCGAAACTCATCTTTACAAAAGAAAATGCCGCCTTTACGGCGGCATTGTTTATGTTTATCCGAAAATTCTGAACCTGTCAGCATCCTGTTTGAAATCAAGCTTTCCCGTAATTGCCTTTATGACAGCGCGGAAGGTGTCTGAAATTTCATATTTAAGACCTTTTAATATTCTTATTCCCAGGTCTATTATTCTCGAATCGTTTTCTTCAACGAGATTTGTGATTTTGAGGTCTGCTCCGCTGTATGAGGATTTGTATTTACAAAGCCAGGATATCAGGCCGTCGGGATAAGTAAGCTTTATTTCTTTGCCGTTGGCATCGCAGGTAGTCATATTCGGATAGTCCCCATGCTTATATGAGAACATATCGTTTGATGCTGCAAACCAGACATGATGGTTGCTCGGAGTCTTTTTGCCGTCAGGATAGCAGACGGTGCCGAAAACGGATAATCTGCACTTGCCGGGAACCTTGGTGATACGGCATATCTGTTCCCATATCTGCTTGCCGAAAACGTGATATCCGCCGATTACATCATATCTTGAAGACAAGACCCAGAGAGGCATATTTTTAACCGCCTCTATCTGCGCGTCGGTCGGAATATAGGCGGGGCACATCGGAAAAGCGGCGGCGAACATCTTCGGATAAGAAGATATCATTTTCAATACCATCTTGCCGCCCATTGAGTACCCGCCAATATAAATGCGCGTGGTATCAATGTGAGCTCTGTTAGCCGAAATAAACTGACGGATTGCTGCGTAAAGCGGCTCAACCTCATCGTCGCTCCAGGTGCCGTAAGGATTCTCTGATTCATCGGAACGGGGAATAAATATGTACGCGGCGCCGTTTGTGAAACGCGACTGCATCTCTCTTCCGGCAAAGGCGGGAAAATCATTGTTTACAATCTGCTCCCGCTTCTCGCCGCCCTGACCCATACCGTGAATCAGGATAACAAGCGGATATTTCACTCCCCTTCTTAGATTTTCGGGAGTATAGCTGACATAATCGATTTTGATACCGTTTACCTCTGGGCCGATACCGTCCTCAAATTTCTCCGCAAGCTCAAGAATGCGGGCGGATTCCTTTGCCGATGCGCTGACGCCGAAGCAGGCAAATACCGTAACTGCGGCCATAATCAGGCAGGTAAGTTTTTTCATATCGGTCTCTCCTTTTATTCATCTTCCTCTTCTTCGGCTTTCTTTGCCGCTTCTTCGAGGGCTTTTCGTTCTTCGAGCTCGGTCTGCGGAGTTCTGACTCCCTCTTTATCCTTCCAGATTCTGTCTATCAGTTTGCCGAAAAGGCCTATAAGCGGAGCGTTGACTATTGTCGTAATAATCGTACCGACGCCGATTGCGGTCCATTCAAATCTATGAAGCAGGATAAGCATCAGAATTATTCCGACAGTCAGCGAACTGAAATCGTAAATCCACTTGACTTTTGTGATTCTTTTATTCTTGTTTTCGGAATATTCCTTGACGAAAAGCTCCCACACCTCCTGCGGAAGGTCGGTGCGAAAAAAGCAGGCAATCGCGAATGATATGATAACTATACTGGCCGCGCAGGCGAGAATCCTTATGCCCGTTTTATCATAAACCTGCGTTCCTATAACATTTCTCCAGGCATCGAGAATTATTCCGAAGATAACCGCCGTTCCGAATGAAAGAAGGTATCTCGCCCTGAATTTTTTAATCAGTACGCAGAGCAGTATCAGCACCAGCGCCTGAACTGTATATTCCGCCATTCCGAAGGTGAATTTCGGAATTGACTGTGACAAGCGAAGATAGGTGACATAGACCGGTGCCTCTATCATTGAAACGCCGTATCCCGCCCTCGCGCTCAGGGTTACGCCTAACGGGCAGAGCACCATTCCGAGCACCCACATTATTACGTTTCTTATATGAATCTGATGTTCCTGCAAGATGATTTCTCCTTAGCTTTATTCAGTTTATTTTATAATATTCTACGACTTTTGACAAGGGGTCTGCCGGCTATATTTTACTTGATAAGAATATCTTATTATGGTATAATATAATGAATACTGTAAACAGGACTGTAAACTATGGACAAATTCATTCTCAAGGCGCCCTATTCGCCGACCGGCGACCAGCCGCAGGCAATCGACGCGCTTGTAAAAGGAATAAATGCGGGCTATGACGAGCAGACTCTGCTCGGAGTCACGGGCTCGGGCAAGACCTTCACGATGGCGAATGTAATTGCCCGGCTCAACAGGCCGACTCTCGTGCTCGCGCATAACAAAACCCTCGCGGCTCAGCTCTGCGGGGAGTTCCGCGAATTCTTTCCCGATAATGCGGTTGAGTATTTCGTTTCTTATTATGATTATTATCAGCCCGAAGCGTATATCGCAACGACTGATACATATATTGAGAAAGACAGCGCTGTAAATGATGAAATAGACAAGCTCCGCCATTCTGCTACCTCGGCACTCTCCGAGAGACGGGATGTGATTATCGTTGCCTCCGTTTCCTGCATCTACACCCTCGGCGACCCGATCGACTACCGCTCCATGGTTATCTCAATGAGAACGGGGCAGGAAAAGAGCAGGGATGAAATAATTGAAAAACTCATCTCAATTCAGTATGAGAGAAACGATATAGATTTCAGCCGAAACAAATTCAGGGTTCGCGGAGATGTTATCGAGATATTCCCCGCGTATTCAAATGAAAATGCGATAAGAGTCGAATTTTTCGGCGATGAAATTGACAGAATAAGCGAAATCAACGCCCTCACCGGTCAGGTGAAGAGCACACTCTCCCATGTCGCGATTTATCCCGCATCGCACTATGTAATCGCCTCCGATAAAATGGAAAGGGCGGTTGAGGAAATCCTCGGCGAGATGGAGGAGAGGGTTAAATACTTTGAGAGCGAAGGCAAACTGCTCGAAGCTCAGAGAATAAGGCAGAGAACGGAATACGACGTCGAAATGCTGCGTGAAACGGGCTTCTGCAAGGGTATTGAAAATTATTCGAGAATTATGTCGGGCAGAGAGCCGGGCTCGATGCCGTTTACGCTGCTCGATTATTTTCCGGATGATTTCATACTTTTTGTCGATGAATCCCACGTCACTCTCCCGCAGGTCAGAGCGATGTACGGTGGCGACAGGGCAAGAAAAACCAGCCTCGTTGACTACGGTTTCCGCCTCCCCTCGGCATTTGACAACAGGCCGCTGACCTTTGATGAATTCTATTCAAAGGTGCATCAGAAAATATTCGTGAGCGCGACTCCCGGCGATTTTGAGAAGGAAAAGAGCGCCGCTATAGTTGAGCAGGTTATCAGACCGACAGGTCTGCTTGATCCCGAAATTTCGGTAAGACCCGTAGAAGGACAGATTGACGACCTTGTTTCCGAAATCAATATGAGAGTTGAAAAGCACGAGAGAGTGCTGGTCACGACCCTGACCAAAAAGATGGCGGAGGATCTGACTGAATATCTGGAGAATCTTGATATCAAAGTGCGGTATATGCACCACGATATAGATACAATCGAGCGAATGGAAATCATAAGGGGCCTTCGCCTCGGCGATTTCGATGTACTGGTCGGAATAAACCTCCTGCGCGAGGGTCTCGATATTCCCGAGGTTTCGCTTGTCGCAATTCTCGACGCCGATAAAGAGGGCTTCCTGAGAAGCGAAACATCTCTTATACAGACGGTCGGCAGAGCCGCGAGAAACGCGGAAGGCAAGGTTATCATGTATGCCGATTCGGTCACTCCGTCAATGGAGAGAGCGATAATCGAAACAAACCGCCGCCGCGAAAAGCAGATGAAATACAACGAGGAAAACGGAATCGTTCCCAAAACTATAGTCAAGGACATCCACGAAATCATTGAAATTTCAACCGCTGCGGATGACGAGAAACAATATTCAAAGATGAGCAGAATAGAGAAAGAAAAGCTCATCGCCCAGCTGACCGCCGAAATGAAGGCGGCCGCAAAGATACTTGAATTCGAACACGCCGCGTATCTGCGCGACAGGATAGAGAAGATAAGAAATTCGGGCTCAAAGGCCAAAACTTCCAAGGGGTAATTATGGCAGACAAAATAGTAATCAAAGGAGCAAAGGAGCATAATCTCAAAAATATCGATGTTACGATACCGAGAGATAAGCTTATAGTTTTCACCGGACTCTCAGGCTCCGGCAAATCGTCTCTCGCATTTGATACGATATATGCGGAGGGGCAGAGACGCTATGTCGAATCCCTCTCATCATACGCGCGCCAGTTTCTCGGCCAGATGGAAAAGCCGAATGTTGAAAGCATCGACGGCCTTTCGCCTGCAATCTCAATAGATCAGAAATCAACCTCGCGCAATCCACGCTCAACAGTCGGCACCGTTACTGAAATCTATGATTATCTGCGCCTTCTCTATGCGAGGATAGGCATCCCGCACTGCCCCGAATGCGGCAGGGAGATAGTCAGGCAGACAGTCGATGACATAACCGACAGAATTCTTGCCCTTGAGGAAGGTACAAAAATACAGCTTCTCTCCCCGATTGCAAGAGGAAAAAAGGGCAGATTCGAGAAAGAACTCGAGCAGGTGCGAAAGAGCGGCTTCGCGAGAGTCCGTATCGACGGCAGCATATATAATTTATCCGAGGAAATCACGCTCGATAAAAATAAGAAGCATACAATAGAAGTGGTTGTTGACCGACTTGTGATAAAGGATTCCATCCGTTCACGCCTCGCGGACTCAATCGAAACGGCTACAAATCTTTCGGACGGTCTGCTGGCCGTTGATATAGTCGGCGGCAAAGAGCAGCTCTACTCGCTTAATTTTGCCTGCCCGGAACACGGAGTATGCATTGAGGAGCTCGAGCCGCGCTCATTCTCATTCAACAATCCGTTCGGCGCCTGTCCAAAATGCTCGGGACTCGGCGAATTCAAGAAAATCCATGAGAAAATGATAGTTCCCGATGATAAACTCTCAATTAATCAGGGGGCAATAAAAGCATCGGGCTGGGGAATTGCCGACGGAACGATCGCGAGAATGTATTACGAAGGGCTCGCGAAAGAATACGGCTTCACTCTCGATATGCCTTTCAAAAAGATTCCTGATGAAGCAAAAAGAATCATTTTCTACGGAACCGGCGGCAAAAAAATCAAATTCGTGCGCGGCGGTATCTACGGCGGCGGCACATATCTTGCCGATTTTGAAGGTGTCATAAACAATCTCGAGAGACGCTATCTTGAAACCTCAAGCGAAGCGCAGAGGGCGGAACTCGAGCAATATACCGCGAGCGAAACCTGCCCCGAATGCGGCGGCGCGCGCCTGAAAAAGGAATATCTAAATGTCACGGTCGGCGGCATAAACATTGATGAATTCTCACATAAATCAATCACAAAAGAACTTGAATTCATCAATAATCTGAAACTCACCGAAAAGGAAAAACTGATTGGCGGGCTTATAATCAAAGAAATCAGATCGCGCCTTGAGTTTCTCTCAAGCGTCGGCCTCGAATACCTTCAGCTTTCAAGAGCTGCAGGCACCCTTTCGGGCGGCGAAGCCCAGAGAATCCGACTTGCGACACAGATAGGCTCCTCTCTTATGGGCGTTCTCTATGTGCTCGACGAGCCGAGCATCGGCCTTCATCAGAGGGATAATTCAAAGTTGCTTGCAACGCTGAAAAACCTCAGAGATATAGGCAACACTCTTATAGTTGTTGAACACGACGAAGAGACTATCCTCTCTGCCGACTATGTTGTGGATGTCGGCCCCGGCGCGGGAATTCACGGCGGAAATATAGTCTGCACCGGCACTCCCGACGACATTATGAAATGCAAAGAGAGCATAACCGGTCAGTATCTAAGCGGCAAAAAGAAGATTGAGGTTCCCGAAAAGCGCAGAAAAGGAAACGGCAAATTCCTTACCGTTTACGGCGCGGCGGAAAACAATCTCAAAAATATTGATGTCAAATTTCCGCTCGGCGAATTCATTTGCGTAACGGGCGTTTCGGGAAGCGGCAAAAGTTCGCTGATAAATGAGATCCTCTCAAAACATCTTGCGGTTGAACTCAATAACGCCAAAAAGATTCAGGGAAATTTCTCAAGAATCGAAGGCACGGAATATCTCGATAAAGTCATAACCATCGACCAGAGCCCTATCGGCAAATCCCCGCGCTCAAATCCGGCAACCTATACCGGCGTATTCACCGATATAAGAGATCTCTTTGCTCAAACCACGGACGCAAAGAAGCGCGGCTACAAGGCAAACCGCTTTTCGTTCAATGTCAAAGGCGGCAGATGCGAGGCCTGCCAGGGCGACGGCATAGTCAAAATAGAGATGCAGTTCCTCGCGGATGTATATGTCCCCTGCGAAACATGCCGCGGTGAGAGATACAACCGAGAAACACTCGAGGTTCATTATAAAGGCAAAAACATTCACGATGTGCTTGAAATGACTGTCGAGGAAGCGATGAATTTCTTTGAGGCAGTTCCTAAAATCCGCAGAAAGATTGAAGCAATTTATGATGTCGGTCTCGGATATATCAAACTCGGACAGCCCGCGACTACGCTTTCCGGCGGTGAGGCACAGAGAGTAAAACTTGCGACCGAGCTTTCGCGCACGGCTACAGGCAAGACTGTATATATTCTCGATGAGCCGACCACCGGCCTTCACGCGGCGGATGTCCACCGCCTGACCGAAGTGCTTCAGAAACTTGTCAACTCCGGAAATACTGTAATTGTCATCGAGCATAATCTCGATATGATAAAGACTGCCGATTACATCATAGATCTCGGCCCCGAGGGTGGTGACGAGGGCGGAAACATAGTCGCTGCCGGCACTCCCGAAGAGGTCGCGAAGGTCAAGGCATCATATACCGGCCAGTACCTTAAGCCCCTTCTGAAGAAGAAAGGAAAGTAAGATGAATAAATTCAAGGAAATACCCGATGAAATACTGACCGCTTTTGTTTTTGAAGGCGAGCCGGTCAGCGCAGAGAGAATTACCGACGGGCATATAAACAACACTTTCGCTCTCACTTTCGAGAGCGAAGGCGGGAATAAAAGAAAATATCTGCTTCAGGAACTGAACACAAACGTTTTCAGGCAGCCCGAAGCGCTGATGAATAATGTGGTCGGCGTAACCGAATTTCTGCGCAAAAAGATTACCGCTGCGGGCGGAGACCCTGAAAGAGAATGTCTTACAGTCATCCCTTCCGCCGACTCGAAGCCATATTATATTTCAAAAGACGGCAAATTCTGGCGTTGCTTCAATTTCATTGAAAATACTTATACACTGCAGAGGGTTGAAAGTGCGGAAAGCTTTGCGGCATCCGCGAGGGCTTTCGGCAATTTCCAGTGTCTGCTCGCCGATTATCCCGCGGAAACTCTCGCGGAAACTATTCCGAATTTTCATAATACCGTATCGCGCTTTGCCGATTTCAAAAAAGCGGTTGAGGATAATCTCTCGGGCAGAGCGGACAACTGCAGAGAGGAAATCAAATTCATATTATCGCGTGAGAGCGATTGCTCTGTGCTTGTTGATATGACGGCAAAGGGAGAACTCCCCCTGAGAGTCACACATAATGACACAAAGCTCAATAATGTTATGTTTGATAACGAAACCGGCGTGGGAATATGCGTGGTTGACCTTGATACGGTAATGCCCGGCCTCGCGCTCTATGATTTCGGTGACAGCATCAGATTCGGCGCAAGCACTGCCGCCGAGGATGAGCCCGACCTCGAAAAAGTCCATTTCAGCCCGGAATACTTTGAAGCATATACTGACGGCTTCCTCTCAACGGCGGGAAGGGCGCTGACCGATAACGAGATAAAGTATCTTCCCTTCTCATCGAAGCTCATGACTCTCGAATGCGGAATGCGTTTTCTCGGCGACTATATCAACGGCGACACCTATTTCAAAACGGATTACCCAGAGCATAATCTTGTAAGAGCCAGGACTCAGCTTAAACTCGTTTCCGAGATGGAAGACAAAATGCAGATTATGACCGACACGGTCAGCAGAATCCGCATAAAATACGGAATCTGATTCCGGCAACAGAAAAGGAGAATCCGCACCTTTCGGTGCGGATTCTCTGAGGAGTTGTATATAAAGGGGTAGGAGTTGTCAAATCTTTATGCCGAGCAAATCGTTGACGCTGATTTTAAGCACCTCAGCGAAAGCTTTAAGCTCATAGTCATTAACGCTGCGGATCTGACCTTCAATTTTTGACAGACCCGAGGCATTAAGCTCGATGCCTTTTGCGTTGAGCGCTTCAAGAAGTTCAAACTGTTTCATTTTGAGTTCCTTGCGCCTCTGCTCAATCTTCGCGCCCACAATATTTTTATCTCCGAGCGCCTGTTTTCTTATTCTCATGTTGACCTCCGGGAAATATAATAAATTGCTTTGAAATGCAACTTTTTTCCCTGAATGACATCTTACAGCCCGATTGTAACACATAATTTTGCCGATTGCAACCCTTTTTTTCAATTTTTTTATGTTTTTTCCGAATTTTATTGCATTTTTGCGCATAAACAGGCATTTTTAATTTCTAAATACTGAATTCATAAAAATTTACAGTTAAATTATTGAATTGTTACAGTACATAATATATAATAATTTTATTATGCATAATAATTTACGGAGGCGCTTTTATGAGCAGTTTTGATGTCAAAAGAAATCTTACAATGCTTACGGATTTTTATGAAATAACCATGGCAAACGGCTATTTCAAACACGGTCATAAGGATACGACCGCCTTCTTTGATATGTTTTTCAGAAGCATTCCGGATAAGGGCGGCTTCGCAATTATGTGCGGCGTCGAGCAGCTTGCGGAATACCTCAAAAATCTGAAATTCACTCCCGAGGATATCGAATATCTGCGAGGCAGAGGTTTCGGAGAGGAATTTCTCGATTATCTCGCGAATTTCAAATTTGAATGCGATGTATGGGCTGTCCCCGAAGGCACCCCGATTTTCCCCGGCGAGCCGATAGTCAAGGTCAGGGGACCCGTTATGCAGGCGCAGTTAATTGAAACTATGGTGCTCCTTTGCATAAATCATCAGAGTCTTATTGCCACCAAGGCAAACAGAATAGTCAGAGCCGCACAGGGCAGAGCGATTATGGAATTCGGTTCACGCCGCGCCCAGGGCTGGGACGGCGCAATTTACGGCGCGAGAGCCGCCTGCATCGGCGGCTGTGTCGGCACAGCCTGCACCATAAGCGATCAGGCCTTCGGCACACCCGCTCTCGGCACTATGGCGCATTCCTGGATTCAGCTCTTTGACAGCGAATATGAATCATTCAAGGCGTATGCTCTGGAATATCCCGATGCCTGCACGCTTCTTATAGACACGTATAATGTTCTTAAGAGCGGTGTTCCCAACGCAATCAAATGTTTCGACGAAGTCCTGAAACCGCTTGGAAAACGTCCCAAGGGCGTCAGAATCGACAGCGGAGATATAGCTTATCTTTCACGAAAGACGCGTAAGATGCTTGACGAGGCCGGCTATCCCGATTGCGCGATAGTCGCTTCGAATTCGCTCGATGAATACATTATTCGCGATATGCTGTTGCAGGATGCGAAAATTGATTCGTTCGGAGTCGGTGAGCGCCTCATAACATCATCTTCAAGCCCTGTTTTCGGCGGAGTATATAAGCTTGTCGCAGTCGAGAAAGACGGAGAGATTATTCCGAAAATCAAGATAAGCGAAAACGTTTCAAAGATTACGACTCCCGGTGACAAAAAGGTTTACAGAATATATGACAATGAAACAGGAAAAGCGGAGGCAGATTTAATCGCGTTCACCGATGAAATAATTGACTTTTCCGCTCCCCTTACTCTCTTTGACCCGGACTTCACCTGGAAAAAGAAGACCTTTGAAAATTATACGGTCAGGGAACTGCTCGAGCCCATTTTTGCTGGCGGCGAATGCCTTTATAAATTCAAAACCCTGGACGAAACCAAAAAATACTGCAAGGAGCAGATTGACACTCTCTGGGATGAAGTTCTCAGATTCGAGAATCCTCACAAATACTATGTTGACCTCTCTGAGACTCTCTGGGAGAAGAAGAGCAGCATGATTGAGGAAATCAGGAAGATATGATTCTTTATGAAATTCACGGCTGCTTCAGACGCTCGCTGATTAAAGCGGGACTGTTCTTTGAAAATATTGTTTATGATATTTCAAAAGGAAAGCTCGCAAAACACTGCTTTGACAAGGCGGTTGAGGCGCACGATACTGGCTCAAGGGTAAAAATCCTGAGAAGTGATGATTATTCAACCGATATTGCCAAAACCGGCAGCTACGGAAATCCTTCGGATGAAATATTCAGAATAGTTTCAACCTCCGATTTTCATCTTGAGGATGATTATGAAATCAATAATAAAACTCTCGGATTTTTCGCAAGGCAGATCATGGACCTGCGCCCCGATCTCGTTGTAGTCACGGGCGACGCGGTGCAGACAAAATATCAGCAGATTGATGTCATCCGCTTTGCGCGCCTGATGGAGAAGCTCGGCGTTTACTGGACGATAGTTTTCGGCAATCACGAGGTCCGCGAGGAGAAGGGCATATATAAATGGATGATGGCAAAGAGCGCTTCGATTCATCCGCACTGCCTCTGCAAAATCGGTCCCGATAATCTCTACGGCTACGCCAATCACACGGTAAACATAATCGGTGAAAGCGGAAAGTTGCGTGAAACGCTGTTTTTATTCGATTCGGGCAGGGATATCCGCGATGAATACCGCAGTGAATACAATATCCACGATGATGTGAGCGGCTATGATTTCCTCAAAAAAGAGCAGATTGAATTCTACGAAAACGAAGTGAAATCCCTTAAGATCAAATACGGGGATTTTGATTCGATTATGTATATGCATATTCCGCTGTGTGAATATGAGCACGCCTTCAAAGAAGACGGAAACGGCGGATACAATCCCTCGGGAGAATGCGAAATTCTCTACGGCGACCAGTATGAAAGCGTCGCGTGCTCTCCGGTCAATACCGGAATGTTTGACGCAATTCTCAGGAACGGCAGCACCAAGGCCGTCTTCGCGGGCCACGATCATGTCAATGACTGGTGCGTCCTTTATAAAGGAGTTTATCTCGTTTACAGCCTCTCTGCGGATTATAAGCTTTATCACCTCGGCACTATGTTCGGAAAACCCGAGGCCGAGTGGCTGCAGGGAGTCACCGTAACCGATATTCATCCCGGCGGCAAGCTTGAATTCACGCCGAGTTTCAACAGCAAATATCTCAACAAGGAGACAAACGATGGAGAAAAATAAAATCAAGAAGGAGTCGGTTATTTCGCGGATTTTCCGCGGCAATTCCTATTGCTGGCTTGCAATACTCTGCACTGCCGGAATAATGATGCTCGTCTATTACTGTTTCAATCTCTTCCCGTTCGGTGAAACAACTATACTCAGAATGGACCTCTATCATCAATACGGCCCCCTCTTTGCCGAATTATATGACAGGGTGATGAATCTCAAGAGCTTCATCTATTCCTGGAATACCGGACTCGGCTCGCCGTTTCTCGGCAATTATTTCAATTATCTCTCAAGCCCTGCAGCTTTCCTGATTCTCATACTCGGCCATAAGAATATGCCCGAGGCGATTGCGGGAATGATTCTGATAAAGGCGGCTCTCTCGGCAGGTACCTTTACATATTATCTGAAGAAGTCTCAGGGCAGACACGATTTCTCCTCAGCGGCATTCGGCGTCCTCTATTCAATGTGCGGCTATTTCATCGCATATTACTGGAATGTAATGTGGCTTGACGCTATGGTTTATTTTCCGCTTGTAGTTTACGGAATAGAGCGGATCATCAATTACAGAAAGCCGTCGGTCTATATCGCTTTCCTCGCCCTGACGCTCTGGTCAAATTACTATATGGGATATATGACCTGCATCTTTTCGGTCATCTATTTCATAGTATATTTCTTTTCAAATTATGATTTCGGTTCATTTGCTCAGGATGCAAAATTCACCTACGACAGCAATCACAACAAGCGCTACGCATTTAAAGACCGCCTGAAATCAAATATATTCCTTCGAAGCGGATTTACCTTTGCCTTTGCCTCGGTTGCGGCTGCTGCGCTTGTAGCTGTCTCTCTGCTCCCGACTTTCCTTATCCTGCGCTCCTGCTCGGCGACCTCCGGCTCGATGCCCGAGAATTACCGCTCATATTTTGCGGTGTTTGATTTCCTTGCGAATCATCTCGCATCGGTCGACCCGACCATCCGCAGCAGCGGCAACGACGTGCTTCCGAATGTTTATTGCGGAATGGGTACTCTGATTCTCGTGCCTCTCTATATATTCTCGAAGAGAATCTCTCTCAAAGAAAAAATCTTCAGCGTATTCACTCTCGGTCTTTTCTTCTTCAGCTTCAACATCAATTATTTCAACTATATATGGCACGGATTCCATTTCCCGAACGACCTGCCTTACCGCTTCTCGTTCATGTATTGCTTCCTGCTGCTTGTAATGGCATTCAAGGCATACAAGAATCTCAATGAATACACCGGCAAGCAGCTTATCGGAGTCGGAACGGCAATTATCTTCGCTGTAGTGCTGATTCAGAAAATCGGCTCAAAGAATGTTGAGGATATCACGGTTCTGCTCAGCGTCGTATTCGTCGTGACCTACTGCCTCATCTTCTATATGCTCAAGGATGAAAAGAAGCAGAGAGCGGCGATTTCGGTCATTCTCCTCTGCTGCGTCATCGCGGAATATGCATGCGCAAATACAGACAGATACTCGATGAATCAGATAAAGAGCACCTACACCGGCGACTATGATTCATTCCGCGAAATCAAGGCGGACCTTGATGAAATGGAAAACGGCGACGATACCTACCGAATGGAGCTCACCTACAACAGAGCGAGGATGGATCCCGCCTGGTTCGGCTACAACGGCGTTTCGACCTTCTCCTCAATGGCTTATGAGAAGATGTCGAATATGCAGAGCAATCTCGGCGTTTATTCGAATTATATCAACAGCTACACCTATTATATGCAGACTCCCGTATATAATATGATGAACGCGCTGAAATACATCGTTGACAACGATCCGAAGGTCACGGTCACCGAGGATTATGTCACTAAGGTCAAGACCGTCGATAAATACACGGCATATAAGAACAATTATTATCTGCCGATTGCCTTTGCGGTCAATAAGGAAGTCAAAGACTGGTATGCGGGCTACACCAATCCCTTCACGGTTCAGGGCGAATGGTTTGAATTCGCGACCGGAGTTGAGGATGTATATGAGAGAATTCCCATAGACGCAGGCAATGTCAGATACTTCAATATGGATGAAATCACTGCGGGATTCGACACCGGAGATATGTATTTCCAGAAGACCGGCGCCGGCGAGGGCGAGATAGATTTTGAACTCGCGATTGATGAAGAACAGCACTGCTACCTGTTCGTTGATTCCGACAGTTTTGACAGCATCGTGATTTCACGAGCAGACGGCGGCTCTGTAACCCAGGATACCGATGAACCTTATATCTATGATTTGGGAATAGTCAAGCCCGATGAAGCGGTCGAGGTACAGATAACCGTGCCTGAGGACGGCGACGATTACGGCTACATGAATTTCTACGCCTATTACACCAATAAAGAGGCGCTTGACGAAGGATACAAGATTCTCAAGGATAACGCAATGACCGTCACCTCGTTCGAAGAAACGAGAATCAAAGGCAAAATCAGCACAGATAAGAGCATGGTAATGTTCACCTCTATTCCCTATGATAAGGGCTGGACGGTAAAAATCGACGGCAAGCCGATTGCGGAAAAAGATTATATCGCCCTTCAGGACGCGTATCTCTGCTTCAATCTTCCCAAGGGAGAGCACGAGATAGAGCTTGAATTCCATCAGAGAGGCCTGCTCATTGGCGCCGCAGTCTCCGGCGGAACCGTGATTCTGCTGATCATAGCAGCAATTTTCTTCTCAATCCTGCGTAAGAAGCGTGCGAAAAAATACGAGCAGATGTGCGAAAAGGCGGAAGCAGACTATCAGCAGGATCTGATTCTTGCGGAAAGAGCTAAATTCACATCATACGATTTTGATGATATCGACTTGAGCGAGCTGAACATGACAGAACTCACGGGTATGCAGGAATCTGAACTCGCGGAAAAAGAAGCCGCGCTTGAAAACGCAGAAGCCGAAGAAATCGGAGATTCGAAAGAAACTGCCATCGAAAGCGAAGAAGCAGATGAAACTGCAGAAGCAGACAAGTCCGACTCCTCCGGCGAGGCAGAAGACGGCGAAGACACTCCCGCAGAAGATTCAGAAGAAGATCTCCCCGACGAAACTCAGGAAGCTGACACTCAGGATTAAACTCACGGAATAACATAAGCCTGCCTTGAAAAAGGCAGGCTTATTCTTTATAATAAAGCAAAGAATAAAGGCAGTGACCGCGGTCACTGCCTTAAAAAATATATTATGCTGTTATTATTCGTCGATCTCGATAACAACGCCTGAACCAACGGTTCTGCCGCCTTCACGGATAGCGAAACGAAGACCCTTTTCGATAGCGATGGGAGTGATAAGCTCAACTTTCATGTCAACGTTGTCGCCGGGCATGCACATTTCAGTGCCTTCGGGAAGGGTGATAACGCCGGTAACGTCGGTAGTTCTGAAATAGAACTGAGGACGATAGTTATTGAAGAACGGAGTATGACGGCCGCCTTCTTCCTTGGTCAGAACGTAAACCTGACCAACGAACTTGGTGTGAGGATGAATTGAACCGGGCTTGGAAAGAACCTGACCGCGCTCGATTTCGTTTCTCTGAACGCCGCGAAGGAGAGCGCCGATATTGTCGCCTGCCTCAGCGTAGTCGAGAATCTTTCTGAACATCTCGATACCGGTAACAACAGTCTTTCTCTTTTCATCGGTGAGGCCGACAATTTCAACTTCCTCGCCGGTCTTAAGCTGTCCACGCTCAACTCTGCCGGTAGCAACGGTGCCGCGGCCGGTGATGGTGAATACGTCTTCAACGGGCATAAGGAAGGGAAGGTCTGCCTTACGGTCGGGAGTGGGAATGTAGCTGTCAACAGCGTCCATGAGTTCCCAGATGCATGCGATTTCGGGAGCGTTTACGTCGCCGCCGTCATATTCGAGAGCCTTAAGAGCTGAACCCTTGATGATGGGAGCATCCTCATCGAAGCCGTACTCAGCGAGAGTCTCTCTGACTTCCATTTCAACAAGCTCAAGGAGCTCGGGATCGTCAACCTGGTCAACTTTGTTAAGGAAAACGATGATCTTGGGAACGCCAACCTGGCGGGCAAGGAGAAGGTGCTCCTTGGTCTGAGCCATGGGGCCGTCGGTAGCTGCGATAACGAGGATTGAACCATCCATCTGAGCAGCGCCGGTGATCATGTTCTTAATATAGTCAGCGTGACCCGGGCAGTCAACGTGAGCATAGTGACGAGCTTCGGTCTCATACTCAACGTGTGCGGTATTGATAGTGATACCACGCTCTCTCTCTTCGGGAGCCTTATCGATGTTTGCATAGTCTACGAATGCTGCTCCGCCCTTCATGGCAAGAGTCTTGGTGATAGCAGCTGTAAGAGTGGTCTTACCGTGGTCAACGTGACCGATGGTACCGATGTTTACATGCGGTTTGTTTCGATTAAAATGTTCTTTTGCCATTGAATTGTTTCCTCCCTTTAGAAGCAATTTAATTACATGCATAGCATGTTGATATTTTACCAATAATTACTTGAAATTTCAAGCATTTTTTACAAATTTTGCTATTATTTCTCAGATATGAGTTTTTCGGCTATATTCTTGGGAACTTCGCTGTAATGCGAGGGCTCCATGACATACTGTCCTCTGCCCTGAGTTCTTGAGCGCAAAGAGGTTGCGTAGCCGAACATATTTGAGAGCGGAATAAAAGCGTCTATCTGGGTCGCGCCCGTCCTGACCTCCTGACCCTGAACAAGTCCGCGTCTGGAGTTGATATCGCCGATTACGTCGCCGATATATTCGTCGGGAACGATAACCGAGGTCTTCATGATGGGCTCCATAAGAACGGGAGCGGCCTTCCTCATCGCGTCCTTGAAAGCCATGGATGCAGCTATCTTGAACGCCATTTCGGAGGAGTCAACCTCGTGATAGGATCCGTCGTAAAGAGTTACTTTGACATCAACTACATTGTATCCGGCGAGAGTTCCCGAGAGCATAGCTCCCTTGATACCTGCCTCGATGGCGTTGAAGTATTCCTTCGGAATAGCGCCACCGACGATTTCGTTGACAAATTCATAACCCTTCTCGGGATTGGGCTCGATCCTGATTTTAACGTGACCGTACTGACCTTTACCGCCTGACTGACGCGCATATTTCGTATCGGACTCGGCGGGAACGGTAATGGTTTCACGGAAAGCAACCTGCGGCTTACCGACATTCGCTTCAACATGGAATTCGCGCAGCATTCTGTCAACGATAATTTCAAGGTGAAGCTCGCCCATACCTGCAATAATGGTCTGGCCTGTTTCTTCGTCGGTGTAGCACTTGAATGTCGGATCCTCCTCCGCGAGCTTTGCAAGAGCAATGCTCATCTTTTCCTGACCGGCTTTGGTCTTGGGCTCGATGGCAACTCTGATAACAGGCTCGGGGAATTCCATTGATTCAAGGATTATAGGATGCTTTGATGTGCAGAGCGTGTCGCCTGTTGTAGTCTGCTTGACGCCGACACAGGCGGCGATATCGCCCGCGTAGCAGGTTTCGATATCCTGTCTGTGATTCGCGTGCATCTGGAGAATTCTTCCCATTCTCTCATTGACACCCTTGGTCGAATTATAGACGGTATCGCCTGCGTTGACCGTGCCGGAATAGACTCTGAAGAAGCAGAGCTTGCCGACAAACTGGTCGGTAGTTATTTTGAATGCAAGAGCCGCAAACGGCTCATCATCTGAAGAATTTCTGACCTCGTCCTTATCCGTCTTGGGATTGGTACCCGTTATGGCGGGAACATCGGTCGGAGCGGGCATATAATCGACTATGGCATCGAGAAGCAGCTGAACGCCCTTATTGCGGTAGGAAGTACCGCAGGTGACGGGAACCATGTGGTTTGAGATTGTCGATTTTCTGATGCAGGTCTTGATTTCATCGAGTGTCAGTTCCTGACCTTCGAGATATTTCTCAAGCAGAGCATCATCCTGCTCGGCAACGTGTTCAACCATTTCATCATGGTATTTCTGCGCTGTTTCAAGCATATCATCGGGAATTTCCCTGCACTCAATCTTGGTGCCGAGGTCATCATTGTAATAATATGCTTTCATTATAACAAGGTCGATAATGCCTTTGAAATCCGCCTCTGAACCTATCGGAAGCTGAATGGGAACGGCGTTGCATTTAAGGCGATCCTTCATCATATCAACTACGTGATAGAAATCCGCACCCATAATGTCCATCTTATTGATATAGACCATTCTGGGGACCTTATATTTATCCGCCTGTCTCCAAACCGTTTCGCTCTGGGGCTCAACGCCGCCCTTGGCGCAGAGAACGGTAACAGAACCGTCAAGAACTCTCAGAGAACGCTCAACTTCAACAGTGAAGTCAACGTGACCCGGAGTGTCAATTATGTTTATACGGTGTTCCTTCCAAAAACAGGTTGTTGCGGCTGAGGTAATCGTGATACCACGCTCCTGCTCCTGCTCCATAAAGTCCATGGTAGCGGCGCCGTCATGAGTCTCACCTATTTTATGGGTTTTACCCGTATAGAAGAGAATTCTCTCGGTTGTAGTAGTTTTGCCGGCATCTATGTGAGCCATAATGCCGATGTTTCTTGTCTTTTCGAGTGAAACCTGCCTTGGCAAATTAACACCTCCGATTCTGTATAAAATAAGTAATAATCAATTATGCACAGCGATGTTTCCCAATGGGAATTACCATCTGAAGTGTGCAAATGCCTTGTTGGCCTCTGCCATCTTATGAGTATCTTCACGCTTCTTGAATGCTGAACCTGTTTCGTTAACGGCATCCATGATCTCGTTTGCGAGACGTTCCTTCATTGTTCTTTCGGAACGGGCGCGTGAATAAGCAGTGATCCAACGCAGACCGAGGGTCTGTCTTCTTTCGGGGCGGACCTCCATGGGAACCTGGTAGGTCGCACCGCCGACACGGCGGGCCTTAACCTCGAGAACAGGCATAACGTTCTCCATGGCTGCTTCGAAAACTTCGAGCGGCTCCTTGCCGGTCTTCTCTTTGATAATGTCAAAAGCATCGTAAACGATCTTCTGAGCTACTCCCTTTTTACCGTCAAGCATAATGTTGTTGATGAGACGGGTAACAAGAGTTGAGTTGTAAAGCGGATCAGGCAAAACTTCGCGTTTTGCTATGTTGCCTCTTCTTGGCACTTCGCTTCCCTCCTTCATAGTAATGATATCATAGGTACTCGAGCGACAAATTCTCGTGGCGCCAACGCAGAGACATATATAATGTATATATATACTGCATTGGTGAAATATTGCATTTCGCCTGCAAGATTATTTGTCATGAAATGATGCGGATTATTTCTTTACCTTCGGACGCTTTGCACCGTATTTGGAACGGGCCTGCATTCTTCCGGTAACACCCTGAGTATCAAGGGTGCCGCGAATGATGTGGTAACGCACACCGGGGAGATCCTTTACACGGCCGCCGCGGATAAGAACGACGCTGTGCTCCTGAAGGTTGTGACCGACGCCGGGAATGTAAGCGGAAACTTCCATGCCGTTTGTCAGACGAACTCTGGCGATCTTACGAAGAGCTGAATTCGGCTTCTTGGGAGTAGCTGTCTTAACTGCTGTGCAAACGCCGCGCTTCTGGGGTGAATTCTGATCGGTCATAACATTCTTTTTGGAGTTGAGACCTTTCAGAAGAGCGGGAGCCTTGGGCTTCCTGTCAAGGGTCTGTCTGCCGTTACGAACAAGCTGGTTAAAGGTAGGCAAGTGTTTTTCTCTCCTTTCTTTGAAAATTCATATATCTCAGGGCGTCGGATGCTCCGGCGCCCATAGACACCATGGATTGATATTTTATCATATAATATATATATTTGTCAACAGTTTTAACAAAAATCAATCGATATTTTCGTTAATATTGCCCTTCTGCCCTGTGGGATAAATCTTGACATCGCTGTAACACTGCATACCGGTTCCGCTCGGGAGAAGCTTACCTATGATAACATTCTCCTTAAGGCCGATAAGATGATCTGTCTTGCCCTTGATTGCGGCGTCGGTAAGAACTCTTGTGGTTTCCTGGAAGGACGCTGCGGAAAGGAATGAATCGGTGGCAAGTGATGCCTTGGTGATACCGAGCAATGTGGGCTCGCAGGATGCAAGGTTCGCCTTCTTGCCCTTGGCCGATGCTTCGGCTTCGAGGCGGTTGTTTTCATCGACGAAATCCTGCTTCTCAACGACCTGATCGACAAGGAAGGTGCTGTCACCGGGATCGGTGATCTTGACCTGGCGCATCATCTGACGGATGATAACCTCAATATGCTTATCGTTGATGTCAACGCCCTGAAGACGGTAAGTCTTCTGAACTTCTCTGATAAGGTAATCATGAACCGCGTCGCTTCCGAGAATGGCAAGAATATCGTGAGGATTCTGCGAACCTTCGGTGAGCTGATCGCCCATCTTAACGATGTCGCCGTCCTGAACCTTCTTCTTGAAGCCGTAGGGAATGAGATACTGCTTGACCTGACCGTCTTCGCCGGTTACGACGATATGGTCGGCGTTTTTGATTTTTTCTATGGAAACGACACCGTCGATCTCGCTCATAATTGCGAGAACCTTGGGTTTGCGGGCTTCGAAAAGTTCTTCAACTCTGGGAAGACCCTGAGTGATATCGGACTGGTCGGCCGCGCCGCCGGTGTGGAAGGTTCTCATCGTAAGCTGGGTGCCGGGCTCGCCGATTGACTGAGCGGCGATAATGCCGACTGCTTCGCCGACTGTTACGGGCAGACCGGTAGCAAGGTTTTTGCCGTAGCACTTGATGCAGGCGCCGTGCTGGGATTCGCAGGTAAGAAGGGAGCGGATCTTGATTCTTGCCTTGGCGTTCTCATCAAGCTTGCCCTTCTTGATTTTTTCTTCAACATCCTTATGGGCAAGGTCGCTGATTTCCTTGGCTTTTTCGTCGGTGATCATCTCATCCTTGCTTGCAACAAGCTCACCGGTGAAGGGATTGTAATAATCCTCAAAGAGGAATCTGCCGGAAAGACGCTCCTCGAGGGAAACGATCTTTCTCGAATTCTTCTTTCTCTCATCGTCGAATATGTCGTAAACTTCTGCGCCGTCCTTGCAGTGGCAGTCTTCCTCGCGGATGATAACATCCTGGGAAACGTCAACAAGACGTCTTGTAAGATAACCGGAGTCCGCAGTTCTGAGCGCTGTATCGGCAAGACCTTTACGAGCACCGCGGGCTGAAATGTAATATTCGAGAATATTCAGGCCTTCGCGGTAGTTTGCTCTGATGGGGACTTCAATAACCTTACCTGAGGTGTTTGCAAGAAGGCCGCGCATACCGGCAAGCTGACGGAGCTGAGAGTCATTACCTCTCGCGCCTGATTTAAGCATGATATTGATTGGGTTGAATTCCTCGAAGTTTGCCTTGAGGGCATCGCCGACCTTGTTGGTGCAGGATTCCCAGACATTGATAACTTCTTTGGAACGCTTGTCTTCCGAATAAAAGCCTCTTTCGTAGAGCTTCTTGATTTTTTCAATCTTCTCATCCGCTTCTTCAAGGATTTCCTTCTTCTGCGGAGGAATGGTCGCGTCGCACACGGCAACTGTAAGACCGCTGATGGTCGAATACTTGTAGCCCTGTGCCTTGATATTATCGAGCACTTTGCCAGAAACTGAGGTGCCGTGAACTTTGATGCATCTGTCTATAATCTTGCCGAGCACCTTCTTGCCGACAAGCTCATCAATTTCAAGAGCGAAGAGGTTTTCGGGCTTGGTTCTGTCAACGAAACCAAGATCCTGAGGAATCGGATCATTGAAGATAAGCTTACCGAGCGTTGTGGTAACAAGTCCGGTTACCTTCTTGCCGTTGAATTCCTTGCTCATACGGACTTTGATGGAAACGTGAAGGCCGATGTCGCCCTCGTCATAAGCCATCATTGCCTCGTTGACCGAGCCGAATGTCTTATAAACGCGGTGAATCTTCTTATCTTCACCCTTTACCTCGACGGGTGCGCCGGGCTCGCAGGGGTTGATGGGATTATAATCGGAATTTGCGGGATTGTTATCGTTGACCATTGTCAGATAATATGAACCGAGTATCATATCCTGAGTGGGAACGGTAACGGGTTTGCCGTCCGAGGGCTTGAGAAGATTGTTTGCAGCGAGCATAAGGAATCTTGCCTCTGCCTGTGCCTCTGCGGAAAGAGGAACATGAACAGCCATCTGGTCGCCGTCAAAGTCGGCGTTGAACGCGGTACATGCGAGGGGGTGAAGCTTTATCGCTCTGCCTTCTACGAGCACGGGCTCGAACGCCTGAATACCGAGACGGTGAAGGGTCGGAGCACGGTTAAGCATAACCGGATGATCCTTGATAACTATTTCGAGAGCGTCCCATACCTGGGAAGACATAGCTCTGTCAACCATCTTACGTGCCGATTTCACATTGCCGGCATCGCCGGTCTCAACAAGGCGCTTCATAATGAAGGGCTTGAAGAGCTCGAGAGCCATTTCCTTGGGAAGACCGCACTGATACATCTTCAGTTCGGGGCCGACAACAATAACGCTTCTGCCCGAATAGTCAACACGCTTACCGAGAAGATTCTGTCTGAATCTGCCCTGCTTGCCCTTGAGCATATCGGAGAGTGATTTGAGAGCTCTGTTGCTGGGACCGGTGACCGGTCTGCCTCTTCTGCCGTTATCGATGAGAGCGTCAACGGCTTCCTGGAGCATTCTCTTTTCGTTTCTGATGATTATATCGGGAGAGCCGAGCTCGATGAGCTTTGCAAGACGATTGTTTCTGTTGATAACGCGTCTGTAAAGATCGTTGAGGTCGCTGGTAGCGAATCTGCCGCCCTCAAGCTGAACCATCGGGCGAAGCTCGGGGGGAATTACAGGGATAACATCGAGAATCATCCACTCGGGTCTGTTGCCCGAAAGTCTGAATGCCTCGACAACTTCGAGTCTCTTGAGAAGTTTGACTCTCTTCTGCGAGGAGGCGTTTTCAAGCTCTTCCTTGAGTTCTTTTGAAAGCTCATCAAGGTCGATACTTGCGAGAAGCTCTTTTACAGCCTCTGCGCCCATGCCCGCTTTGAAGTCATCCTCATATCTCAGACGGTATTCCTGATAGTCTTTTTCTTCGAGAGTCTGGCATTTTTCAAGTGGTGTGTCGCCGGGATCGATAACGATGTGCTTGGCAAAATAAAGCACTCTCTCAAGATCCTTGGGCATAATGTCAAGAATGAGGCTCATTCTCGAGGGGATACCCTTGAAATACCAGATGTGTGATACGGGTGTTGCAAGCTCAATATGACCCATTCTCTCACGGCGGACCTTCGCCCTTGTGATTTCAACGCCGCAGCGCTCGCACACCTTGCCCTTATATCTGACCTTCTTGTATTTTCCGCAGTGGCATTCCCAGTCCTTGGTAGGCCCGAAAATCTTTTCGCAGAAAAGACCGTCTTTCTCAGGTTTAAGGGTTCTGTAATTTATCGTTTCGGGTTTCTTGACCTCGCCGTAGGACCATTCTCTGATGGCTTCGGGCGAAGCAAGGCCGATTCTTATGGATTCAAAAGTGAGATTTGCATTGTTTTCAATGTTTTCCATTAAAAATATGCCCCTTCCTTATATTTTTGAAAAGCGGAGATTACTGATAATCGTCATCGGAACCGTTATAACCGTAGGAATCGAAATCCTCAGCGCCGAAATCGTCGCCGTCATCGTCGATTTCCATATCCTCGACAGCGCTGTAGTTGACGGAATCATCGTCTTCCTCATCGGAATCGACATCATAGACATCATATTCCTTGCTGTCTTCATCAATATCGTATCCTTCGCCGCCCTCAGCGTCATTGACGGTCGAGAAGGCCTCTTTGTTATCCTCGCTCTGTGCCGGGAAATCATTGTCAAAAGAGGTGCGAAGATCGATTTCGTTGCCGTCCTTGTCAAGAACCTTGATTGAAAGTGCGAGGGACTGGAGTTCCTTGACGAGAACCTTGAATGCTTCGGGCGTGCCGGGCTTCGGAATGTTGTTGCCCTTGACGATTGCTTCGTAAGTGTCAACTCTGCCGACGGTATCGTCGGATTTGACGGTAAGTATCTCCTGAAGGGTATATGCCGCGCCATAAGCTTCGAGAGCCCAGACTTCCATTTCACCGAAACGCTGGCCGCCGAACTGCGCTTTACCGCCGAGTGGCTGCTGGGTAACGAGTGAATACGGGCCTGTTGAACGGGCGTGAATCTTATCATCAACAAGGTGATGAAGTTTGAGGTAATACATTACGCCGACCGTAACGGGATTATCGAATTTTCTGCCCGTTCTGCCGTCGTAAAGAGTAGTCTTGCCGGATTTATTGAGGGTGAATATCTTTTCGGGATCGAATTTGAAGTTTTCGGGATTGTATTCAAATTCTCCGGTTTCTTCGGCAAGCTTCTTGGCAGCCTTGGCTCTGGCCTTGAGATCTGCCTGCGCCTTGGCAAGTATCTTTTCATTTGCCTCTTCGATGGCGTCTGTAATGTCGGTTTCGTGGGCGCCGTCGAAAACGGGAGTCATAACGTTGATTCCGAGACTGCGCGCGGCAAGTCCGAGGTGAACCTCGAGAACCTGACCGATATTCATACGTGAGGGAACGCCGAGAGGATTGAGGCATATATCGAGCGGTGTGCCGTCGGGAAGAAAGGGCATATCCTCAACCGGGAGGATTCTCGAAACAACGCCCTTGTTACCGTGGCGGCCCGCCATCTTGTCGCCGACTGAAAGCTTACGCTTCTGGGCAATATAGCAGCGGACTACCTTATTGACGCCGGGAGCGAGCTCGTCGCTGTTTTCTTTGGTGAATACTTCGACATTGACAACAACGCCGTATTCGCCGTGCGGAACTCTGAGTGAGGTATCCCTGACTTCCTTGGCCTTCTCACCGAAGATGGCGTGAAGAAGTCTCTCTTCGGGAGTCATCTCGGTTTCGCCCTTGGGCGTAACCTTACCGACAAGTATATCGCCGCTGCGAACCTCTGCGCCGATACGGATTATACCGTTTTCGTCGAGGTTTGCGAGAGCGTCATCGCCGGTATTCGGAATATCTCTGGTGATATCTTCGGGGCCGAGCTTGGTGTCTCTGGCCTCTGTATCGTATTCCTCAATGTGGATTGAGGTATAGACATCATCACGAACTATCTTTTCGCTGATAAGGACCGCGTCCTCGTAGTTGTAGCCTTCCCAGGTCATGAAGCCGATAAGGGCGTTCTTGCCGAGAGCTACTTCGCCGTGGTCGATTGCGGGGCCGTCTGCTATGACTTCGCCCTCCTCGACTCTCTGGCCTACGGTTACGATGGGTCTCTGGTTATTACAAGTTGCCTGGTTGGAGCGCATATATTTGATAACTTCGTAATCCCTGACGTTTCCGCCGTCTTCGAGGATTGTTATCTGATCTGCGCAGACCTTGGTAACAACGCCGCCGGACTTGGCAAGTACGCACACGCCCGAGTCAACAGCCGCCTTATACTCCATGCCGGTACCGACTATCGGAGCCTTGGTGGTCAGAAGAGGAACTGCCTGCTTCTGCATGTTGGAGCCCATGAGCGCGCGGTTCGCGTCATCGTTTTCAAGGAAGGGAATCATCGCGGTCGCGACGGAAACAACCATCGCGGGTGAAACGTCCATGTAGTCCGCCTTTGCGGGCTCTGTTTCAAGGAAGCCTTCTCTGTATCTCGCGGCGATTCTGGAATTGATGAATCTGCCGTCCTTGTCGAGAGGCTCGTTACCCTGGGCGACAACGTGTCTGTCTTCTGCGTCGGCGGTCATATATTCGACCTCGTCAAGTACGCGGACATCCTTTACGTTGCCCTTCTTGTCATAGGTCTTCTCAATCTTTCTGTAAGGAGCTTCGATAAAGCCGTATTTATTAATCTTCGCATAAGTTGCGAGGTATGAAATAAGGCCGATGTTGGGACCTTCGGGGGTCTCAATGGGGCACATTCTGCCGTAATGGGTATAGTGAACGTCGCGGACCTCGAAACCGGCTCTGTCTCTTGAAAGACCGCCTGGGCCGAGCGCGGAGATACGGCGCTTGTGAGTGAGCTCCGCAAGAGGATTGGACTGATCCATAAATTGCGAGAGCGGTGAGGAGCCGAAGAATTCCCTGATGGCAGTGGTGATGGGACGGATATTGATAAGGGACTGAGGAGTGATTTTCTCTTCCTCCTCCTGAGCCTGAACACTCATTCTCTCACGAACGACCCTCTCCATTCTTGTCAGACCGATTTTGAACTGATTCTGAAGGAGCTCGCCGACGGAGCGGATACGTCTGTTGCCCAGGTGGTCGATATCATCAAGATTGCCGACGCCCTTTGTAAGGCAGTTTACATAGTTGACGGAGGCATAGATATCGTCCCTGATAATGAACTTGGGAATAAGGTCGTCGCAGTGCTCTTTGAGAGCGGCAAGGACGGTCTTCTTATCCTTCTTCTTGAGACCTTCAAGTATTTCTTTGAGAACGGTGAAGCGGACCTTCTCGCCGAGAGCTATCTCCTCAAGGTCTTCTCTCTTGATAGTGGAGGGAAGAAGGACGAGGGGATCTACCATACGGTTGGAGGAGACGGTAAGTTCAGTTCCGTCTTCACACTTGACGACTACTCTCCATACGCCGGCGTTCTCGAGCTCCTGAACCTTCTCTTCGGTGAGCTCCTCATCGGGCATGGCAAGCACTTCGCCGGTCTCTTCATCAACTACGGGCTGAGCAACTGTGCAGCCGGGGAGGCGGTTGAGAAGAGAAAGCTTCTTGTTATATTTATAGCGTCCTACGCGGGAAATATCATATCTGTAGGGATCGAAGAAGAGCGAATCAATATTCTGCTGAGCAACCTCGAGAGTTACGGGCTCGCCGGGGCGCATCTTCTTGAATATTTCCATGAGCGCTTCTTCGGTATTCTTGGTCTCGTCCTTTTCAAGAGTGGCCTCGATTTTGATGTCGTCGCCGAAGAAATCACGGATATCCTGATTTGAACTCAGACCGAGAGCACGAACGAAGGTGGTGATGAGTATTTTCTTGTTCTTGTCAATCTTGACATAGAATAAATCGTTGACATCGGTTTCGTATTCGAGCCATGCGCCTCTGTTGGGGTTGATTGTGGAAGCGTAAAGCTCCTTACCGGTCTTGTCATGGGTCATGCTGAAATAAACGCCGGGTGAACGAACGAGCTGAGAGACAATTACTCTCTCCGCGCCGTTGATAACAAAAGTGCCGCTCTCGGTCATAATCGGGAAATCACCCATATAGACCTCGGACTCCTTTACGGTGCCCGTATTCTTATTGAGCAGGCGGACCGTCGCTCTCATCGGGGCGGCGTAGGTAGTATCTCTTTCCTTGCATTCGCGGACATTGTATTTCGGCTTGTCATCCATGCGGTAGTCAATGAAACTGAGCACAAGGTTGCCCGAATAATCCGTGATGTCTGCCATATCGCGGAAGGCTTCCTTGAGACCGGTTTTGATGAACCAATCGTAGGATGATTTCTGGATTTCAATGAGGTTGGGAATATCCATAACCTCGTTGATCTTGCCGAAGCTCATGCGGGTGCAGCTTCCTCTGGTGATGGGCTTCACATTGAGCATCTGATAAATCCTCCGTTCATTTGCTTTTTTGCCGGTTTTCCGCTTTATAAAGATATAAAATAAGCGGGGCGCACCGACACACGTAGGTCAGTATTATAATTGCCCCGCTTATAAAAGTCAATAAAAATATTCTATTATTTACGCAATATTACATAATTTTGTGAGTTCCGACAACAAAAGGTTGCCAAAAGCGCAAAAGTTTATCTAATTTAATAATAATTATTTATATATTATCGGGTGCCTGTCCTTCTCCAGACCGGCAGGAAGAGGCGTTTCGAGGCAGGCGGTGTAGATATCGGTCGCCGTGCATTCGAGCGAAAATGCCCTCTGCGCCTGCTCTGAGCAGGAAGCAATATCCGCTGTTTTGGAGATTACGGGAAGAGCTGCCGCCTCTTTCATACGAGCAAGTATTTTGGCTCCCTTTCCGTTCAAGCCGAGGACCCGGATGTAAGGCGATTCAAGTGCCGCATCCTCACGGGTTATACCGATTAAAGCGCACAGAATAATCCGCCTTATTCTCGCCAAAGTATAGCGCTTAGTTTTAGCGGTAAAATACATTTCTTCAAGCGATGAAGAGGTCTGCGCGGCTTTAAGAATTCTGTTTTCTATTCCCTCCGAAATATCGGGTAAGGCGGCGATTTCTTCAGCTTTCATATTGCGCAGTTTGCACAAAACGGCCGTCTCAAATTTGTTAAAAGAAACAGCGCTTATATCTGTAAAATCGTTATGAAATGAGGGCACAAAATCGTAATAATTATCACCCGAATATATCATTTTTCTTATATGCGATGCACTGGTAAAAAAGTCGGATTTTTCCTCCGAATCGTGCGGAACTGTCCTCTCAAAAGCGATGGGGCTTATGCCGCTGCCTAGGATTTTCAGTGCCGAAATATACTCAATCGCAAGAATGTTATTAGGTTCTTTGATAATGTCGGCAAGCTCGGAACTAACTGCGCGCAGGGCGTTTTCCCGCGCTGCAGCATAAGTGATTCCCCCGGACAACTCCGATTTTATCGCTTTGTCGAGTGCGTTTCCGCAAAGTAAATCCGCAGCTTTTTCAAGCATTTCAATATCCGCACACTCGCTTCCGAAAAAGAGGGAGTCAACAACGCCGGTCGCGTTCAGGATGCCGACGGCGCCGCGCGCAAAGGTCTGAGCACCCGAGAGAGCATGGATTACGGGCAGCTGAAGAACCAGATCGGCCCCTCCTCTGAGCGCTGCGTCTGCTCTGAGCTGAGTCTCAAAAACTGCGGGTTCACCGCGCTGTACGAAATTGCCGCTCATAACAACAACTACGTTGTCAAATCCACTCTCCCGCGCCTTATTTATAATATATTCGTGCCCGTTATGAAAAGGATTGAATTCGGCGACTATGCCGCATGTTCTCATCTGCCTCACCTCTCTCCCGTGATTTGAATTTTTTCGCTTGCAAAATACAATATATAGGTATATAATAAAATAGTTAAGTGCAAAATTCAAGCAAAAATTAAAAAATCGGAGTGATTGACTATGAAAATTCTTGTTCTCAACTGCGGCAGTTCATCCCTCAAATATCAGCTTATCGATATGGAAGGCGAAGTCCTTCTCGCAAAAGGTATCTGCGAACAGATAGGCGACGCAAACGCCACTTTCACCCATAAGGTTCCCGCCGATGAAAGCAAAAATGTCAAGGCTATGCCCTATCTTATGGCTGACCACGGCGAAGCGATCAAGCTTGTTATCGACACCCTTGTCAGCGAAGACAGAGGCGTTATAAAATCAACCGATGAAATCGGCGCGGTAGGCCACAGAGTCCTTCACGGTGCAGAGAAATTCAGCGCCTCCGTGCTTGTTACCGAAGAGGTCAAGGCGGCTATCAGAGAATGCTTCAAATTCGGCCCGCTCCATAACCCTGCAAACCTCAAGGGTATTGAAGCCTGCGAAAAGATTATGGATGTTCCGCAGGTCGCGGTTTTTGACACGGGATTCCATCAGACAATGCCCGATTACGTTTATCTCTATGCCCTTCCCTATGAATTCTATAAAGAAGACGGCATACGTAAGTACGGCTTCCACGGCACCAGCCACAGATATGTCAGCGGCAGATGCATCGATCTGCTCGGCGGCAAGGCAGAAGGAACAAAAATAGTCACCTGCCATCTCGGCAACGGTTCATCAATCACCGCCGTCAAAGACGGAAAATGCCTTGATACTACCATGGGACTGACTCCGCTTGAGGGCATTATAATGGGCACCCGCTGCGGCTCAATCGACCCCGCAATCGTTCCGACCATTATGAAAGAGCATAATCTCACACCCGACGAGATGGACGCTCTTATGAATAAAAAGAGCGGTATGCTCGGTATCGCCGGCACCAGCGACAACAGAGAGATTGAAAACAGAGCAAAGGAAGGCGACCCGGTCGCAATGCTCGTTGAATCAATGCTCTGTCACCAGCTCATCAAGTATATCGGCGGTTACGCCGCGGCAATGGGCGGCCTTGACGCCGTTGTGTTCACAGGCGGTATCGGCGAAAACAATCCGCAGTACAGAACAAGAGTTGCCAAGGCAATCAGCTTCCTCGGCACCGATATTGATGAGGAAAAGAACCACATCAGAGGCGAGGAAATCGAGATTTCCGTTCCCGGCTCAAAAGTCAAGATGTTCGTCATCCCGACCAATGAAGAGCTCGTAATCGCGAGAGACACAAAAGAAATCGTTGACGCGATGTAATTCAAAATAAGTTTTGCCCGCAGGGACTTCCCTGCGGGCATTATTTATAATTCCAGATACATATACACCGTTTCCTGCCAACCGCCGGAACGCGACCTGAATCCTCTGGGATTCCTGCCGAACTCGGTGAATCCAAACTTCTTATATAGCTGAACAGCACTTTCGTTGCCGGAAACGACATTGAGCTCAAGCTGCACATATCCGGCTTTCTTTGCGCATTCTATGCAGGCTTCTGTCAATGCACTGCCTATTCCGAGTCCCCAGTATTTTTCATCAATGCTTATGCCGAATTCCGCGCGATGTCTTGTTTTATAACGGTTTCCTATGCACTCTATTCCTGCCGTTCCGATCAGGATTTCGTCAATCACGGCAATTATTTCAATCTCATTTTCGCTGACGGCTTTTTCTTTGAGATATTGTGCCTCATCATCGGCGGTCATTTTGATTTCATCGGGGCAAGACAGCAAAAAATCGGTCTGCTTATGCGTCAGAATAAAGTTTTCAAGCGCCGCCGCAGCGTCCTGCTCCGTTGCGTTTCGCAGAATACACTTTCTGCTGTCTTTAAGTATGATTTCTTTATAATATTTCATTAATATACCGCCTTCGCTGTTCAGTGAAGCTAAAGGATTTTATGCATTTTTATACAATCGAAAGAACCGCTTTTAACAATACCGCTGTCTGTAACCTCATACCCGAGCTTTTCATAAAAAGGAACGGCAACCGTGCGACTGTCGATAAGAATTTCTCCGAAGCCGCATTCGGCGGCCCATTTTTCCGCTTCGGAGACCGCAAGTCTGCCGAGTCCCTGTCCGCGGTATCCCGGCAGCACCACTACCCTGCCGAGAACTGCGCTCTGCGCGTCATTTGCATAGAAGCGGCAGGTGGCAACAGGATATCCGTCATCGAGAATCACTATGTATTTCGTGCCTTCGCGGTCGTGCTCATCAAATTCCTCTCTCAGAGGGATATGATGCTGGCGGTTCATCCCTTGTATTCTCACGCAATAAGCACCAGCCCTCTGCCATTCAGCCTCGGCACGCATCACTTCGAAATCTTTCATTTTTTCTCCTTCTTTTCCCTTACAGTACGGATTAAAGAATAATCAGCGCAAGCAGGCCCATAGCGAACATACCGCCAAGCAAAGCCAGAATCAGAGTCATAACTATACCGAGATTCATAAATATCATAGTGCCGGTCGCAACTTTTATCGGCATTGTGTTCTCCGCTTCGGAATTATTCTGCCAGCGATAATGAACATCTGCGCCGTCAATAAAAAAGCTGTCCAAGTCGAGATTTTCACCCGATTCCGCTCTTTTGAATCCGCAATCCTCAAACGCCGCGGCAAAAGCCTGAGCCATTTCGGGGCTCTTCAGCGTGATAACACCCTCCTGACGCAGCTCTTTCGCGGGCTCCTCAACGCGCAGATGGCCACGCTTGAAGCCGGTGCTCCACCATGTTTCTTCATAAGGCGTCTCAAGACATTTTTTATAGTAACCGTCGCCGACCTCATCGTGATACATAACCGTCTGAATCTTCAGCCAGTCCTCCTCATCGGCGCAGTTATAGTGCGTAGCGTATGAATCCTCTTCGCCGGTATGCTCTTTTGTGTAAACTCCGACCTCGGAACCATAGAACATCAGTCCGTACTGGCCCTTCCAGAACTGAACGAGCCAGTCAAGCCCTTCATACTCAAAATGAACTCTGGCGTAGTCATATTCGAGCAAAACATATGGAGCAACAAGGTCGTAAATGCGTGTGTAACCGAACTGTTTCTGCCAGGAATTCGGGCTGTCGCAGTAATAATAATCCTGATCGGAATTATACTTATAACCGAGCACTGCGTTATCCTCAAGGAACTTATGCGCAGGGTCGTCAAGCTGCGGCGAGTTTTCGGTGAGATAGGCGAAAACGCACGGCGCATAAGAAAGGGCGAGAAGCAGCGCAAGGGCAAGTGCGGTAAGGCGTTTTGTGATTCTTTTCATATTATTACCCCGTTTTTGGATATCATCATAATCTGATAAAAAAGCCTCGTTCCGGAGAACGAGGCCGTTTGGAGCGGATGACGAGGCTCGAACTCGCTACCTCCACCTTGGCAAGGTGGCGCTCTACCAGATGAGCTACATCCGCAATTGCAAGGGAGATTATAGCAGAGTATTCATGAATTGTCAAGAACAAATTTCAATAAAAGAATATGCGGCGGGATTACCGGGACAGAGCATAAATCTCACAGTAACTTTTTACCGCAAAGTCAAAACGGCCGCCGGTTAAGGCGACCGCTTTTTGATTAATTGTCTTTATGCTGCTCTTTTCTTGGTGCAGACATATGCTGCAGCGGCTGCTACTGAAACAGCTGCAAAAGCAGCGATGCCGGCTACTGAAGATGAACCTGTGTCTGAAGGAGCTTCAGCTACTGTCTCTTCAACTACGGTCTCTCTGTTGCCTGCGTAGAGATCCTTGATCTTCTGCTTAAGGCTTGTGATAAGGCCTTTTACATAAGAAAGGATGTCGCTTGCCAGCGTAAAGGAACCGATCTTGGCCTCGAGCTGATCAACAATACCGAGTACATCTGCAGCATTACCGCCGGTAAAACTCGCGATGAATTCCTTAATCTGATTGATTATACCCTGAATCTGAGCAAGAATATCATTTTCACCTGAGAAAACGCCGGTGATTTTGTCAAGAATACCTTTGATAGTGCCGATAAGGTCGAAACCTGTGGTGCTTTCATCAGCTGCTGCGGGATCGCTATTAACCGGAGCTGCCTCCTCGGCAAAAGCCATAGTGAAAGCGGAGAACGCCATAATAAGAGCGAGAACAATTGCAAGTATCTTTTTCATTTCGCATCAATCCTTTCATAATATTCCGGGCAGTGTTCCGTCTGCCTTTGGTGCAGTTATATTACCACTTAAGAAAAATAAAGTCAAGAGAAATATTACATAAATGTAATAATTATCAGACAAAACGCAAAATTTGCCTGAATTATTCAAGATAATCCTTGAGTTTTTTGCTGCGGCTCGGATGACGGAGCTTGCGAAGCGCTTTCGCTTCAATCTGACGGATGCGTTCACGGGTCACGTTGAATTCCGCGCCGACTTCTTCAAGAGTATGCGGGTGCCCGCCCTCAAGACCGAAACGCAGACGGAGAACCTGAGCCTCTCTGGGCTGGAGAGTCTTGAGAACTTCGTCAAGCTGCTCTTTGAGAAGCATCATCGAAGCGGCGTCAGCCGGGGCGGGAGCATCGTCATCTGGAATGAAATCGCCGAGATGGGAATCCTCCTCCTCGCCTATCGGGGTTTCAAGCGAAACGGGTTCCTGGGCAACTCTCATAATATCCCTGACCTTGTCAACGGACATTCCGAGCTCCTTGGCAATTTCCTCCGCGGTCGGATCTCTGCCGTTCTTGTGAAGCAGCTGACTGCTGGTCTTCTTGACCTTGTTGATTGTTTCAACCATATGAACGGGAATTCTTATCGTTCTCGCCTGGTCGGCAATAGCTCTTGTGATAGCCTGTCTGATCCACCAGGTGGCGTAGGTAGAAAACTTGAAGCCCTTGGTATAATCGAATTTATCAACCGCCTTTATAAGGCCGAGATTGCCCTCCTGAATCAGATCGAGGAACTGCATACCTCTGCCGACATATCTCTTCGCGATTGAAACGACGAGACGAAGGTTTGCCTCCGCAAGACGCTGCTTTGCGCTCTTATCGTCGGAAGCAATTCTGATGGCAAGCTCAATTTCCTCTTCGGGTGTGAGAAGAGGAACCTTACCGATATCCTTGAGATAGACCTTTACGGGATCTTCGATATTGACATTTTTTTCGTCCACTACGCCCATTTCGGGAGTCTTCGGGGTATCAAGGTCAAAATCCTCAAAATCGCCGCTCGCCATATCATCGACTATCTCGATATTCTCGGCTTCGAGCGCTTCGTAGAGCTTATCAAGCGCCTCAACCTCTATATTGAGGTCGAGCATTGCTTCGTCAATCTGCTGAGCGGTAAGTTTGCCTGCCGCCTTGCCTTTTTCGATAAGTTTTTTGAAGGGGTTGTTGTTTTTTTCGTTGTTTTCCATTTTATTTGTCCTCCCGTTATTTCATATTTTCGATAGCTTTCCGGAATTCATCGTCAGACATATTTCTGACATCCGAATCTCCGGGCGGCTGTGTTTTTTTTAGAACCGCAATGCAGTCGAGGCATTCCTTGAGGGTGTTTGCGAGATTCCCCGCTTTCATTGCGATGCGACCTATTGTGTCGAGCTCCTGAGGTGTGAAATTCTGAGTAAACATTGAAAGATCGGTTGAATAACCGCCTTCGATAAGCTCAATCAGATGTTTTACCACCCGCTTATTGAATTCGGTAATAAAATCATCCGGCGAGAATTCATCCTTCAGCTGCCTGTAAAAGTCGGGATTTCTCATCAGAGAGGCAATCAGCGTCTCTTCGGCTTTTGCCGCCTCAAGATTATCTTTCATTTCGGGATTGCTCTTATCCTCAAAAGTCTTTTTGGAAGCAGTGTCAAGTTCTTTTTTCCGCTCAGTCTGCCGCTTCCTGAACTGTCTGAACGATGCAGCCTTGACCTGAGTCATAATCGCGTCCTTGCTCACTCCGAATTCATCTGCGAGGCGGCCTGCATAAATCTCTCTTTCAATGGGATTTGAAGAGGCAAGTATCTCAGCCGCCGCGGCAAGGTATTTCACCCGGCCGTCATCGGTTGCGGTATTATGTTTTTCAAGCTCGGTTTTTAATTTGTATTCAATTTCGTTGTTTGCTCTGTTGAGCATAGCGAGGAAAGCTTCTTTGCCCGACTTTCGAACTATTTCGTCGGCATCCTTTCCGCCCTCCATCAGCACAACCTTGATTTTAAGGCCGGTTTTTCTGAGAATCGGAAGCGCCTTGTTTACCGCGTTTCTGCCGGCGCCGTCATTATCATAGCATACATACAACTCATCGGCATATCGCGAAAGCAGATTCGCCTGATCCGGAGTGAACGCCGTGCCCAGACATGCGATTGCGTGGGGAATACCTGCCTGATGAAGCGCTATGACATCCATATATCCCTCAACGAGAATCAGTCTTTTTTTTCCGCTTACTTCAGGCGCGTTCTTCGCAAAATTCAAAGCAAAAACTCCTTCGCCCTTCTTATAGACCGGCGTGTCTGAAGTGTTGATATATTTGGGCTTTGAATCATCCATAACCCTGCCGCCGAAGGCGACGACATTCCCTCTCAGATCAAGAATCGGAAACATGACTCGGTTTCTGAAGCTGTCATAACAGCCGCCTTTTTTACCCTTGACTGCGAGATTCGCGAGGATAAGCTCACTGTCTTTATATCCGAGCGAGTGAAGATGGTTCCTCAGTGAATCCCAGCTGTCAGGCGCATATCCGAGCCCGAAATGAGTTATGGTCTTCTGAGTCAGCCCTCTTTTGACAAAATAGTCAAGTGCCTTTTTGTTCTCAGGCTTATATAATTGAGAATTGAAAAATTTTGCCGCCTCTCTGTTTGCCGAGAGAACTCTCATTCTGAGCTTTGCGGCGCTGTCATCGAAGCCGTCGTCGGGGAGCGGCAGATTATACCTTGACGCAAGCGATTTGACCGCCTCGACATAGTCGAGATTCTCCATTCTCATTATGAAACTTATTACATCGCCCGCCGCCTGGCATCCGAAGCAGTAGAAGGATTTCGTTTCGGGAAAAACTGTGAATGACGGCGTTTTTTCACTGTGGAAAGGGCAGAGCCCCTTGAGATTTCTGCCTGTTCTGCGCAGGGACACATAAGAGGAAATAACTTCCTCAATATCCGCTCTGTCGTGCAGATTCTGAATATATTCTCTGCTGATGGCCGTATTTCCTCACTCCCTTCGCAATTGTTAAGAAATATCAATCGTCATCGTCGTCGCCGCGTTTTTTGATGGCAACTCCGGCGAGAATTCCGGCAGCAGTGATAAATACTATTCCGCCGATTACCGCGATTCCGAATATCAGAGTCGGGTCAATCTGCTTCTTCTCTTCCTGAGGAGCGGGAGCGGTGACTATTTCACGGGTTTCATATTCTTCATAGGGATTAAGCTCCGAATAACCGGTTGGCTGAGATTCATCCGAAACATCGGTCTCTTTGCCGGAGGTGAAGAATTCCTCATATCCCGAAGGCAGCGGAGCAGTTGTGAATTCCGGCTTTGCCGGAGCTGCGGTTGTATCCGGATTCTTATATGTGGTATAGGCAACACTGCTGTTATCCTTATAGCTGGATTCGTTTGAGCCGGTTGTTGTGCCTTTTTTGGTTGTTTCGGTTGTGTCTTCGGCCTTTGAGGTCGTCTGCGGTGCAGGCGCGGTGGTTTCGGAATATCTGCCGTTTGCGGTCAGAACCAGCGCTCCTGTATCGGCATTCTTCAGTTCGGGAAAAGCAACACCTGTCTTCGCTCTCGGAGAATATACGGCATAAGAACCGGAAGGATACTTCGCGACTCTGTCAACTGACGCCTTGCCGTCCGCGACGGTATCCTGCTCAAAGAGCACAAGCGAGGTTCTTGAAGCGCTCTTGACTATCGCCCATCTTCCGGTCGAAGGCGAATAAACAATATCGCCCTGCGCAGGAGTCTGCGGCGTCTTGAAATCGTAACCGGCCGAATTCATGACGGGACCGTTCGCTCCGGTCGCGATATTCAACCCGTACGCCTCTTTGTAGAACCTTGTAACAAGCTCAGCGCTCGAATAAGTTGAATTCTCCGCGCTGTAAAGAGAATCAACGCCGAGATAACTGGACACAACAAACGGTGTCTCGCTCCCGACAGCAATCTTCCTCCCGCCGCCGACATCGGTATTCCAGCTCGCCGAAACGCTGATAACGCTTGCGAAAATGAGGAACACCGCAAGCAGCGGTATCAATGCTTTGACTGTTTTTTTCATTTTGCACCTCTCAGATATTTGCCCATCCCTTCGGGACGAACATATCATTGAAAATCTTCACCGCATATCGGTCCGTCATACCCGCAACGAAATCGCATGCTGCGATTTCGGGGGATTCGGTCCTTGCAGTCTTGATATATAAATCCGGCATAAGCTCGGGATATTTTGAAAACTTATCATAGAGCATCGTAATCATTTCCTGCGCCTTGCCCTCCTCGCTCTTGCAGGCGGGATTTGTATAAACTGCGTCAAACATAAAATTATGAAGCATATCGAAAACCATCTGAATCTGAGGCGAAAGGACAATATCATCCACGCTGTTCTCAATACAATCCCTGACCAGGGTATTTATTCTGACCGATTTTTTATAACCGAGCACATCGCGGATTTCAACGGGAATATCATCCTCGGTAAGAATCCCGGCAGCCTTGGCATCGTCAATATCGTGGTTGATATAGGCGATTCTGTCTGAAAGGCGGACTATTCTGCCCTCGAGAGTTTCAGCCGGCTCTCCGTTTGTGTGGCGGACTATTCCATTGCGGACTTCGTAAGTAAGATTAAGTCCCCTGCCGTTTTTTTCGATTTTGTCAACCACTCTGAGACTCTGGTCATAATGCTTGAATCCGAATGGGCAGGCGGCGGCAAGTGCTCTCTCTCCCGCATGACCGAACGGAGTATGCCCAAGATCGTGGCCGAGCGCAATCGCGCAGGTAAGGTCTCGGTTTAGCTTGAGCGCATCGGCAATCGTGTCGGCAATCTGCGCCACCTCGAGAGTGTGAGTAAGGCGCGTGCGGTAGTAATCGCCCTCGGGAGATAGAAAGACCTGCGTTTTATGCTTGAGCCTGCGGAAAGAGCTGGAATGAATAATTCTGTCTCTGTCTCTCTGATATTCCGTTCGCATCGGGCATTCCTCTTCGGGAACGGCACGTCCTCTGGAGTTGAATGAAAACGATGCGCGGGGAGATAATATCAATTTTTCTCTTTCATATTTTTCTTCGCGGATGCAGTTCATTTTCTCACCCCTTCATAAACTAATACGCAGAAATCCGCGCTATTCCCTTTATTTAATTTGTAAACAATTTATGAACAAGTTCAAATGTTCTTTTATTTATATTATTGACAATTTGTATAAATAAATGATAATATATAAAATGGATAAATTTGGAGGTATACAAATGGCAAAAACACTTGTACTGACCGAGAAACCGTCGGTTGCCAGAGATATTGCCCGGGTTCTGGGATGCAAAAGAAACGGCAACGGCTGCATAATCGGAGATAAATATACAATAACATGGGCGCTCGGACATTTAGTAACTCTCGCCGACCCGGAAGTTTACGGCGAAAAGTATAAAACCTGGAAAATGGAAGATCTGCCTATGCTGCCCGAAAAGATGAAGCTCGTTGTCATCGGACAGACCTCCAAGCAGTTCAAAGCAGTTAGCGCGCTTCTCAATTCGAACGAATATGATAAAGTTGTCATTGCAACCGACGCTGGGCGCGAGGGAGAACTCGTCGCGAGATGGATTCTCATAAAAGCAGGCTGCCGCAAGCCACTTCAACGGCTCTGGATTTCATCGCAGACCGATAAGGCGATAAAAGAGGGGTTTGCGTCTCTGAAGCCCGCATCTCAGTATGATGCGCTTTTCCGCTCCGCGCAGTCGAGAGCGCAGGCGGACTGGCTGGTCGGTCTCAATGTCACAAGAGCGCTGACTTGCAAGCATAATGCTCAGCTTTCAGCGGGAAGAGTGCAGACTCCTACACTCGCGATGATAGTAAAACGCGAGGATGAGATAATGAAATTCCGTCCGAAAGATTATTTCACGGTCAAAGCGGATTTCGGAACATTCACTGCGCTATATAAGGATTCAAAGAATCAGGCACGCTTTTTTGATGCCGCGCAGGCTCAGGAGATTGCGAATGCGGTCAGAGGGCAGCGGGGAGTGCTGACGGAAGTAAAGAAACAGTACAAAATGAAAGCTCCTCCCGCAGCCTATGATCTTACCGAGCTTCAAAGAGATGCGAACAAGAAATACGGCTATTCAGCTAAGCAGACGCTCTCGCTGATGCAGAGTCTCTATGAGACACATAAGCTCCTGACTTATCCGAGGACCGATTCGAGATATATCACAAAAGACGTAGTTGCTACTCTCCCCGAAAGATTAAAGGCCATTTCAATCGGTCAATATAAAGAGGCGGCGACTGCGATACTCAGGTCAAAACCCCTTCAGACTAAGTATATTGTAAACGATGCGAAAGTTTCGGACCATCACGCGATTATTCCGACCGAACAGTATGTTGATCTGAATAAACTTACGCGCGATGAAATTCATATTTACGACCTCGTCGTGCGCAGATTTCTCGCCGTTCTCAGCGCACCTTATGAATATGATGAGGTGCAACTCAAAATCACAATCGGCAAATACAATTTCTATGCAAAAGGCCAGAGCGTAAAATCGGCGGGATGGAAAGCACTCTATGATTCTTCGCTTTCCGACGATTCCGACGATGACGCAGACCTTAAATCTCAGTCCCTTCCCACCCTCAATCAGGGAGCTTCTGTCACAGCAAAAGAAATCAGAATTGTCGCGGGAAAGACAACTCCTCCGGCAAGATATACCGAAGCGACACTGCTGACTGCCATGGAAAACCCGTCCGGGCAGGTCGACGACGGAAAACTCCGCGACGCCCTCAAAACCGCAGGCGGGCTCGGCACTCCGGCAACAAGGGCGGATATCATCGAAAAGCTATTTGACTCATTCTATGTTGAGCGCAGAGGCAGAGAGATTTTCCCGACTTCAAAAGGAAGACAATTAATTAGCATTGTACCGCCCGATCTGAAATCAGCGGAGCTGACAGCTCAGTGGGAACAGCGTCTGCAGATGATAGCAAAGGGCAGCGAAAGCGATAAGAAATTCGTTGATGAAATGAGAAAATATGCGACCTCTCTGGTATCGGAGGTCAAAAAGAGCGAGGCGGTTTACCGCCATGACAACATCACCAGAGAAGTCTGCCCTGAATGCGGAAAGTATATGCTTGAGGTCAACGGCAAAAAGGGTAAAATGCTTATCTGCCAGGACAGGGAGTGCGGTTACCGCCGCAGTCTCACAATAATAACCAACGCGAGATGCCCCGAATGCCATAAGAAGCTTGAAATGCGCGGTGAAGGGGATAAAAAAACATTCTACTGCGTATGCGGCTACCGGGAAAAGCTCTCGGATTTCAATAAGAGAAAAGAGAGCGCAGGAGCCGGCAAGCGAGATGTTGAAAACTATATGAAACAGCAGAATAAACAGAAAACCAGTAGCAATCCGTTCGCGGACCTGCTCGCAAACTGGTCGGAGGACAGCTGATGAAGAAAATCATCTGCGCCCTGCTGGCCGCGGCTATGCTCTTCTCCCTGACCTCGTGTCTCGGGAGGGGCACGGGCAAGAGCATCACTTATGCGATAGATGCATCGCCTTCCACTCTTGATCCGCAGTATGCCTCGGAAACAGGCGCTAAAATTATAATAAACAATGTGTTTGAAGGGCTTGTCCGCCTTGATTCCGATGGAAAGATAATTCCCGGAATCGCGGAAAAATGGGAGATTTCAAAAGACGGTCTCACCTATACATTCAAGCTCAGAGAGGGCACCGAATGGTATTGTCCCTCATCATTCAAGACTCAATACGGCGAGGAATTCTACAATAAATTCGTCGACGAAAAGGTGCGGGCCGCAGACTTTGTCTATGCATGCAGACGCACTGTGGATCCCGCTATTCAATCCCCATGCGCAGGCAGAATGATGGTAATTTCGGGCGCATCTGAAATATATTCTGAAAAGGCCGATATGAATACGCTCGGCGTCGCGGCCCCCGATGATACAACTTTGATTTTTCATTTGACAGAACCGTGCGAGGATTTTCTTTCACGCCTTACCGAAAGTGAATTCATGCCCTGCAACGAAGAATTCTTCAAGGCGATGAAAGGCAGATACGGTCTGACCAAGAATTCACTTCTTTGCAACGGTCCGTTCTACCTCAGTTTCTGGAATCCGGAAAAAGACGGTCAGGTAACTATCAAAAGAAATAAATATTACGCGGGAAAGCAGACGGTCCAGCCCGTATCGGTTCAGATTTCATTTGACTCCGACGGCGAATCAATTTACAAAAAACTCGCCAACGGCTCGCTGACAGCTTCGCTTCTCGGTCCGATGAGCGACATACCCGAAGGTGTCTCCGTAGCGAAGGAAATTCCCGATACGGTAATCGGAATTGCGCTCAACTGCTCCGATCCTGTGCTCTCCAATGCAAATATCCGCAAGGCGCTTTGCTCCGCGATTGATCTCTCCCTCTTTGATGAAAGTGAAAACTACAGTGAGGCGAACGGCTTCATTCCCGCCTGCTGCTACGCCGGTCCGCAGACATATCGGGACAGAATAGGCGAGCAGACACCCGTGATTAAACGCAGTTTCAAAAACGCGGCAAAACTCTGGAAGGCAGGTCTTGAAGAGCTTGAGATATCAACGGTTTCATTGACTATTCTCTGCCCTGACAGATTTGATTCCATGCTTCGAGAGCAGCTTCAGAGGTGGCAGAAAGCGCTCGGTATTTCTCTCGCAATAAGCGTTGAGAATAAAACAGATGCGGAGATTGACAGCGCGCTTAACTCAGGAAACTATCAGATGGCTGTTACAGTCATCACAGCCCCCGAGAGCAATGCGGTTGACTATCTTTCAAGATTCTCGGACGGTGGATTTTTCAGATATGACGATGCGAATCTGCAGGCGGTTATCAGGAATCTCAAGACCGCCGCGACCGACGATGAACTGATAAACGGCTGCTTCACGGCAGAGGCAATTATTCTCAGGGAAGGCGTATTCTTTCCGCTGCTGTCCGGCTCATCGAAATTCGTCACGAGCACTGACACAAGCGGAATTTCAATACTCGACTCCGAAGATACTGTATGTTTTATAAATGCAAGAAGGTTTGACTGATATGCCGAAATTCAAAACTGAAAAAGAGTTTAAGGAAATCGAAATCAAAGAGCCAAAAGACTACGGCAAAAGATATGCCGCAGTCTCGGTTGCTGCCGCAACCGCAATTGCCGCCGCTCCGATTATAGGCGGTGTGGTTGTCAACAGAAGGCGCAAAGCGCTCGACTACGGCGACGCTGTGAGCGTTCAGGGAGCGGAGCTTGTAACCGCGAGCGGAGAGAAGCTTCAGATTGCGGGCATCAACCTGAATGACTACGTCTTCGGATGCCGCGACGGCAATGATATTGTCGAGGGCGGAAGCCGCGGAGCTTTCAATTCCCTTAAAAAGAGATTCGGCGACTACGGCGCACGTGAAATATTCGGCAAAAGCTTTGAAAACGCAGTTATGCCCGCCGATGTCAAGGAACTCGCAAAGCTCGGCGTAAACTGCGTTCGCCTGCCTCTCAGAAGCTTTCTGCTCTTCAGAAATGAAAAGGTTACGAAAAAATCCGATCCCCTGCTTAAACGTCTTGACAAATTTGTCAATAAATGCGCCAAAGCGGGAATCTATGTGATTTTCACATGTGAAGATGCCCCGGGCCTCAACCCCGAAAACGGAGAATACAGCTTATTTGAACTGGGTAAGCACAGCTTTTCAAAAAGGAACGAATTTGTCAGAATGTGTTCCGAAATAAGTACGCACTATAAGGATAATCCGGCTCTCCTCGGCTATGAGATTCCTTTTGACAGTGCGATGGAAGATAAAAACGGCAAACGTGAAAACATCTATAAATCGCTTTGCATACGCACGGCAAAAGCCCTGCGCACACTCAATGACACCCGTCCTGTATTTATACATCCTGCATCGATGCCCGAAGACACCGCGGAATTTGCAGATCTCGGTATTGCACTTATGACTGACATTGATTCCCCCGATGTCACGGCTTTTATATCAGCCGCACAGGGAAAACTCCCGTGCATCGTTATCTCGGAAGGCGGGAGAATCGCGGACAGCGCAGATACAGACGGCTTTGTCGGGGTCATAAGCGGATTCTATAAGGGCGGCAATCCCGATACGTGCCTTTACAGCAAGCCAAAGGATTTTATCGATGTAACGAGCGACAGTTACGACGAAATATGCGAAAAAGTTGCTTCGCCCTCAAAGACCGAGAACTATATGAAAATGAACTGAAATGGAAAAGGTAATCGTAGTAGTAATAATAATAGTCCTCGCGCTGATGTTCCTCGGCAGGCAGAATGCCATTATGATAGGCGTTCTCGGCACTGTCGCGGTTGCCTCGGCGGGAATGACTCTTTTCTTTATTCTCTACCTTCTCAAGCTCCTGTTTTCAAAGAAGAAAAAAGGCACATTTTTGAGAATAGAGAGAAACGGGATGTTCAGATGGCACGCCGCAATCTATCTCGTAGATGGCGAGGAAATTCCCTGCATTTTCCCCGATGACGGGGTAATGGACGATAAGATTTACCGCAAAGACAAGACTTATACGCTCTTTTACAACAAGCACTCGGGCAAGGTCTTTGACCGCATTTCAATCACCACCTGCGTCATAGGCATAATCTTTACCCTCGCTATTGATGCAGCGCTGGTATTTATGTATTTCTGGCTTTACAGGTGATATTATGGGTTTATTCCGCCGCAAAAAGAAACATGTTCCGTTTTGGATAAGAAAAACTCATCTTTTCAGAAAGGACGAGTTCATCTGCTCAGAATGCGGATACAATACCAAAAAAGCATATAAAACCTGTCCCTGCTGCAAAGCTCCTATGTCAAAGGAAATATTTGATCCTTCGTGGGTTGACGAGATTGAAATGCAGGATATGATGTTTGACGACTGATTAATTCAAATTTTCGGGAGAGAGAAAATGTATATCACAGTAAACGGAGTCCGCCTTTTCTATGAACAAACCGGGAACGGCAGACCGCTTGTAATGGTTCATTGCAACAGCATGAGTCATAAGATTTTCAAAAGCGCCGCGAAGGTACTCGGGCAGCATTTTACCGTATACTGCCCCGATTCGCGCGATCACGGAAAGAGTCAGAAGGTAAAAACGCTTCACTATGAGGATATGGCAGAGGATATGTATCGGTTCATAACTCAGCTTGGACTTGAAAAGCCCGTGTTTTACGGCTTTTCAGACGGCGGAATCATAGGACTTATACTCGCTTATCTTCATCCGGACCTGCTCTCGGCGCTGATTGTCAGCGGTGCGAGCCTGAATCCGGACAGCACTAAGGATCTGCCGATGAAGTTCTTCAAACTCTGGAGTCACTTTGACAGAAGCGACAAAATGCGGATAATGATGCGCGAGCCGGATATCACAGACGAGATGCTTAAGGGAATTACCGTTCCGACCTTTGTCACCGCAGGCGAAAAGGATGTGATAAAGCTTTCGCATACGGAACATATTGCAGAAACAATTCCCGGCGCAAAACTTAAAATATTTCCCAAAGCCGGTCATTCGGGATACATTATGAGGAGCACAAAAATCGCAGATTATATACTGTCGGTTACAGAATAAGGAAGAAAAAATGCAGAGTGTTATTTCTTTTTTTACCACGATTTCGCTTTTATTCACGTATATTTTCGGGCTCGGAACGGTCAATGTTTCTGACGGTTACAAGCTTGTGAAGGCGCAGAAACTGCGGCCGATTATTTCAATGTTTGCCGGTCAGGGTCTCTGCTTCGACGGCGAGTGTTTCTATACCTCCGGTTCGCTGACTGCAATCAATCTCACTGGACTGGCAAAATTCGACCGGGATATGAATTGCCTGAAGCGTAAGAGCGGCCGAGTTCCGGATGAATTCCATAAGAAATACGGCAGCAACCATATCGGTGGAATAGACTATGCGAACGGATTCATCTATGCTCCGGTTGAGGGCGAGGGATACAAATATAATTTTATACTGCTCTTTGACTGTGAAACTCTTGATTATACCGGCACTTACTACGATATGACAAGCGAGCGTCTAACCGACGGCATCCCCTGGTGCGCCGTTGACAGAGAGGGCGGCTGCCTCTATACTTCAATGTATGACCCGGTTGACGAGATTCTGCAATACGATCTAGACACAATGGAATTTATTCAGGCAATACCGCTTTCCGAGCAGCTGCACAGACTACAGGGCGGCTCTGTTTATGAAGGACAGCTCTATCTTTCATACGACTGCACAGATCCGGGAACAACCGAGACGATTTACCGCGTGGACCCTGAAAGCGGTGAGGTAAATACCGAATTTGTGCGGGAACTGACGAATTACGACAACGAGGCCGAGGATGTCTGCGTTTATCCCCTGCCCGACGGCTCTCTCATACACACACTCGATTACGATAAACTCATCCGGACCAATGTAATGCACTTTTCCAAAGGATAAAAATTTAAGTCATAATCACCGGCAAGTCCGGCGGTTATGGCTTTTAAACTGTTCTTTTTACGAAAACGCAATATCGCTCAACAACGGAAAGGAGCTGTAACCTTGTTTCATTACAGACCCGCAAAGGGATGGATAAACGACCCGAACGGACTTGTATTCTTTCGTGGATATTATCATATTTTTTATCAGCATTCTCCGAATTATGAAACGCCCTGGCACGAGAGTATGCACTGGGGACACGCGAGGACAAAGGATTTCATTAATTATGAGGAGCTTCCTATCGCGCTGTTTCCCGACAGAGATTGTGATAAGGACGGATGCTGGTCGGGAACTGCAATTGTAAAGGATGACATTCTGTATCTGTTTTACGCCTGCGTGCGCGATGGCAGACAGGCAGTTGCTGTCGCTTATTCATCCGACGGAATAAACTTTGAAAAATACGAGGGGAATCCTGTCATTGCTTCATATCCCGCCGACGGATCTCCCGATTTCAGAGATCCCGCGGTCTGTTATGCAGACGGGAAATACCGCTGTGTTATGGCTTCGGGCAATACGGAAAAACACACCGCCGTTCTGCTGATGTATGAGAGCGAAGACCTGCTGAACTGGAATTACTGCGGAGTGATGCGCGAGTGGCAGAACGCAAAATTTGCGGAATGCCCGTCGTTCCTTGAATTTGGGAATAAATATCTGCTCGCGGCGTCGGTATGCAGAGAGAACGGACACAGTTTCTCCCTCGCCGCAGGGACTTTTGAAAGCGGGCGCTTCACCGCAATATACGAGAGCGAGATCGATAAAGGTCCAGATCAGTACGCGGGTCAGATTTTCCGCGACAATAAAGGCAGAGCCATACTGATTTCGTGGATACCCGGCTGGGACTACGCGGGATACAGAGAGAAGGACATCGGAGTTATGTCGGCTCCGCGTGAAATCACCTGCGAAGACGGCAAACTGCGCGCTTTTCCCGCCGAAGAGGTTAGAAAGTTTCTTAAAGAAGATGATAAAGCGCTGATAAGAACGAGCGACGGCTTCCGCATAAAGCGCAAGGGCCGCGAAGATGTCATATACAGGGGCGAAATCAAAAGTCTGCATTGCCTTCGCGATGAATATATTCTCGAAGTTTTTGTCAACGGCGGAGAAGAGGTTTACACAGCTCTTCTCTAAGAGCGGCTGTCTTCTTCACATTTTTTTAAAGCAAAAACAACCCCGCAGAGCTTCTGTGCCCCGCGGGGATTAATAATGTTATCTAGAATAATTCTCGTAAAGATATGTGATATCGTTTGCATATTTCAGCATCGTGACAAGCTCGTCAAAATGCGAGAAAACATAGCTGAGATCCGCTATAACAACCTTTGCAATGCCGATAAGCGACGGGAAAGGTCTTGAAGCCGGCTTCAATTTATATCCGTCTGTTTTTGCCGACACGGTGTATTCGAATTCAGCCGCGGCGGCGGCGTGGTCCGAGAGCGGACTGCCGTTATCATCCGTATAACTTATATATCTGTGAGAAACAGCTTTGAGTTCGACTGCGTCGCTGCTCCTGTAAAGTATATGCTCAACGCTGTCCCAGTTGCCCCAGTAATCGCCGCTGTAGGCAGAATAATCGGTGAAGCTGCCGGAGTTCACGGTATCGGTCCACACATCCGACATACCGAGTCCCTCAATAAATATTTCATATAAGTCCGCGCCCTCGCCGTTTGTGAAATGGAAAGTGGAATTGAAATCGCCGGTTATTATCACGGCGCGGCCTTCGGAATGTTTATCAATATATTCTTTGACCTGAGTGAAATTTGAGTGCCTCGCCTGAACGGATTCCGCTCCGCCGAAAGCGTCGGCGTGAAGATTATACACATCAATATATACGCCTTCACAGAGCTCAACCGCCGTATACATAAACCCCTTCTGCGAGACTATATCGCCTTCCCAGAGCATGCCGCCCTTCATATTCCAGCTCTCGCGGTATACATCATAGAGCGGAGTTCTTGAAAAAACATTCAGTCCGTCTCCGGTAACGACGCTCTGACTGCCGAATGTTCTGTATTTTGCGCCGAGCCCCGAATAAAAATCGAAATCGTATCCGAAATCCTCCTGAACAGCGATTATATCATAATCATCCGCTTTGATTTTACTGCCGAGAAGCTTCTGAATTCCGGCTTTTCCGGAAGACGGATTGAGAGAGGGAAGCCCGGCTATATTATAATTCAGAAAGCTGAGATTCCCGGTCTGCACCTGCGCGGAATCCTCCGCCGAGCCCACAACCTGAAACAGGAATGAAAACGCAATCATAATTGCAACAGCGGCAGATGCTGTTCTCATAAGTCTTTTTTTCATAACAAAAACTCCTTTTGAGGTCTGTTTGGATAATTATACCATATGTCTGCATGTGTTATCAATAAAAATATACACACATTCCCACGCAGAATCACTCGGTCTTACCTTTATGTACTTATTACTCTTTCGATTGTTCTTATCGAGAAATATATTGATGCAATACGGTTGACAATTTGAAAAGAAAAGTGTAAAATAATAATGTAAGAGGAAATAACGTTTTACAGGCAAAAGCCTGTGCGGAGTTACCTCTTTTTGCTTTATTAAGAGATAATAAATAACCAAAAACATAATTTCAGATTCACAACAACGGATTATTTACTTTATGAGGTGAGTATATGAAAAGGTTCAGTTCGGCAATTCTTGCCGCAGCCATACTTGTATGCTGCGCGTTTCCTGTCATTTCTTCAGGCACAAGCGAATTAAGCACCGACATCTCCGTTCCGGATACTGTGACTGGTTTTGAAAAAATCACCGGCGTTTTCGGAAATGTTTTCGGGCGTTTTCTGAGAATAATTACATTTACAGATGAATCACGCATAAAGAAGGCGGAGCCACGCGATGCTGCGGGTGAAAAGAGCAGTGAAAATCTGTTTTCGGGCGAAGCGGAGCAGACACTTTCCGCCGAAACCTGGCGCCTGACAGAGCTGAATTTTGAAAGCGCAAAAAACTACGATGACCCGTTCAACGACGTAACTCTCGATATGCTCCTTTACGGAAACGGAAGACTCTATAAAATTCCCGCTTTCTGGGACGGTGAGAATACCTGGCGTGTCCGTTTCGTCTGCCCCGCCGAAGGAACCTGGCAGTGCAGAACGGTCTGCTCGGATGAAGAAAACCTTTCTTTACACGGCAGAACCGCGCAGGTGGAGTGCTCCGCATACAGCGGTAGTCTTGATATTTACAGGCACGGATTTGTCACCACAAGATACGGCGAAAAATATCTTACTTATGAAGACGGCACACCGTTCTATTATCTCGGTGATACTCACTGGCAGCTCGCGCAGGAGACACCGGAAATGATTACGGCAATCTGCGAAAGAAGAGTTGAGCAGGGCTTTACGGTTTATCAAAGCCAGCCGATGGATAATCGATTCAATATGGCGGTTACCGAGAATCTCGGCGATGAATGCCTCGATGATTTGCGCTCCCTCGATGAAAAATTCACCATTATTGCAGACAGTGGCCTTACTCACGCTCATTCCCAGCTTTTCTGGCCTCTTACGGGAATGACAAGGCTGATTGAGAATCACGGCGGCTGGACAGAGCCGAAGATAGAGGGAATGCTCGGACTCAAAAAAGTTACTATGCCCGATCTCTGCGATGAAGCAAAGGTATACCTCGAAAAGGTTTGCCGCTACTGGGTCGCGCGTTTCGGGGCATATCCCGTTATCTGGACTCTCGGCCAGGAAATAGACAACGACCCCTATCAGGATGAAAACTCAAAATGGAACGCGGTCAATAACCCTTATAAGTATGTTGCCGAATACCTGAATAAATACGACCCCTATGATCATCCCGTTACCGCGCATCAGGAGAGCTCAGGCAATACTGTCGCCTACGGAAACGGACTAGGAACGGGCGAAATAAATATGATATGGTATCCGGGCGCCCAACCCTCCGCATTCAGAAATGTCAAGGCGCACACGATGTATGCTCCTCAGTGGCATCCGACATTTTTAAGGCGTGACGACTATATGAGCGCCAGAGATTTCTGGTATAACGGGCAAGGTAAACCCGCTGTCAATTATGAAGGACTTTACTGCTATCTCTGGACCAAGAATTACGGCGCGAGGGCGCAGGCCTGGGCCTCTTATCTGACAGGACTTTACGGCTGCTCCTGGGGCGGTCAGCCCACATGGGCATATCAGAACGGATATGACCGCGATACCACGAGTGACGACGGCGTGGATTATATCCGCCCCGAAGAGAAACAGGCGGCCGCCTGGCAGGATGCTCTCGAATACCCCTCCTCATACCAGGTTGGATATATGCGCTCTTTTATGGAGCAGACCGAATGGTATAAACTGATTCCGCGCTTCAATAATCTCGCGTATTTTGTGCCGTGCTCCGATGTTTTTGCATACTGCGCGAGCAATAAAAGCAATACGGAAATGGTGCTGTATTTCTATTCTTTCACCGATGAAACCGTTGCTGAAAGAGTGAACACAAAAGATTGCGGCGGCATTATGACAGGAACGGTCGGCAGCCTTGTTCCTTTTGCGGAATACAGCTATAAGTGGTTCAATCCGATAACCGGCGAATATACCGGTGAAGGTACATTCAAGGCATCGTTGTTCGGAACCTGGTTTGCAGGTTTACGCCCCGATGATACCGATTATGTGCTGATAATCAAAAAAGTGTAAGCAATACAGAATTATCGCCTGAAGAAAGGAGACTCTATGAAAAGAATAATTGCTTTAGTTCTTGCATTATTATTGGCCTTTTCTCTCGTATCCTGCGGTAAAAGCGGCAATAACGCGGAAATCTCAGGTACGAAAACACAGACCCAAACAAAAGGCAATGAACCCGATTCATCCGAGAAAGCCCAATCTGCCGATACATCAGGCAAAAAGATACTGACTGTTTATTTCAGCTCGGCGAATACCGCCGATGTTGATGCTGTTTCATCTGCTACGCCCTCGTTCAACGGGATGGGTTCAACAGAATATCTTGCCGTTTATATCAATGGCAAAGTCGGCGGTGATATAGCGAAAATCACTCCCGTAAAAGATTATCCGACAAGCTATAACGGTACTCTTGATGCGGCGAAGGACGAGCGTGATAAAGACAAACGCCCCGAGTTCAAATCTCTTGATGTGAATCCCGAGGATTACGATATCATTTTTGTCGGTTATCCCATGTGGTGGTACACTTTGCCGATGATAATGTACACCTTCTTTGATACCTATGATTTCAGTGGCAAGACTATCATACCCTTCAACACTCACGCAGGCAGCGGCGACGGCGGAACATACAGTGAAATCAAAGAGTTTGAGCCGGGCGCAACCGTTCCTGACGGCCTCGCTGTAAGCGGTTCGGGGGCAGATAAAGCAGGTGGAGATATTGACAGCTGGCTTTCCGGTCTCGGCTTTTGATTGTATAAGGACCGTATATGAATTCTGTTAAGATCAAAAGAAGCATTGATATCGTTATGACGCTTGTCCTGTTTTTTCTCATGGCATATCAGGTGACGGGGGAAACGCTCCACGAATGGCTCGGTATAACAATGACAGCTCTTGTGATTTTCCATAATATTCTGAACCGCAGAAGATACCGTGCACACGGAAAAGGCAGATATAATGCATACAGAATTACCCTGACTGCAAATGATATTGCGCTGCTCCTGTGTTTCTTCGGCACGGCGCTCTGCGGAATTTCAATGAGCTCCCACGCAGTCCCGTTTTTAAGCGGATTCCTGCCGTCTTCTTTCGCGCGGACAGCTCATCTGGCGCTCTCTCACTGGTCATTTGCCCTGATGGGAATTCATATCGGGCTTCATCTGCCGCAGATTTCGGCACGCGCGGGCAAAAAGATCAGATGCCTTTTGCTTGCCATACTTTGCATCTGCGCGACAGCGGGAGTTTATCTGCTGATAAAAGATAACTTCTTCGGTTATATGTTCCTGCAGATAAAATTCGCATTTTTTGATTTTGAAAAAAACTCTGCACTTGTAATTCTTGAGAATATGCTGAAACTGACTTCATTCGCTTTCATCGGCACGTCAGCGGCAATTCTTACAAAAAATCACAAACAAAACAATTCTGATTAAAAGGAATGACAATATGAAAATAAAACAAACAGCCGGCAGAGATCAGCTCGGTGATTTTGCACCGCAGTTCGCCCATCTCAATGACGATGTGCTTTTCGGCGAAGTGTGGAACGAACCGGCTCTTGACATAAAAACAAAATGTATAGTAACCGTCGTATCGCTTATGGCAAGCGGAATTACCGACAGTTCGCTCAAGTATCATCTTGAAAACGCGAAGAAAAACGGCGTTTCAAAAGAGGAAATTGCCGCGGTTATCACACACTGCACCATGTATACGGGCTGGCCGAAAGGCTGGGCAGTCTTCCGCCTCGCGAAGGAGGTGTGGAGCGAAGAAATCCCCGCCGTTTCTGACAAAGAAAGATTTCAGAAAGAAATTATGTTTCCAATCGGCGAAAAGAATCCCTACGGCGAATACTTTACCGGCCAAAGCTATCTCGCCCCCGTTTCGACGGAGCAGGTGCCCGTTTACAACGTCACCTTTGAGCCGGGCTGCCGAAATAACTGGCATATTCACCACGCAAAAAGCGGCGGCGGGCAGATGCTTATCTGCATCGGCGGCAGAGGTTATTACAGAGAATGGGGCAAGGAACCTGTTGAAATGACCGAAGGCAGTGTTGTCAATATCCCCGCCGGAGTCAAGCACTGGCACGGCGCGTCTCCCGGTTCCTGGTTCGCTCACCTCGCTATTGAAGTACAGGGCGAAGACGCCTCCACCGAATGGTGCGAACCTGTGTCCGACGAAGAATACAATAAGCTTAAATAAAACAATTATTAATGACCCGCAGGACTTTCCTGCGGGTCATTTTGTGATAACGGTTATTTATACACAAGAATTGTTATACAACTGATTTTTTCTTCTTTTTGCCGACTGAGGAAACAATTATACCCGAGACAAGCGCGCCCAGAGCAAGGCCGCCGACACCCACAAGAGCAAGCGTGCCGCCTGTGAAGTTTGAACCTGCAGTGCCTGCCGATGATGCGGCTGAGGTATCAACCTTGAAATAAACCATCACGCTCTTTGCGCTCTGATTCCAGCAGTAGAGCTTGTTGTTGAGGTTGAACGCCGCTTTCTCACCGAAGAAATGAATACCCGTTGTATAACCTTCGGGAACAGTGCTGCTGCCGACAACCGCTTTAAGCGAATCGGCAAGAATCGGGCTCATTGCCTCGTTCTTGACATAGTACAGCGCGAGCCACTGCGGGTTTACGCAGCCGTTCATATCGGCGCAGTTGCCTATATTCTTATAGTAGCTGTCGCCTTTTTTGCGGTTGGATTCAACTGCTTTGTAATATGCACTCTGATTCTTGACAACTATTTTGTCTCCCGCATCATTGGTAACGGTTATATCCTTTTCGTCAACCATATAGTGCGGAATCGGCGTGAAGTCAACATTGTAATAAGCCTTCATATCGCGATATGAAAGATATGTTGTAACAGCAGCCAGGACTATAACCGCAACGCCGAGACCGACTGCGAGGCCTTTGCAAACTGAGCTGTTTGCGGTTGCTGCCTGTGTTTCTAACGCGTCAATTTTATTTCCTTTGGCAATATCTTCATTGGTAAACAGGGTTTCAAGTTCACCGATTTCATCATCTGCCATACCTTTGGTAAGCGGTTTGATATCGTTTGAAAGACTGCCAGCCTGTTTGGTGCAGGAGGAAATATCATATTTCATTATGCCCAGCGAAATTGCAGAGCTTGCAAATGCAACAAATGTGGTTGAGGTTAAAACTATCATTGCGATAGTCCAGGGGCTGAACATACCGTTATCCTGATTCATTTTTGCGAGAGCGTCCGCGCGCATTGCGTCGCTTGTAAGAGCAACGCCGCCCTTTTTGTAAATGTTGCGGTCAACGCCGTCGTAAATCGAAATTTCATCGATTTCGTCACAGTCGATATCGGCATACCCCGCCTCGTCGGTCAGCGCAACAGCAAAAAGTTCTTTTAATGAAAGAAATTCAAGACCTGCGCGCTGTCCTTTTGAGAGCGAAGCAATCAGCGGATAAAGGACCGTTAAATCGGCGCTTATTTCGCTTTTTTCCTTCATAAAGAAATCAAGCAGAGTGCCCTCTTCATATTCAACGGTGTCAAGATAATCATGTATGGCAATAAACTGCGAGTAAGTTGTTATTTCCCTGATTTGATTTCTTACGGCAATGTATTCGTTAAAGAATTCTGAGTATTCCTCTTTATTGTATTCAGGGTGAAGCTGTTCAAGCAGGAACTGACAGTGCGCTATTTCTTCGGAGGCTGCTTTTTCGTCGAACGCCTCAACTTTTGCAACATATCCGTCATATGAATCGAGACAGTCACGGAACGCATCCCACATAACAAGAAGTTTTTTCGCGTCGTCCTCATATTTTTTATCGAGGGCTTTCATCGCGTCTGTGTTTGCTCCGCCTGCCAGATCAAGCAGATCATTATAGGTTGTGCCTTCAAAGCGGTCAAGCCATGTATCTTCATTATCATCCGCCGCACGGGTAAGCAGGTTTTGTATCATAAGCGTTGCCTTGCCGTTTGACTGCGCAATGATTGTGAGAATGTCGGCGTGCTTGTTCTTTTCCTCTTCGGGCAGAGAATCGCGCACCTTGTTGTTTATTTCATAAAAAGAAGTCTTTTCCTTATCTTTGTCTGAAAGAGCGTCCCACTCGGGCTTTGCCAGTTCATAAACCGTTTCATTCAGGAACAGTTCGCCGAGACCCGCGCCGCCGCAGTCGTCATCGGTCAGTTTGTTGAGAACATCATAAGCAAACTGCGCCCTTGCCTTGTTTTCGGGCTTGGAAGAATTGTAGTTAACACGATACTCTTTAATGGCGGCAAGAAAGCTTTCCACAAACGGAACAATCTGCTGACTCATCTGACCTTCCATCAGTTTGTCATACTCGGCAGTATCATAGCCGCCCTTCATATTCATGAGAGCAAGGTCTGTAATTGCGTCTTTACGGTCCGTTGTTGTCTTGTAGCCGAGATAGACTTTTTTGTTGCCCTTGGCGCCGATGTCGGTTGAGCCTGAGCCCTGATTGAGGTCAACGGGTTTGCCGTTATCTCCGCAGAGGATAGTAAAGCCTTCCTCTTCGGCTTTGTCGCAGTTACCTTCATAAACTTTCACTTCACTTATGTATTTGGGTGCGGAATCCGCAAATACCTGTGCCGGCAGCGTGCCTGCGATTAAAAACGCCACAATAATCGCGGTGACAATGGTTGTGATTCTTTTCATTCGTTTTCACCTGCTTTTTTATTAAACAGAGTTGTTTTTCCTTTTTCTGCCTTTGGCTGAAACGGCAATACCGGAAATAAGCGCGCCGAGAGCAAGACCGCCTGCGCCCGTAAGGGCAAGTGTGCCGCCGCTGAAGTTTGAACCTGCTGAGCTTGCCGATGAGGCAGCCGCCTTTTCAACTTTATAATATACCATAACGCTCTTTGCGCTCTGGTTCCAGCAGTAGAGCTTGTTATTCAAGTTGAAGGCGGCTTTTTCGCCGAGCATGTGAATTCCGGTGTCATAGCCCTGGGGAACTGTTGTGTCGCCGACAACAACCTTGAGCGAAGAAGCGAGAATCGGTGACAACGCTTCGTTCTTTGCCGCGTAGAGGGCCAGCCACTGGGGGTTTACGCAGCCGTTCATATCGGCGCAGGTATCGATTTTGTCATAATAGCTGTCGCCTTTTTTGCGGTTGCTCTCAACGGCTTTGTAATAAGCGCTCTGGTTTTTTATAACTATTTTTTCCCCGTTCTCATTGGTTACGGTTATATCCTTTTCCTCAACCATATAGTGGGGAATGGGGGTAAAATCAACATTGTAATGTGCCTTCATATCCCGGTAGGAAAGGTATGTGGTAACAACGGCGAGGGCAATCATCGCAACGGCAAAGCCGACGGACAGATATCCCGCCACATTGGTTTTGGGTGCCATTTTTTCAGCATACTCTTCCGAATAATCCTCTACCCATTTGCCAAGATCTGAGGAACCGATTTCTCCTTTTTTCATGGATTTTGTCTTTTCTAAGAATGTTTTTTCAAAGTCGGGGTAGTTTTTCGCCAAAACAGCAAATTTGTGCCCGTTAACTTTTTCAGCAGTATCTTTAAACAGTTTGGTATATATGCCATCGGTAACTTTGTTAAGTGTATATACATCTAATTTCATGGTTGTATAAGCCGCCAGGGAAAGAAATGTTCCGAGAGCGGCAACGCCGGTAAGGGCCATCATCACAAGGGTTGATGTGCTGAACATATCGAAAAACGAGTCTTCGCTCTGCTCTGACATTCTCTTGAGAGCATCCGCGCGCAGGGCATCGCTTGTGAGGCCTACTCCGCCCTTCTTATAAATGCCGCGGTCAACATCCGCATAAATTGAGGCCTTTTCAACCTTGCTCAGGTCTATTTCTTTATAGCCCTCGGCAGTTGTAAGCGCAACATTGAAGAGGTCAAGAAGTGAGAGAAATTCAAGACCGGCTCTCTGGCCTTTTGAAAGGGAGGCGACAATAGGATAAAGCACGGTGATATCTTCCTCAACCTCTTCTTTTGTCATTGAGAAGAAATCCAGCATTGTGCCGTCAAGATACTCGGTTTCCTCCAGAATATCGTGAATGGCGGCATTCTGCACGCAGTTCATTAATTCGGCATTGAGAAGCTGCTGCTCGGCGTAATCAATCAGGGTATCAGCCGCTTCTTCGGGATCTGTTTTTTCGTTCAGGTTTTCAACATTCTCATTGATCTGCTCCGCTTTTTCTTCATCAAATTTCTCAACAGTTTCCATATTCTTTTCATAATCCAGAAGCTGCTCGCGGAAAGCGTCCCACTTTTCGAGAATGTTTTTCGCGTCGTCCTCATATTTTTTATCGAGGGCTTTCATTGCGTCGGTGTTTTCTCCGCCGGCAAGATTAAGCAGATCTTTATATGTTGTGCCTTCAAAGCGCTCAAGCCAGGTATCGTCTTCGGTATCGGCGCCTCTGGTAAGCAGATTCTGCATAACGAGGGTGATTTTGCCGTTGGACTGAGCGACTATGGTGAGAATATCTGCGTGCTTGTTCTTATCTTCTTCGGAAAGGGAATCGCGCACCTTGTTGTTTACTTCATAAAAAGAAGTTTTTTCTTTATCTTTGTCGGAAAGGGAATCGCGCACCTTGTTGTTTACTTCATAAAAAGAAGTTTTTTCTTTATCTTTGTCGGAAAGGGCGTTCCACTGCGGCTTCGCCATTTCGTAAACAGTTTCGTTAAGGAACAAATCGCCGAGACCCGCTCCGGCGGTATCATCATCGGTAAGTTTATTCAAAGCATCATGAACAAACTGCGCTCTTGCCTGATTTTCGGGATTGGAGGATTTATAATTCCGGCGGTATTCATTGATGGCGGCAAGGAAACTCTCAACAAACGGAACAATCTGCTGACTCATCTGGCCTTCCATCAGTTTGTCATACTCGGCAGTATCATAACCGCCCTTCATATTCATGAGAGCGAGGTCGGTTATGGCATCATTTTTGTCGGTTGTGGTCTTGTAGCCGAGATATACCTTTTTATTGCCCTTCGCGCCGATTTCCTTTGAGCCGGAGCCCTGGTTGAGGTCAATCGGATTGCCTTTTTCGTCACAGAGGATTTTGAAGCCCTCAGACGCGGCTTTGTCGCAGTTGCCTTCATATACTTTAACAACGCTTATGTATTCTGGCAGGGAATCCGCGAATACCTGAGCGGGCAAGGTGCCTGCGATTGTGAGAGCAAGCACAAGGGCGATGAGAATCATTGATATTTTTTTCATAATTATCTCCTTTTCTTCGGAAACAGATTTATATGGAAGATGCTTTATATGCGTTTAAGCCTCGGCCTTTTTGCTCTTTTTCTTATATGACGAGGATACGGCTAAGCCCGAAATCAGCGCGCCGATTGCGAGGCCGGCAGTGCCCGCGAGGGCAAGGTTTCCGGCTGTGAAGTTTGAGCCCGCGGAGCCTGCGGAATTTGCGGATGAAGTGTCAAGCTTGTAATAAACCATCACGCTCTTTGCGCTCTGATTCCAGCAATAGAGCTTGTTATTGAGGTTGAACGCTGCTTTCTCACCGAAGAAATGAATGCCCGTTTCATATCCCTGAGGAACTGTTGAATCGCCTACAACAACCTTGAGCGAATTCGCGAGAATCGGGCTCATAGCCTCGTTCTTTGCCGCGTAGAGAGCGAGCCACTGCGGATTGACGCAGCCGTTCATATCGGCGCAGATGTCAATCTTATCATAGTAATCGTCGCCTTTTTTGCGGCTTGACTCAACAGCTTTGTAGTATGCGCTCTGATTCTTTATGACTATTTTTTCGTTATTCTCATTTGTTACGGTTATATCCTTTTCATCGACCATATAGTGAGGAATCGGAGTGAAATCGACATCGTAGTAATCTTTCATTGCCTTGTAGTCGAGATAAATCAGGGTTGCCGAAACGGCTATCATCACAACCGTGAACACGGCGGCGCCCGCCCTCATATAACTGTATGTGCTTGACTGGCTTTCGAGCCTCTGCACATAAGAGGCATCGTATTTATCGAGCTGACTCTGGGCTTTATTAATCGCTTTGTTATAACTGTTGATATTCTTCTGCTGAGTTTCCGCCAACTGATTAAGACCTTTGTTCTGAAGAACAGTCAGTTTGTCCTTCATTGTGTTGACGGTTTTTGTGTTTCTCATGATATAATTCGACAGATTTGCGTAAGTCTGCTGATAGGCAGCCCTTGTTGCATCTACAGAATTCTTGACTGCCCACGCTGTAACAAATGCTGCTGCGCCGACCAGTGTCACGCCCACGGCAACGGCGGACCAGATGTGAAGCGCATATGATTTTTCGGGAGTTTCTTCTTCAACCACCTTGCCGCGAAGCGCATCGCTTGTAAGAGCAACGCCGCCCTTTTTATAGATATCGCGGTCAACGCCGAGATATACGGAGTTTGCTTCCTGTGCTTCAAGAGTTGCCGCCTGATAACCTTCTTCATCGGTTGAACCTATCATAACCAGGTTCTGAAGAGAAACGAATTCAAGGCCGGCTCTCTGGCCTTTTGTAAGAGAAGCCACGATGGGATAAAGAACTGTTAAATCTTCCTCAATGTCTTCAGCGGGCTGAGTGAAGAAATCAAGCAGTGTACCGTCTGAGTAATCGATAGTTTCAAGATATTCCTTGCAGAATACATCGGCGGCGGCATTGGCAAGCTCTTCGGCAGAATACTGAATTTCAACACTTGCCTCGGCTGCTTTTTCGGCTTCCTCTTCGGTTGAGGTTTCAAAATCAAAGGCCTCAAAAGTTTCCTCCGCCCCGGAAACATCTTTTTTATTTGCTTTGTTAAGAATTTCGAGCGCCTTTTCATAGTTATCAAGATGCTCACGGAAATCATCCCATTTTTCAAGGATTAATTTCGCGTCGTCATCATAATTTTTGGCAAGTTTTGCAATTTTGTCACTCGGACTTCCGCTGACGGAATCAAGCAAATCATCATATGTCAGGCTCTCAAAGCGGTCAATCCAGGTGTCTTCATTATCATCCGCAGCGCGGGTAAGAAGATTCTGCATCAGAAGAGTTGCGTTGCCGTTTGACTGCGCAATGATTGTGAGAATATCGGCGTGCTTGTTTTTCTCCTCTTCGGGCAGGGAATCGCGCACCTGATTGTTGACTTCGGAGATGCTTGTTTTTTCCTTTTCCGCATCCGAAAGAGCGTCATACTGCGGTTTTGCCAGTTCATAAACGGTTTTATTAAGGAACAAATCGCCGAGACCCGCGCCGCCGCAGTCGTCATCCGTAAGTTTATTGAGCATATCGTGGATATACTGCGCACGCGCTTTGTTGGCCTCATTACCTGAATTGTAATTTGCGCGGTATTCGTTTATAGCCGCGAGGAAGGAATCAACAAACGGAGCAATCTGCTGACTCATCTGGCCTTCCATCAGTTTGTCATACTCGGCAACATCATAGCCGCCCTTCATATTCATAAGAGCGAGGTCGGTGATTGCCGCGCTTCTGACTGTGGTGGTTTTATAGCCGAGATAAACCTTTTTGTTGCCTTTTGCGCCGATTGAGGTTGAACCTGAGCCCTGGTTTAAGTCAACGGGTTTGCCGTCATCGCCACAGAGAATTTTGAATCCCTCGGCTTCAGCGGTATCATAATTACCCTCATAGACTTTCACCGAGCTGATATACTCGGGCATTGAATCCGCAAACACCTGCGCGGGAAGGGTGCCTGCTATTGCAAGCGCAAGCACAAGAGCAATCAGAATATTTGATATATGCTTCATATCATTTTCCTTCATTTCTTTAAAAAAACCATAGAGACTCATTATGCGTTAAGCAAATTCAAGGTTGCCGACAGTATAGGTGCTCTCGACAAAGCCGCCTGTGATTTCGCCCGAGGGCTTCACGCTGCCGTCACTGCGCTGAGCAAACATTGAAATGCGCACATCCTTACCGTGATGCGGTGTATAGCTTATCGCATTCTCATTAAGGTTTGCCGGATTCGTATTGTTGGCTTGCATTACATATTCCCAGCGGACTGCATCCTGCGAATCGGAGGTGGCAGCTGCGGTTTCATTGTAAGGAACCCTGTCGCTCTCGGCAAAGGCAAGCTTTGTAAGATACCCTGTGAAGACTTCCTGGGGCAGACGCGTTTTTGCGTTGTGAGTTTTATTGTATTCCGCCGAATAATAGGGCGATGTGTAATACATATATATTTCGCTGCCGTACGAACCGTTGAAATCATAGTTGCCGACAGGGTGATAATAAACGCCGTCGTTTATAAGACCGTCGCTGTGATAAGGCTCGCCGCTCGTTATAAGGATATCGTAGATTATTTCTGATTCCTGAAGCTCGCGTGTTGCTTTCTTTGCTTTCGGATTAACCGCACTCATACGATAACCGAGCAGAATGGTTTCTCCGCGGATGCCTTTATTCAGGTCTATATCAAGGCATTCAACGCAGCCCTGAGAAAGCAGATCGCACATCGCTTCGCGCTTTGTAGCGCCGGTGCCGACATAGAATTTATTGAAGAATTCGCGGTTACCTGTATATTTGGTATGAATAAAGCAGGTGAGATCGGGATTGCCGTAAGGCACAGTGTGATCCTTGTCGGCACAGAGATTGGTTGCATAGCCCGGTATGATGGGCGTGGTATCAATCTTTATATCCTCAATCGGAAGACCGACGGAATCGCCGGTGTTTTTGGAATAATAAAGGTAATAATTCTTGCCGTCCATCACAATAGGCATCGTTGAAGAGGCGCAGGTATATTTGACATTATTGCAGGTTATCTGATTCGGCGCAATCATATCATTCAACTGATAAAGAATAACACCCGTAATTGCATTGTTCGGGTCATCGGTTCTGGTAAGGCCGATATAAGCTGCAGGCTTGTTCTTCGGCGCATCGGTTTTGCCTTTGCCGTCCGATTGCCTGTTATACCAGGTATCGCTCTGATTTGAAACGGCAATGTTATAGACAATCATTTCGTCCGAACAGCCGGACGCCGCGGCAAACATCGCGGTGCCCTCAACCATTGAATCCGCCGTATCGGAATCCTGATCGGGATTATCCTTTTTGAACTGAGCCCTTGAATAAGCGCCGACAGAAAGAGCGGATATGTATTTGGGCTTGTCGGTCACCTGACCTCTGAGATAAATATAGCAGGGGCGTGTTTCACGCTGGAATTTGTCATCTTCATCCCAGGAGTCGGGATAGGAAAGATTGAACGCCTTCGTGGAATAGGGGTTTTTAATATCCACTACGGGTCTGAACTCGCCGGTGGCTTTGAGCTTGCTGTCGTGATATCTGCCATTGGGGTCGGGCGCAAGGGTATATGCTCCGCCCGTTTCCTTTCCGTTAAAGAAACTTATCGGATGATCTGTGTCATAATGATAAACGCCGTTATCATAAGTACAGTTAATAGTATCTTCCGTAATGATTATATCGCTGAGCTTCAGCGGCTCTCTGCCGTTTACGGGGCCGCAGAGATAGAGCGCGGTCGGCATGAACGGCATCTTCTTATATCCGAACGGAACGCCTTCGGCAAGCGTCTCGGTGCGGTATTTCACCATGCGCTTGACATATTCAACATCCTCTCTGTTCATAGCGCAGCCGCAGGCGTAATTCATGAAAACATTGCCGGGCATAACAAAGCGGTATATTTTATCAATCTCCCAGAACTGCTGCTGGAAATTGGTGGCGGCAATAAAGTTCTGCTGAACGCCGCCGAGCGCTTTGCTCATTGTGTAAGGCAGCGAATCGCTGTAACTGTCACCCTGATAAACCACCACATTCGTAAGCGCTCTCTTGGGATAATATGTCCAGGTATAAAGCAGCTTCATATGGAGATTTCCGATAGTGGCCTTCTTTCTGTTGCCGACCGTCCAGCACAGATCGGTCTGTGCGGTAGGCGTTTCGGTCTTTCTGTTTTGAAGCACCTTATCCCAAAGATCGCTGAAGTCAGCTTCAACATCGTCGAATGCCGTATCTCTCCAATCGGTGCCGCCTATGAATATAATACCCGAAAGGTATCTTTCTCCGCTGTTTCTCGCGTTCTCCGGCTTGAAATAGAGATAAGAACTCGGCATTTTATTGAGGTAATTATCCTTCTTCGTTGCGTAGAAGTTTATTCCCGCGCCGTCATCCCATAACTCATAATGCGTTTCAAAATTATACGGCTGATCGTTGCCGAAATAGGAGACGGGAATCCACTCTGAATCTTTTGAACCGTATGTTTCAAGGTTGTTGGCGGTTACAAGATTATCCGCGGGAATCGGGTCGCCCGCCCTGCTGTCTCTCGTAAAGTAGAGCGCGTCACACAGCGGGATACCCTGCTTGCTGCCGGGGCCGGTATCCCAGCCGAGTACGTGTGAATAGGTGTATTCCACATCACCGTAGCGGATGGTGTTTGTCTGTGTGCTCTGACCCACATTCGGAGCGATGCGGATATCGGTTATCGCAGCTTTGGGGTCGTTTGTAAGCGAATAGCCGATGTAGGTGGCAAAATCCTGATTTTCGGAGAGGTCATGGTCAAACACATAGGTTTTGGTTTCTCTTTTAATCAGTTCGTTTCTTGCCGATTCGCCGTCGGATGCTACCGCCACCACTATATCTGCAATATAAGTGACATTATTTTTCGGCTCATCGGCATTGCCTTCATCCCCGCCGGTATTTTCATCGGGATTATCCGGAGTTTCCGCCTGCTGTCCGTCGGAAGGAACAAAGTTTTTGATTGAAGTTTCGGTGTGATAATGCAGATAAGCGCCGTTTACTCTGTTTTTTTCGCAGAAAGCGTTGAAATCGCCGGGGCTGCGCTCGCCGAAATATTTAACGCTCTCATAGCCCTTCTGCACGGCGGCGTCGCCGTTGACCTGCAGGAAGATGCCGCCTTTTTCATCGGCAACAATCGGGCTGCCTACGCGCGGATCCTTGGTGATACCCATTACGACCCACTTCCACTGCTGTGAGCCGTTGACATCCTTTACACTGCCGGCGGCGTCTCTGACACATTCATAAAGAACATTGATTGCGCCGTTTTGGGTTTCACGGGTATCAACGATATAATCGGGCTTATCCGTCTGGAATTCCTTTTTCACGAGTTTTTTGAATTCCTGAATAAGGAAATTAACAATCAACATAGCGAGTAACACGGCGGTAAGGGCGCCCGTTATCATAGAGAAATACGGACCGATAACGGTGCTGACCCAGGAAATGACGGAAAATACGCCCATAAGCACGGAACTGATGACCGCCATCGCAACACAGGTGCCCGCCATAAGGCCTGTTACAAATCCGCCGACCGCGGCAACAATCGCCACCACGCCGACCGCGGCGTAAACCGCGCCGAGCAGGAAACTCATCTGTGTGAATCCGGGATAATACACTTCGTAAATATCATCCCACCAGAAGGTTGTACGGTCAATCGGATTTGAAGCGGCGGACTGTCTTGAGGATTCCGCGGTAACCGCAAAGCGGGAACGCTTTAAAAAGATATCGTCCCTGTTGTCGAAAATATAGAATGTTTCGGTATCGTCAATCTTTCCGAGCTCTTTTCTGACGCTTTCAATCATGCTGTCGATTTCATCATTATGAACATTCTCGGCAAGATTGAATATGGCGGAAATAAGACCGCCGGTATTGACTATTGATGCCTGGTTTTCGCCCATTGCGTCAATAATCGGGTAAATCTGTTTAATATCTATATTATCCGAAGTCTGATGACCGAGTGAAAGGAACCAGTCACCGAGCTTCGTGTTTTCGTCAAAATTATATTCGTTCAGTTTCTCATAGCAGACGATATAGGTTACATCCATATCGTTTTCATCTGCGTTATCCATAGCTTCGGGGGCATCGTCGATATCGCCCTCGGTATCGAGATTCAGATTTTCATAGTTTTCGCCCGCTCTCGCTCTGGCGTTTTCATAGAATGTGGTGAAGTCCTGAATCTGATGGAAAAGCTCTCTTGCTATATCCTGATATTTTTTGTCGAGTTCCGCTTCCTCATCAGCGGTTATTCCCTGTTCATATCTCTGCCAGAGTGAACTGATGGGAATAAGCTTCGCCCAGTCTGTCGTAACCTGCTGACCGCTCTCTTCATCATACTCATTGAGATACGGAGTAAGACCGATATTGATAAAACCGATAACGGCGTTGAGCGCCTGCACATTGGAACTGACCAGCATCTTTGAGAAAAATGCCTGATCCGCTTTGCCCGCGATAATATAATCGCCGAGAAGCTCCGTGCCGTTGCTCTCTATTCTGAAGAGATTCAGCGCTTTGTAGGCATCCATCGCTCTCGGACTGCCCGCGATGTAGTTTTCGGCAAATGATTTCGCCGCATCGGCCATAGTCTGCGCCTTATCGGCGTTCTGAGACGCGATGTAGGCATTCATCTCGTTATAGTCATACTCGGTATAGCCGCTGTCCATCGCCATAAGCTTGATATCGCGGATTGCCATATCTTTGTTTGTGGTTGTTTTATAGGCAAGATACACATCTCTGCCGGTAGAGGTGCCGGGGTTTAATTCAACCTTGTCGGCGATTATATAATCCGCGCCGACTTCCTCCTGCGCGTCTTCTATGGTTTCATTCTCTCTGTTGATAACGGCAAGACGGATGTCCTCAACATAGAGAACAGGCTCGGTTGCTTTGGCAAAGAGCTGAGCAGGGGCGGTAAATCCTATGCATACAGCAAGCGCTACGCACAAAGCACATACAAATATTCTGATGATTCTGTTATTCGTCATTGTCATTGTCATTTACAGCTCCTTTCCTCTTTTTTGCAAAAACAGTTATCACAACCGCCAGCAGAACTCCCACGCCCGCAAGAGCTGCGGCTGCATATTTTGAGCCCTGGTTGAACAGAGATGCGGTTGCTACCATTTCTGCTTGTTCTGTGCCGGTCTTCTTGAATTTAAGCGTTCCCTTTTCGGGATGGAAGAATTTTGACTGATACTCGCTGACATTTTTAACCCCCGCAAATCCGGTACCGCCGTTGGAGGTGCTCAGCCATATTTCAGAACCTTTATATAATCCCGCGCAGTAAACATAAGCTTTTTTGCTGTCTTTTTCGAGCACCAGGTTCTGATTGTTGCTCTTGCCTTTGTTACCTTTAATAATAAGCTTACCGCTTACGGTTATGTCGTACTTATCCTCAACATAAACGGCGCCCTTCTCTTTTGTTGAATTGCCCGTAATTGTGCCGCCGTTCAGAACAACTCCGTTGTCATTAATCTCCAGAGCGGAGCCGTTATGCTTGCTTTCGTTATTGCTGAAAACGCAGTTTGTGAAAACTGTCGGATTTCTGTATTCGCTTTCATCATCGTCATTGACATAGACCGCGCCGCCTCTGTCATTTGATTTATTCTTTATGAAATTACAGTTATCGGCGACAAATTCAAACTCCTTGTCGCTGCTCAGATCATCAATAAAAATTGCTCCGCCGCCGTCATTGGCGCTGTTGCTCTCAAATTTAACATCCGAAAGATGAACATATCCCGGCTTGCTTCGCAGATACAGGCCGCCGCCTTTATCCTCGCTCACACAGTTTTTGATTGTAACATTTTTAAAATTAACATTGCCGGCTTTCTCAACATAAATTCCGCCGCCGTGGCAGTCATCGCTGCTGTCATTTGTCTTGCAGGAATCTATTGTGCAGTTTTTCAGAATTATATAGGCATTCTCTCCCGCCGAATAGATTCCGCCGCCGTGATAGTCGGTTACGCAGTTAAACAGCGTGCCGCCCATCATATAAAACTGACCGTATTTTTCAACAGCAATTCCGCCGCCGCAGTCCTTGCCGTTTCCGTCTGCAATGACGCCGCCCTTATGCTCCTTGTAGCCGGCAGAATTCGGGTTGGAGTCGGTGATTGTAAGTCTTGAATACTCGCCTATTCTGAAAATGCCGCCGTCTTTGCTCTTTTTGCCGTCGCGTTTAATGCAGTATCCGTTCAGGTCAACGAGTATGTTTTTCTTTGTGCCGGTATATAAGTACTGATTCGCTGTCCAGTCCGAACCAAGCGTGATTTCAACAAGCGATGCCTCGTCCGAAATGCCCCATGCGTATTTGTTATCTTTGGCATATCCCATCGCTTTGACCCACGCGTCGGCGGGTTTTTCATATTCTTCCCTTTTAACCAGCTTTCTATTTTCATAGACTTCCAGCAAAGTGTTCTTCATTTCATTCACAAACATAACTTCGCCGTTTTCCGCAGAGGTCAGCCTGATGACTGTTTTGCTGTCGGATGATGCGAAAAAAGTCGTGGGCCTTTTACTGTTATATAACGAATAATTCTCGGTAATGACGCTGTTTGTGCCGGAAGCGTGGATGATGATTTTCTTCGTGAAGGTAAGCTCGCCGGCAATATTGATAACCTTTCCTCGCGAAATGAAAACATCGTGATCTCCGTTTTCGCTTATTACGGGAGCGCTGCACAAGCTCATTTCGGAAGCATTGTAAATACCGTTGCCGAGCCCGGTCACTTTGTTTCCGGTAACCGTGGCATTTGTATACTTCGTAACCGATTCAATGCCGGCCTTTTTAACAACCGTATTCTGCTCGATTATCAGAGAGCCCTCGCCGCCGTTATATATTCCGCCGCCGTTGCACGCTTCGTTATTCCTTATTATTCCGCCGCACAGAGTAAACGAACCGGTATTGTATATACCGCCGCCGCAGCCGTCTGCATCGCTCTGAGCCCTGTTGCCTTCGACAGTGCCGCCTTCAAAGATGAGCGTGCCGAAGTTGCAGATGCCGCCGCCGTTAACAGCCGCACCGCCTGTAATTGTGCCGGCATTATTCCCCGTAGAGTCAGTGACCGTCAGGCATGCACCGGACTCAATCCTGATAACACTGCCGTTTTCCGCACAAGCGCTGAGACCTCTGTTCAGTGTTTTCGCGTTCAGGTTGAGAATCGCGGTTACTCCTTCCGGAATAACAAGCTCTGCCGACAAGTCAATATCACCTGTCAGCTTGATTTCACCGCCGTCATGCATTGCTTTTACAAGCGCCTCCTCTGTTTTAACAGATGTTACCTTGGCATAAACCGGGAGTACACTGTAAGGAACTGATCCGAAAATAAATATCAGCGCAAGCAAAGCCGGAATTATTTTCTTTATTTCCCTCATATTTTGCCCTCATTTCGTTTTTTCGCTTTTTACACCTTGAGTATAACATATAGAAGGTAACAAAAAGGTGACATCTTTATTTAATTTTTAGTTATTATTAATTATAATTATGTGAACTTTTCATATTGTATTCGGCGCCTTATGCCCAACTTCTTTGCTTCTTAATGCAGAATCAAACCGCCTATGCGCCTATAGGAATTGCCGTAAAACGCTAAAACCGCATTCAATTCACCAAAAAAAACACCCCGCAGCAATCCAGACGGTTTTATTGCTTTGTTGGGTCGTATTAAACTGATTATAAATATCGGGGTAATTTAGCTGTCACCGACATCATACCGCTTGATTCCTCCGAAATCGTATTAAAAATTAAGAGGTGTGAGATTAAACTAATAATAAAAAGCACCGCAGAATCAATGAATCTGCGGCGTTTGGCGGAGATAAGGGGGATTGAACCCTTACCTCTTGAATGCCATTGGTTCTTTACGTGAACTATTTAATAATCATTGGAACCCTTATAATTATTGGATTTATGGCTTGTCAATCCACTCAATAATCAACTGAAAAATGCAGAACAATTGCAGTAATACTGCAATTGTTTCAAACCAATTTTTTGCCCAGAAGTTCCGGCCCTGCGGGGTGATTTCTAATGCATGTTTGCAGTTTTCACAAGATTCTTTTTAAGAACAAATCGACCCGTCAGTCAAATTCGGAACCGTCGATTTCCTTAAGATCGACTCCGGCGGTTTCCTTAACTCTCAACGACAGTATGAAGAAGTCCGCAAGAAGTCCGGGTACGGTGAGGCACAGGGAAATAATGCCGATTGCCTGTTCGCTGAAAAGCTGCATGAACAGGAACGACATGCCGAAGGAGAATCCGATGCCCAGACCCAGGGGAAGATATATTGCGGAAAGCATGGACGAACGGAGTTCGGTGGGAGTGGACTCGCCGGCCATAAGCGAAATAGTGTCGATGTTGGCCCAGAATGTTCCCACGCTGCCGCCGCAGAGGAAGCCGACTATCTGCGGAGGAAGTCCCTTTTCCGCGCCCAGCCAGAAACCGAGGAAGAGAACAACAGCCGAAGCGGACATGGCTATTGCCGAATATCTTCTTCCTTTTTTGTCGGAAATGAATCCGGGGATGAGCTGACTGATGGCACAGCCTATGGGATAGAAGAAGAGAGCGGTAGTGATTTCATTCATGAGAATGCTCTCACTTGCCTTTTCAAAATCCGTAAAGAGTCCCTGAGCCATTGCGTTTTTTACAAAGCCGAATGTCATTATGGACTGATAGTCGAGAGTAAAAATGAATCCGGTCTCGCAGAATACGAGGGCGAGAAACAGCCATTTTGTCTGCTTATGTCTGAATCCGAATTTCAGAGCGTTGATAATTCCTCCGCTGTTTGAATTGCCTTCTTCTTTCTCGGTGATTCCCTTAAGTTCATTTATTCTGGCGATGTTGAACGCGTCTGTTTCCTTTGCGAGGAAGACAGCTGCCGCGCTGACGGCGATTCCCAGAAGAGCAGGAACAAGGAATACATTTCTCCACTCGGATGTGCTGTGCATCATTGTCTTTCTCAGCAGTGGGATAAGTGTAACGCCCAGCATGGCCACACATTTTATAGACGAGTAAATCTTAGCTCTGTGTTTGTCCGGAGCCGATTCCATAATGTAAACAACCTGCATATCGTGTGTGATGAAGAACTGGGTGAGAACGGTACCCGCGATATATCCGGCAAGATTATGAGTCAGATAAACAATCATAAGGCCCATACACATACCGAAGGTATTGAGGATAAGGAAAGGCTTTCTGCCGAATCTGTCGGCAAGCGGCTTGTAGATTACTCCCAGCGCCATAAGCGGAAATGACAGAAGCGTTATTTTATTGAGGGTTTCCAGGGAAGCAATGTCCTTAGCGATATCCTGCTGCATGAAAGACGCTATCGCGGAAGCAACTTCATCGGTGATGTAAACTATACCGATTATGAAGAACAGATAAAAAAAGTAGCTTTTACCTTCTCTTTTATCAAGCTGTTTCTGTCTTTTTGCTATCTCTTTCTCAATCTTGGCGGGGTCCTTGGCTTTTTTCATATCACTCATCTCCATCCCGTTTTTGTCGATAAAATCATTATATCAGATATACTGCGAAGGTCAATACACTGAGACCAAATACTGCGCACTTTGATTGACAAGCGAACATATAATACACTCAAAATTATTTCAGTTAAAACTGCAATTGATTCCCGGCAAATTTTTCACCCCGCAGAGTCTGCCTGCGGGGTGGTAGTGATTTATACTGAACTATTCGTATTCAACTTCTATTGCGTCGAATTTACATTTTGAGGCGCAGACGCCGCATCTGAAGCATTTTTCCCGGTCGATTTCAAAAGGCTCTTTTATCTTGCCTGCCGGAGCGCCGGCTTTGCAGACTCTGCTGCACAGAGAACAGCCCTTGCATTTTTCGGCAATTATCGTAACCTTCTTTATCGGTCTGTATCCTTCGGGCGCGCTTATCGCGCTGACCGGGCAGACGTGTGAACACTGGGAGCATTCCACGCATTTTGTTTCGTCAATCGCATAGAGCGAGGCGTCGTCATTCGCCGCGCTGATTGCTCCGAAAAGGCAGGTGAAGGCACATCCTCCGCAGCCTACGCAGACAGTTTCATCAATTCTGAAAGCCATAATCAACCTCCCGATGCAGGTGAGAGAAGCCAGACTTCGTCTCCGTCATTGAGTTTCTTCTTTTTCTTGGTGCAGTGTTCGCCGTTGATAAACACGGATGCGTCGGTGAATGAGATGCTGCTCTTATGCTCGCCGACCGCAATTCTGTTGAGCTCTTCCAGCAGATCGGAGAGCTTTTCGGCATCTATTTCAATATCGGAAATATGAGTGTCTACTCTGTAAACTCCGAACAGTTTTACATTTACTTTTGCCATAATCACGCCTCCCCGTCTTTCTTGTATGCGGCGGCGACCGCCTTATCGTAAACCGCTTTTTCTATTCTGATTCCGAGAGTTTTAAGACGGTGCCAGGTGGGGATTCCGTCCTTCCAGCCTCTGGCGCGGTAGAATACCTTCTTCATCTGCTCGAGCGGGACCTTCGTCTTGGGATTGTTCGGATCCTGAAGCTCATCGGTAAGGCGCTTTGGTAATTTATCAGCTCCCGCCTTCTGGCCGAGGATTACATTTGACATACGCTCGGCATTCCAGCCGTAAGCGCCCCAGGTGAGAAACTTAGCCATATTTGATTTCATACCCGTCGCGAGTTTAACAGCAATAGCGTGCGGAAGCAGAGGAATATTTATCTGCGGAACCTTGGTGAAATGACTCAGAAGATTTACAACAGGACCTACATACGGAAAAGCGGCAAGAATTATTTTAGTCAAAAACAGGTTCGGTTTTGCGATGAGGAAGCCCGGAAGAACCGCGTAGCTTGTAAACAGGCAGCTGCCCGCGCCCGAGATTGACTCCATCAGATTCTGGAACATGATACCGATGGCCGCCTTGCCGTGAGGCGTAAGGGAATTCACATCAAGGCCGAGGCCTTCGACGACGACCATATAGCCGGCGTTCAGGTGGCACCCGCCTCTGTTTGCGGTCGCGTATCCGAGTCCCTGACCGACTGCGTGTCGCGGTTCATAGGCGGCGAGCTCCATACCCTTGGCGTTTATGGCGAATTCCTTTCCGCCGTATTTATCGCTCATGCGCTTTGAACCGTCCGCAATATCATTGCCCTCGCCTCTGCGGTAGGCAATGTCTTCAAACATCTGCGAAATATTATCCGTTTCGCCGAAATGGACTCCGAAATCGTGAATGCCTTTTTCGGCGAGTTCCATTGCGAACGCGATTGAACCCGCGCAGGAGATTGCATCCATACCGAGCTCATCGAGTTCAAAATTCCATTTCAGTATTTTCTCAATATCGTCATTGAGGATATTCGGTCCGAAAAGGCCGAGTGTTTCAAGCTCGGGACCTTTTACAACCTTACCGTTGACGACAACTTTTCTCGCGCATCTTATGACACAACCCGTACAGGCTCCGTTTGAAACAAGGTGATTCTCCGCGAGTTCCTCGCCCGAAACCTTCTCAAAGCCGTCAAATCTGCCGGCTGAGAAATTCTTAGTGGCCAGTATGGAGTGCGCCTGCATCGGAGCGATGAGCCCGGCACTGCCCAGCTTCGGAAGCTGTCTGCCCGTAAGCGGATGCGTTTTGAGAAGTTTGGTCCATTTGACGTTGAATTCGCGAAGCTTATCCTCTTTTGCAATCCCGGGAAGCATTGTACCTTTTGCGGTTACTGCCTTGAGATTCTTATCGCCGAATACAGCTCCGACACCGCCTCTGCCGGCGGTTCTTTCATTGCTGAAAACACAGGCATAGAGCACTTTATTTTCGCCCGCAGGACCTATAACCAGTCTGCCGGGGTAATCGCTCAGCTTCTCCTGCGCTTCGCCGGTGGTAAGTCCCCATATTTCCTCCGCGCTTTCAAATTCAACATTATCGCGCGTGATATGAACCGTTACGGGTTTTTCGCTTCTGCCGGTAAAGATAACCGCATCATAGCCCGCCCTCTTTAGTGAGAGTCCGAAATCGCCCCCGCAGTTTGATGAGGTGACGATGTTCGTCAGCGGAGAAATCGTGGAAATATTGAATCTCGATGTATTCGGGCATCCGCATCCGGTGAGAGGACCTGTGGTAACAACAAGCCAGTTATCCTCATCAAAAGCCTTCATTTCCGGCGTAATATGATGAAGAAGAATATCGGCCGCCATGATTTTGCCGCCGAGGGTACGCTCCCTGTCTTTGTCGCTCCAAGGAAACTCGCCGAAAGTCTGCTTTGTAAGGTCAACAAAGAGAACTTTTCCCATATAACCGCAGTATTCAGTCAATTGAATCACCTCTGATTTTCAGCGTATGAATTTCGTTGTTGTCATATATATAAAGCTTTCCGGCGTTTTGAACAATTCCGAGAAAGTAATCGACCGCAAGCTGGGCTTCGAGAGCTCCGATAATCGCGGCAGTAGTGCTCGGAGAACGGTTTTTGTTTTCCGTTTCATTGAGGCAACCCGCCGCCTCCAGATCGGGCGTTTTGCCGGGAATATAAAGATATGCAGTGCCGAAAAAGCCGTTGATGCTGCCGTTGATACAAGGGATTCCCGACTTTTTGCAGAATTCATTTGCCTGCCTGCGGGTTGCGATGTTGTCAACGGCAACAATTAAGATATCGCAGTCTCCCGGTATGGTATTGTCAAATTTTCCGGCCTGATATTTAATCTCGACCTCGGGAGCGTATGCGCCGAGTCTTCCGGCAAGCAGGCGTGCTTTTTCTTCGCCCTTATCGGCGGGAGTATAGAAAAACTGCCTGTTGAGATTTCGCTCCTCGACAGTGTCATAATCGATAAGCAACAATCTGCCGACACCTGCGCCGGCAAGGTGAACCGAGACGTTTGTGCCAAGGCCTCCGCAGCCAATTATAACCGCGCTTTTTCCCGATATATCAAAGCCCTGAATTTCGGATTTTATACTCATTTCCCGTATTTCCCTCCGCAGGACTGCGTGTTTCCGCTGATTGTTTCAACGGCGTGCTCAAGTATCGGCAGCACAACTCCGATGCTCTCCCTGACTGCCTTCGGGCTGCCGGGAAGATTGATGATAAGAGTTTTCCCTCTTATGCCGCTGATTGCCCTTGAAAGCATTGCTCTGTCGGTTATTTCTAGGCTCTTCGCCCTGATGGCTTCGGATATGCCGGGCACTTCCTTTTCGATAACCTCTTTTGTAGCCTCGGGAGTTATGTCTCTCGGCGCAAATCCGGTTCCGCCCGTTGTAAAAATCACATCAGCTTTGCGGTTATCGGCAAGTTCTGTAATCGCGCCCATAATAAGTGTTTTTTCATCGGGAACAAGCAGATATTCATTCTTCTCCGAGAGTTCTTTCAGGCATTCGGCAATGGCCGGACCGCTTTTGTCCTCGCACTCTCCCCTGAAGCATCTGTCGCTGACAGTTATAATACCGAAAATCATTTTTATCACCCCATATTATATATATCATATATTTTGTTACAATTCAATAAAAATACTTTATTTATGTTAAATATTATGATATGATATAACAGATGATATGATCCGAGCTTTCCGGGCTAAGTGGAAACATACGCTCTGTCAGCCGAAGCCGGAATTTTTAACGGCTTAAGGGTATCGCGGGAAACGGCGCTGCCTTCCGTGTTTGAAAAGGAGAAAATATCATGAAAAAAATAATTGCACTCGTTCTGGCACTTGTTCTCGTTGCCGGCCTTGCCGCTTGCGGCGCAAAGCCGGAGGTTGCTCCCGAATCAACCGCACCCGCATCGTCAACATCTTCAACAGCACCGGAAGCTCCGGCTCCCGAAAATCCCGTTATCCGCCTTTCAACCACCACCTCGGTCAATGACTCGGGCCTTCTGCCCTATCTGCTCCCGACCTTTGAAGCTGAGACCGGCTATAAGGTTGAGGTTCAGTCCGCAGGTACAGGCGCCGCTATCCAGAAGGCAATCGACGGCAACGCGGATGTGATTCTCGTTCACGCGAAGGCTTCCGAAGAGGAATTCATTGACGGCGGCTACGGCGTTGAGAGACTTCCGTTTATGTATAATTATTTCGTCATCGTAGGTCCCAAAAACGATCCCGCGGGCGTTAAAGGCAGCCCCGATGCGGCAGAGGCGTTCGACAGAATCGACGACACCGAAAGCAAATTCGTTTCAAGAGGCGACGAGAGCGGGACTCATAAGGCCGAACTCAAAATCTGGGGCGACGATGCTCCCGACGCCGCAGAAGACAGCTGGTATATCAGCGCGGGTCAGGGTATGGGCGCCTGCCTTACAATGGCGAGCGAACAGCAGGCATACTGCCTGACCGATAAGGCGACCTTCCTCTCAATGCAGGATGAACTCAATCTCGAAATAGTTCTTGCCGAAGGCGAGGATATGAAGAATACATATTCACTCATAGCGGTCAATCCCGAAAAGATTGACGGTCTCAACACCGAAGGCGCTCAGGCGTTCATTGACTGGATGCTCGGCGACGAAGCGAGCGCTCTTATCGCAAAATACGGTGAGGAAGAATACGGCTCAGCTCTTTTCACTCTGCTTAAATAATCAGGATGGAAAGCTTCAGGCAGGCGTTTGAACTTCTTTTTCCGCCCGACAGAGAGCTTCTGCAGATAATCGGCGTCACGCTGAGAATGTCATTTTTCAGCACGCTGATTTCCTGCCTTATAGGCCTGCCTCTCGGTGCGCTTATCGGCTCGAAGTCATTCCGCGGAAAATCATTTATAAAAAAGCTGATACACACTCTTATGGGCTTGCCGCCTGTGGTGGCAGGCCTGATAGTGTATTCTCTCTTTACCCACTACGGTCTTCTGGGTAAACTCAATATGCTCTTTACCGTCAGAGTAATGGTCGTGGCTCAGGTAATGCTTATAACGCCTGTCGTAATCGGGCTGACTTCTTCATTTATCGAAAGCGCTTCGAAACCTGTAATAGAAACTGCGCGCGGGCTCGGTTTTTCCGGGCTCAAAACCGCGCGTCTGTGTATAGGCGAAGGGCGCTCATCGCTTTTTTCCGTCGTACTGAATGCGTTCGGACGCTCGATTGCAGAAGTCGGCGCGGTCAGCATCGTCGGCGGTAATATTCAATGGAAAACAAGGGTTATGACAACAGCCATAATGCTTGAAACAAACAAAGGCAAATTCTCATTTGCGCTCGCTCTGGGCATCATTCTTCTGATTATCGCTTTCATTGTGAACGCGCTTGCCTCTTTTATCGTTAAGGAGGTCAAAGATGATTGAGATAAATAATCTGAAAAAGCGCTACGGCGAAAGAACAGTCCTGGATATACCGTCATTAAGCATAAATGACGGCGAAACGCTCGCTCTTGCCGGTGCGAACGGAAGCGGCAAAACTACGCTTCTTAAAATACTCGGCGGAACAGTAAAAGCAAGCGAAGGCAGTTTTTCCATTCCCGGAAGCATACTGTATATGCCCCAGAATTCTTACGCTTTCCGCGGAGATTTAATCAGAAACATACTTATAAGCGGAGCGGACCGGAGCAAAGCGTTTGAACTGCTTGAAAAACTAGAGCTTTCTCATCTTGCGGATAAGAAAGCAAAATCGCTCTCCGGCGGTGAACTCCAGCGGCTGTCGCTCTGCCGTGTATTATCGGGAAAGTGCGATTTACTGCTTCTTGACGAACCGACCTCCGCCTGCGACGCAAACGGCGCAGAGCTCGTGATAAAAGCAATCAAAGACTATCAGAAAAGCTGCGGATGCACCGTGATTATGAGTACCCATTCACCTCTGCTGGCGCTGAACGCATCGGACAGACTCATAATTCTCAACAGCGGAAAAATCGAGGCCGACGGCTCTCCCGAAGAAACGCTCGCAAATCCCGGGACTCAGTGGGCAAAAAGTTTTATTGCGGGGTGGAAGATATAATGCTTAACGTGCTTATCAGGGAAGATGCCGTTTCACTTATAAAAGAAAAAACCGCCCGGCTCATACCGGAAACCGAAAGAGTGAATATCCGCGAAGCCGGCGGCAGAATAATATCAGAAAAAATCGTTTCACCCGAAAATGTTCCGTCCTTTGACAGAACAACGGTTGACGGTTATGCGGTAAACGCCGCCGACACTTTCGGCGCGGGCGATTCAATCCCCGCTCAACTGGAAATAGCCGGCGAAATTCTTATGGGAGAGAGCGCAGATTTTATATTGAAGCGAGGTCAGTGCGCAAAAATATCAACAGGCGGTATGCTCCCGCGCGGAGCTGATGCCGCGGTAATGGTTGAGCATACGGACAGCGACGGCGGACTCTGCCTTGTATATAAATCGGTTGCTCCCCGCGAAAACATCACTCGCACCGGCGATGACATCGCCGAAGGCGAAACCGTACTTGAAAAAGGGACGGTTATCTCGCCGGCGCATATCGGAGTGCTTGCAGCACTCGGAATTACCGAAGTAAACGTATTCAAAAAGCCGGTTATCGCGGTTATTTCTACAGGCGATGAAATAGTTGCCGATAATCCCGGACCCGGGCAGATAAGAGATGTAAATACATTTCTCTTATCCGCCGCTTCAGAAGCGCTCGGATGCGATGTGATTGAATACGGAGCCGTATCCGATAAAAGACAAGAAATCGAAAACGCTGTCAAAGACTGCGTAAATAAAGCCGATGCCGTCATCATTTCGGGCGGATCATCGGCAGGGGCAAGAGATATGACCGTGGATATAATCGACTCTCTCGGCGAGGCGTATTTTCACGGAATCGCAATGAAGCCCGGCAAGCCGACAATATTCGGAATGGTTAAGGGCAAACCCGTTTTCGGTCTTCCGGGACATCCCCTCGCGGCTTATTTTGTATTCCGGCTCATAGTCGGCGAATATATAAGGAGTATCTTGAACGTTCCCCCGGAAAAGCCTGCGGGAAGCGGAATACTTGCGGAAAACATTCCTTCAAATCACGGCAGGGAGGAATTCCTCTGTGTCAGGCTGAATGAAAAGAACGAAATCGTTCCGCTGCATACAAAATCCGGTATAATATCCGTTCTGTCCAAGGCGCAGGGATTCATCAGAATTCCCAGAAACGCCGAAGGACTGAACAAAGGAACTATAATGGAAATATACGGTTTATGAAACATAACTATCTCAACAACATTCCTCTCGACGAGGCAAAAAGAATATTTTACAATCATCTGAAAGAAGCGGGATTCGGCTGCAGAACCGAAACCGTCAACGTCGGAGATGCCTGCGGCAGGATAATCAGAAATGCAGCATATGCTCACATCTGCTCCCCACACTATAACGCGAGCGCGATGGACGGAATTGCAGTCGATTCACGCATCACCTTCGGCGCAAGCGAAAAAACGCCCGTGACGCTCAAGCCCGGCGAATACACCGTCGTCGATACCGGCGATCCTTTGCCCGACAGATGCGATGCCGTGATTATGGTTGAAGATTTAATTGAGGCCGGAGAAGACAAACTGCAGATAATCTCCGCCGTTTATCCCTGGCAGAATGTGCGTCAGGTAGGCGAGGATATCTGCATGGGCGATATGATTGCCCCTTCGGGCACCGAGCTCACTCCGTCGCTCTGCGGCGCTCTTCTCGCGGGCGGCATAACGGAAATTGAAGTTATAAAAAAACCGCTTGTCGGAATTATCCCGACAGGCGATGAAATAGTTGCTCCCACAAGTAGCCCCCGGAAAGGCGATATAATCGAATTCAATTCAACCGTTTTCAAAGGAATGCTTGAGGGTTTCAATGCGGATTCAAAGGTCTATCCGATAACTCCCGATAAAAAGGAACTTATAAAAACTGCAGTCGAAACAGCTCTTTCGGAATGCGATATTGTTCTCATATCCGCGGGCTCATCTGCGGGCAGGGACGACTATACAAGCGAAATCATTTCTTCTCTCGGCACCGTTCTCGTTCACGGAATTGCCATCAAACCCGGCAAACCCGCCGTTCTCGGCGAGGCGAAAAACAAGCCGGTAATCGGAATTCCCGGTTATCCCGTTTCGGCAATCGTAATTATGGATGAAATAGCCAGTGATATTGTTTCGATGTATTACGGCAGAGAGCGCACAAAGGGTGAAACGGTAAAAGCCGTACTCTCAAAAAAGATTGTTTCGTCGCTAAAATATACTGAGTATATCCGCGTTTCTCTCGGCAGAATCGGCGGAAAGATTTCAGCGTCACCTCTCGCGCGCGGAGCGGGAGTCATAACAAGCTTTACCAAGGCGGACGGTGTTCTCCTTGTTTCTCAGGACTGCGAGGGAATTGAAGCGGGCGAAGAGGTTGAAATACGTCTTAACAGACCGCTTTCCGAAATTGAAAACACGCTTATCATCACAGGAAGCCACGATCCGCTGATTGATGAAGCCGCTGATTTTTTGGCGAAAAAAGGCGAGGAATTCAGAATCTGCTCCACCCATGTCGGCAGCATGGGCGCAATCTATGCCGTTCGTGACGGACTCGCCCATATGGGCGGAATTCATCTGCTCGATACGCAGACAGGCGAATACAATAAATCATACATTGAAAAATATATCCCTTCGGGCAGTGCTGTCGCCGTCAGAGGTGTGGGCAGAGTTCAGGGACTGATGGTTAAAAAAGGGAATCCGCTCGGAATAAAGGAATTTGCCGATATCAAAAATGCCCGCTATGTCAACCGCCAGCGCGGTGCGGGAACAAGAATACTCTGCGATTATCTGCTTGAAAAAAGCGGGATTTCTCCCGATGAGATAAACGGCTACAGCAATGAAGAATTCACTCATACCGCGGTTGCGGCGCTGATTGCCGCGGGCAACGCAGACGCGGGACTCGGAATTTATTCCGCCGCGAAGATGTACGACCTCGATTTTATTCCGGTATGCAATGAAATATACGAATTTCTGATTGATAAAGAATACCTTGACAATCCTATGGTGCAAGCATTCCTCGAGGTTCTTTATTCCGACGAATTCAAATCCCGGCTCAATGAAATGGGCGGATATACGGAGGGCTGATATGCTGACTCATATCAATAAAAACGGCGAAGCGGTAATGGTCGATATAGGCGAAAAGGCCGTAACCGAACGCACGGCGACCGCTTACGCGAGAATAAAGATGAATCCGGAAGCGCTTGAAGCTCTTCTCAGCTCCGACCTCAAAAAAGGCGACGGTCTTGCCGCCTCGAGAATTGCCGGAATTATGGGGGCAAAGAAGACGAGCGAACTGATACCGCTCTGCCACAATATTCCCATAGACAAGGTTACCGTTGATTTTGAGAAAGAGAGCGAATCGTCTCTGGGTATCTTTGTCAGGGCTAAATGCACCTATAAAACCGGCATAGAAATGGAAGCCGTAACAGGCGCGTCGATAGCGGCGCTGACAGTATATGACATGTGCAAGGCCATGGGCAGAGATATGGTGATTGAAGAAATCAAGCTGCTCGAAAAGACGGGCGGAAAGAGCGATTATCACGATGAAGGATAGTTTCGGCAGAGAAATTACATATCTGCGGGTCTCCGTAACTCAGCGTTGCAATCTCAACTGTGTGTATTGCGGCAAGAGTGACTGCGCCAAAAAAGAGACCGAACTGTCACCGGATACGATTGAAAAACTGGTCCGAGCATTCGCAAAATGCGGGATAAATAAAATCAGAATCACGGGCGGAGAGCCGCTTGTGAGGAGCGATATCTGCGAAATTGCCGGAAGAATACGCACGGTTGAAGGTGTTGAAACACTCGCCCTGACAACAAACGGCGTGTATCTCGCTCAATATGCCCGGGAACTTAAAAGCGCGGGGCTTGACAGCGTGAATATAAGTCTTGACAGCACTGACGGCAGCACCTATCGCCATCTCACCGGCGCCGATGTTCTGAAAAAAGTTCTTGAAGGAATTGACGCAGCGGAGAGAGCGGGCATCAGCCCGGTAAAAATTAATACAGTGCTTATGAAAGGCGTCAACAGCGATGGTGCGGACGATCTGGTCAATCTCGCCAAGGATAGAAGAATCGATGTCCGCTTCATTGAGCTTATGCCGTTTTCCGACAATGGCGAAGATTCGTCCCTTATTGTCACGGGTGATGAAATTCTCAGAGAATTCCCGTTTCTGAAACCGGTTGAATCGGAAGAAAGCACGGCAAAGTACTATTCGGCAGAGGGATTCAAGGGCAGAGTCGGGCTTATAAGTCCGATAACACACAAATTCTGTTCCTCCTGCAACAGAATAAGACTGCTCTCCGACGGCAGAGTAAAGCCCTGCCTCGGATATGAAACCGCTTATGATATTCTGCAGTTTATTGATGATGAAAACAAACTTCTTGAAGAGGTTAAGAATATAATTCTCAAAAAACCCGCGGGCCACAGTTTCGGAAACGAAAATGCGGGTCACGGGCTCAACAGAACGGGAGGATAATATGGCAAGAGTAGTTGCGATAAATATCAGCGAAAAAAAGAAAACGCCCAAGAAATCGATTCCCGAGGGCAAACTCATAAAAGATTTCGGCTTTGAGGGAGATGCCCACGCCGGCAAATGGCACCGGCAGGTGAGTCTGCTCGCGAAAGAGAGCATTGAGAAAGCGCAGGGCATGCGCACAGACGGCCTTTGCCACGGGATGTTTGCTGAGAATATCACCACGGAGGGAATCGAGCTTTACACCCTGCCCGTCGGCACAAAGCTTAAAATCGGCAATGAGGCAGTAATCGAAGTGACACAGATTGGCAAAGAATGCCACGACGGCTGTGCAATAAGAGAACTCGTCGGCCAGTGCATTATGCCCAGAGAAGGTATTTTCGGCATTGTCCTCGAAGGCGGCACAGTCAAAGAAAACGACGAAATAACCGTTATTTAGTTAATAACCGATTTCTGCAGAAAGGAGTGAAACAAATGAAAAGAGCCAAATCTGCAGGCAGTCTGTCTCTGCCTGTAAAAGCTCTGCTTCTTTTTTTACCGCTTGCAGCGGTGATTGTTTCACTGTTTTTCGGCAGATATCCCATTTCTTTAAGGGAAGTTGTATTCTCTCTTTTCGGGTCGCAGGATGTTGCTCTCACTTCGCGTGTCACCGTTCTGCAGCTTCGCCTTCCCAGAGCGATTGCCGCAGCTTTTGTCGGCGCTTCTCTCGCAGTATCGGGTGCGGCGTTTCAAAGTGTTTTTCGGAATCCGCTTGTCAATTCGGGCATTCTCGGAGTTTCAAACGGAGCAGGTTTCGGCGCGTGCATAGCAATAGTGTTCTTCGGCGGCGGTATTTTTACTTATATCCTGTCATTCGTGTTTGCGGTTGCCGCGGTGATTCTGAGCTATTTTGCAGGCAGAATATCACGAGTGACCACTTCTGTAACAATGATTCTCGGCGGTGTGATTGTCGGTGCGTTTTTCAGTGCGCTCGTATCGATAATGAAATTTGTTGCCGACCCATACAGTCAGCTTCCGTCAATAACCTTTTGGTTTATGGGAAGCTTCGCTTCTGTGAATTACTCTCATCTTTACGCAACGATACCTATGGGTATCGGGATGCTTTTGATTTTTTTCTCGCGCTGGAAACTTAATGTGCTTTCAATGGGAGAAAGAGAAGCGTCGTCTCTGGGAGTTGATGTGCGCAAAGTTCAGATTCTGATTATCGGCGGAGCTACTCTTTGCACAGCTGCGGCAGTGTGTATCAGCGGTACTATCGGATGGGTCGGACTTGTTATCCCCCATATCGGGCGCATGATAATAGGTAACAGCAATCAGAAACTCATCCCGGTCAGCATTTCTCTCGGCTCGGCATTTATGGTGATTATGGATTTGCTTTCCCGCACTCTTACCGGCTCCGAAATACCGATAGGTATTCTCTGCGCGCTTATAGGGACGCCTTTCTTCGTTTATCTTCTCAAAAAGACGAAGGGAGGATTCAAAACATGATTTTACAGATTGATAACCTTTCTTTTTCGTATGATAATACTCCTCTGATTTCCGGAGCGTCACTTTCAGCAGATAAAGGTGAAATAATTTGCCTACTCGGACCAAACGGCAGCGGAAAGACCACTCTTCTTGATTGCATACTTGGATTTCACAGAAACTTTTCCGGAAGCATAAAGGTTTGCGAAAAAAACATTCTTACTCTTTCTCGTCCCGAGCTTGCAAAGCTCGTTTCCTATGTTCCTCAGGTGCACATACCCGCCTTTCCATACACGGTAAGGGAGGTAGTTCTTATGGGCAGAACGGCACAATCCGGAATTTTGGGTGCGCCTTGTGATGAAGACTTCGAAATATGTGATTCTTCCATTGCCCGCATCGGCATAGAGAGTTTTGCGGACAAACCATATACCGCGCTGTCCGGAGGTGAGCGGAAACTGGTCCTCCTTGCGCGTGCGCTGGCGCAGAAAGCGCCCTTGATTGTGCTTGATGAACCGACAAGCTCCCTTGATTTCAAAAACGAGTTCCTGTTTCTCGAAATTCTTACGGATCTCGTGTGCAATGACGGCATATCCGCAATTATGGCTACCCACGCCCTTCAGCACCCTCTGTATTTTGAATCGCAGGGTATTGAAACAAAGGCCGTTATGCTCTGCAGGCAAGGTGAAATCCGCGTCGGCAGTCCGGGCGAGCTTATTACTCCCAAAACGCTTCTTGAAGTTTACGGCGTTCTTGCCTCAGTTCAGGAAATACAGGGTAAAGACGGCAAAACCGTCAGAACGATTGCCGTTTTGGGCAATGATATAAAACAAGGAGAATAATTATGAAACGATTTGCGGCGCTTGTCGTTTTGCCGATCCTGCTGTTTGTTTCTCTTTGCGGGTGCACTGAAAACATTACGCCGATAAAAGGCAACTTCACAGTTACGGACTCGGTAGGCAGGACCGTGTCTGTGCCGTCGGATCCGCAATCAATTTGCACTCTCTGCCCTTTTTCCGGTCCTGTAATTGTGATGCTCGGGCTCGGCAGCAAAATCACTTCATTTACAAACAACACTGCGAGAAGCAAACTTCTGATGCAGATATGCCCTGCTCTTGAAAACGCCGCAGTAGTCAAAAACAGCGGTTCCGTCAATGCAGAGGAAATTATCGCAAGAGATACCGATCTGATAATTATCAATTCCGGCGTTTATTACAGCGATACAGAGCGCAAAAAAATCGAAGCAATCGGGGCACCTTATATCGTAATCGATTTTGACACCATAGATGACCAGATTAAGGCTGTCGAGATTCTCGGGAAAGCGCTTCGCAGAGAGCAAAAAGCGCAGGAATACATTACATATTTCAAATCTGTAATTGAACGCGCCCAAAAAAGCGCCGTGGGCACTTCAAAAAGGCTATATCATTCGGTAAATGAAGCTGTACGCACGGATTACAAAGGCAGTTACTGCGCCGACTGGATTGCTCTGACCGGAGTTGAAAATGTATCGGTTCAAAGCGACCGGCTCACTATAGAAGGCGATAAAGCATATACTACTCTCGAGCAGATTTATGTATGGAATCCCGATATAATCATCTGCAATGAGGCGCAGGTAGATGATTACATTCTCAGCGATCCCAAGTGGAAAGGCCTCTCATGTGTTCAAAGCAAAGAGGTCTATCAGATTCCCATTGGCATAACAAGATGGGGGCACCCTTCAAGTTTTGAAACTCCTCTGGCGATTATGTGGCTGATGGAACTTCTTTATCCTGAGAGCTTTGAGGCCGATATGAATAACGAAATTAAGTCATTTTACAAGAGGTTCTTCGATTTTAATGTAACAGATGAGTGGCTTGAAGCGATTGTTGAAGGTTCAGAAATGCGTGAGCCTAAAACAGGAAACAGGGAGGATGCAGCATGAAATTGTTTGTCTGCATAGATGATACCGATAATTATGACAGCATCGGGACCGGCGAACTGCTTGAAAACATGATGGGCGAAGCGGCAATTAAAGGTCTCGCAAAAATCGGCTTCACTGTACGGTATCAGCTTTATATTCACGACGATATTCCATACACTTCCCATAACAGTTCAATGTGTTGCACCGCCGAAGTCAAAGACCGTGAAGTCTTCACAGGATTCTGTGAAGATTATCTTGAAAACAATTCAGCCGAAGGTTCCGACCCGGGTCTGTGTATTCTGACCGACGCTTCTGAAATTGATTATACATCTCTCATTGAATTCGGAAAAAGCGCACAAAGCGAAGTACTCACAAAAGAAGCCGCCTGTAAAATGGCAGAAAAATTCGGAAAAGATATTCACCTGAGCGAACACGGCGGAACAGGTTCGGGTATAATCGGGGCGCTCGCCGGCGCGGCGCTGCGTGCGGGAAAAGAAGAGGGCAGAATCAAGGGAAAACTTCAGCCGCTTTCCGGCAAGACCGATTGGACCGCATCGGAATTCGCCTCGGTATTCGGAGTTCAGCGCTTTGTCGATGAAGAGGGAAATGAAATAACGGATAATATATCAATAAGATTCGTTCATCCTACAAAACTGCTCTACAGTAAAGGACTCATAACCTCTGTTATTATAAACGAAGGCGGTCTGCTTATGCTGAAACCGAAAATAAAAAAGAACAGAGAAAAAAGATAATGACAAACTGGACAATAAAAGACGGGAAATCAATTTTTACAGGCGGAAAAGATTCATACAAAGCCGCGGTCCAGACAGCGGAAAGCTGCCCTTCATTTTCGGAAGACTGTGAAGACGAGCTTTTTTGCAGCGATGCCGTAAGCTGCTATAACTGCCGATATCGCAGATGGACAACAGAAAGCTTTGAATGCATAAAGAGGCGACAAAAATGAGATTTAATAAAAGTTTAATACACATATCGGCGCTTCTTGCCACTGTTTGCTTAATGCTGTGCCTGACGGTTTCCGCATTTGCGGAAGGCGGCAGCGGTGACGGAAGCGGCGGAGGGAAAGACAAGCCGCTGACTCTTGAATCCTCGAGTATAGCAAACGGGGCGCAAAATGTTCCGGTCAACCCGGAAATTGTGCTCGGCTTTTCAAAAAACGTTGTAAATATTTCTGTAAAAGAGAATAACAAAAACTGCTTCTCTATGATTGACAGCAAAGGCAATTCGGTTCCTGTTGATATTATTATGGGCGATGATCAGGTGAATCCCACCCAGGAAATAAAGCGCACGATAACCGTAAAGCCGGCAGTGTCACTTGACCCCGGGGAGACATATCTGCTGAAAATAAGCGGAGATGTCACAGCCAAGAGCGGAGCGAAAATCGGTAAGGATAATTATATCAGTTTTACCGTAGCAGGTGCGACAACAACCGTAACCTTCACAGTGACAGCTTCGGAAACTGTTACAAATACCGCTGTATCAACCCGCCCCTACTCTTCGACAAGACTTGTTTCTGAGAAAGCTGTTGCTGTCGCCGATACTTCAAGACTCCTTGAATCTTCTCCTTCCGATACGGAATCGGAAACCGAAACCGCTGTCTCCGAACAGGAAGAAACAACCACTGAAACAGAATCTGTAACATTTTCGCAGACCGATGCGGGCCAAGCAAATGAAAGCGGGCAGACAAACGATATAAAGAAAATCTCGCCTTTACCCTTTATTCTGTCGGTTATGGGAATTGCTGCGATTATTGCGGCGATTTTAATAATAAAAAATAAAAAGAAATAAAGAAAGGAAGAAAAACCATGAAAAAAACAACATCAATTCTCAGCATCGTTCTTACTCTTCTTATGCTGCTGAATGTAACTTCTTTTGCAGCAGGAGGCAACGGCTCGGGCGGAGGCAACGGCGAAAATCCTCTCTCGGTTGTTTCGGTAACGGCAGGAGGCAAGAATTTAAGCGAGGCCCCCATCGGTCCCGAAGGCGAAATCACAATTATTTTTGACCGCGGCATGACAGATAACCAGGCGGCAAATTTCGAGCAGATCTGTTTTACGGACAAAGAGAATAATAAGGTAGAAGGCGTAACCCTCAAGTTCTCTGATTTCCAGAAAAATGACGACGGCAACACTTATACCGTTCTGACTTATTCAGGCCTTAAAAACGGAGAATACAATCTGAAGCTCGGCAAAGATCTTAAAGCAAACAATGGCAAAACGCTCGGCGAAGATGCCGTATTTGCCTGCACGGTTGAAGGCGCTCCCGAAGAGGAGACCAATATCCTTCAGACAATTCTTGCGTTTGTTATGAATATCATCAACACCGTAATCAACTTCATAAAAGGTCTTTTTGCCCAGTAATCCGACTAATTTAACTGTTGTTTAATTAGTCAAGATTCACCGCCCGTTAACCCGGGCGGTTTTATTGCTTTGTTGGGTCGTATTAAACTGATTTATAAATATCGGGGTAATTCAGCTGTCACCGACATCATACCGCTTGATTCATGCAAAATTATATTAAATATCAAACATTCTCAACAACCGTATAAAAAAAGTAAAGACCCGTCAGACTCAAGTCTGACGGGCTTTGTGGTGGAGATGAGGGGAATCGAACCCCTTACCTCTTGAATGCCATCGGCTCTTTATGTGAACTGTTTAATAATCCTTAGAACCTTTGTAATTATTGGATTTATAGCTTGTCAATCCACTCAATAAACGACTGAAAACCGCAGAATAATTGCAGTAATACTGCAATTGATTCTGCAACATTTTTTACCCTGCAGCTCCTGCCCTGCAGGGTATCTTTTCTATTATAATCTCCTTGCTTTTATCTTTAAACTTCATCATTACCTTTATTAATCTCCCGAAACAGCTTATTATATTCCTTTTGCAGAGTTTGTATGCGCGAGTCGTATTTTCCTTTTTGGCTTGCGGTCTCTTTATCGGCGGCAAGTTTAACCGAAAGACTTTCGCAGGTTTTGGAAGGCAACCGATATCTATGAAATGATATCGGGTACAACGGGAATACTCGGCTGCGCAGACGGAGCAATGGTTCTCACCAAAGAAAACCGCACCGACAACAACGCCGAACTCTCGATTGTCGGCAGAGATATGCCGGACCAGAAACTGCTGCTTGTGAGAAACACCGAAAGAGGCGGATGATTATTCAATCTACACTTTCAACGGCGGCGAAGTTACCCTGGAATCGCTCCGCGCCCTGCCCGGCGAGATGCAAAAAGCGATTCTTGACTATCTGCGAGCCTGCCCTCTTTATGAAACAGTCACTGCCGGAGGCAGAGATTATACCCTCGTTCACGCGGGATTTGATAATTTTGAAAAAAGCCGTCCGCTTTCCGATTACACCGCCGATGAGCTTCTCTTGGCCTGGCCCGAAATAACCGATGAATATTTCGATGATGTTCACACCGTATTCGGCCACACCCCGACAAAATGTTTCGGCGAAGAATATGACGGGAAAATTCTCCGCACAAAAACCTGGACCTGCATCGACTGCGGCGCAGCTTACGACAATGAACCGGTTTTACTTAGCTTTCACTTATACAGACACGCGAAAGTGAAAAAGGTTGGAAAAATTTACGGTTTTTCAATTTGAAAAGCATAGCTTTTGCAGTGAGAAACGGAGTATCTGTTTAGTGAATTATGCACAAAATAGTGATTGATTTTCGGCATTGATTGACAAAACGCGAGAATATTTTAATTTTGCTTAAATTCTCAATTATTTCATTGACTTTCAGTATAGTTTTGCATATAATGTGCGCGAAAAAAATAAACCGCTAAATAATGTGTACGTCTCCACAGGAACGGGGTGACATTTATGAAAATCAGTTCCAACAAACCGCTTCCCGAAAAATTCAGCAAAAAGTATAATGAATTATTTGACAATGAGCAGCCTCTGTTTATTGTCACAGGAGATCTGACTCTTGACGGCGCCTACGGTGAGAGCGCTCTGTGCTTCACCGCGGACTGCATTTACGCCTTTGATGACAGCTATCCCGAGGGATATGAGAGGGTCATGTATGAGGATGTAAAAGAAGCGAAGGTCAAGAGAATGTACGGCAACGCGACATTTGACGCGTATTTGAATGACGGCTCAAGGAAAAAGCTCATACGCTTCACTTTCGCCGCCGCCAATGTTGCCGACGCGGGCGCGGATTTCATAAACGGAATTCTCGACGGCGCTGACCCTGCCGAGCTGCTTGACGCCGTTGAAGGATCATTTTTGAAGCAGCGCTCATTCTGCCCCAAATGCGGAAGAAAGCTCCCCTCTCCCGACGCTGAATGTATTAACTGCAAGGGCAAGGGAAGGATGATCACCAAATTCGCATCTTATGCCGCGCCGTTCAAAAAAGGGCTTATTGTCAGTATGCTTCTCTCGGTTTTCACCACCGGGATGTCGCTCATACCTCCGTATATCACCGGATACATGGTGGATAAGGTGCTCCCTTCGCGCGAAATGTCAATGCTGATAAGGATGATCCTTATTCTTCTTGCCGTTTACATCCTTCAATACACCGTATCGGCTTTCAGATCTTATATTCTGAGAATTACGGGCGACAAGATCATTATCGGGATGAAAAAGGATATTTACGCCAAGGCGCAATATCTGCCGATGAGCTTCTATGACAAGACTTCAACAGGCTCTGTTATAAACAGGGTGAATTCAGACACCTCCGTGATTCAGAATTTTGTTCTCAGGATCACGCAGGACGCCGTGGTGCAGTTTTTTACGCTGGTCGGCATACTGATAATAATGATATGCCTTAACTGGAAGCTGACTTTATTTTCTCTGCTTCCGATTCCGTTGGTTGTTATCATAGGCAGATTCTTCGGGAAAAAGATAGGCCCGAGATATATGCGGCTTTGGAGAAGAGGCTCTGCGATAAACACCCTGCTGACGGATACGATACCCGGAATAAGAGTCATCAAGGCATTTACAAATGAAAAATCAGCCGTTGACAAATATGACGCATACAATGACGAGTGGCTTAGGGAGGATAATCAGGTCGCGAAGATCTCAAGCATATTCCCCGCATTCATGACCTTCCTTGTCACTTGCGGCTCGCTTATAATCTGGTTTTCGGGAGGCTCCTTTGTGATTTCCGGCGCCAAAGGCTTCTCGACGGGTCTGCTTGTCAGCTTTGTTTCTTACGCGAGCATGTTTTACAATCCCGTAAACTTCTTTGCGAATTTCTCAGATACATATCAGAATACTCTCGCTTCCGCCGAGAAAATTCTCGATATACTTGACGCAGAGCCCGAGCACAATTTCGGCAAAGGAAATATTCCCGACAGGATCAAGGGAAAAATCGAATTCAAAAATGTCAATTTCTCATTTGACCGCTCAAAAAAGGTGCTCAGCAACATAAATCTCACCATAGAGCAGGGAGATATAGTGGGGATCGTCGGAACGACGGGCTCCGGAAAATCAACACTTATCAATCTGCTTATGAGATATTATGACGAATACGAGGGCGATATTTTTATAGACGGCAAAAACATAAAGGATATCGACATCGGCTATTACAGGAATCAGATAGGCTTCGTTCAGCAGGAGCCGCTGATGTTCAGAGACACCGTATTCAACAATATTGCCTACGGCAGCAGCAACCCCCATGTTGAGCAGATACTCGCCGCCGCGGATATAGCCAACGCGCACGGCTTCATATCAAGGCTTCCCGACGGATATGATACGCTTGTGGGCGAGCGCGGAATAGGCCTTTCGGGCGGAGAAAAGCAGAGGCTCTCCATCGCAAGAGCGGTTATGAAAAACCCCTCGATCCTGATATTTGACGAAGCGACCGCCGCGGTGGATTCCGAGACGGAGCATCTTATCCAGGAGGCTATAGAGAGGCTTATACGCGGCAGGACCACGCTTATGATAGCCCACAGGCTTTCCACCCTGCGCAATGCCAATAAGATAGTGGTCGTGGATAAGGGAGAGATCATAGAATGCGGAACTCCCGATGAGCTCATGGCTTTGAAGGGCAAATATTACAAGCTTATTCAGATCCAGTCCATGGGAGAGCAGCTTCGCAGGAAAAAGGAAGAAGAGAATTTTGAATGAGGAGCGTGAATCAAAATGATAACATACATTGACGGACCGGAAGTAAAAATAACCGAAAATGACGGTATCTTTGTGGATGTTGAATTTTTCCATTCAAAAGAAAAATTGACGGGTCTTGAGCCGCGAAGGCTCTTTCCGAGATCGGGAATAGACAGATATGTGGCGCTTCTGGACGGCGAAGGCAACCAGGTGGCGGTGATAAGAAAAATGGAAAATCTTCCCGAAGAATCCAGAAACGCTCTTACCAAGGCCCTTGATGAATATTATATGATCCCGAAAATACTCAGATTTATCAAAATGACGGAAAAATTTAAAATCTGGATGTGGACAGCCGAGACAGACAGAGGTATAATAACCTTTGAGATAAGAAACCACATAGCGTCGGTTAAACCTCTGTATGACGGAAGGGTGCTTATCAGAGACGCGAACGATAACAGATACGAAATCCCCGATTACAGAAAGCTCGACAAAAAGAGCAAAGCAATGCTGATGCCGAAACTTTGAGAAGGAGACCTGATAAATGAAACTGATTATTGCAATAGTGAATAATGACGACAGCGCCGTGGTAGCCTCAGCGCTCACAAAGGAGAATTTCACGGTAACGAAGCTTTCGACTACGGGCGGTTTCCTTATGGTGGGCAACACTACGCTTCTCATAGGCACCGAGGATGAAAGGGTAGATACAGCCAAGCAGATAGTGGCCAAATATTCGAGGACGAGGACCCACGAGGCGGTAACGACCGAATCCTTCGGAAGAGGCTTTGCCGAGGGCGCGCTCGCAAACGATGTTTCCGTAGGCGGAGCGACGGTATTTGTTCTTTCGGTTGACTCAATGGAAAAATATTGACAGAAACGATTTAATAAATCGCAGTTGAAATTCCGGTGCTTTTATTGCGCCGGAATTCTTTATTGACAGGATTTTTTATATAATAACCTTTCAATTCTTTACTCCATTTATGATATGTGTATATCAAAGCCGAAAAGAATAATGGGAGACTCGGAGTATTCTCAAGCAGAAAGACAAGCCTTCTTATCTGAGGATCAAACAGTTTCCAATTTCGTCAAGCCGTTTGGAGATGGCTTAATAATGATATGTGATAACGAAGAAGTATGGCGTCCGGTAAACTCCAGAGACCTGATAATTCAGTTGGCAAAAAATAGGCTGGATAAACAGTTAGACAGATTAATTGAGCATATAAACAGCAGACAAGCTGAATAATTGTATAATGTAAAAAGGCAGCGGTTCTCATTTGAGGGCCGCTGCTTACATTCTTTGTAGTAATAACTGTATTTTTTGAAGAAAACCATATCATTTTGCTGGTTTAACGTTACAAAAAATTAAAAATATTAAATAATTGCCACGTTAACTTGGTTTTTTGAATAGTGTAAAAATAGTGAAATTTTAGTAAAAAGTATCTGCCTTTACGATAAAGTATTTTTTTAGGAGTGGCTGTTTTGGGTAAATATTCATCGATACCGTATCGGGGTTTTTGTACCGTTTTCCACTCAGTTTTTTTGAAATTATCATTTCATCATCAGGGTAATTTCCATCGGATGAAGGTACATTTTTTAAATTAAAAGCTCATTGATTTATCAATGTTGGTTAAGAACATTTTTAATGATGGAGAACTGTCTCCGGAAAGCAATGTGCAAAAAATGCACATTGCTAATTCGGATAAACCAGTAGATTTTTATAGCCTTGATATGATTATTTCCGTTGGTTACCGTGTGAAGTCTCAGCGCGGTATTCAGTTCAGAATCTGGGCGGCAAACATAAAATAATAGCAAAAAAGACCACAGGAAGTGAAACCTGTGGCCTTCTTTGCACTCAAGGATTATACCTTCAGCTAAGCCGATACCTGAAAGCAGACTCCCCACCGTGATTGGTGGGGAGCTGTTAAGAAATCAATTAGCCTTCGATAGCGATGTACTTCTTTTCAGGAAGCTGCGGTTTTGCTTCCTTCTTCGGAATCTGCAGCGTCAGAACACCGTGCTCCAGCTTGGCCTTGATATCCTCTTCCGTGATTTCCTCGCCGACATAGAAACTGCGGCTCATGCTGCCGGCATAGCGCTCCTGGCGGATGATCTTACCGGACTTCTTGTCCTTCTCATCCTTGTCAAGGCCTTTCGCCGCCGTGATGTTCAGATACCCGTTCTCCAGGCTGAGCTGAATTTCATCCTTGTGGAAGCCGGGAAGCTCAATATCAACTTCATAGCTGTCATCGTGCTCCCGCACATCCGTCTTCATCAGCTTTTTGGCATTGTGACCGTAAAGCGGTTTCTCCATCCGGGCAAATTCACGATCCATGTCATCGAACCAATGATCCATCAAATCCTCACCAAAAATACTAGGCATGTACAACATAAGTCAAACCTCCTTTTATTTTCGGTCCTGGATGCTGTTCAGGGCTGTTGCTGTGATATATGCCGCAAGGGAGATGAGGAAACCCGGAACCTTAGTTCCGGATCTTTTTCCCTCTTGCAATTATGTTATACCACCTTTTTTAGCACTTGTCAAGTGAGAGTGCTAATTTTTTTGTGAATTATTTGTTAACACCAATACAGTTATTCTGTTCTCTGAGTAGCTGTGTAAACTCATATCCGTTCATCCGCGGCATCATTATATCTACCACCGCGAGATCTATGTAATTCCTGTCCATAACTTCGAGTGCTTTTATCCCGTCTTCCGCGGGGAAAATATTGTAACCTGCCTCTGTCAAAACCGCGGTCAACAGTCGGCGGATGTTATTATCATCATCAACGACAAGTATATTTAAACATTTTACGGTCTCCTGTTACCTGTTAATCATTATTATCGGATAAATATAAAAAATATAAAGTAATGTGCAGCAAACAGATATTAGATTTCAAGGTAAGTTTTTATTTCATCAAGCTGAGCCTGACAATCGTTATAGCCAAGCCAATATAGTTCACCGAGTTTTTCAAGGTCCCTCTCAATCATAATAATTCCAGGCTTTCTCGATGGGCAAAACTGTTTAAGTTGACCGTCGGACTGTAATTTTTCAATCTCATCACACTGCCGGTTGTAGTTTATATCGCTGTTGGCAATCTTTTCAGCAAATTCAGGGTATCTGCCGTAAACTTTGAGTGATCCCTGAATGCGTCTGCTCGGATTCCTGAAAGACTTTTCCCGTGTTCTTATGACCATAATTTTGCGATATCCCTGCTCAATTGCCCATTCATAGGGAATTTTACATGAACAGCCGCCGTCAAAATACGGAACTCCGTCAATTATATATGCCGGCGAAACAAACGGCAAAGTGGCAGAGGCGCGTATGCCCGCGATTACATCGTCACACACGCCTTTTTCAAAATATGCCGTTTCTCCGTTAAGAGCGTTTGTCGCTACTGCCACAAATCTCTGCTCAGGTCTGTAAAACCTTATAGTATCAAGAGTTTCGTGGATTATTCCTCTGTCCTCGGTAAGAAAGCCCACATCAAGCAGGCTGCGGCTGTTTTCCAACGCTTTTTTACCTATGTATCTGCTGTCGGCACGATAGTTAAGGTTTATTCTTGCCGATCTTCCGATTTGTCCCGAAACATAATTTGCCCCGCCCAGTGCGCCGGCAGACACACCAATAACACACGAAAGATTTATATCGGCAAGCATCAAAGCATCAAGAAAGCCCTGAGTGTACAGTCCCCTGAAAGCTCCGCCTTCAAGTACAAGACAGCCTTCGGTCAGCTTATCCGAAGCCCGGCCGGAAGGTATTTTGCTGATACCGGAATAGGATTTTTCAAAAAGATTCTTACTGTCTTCCAATATCTTTTTCCTAGCCTTAATTATATTCTTAACATTATCTCTGTCCATAAGCTGCCTCTTGAATTAATTTGATGAAGATGTTACTCGAGTGAAGAAAATATTATATCACACGCGCGCGAGATTTTTCAATAAAATTATAAAAGTCAGGCGGCAATCCGTGAGAATTGCCGCCGCAGATTTATGAGACTTACTGCATTTTGTGTGCTACAAAATTCTGAATGGCGATTACATCCTTACCGTTTCTGAAGCTGTAACCCATTGCCGTGCCGCCTGTGGTCCTCAGTATCAGGTCGGTGTCGATATCGAGATATCCGCTTGTCTCAATAGTCATCTCACTGATGTGAGTGTAGGGAATAGTGGTGAGAACCTTCTGTTTTCCGGTAATACCCTGAACATCAATCGATACGATTCTGATATCGGTAAAGATAATCAGATCGCGGATTCCTTTGTAACAGCCGATTATCTGCTCATTCTGAAAAAGAGGAGCAAATTCCTTGGGCAACTCCGTAGCTGTTACGGGTATGCTTTTAACTCTGTCCTTTAAAATTCCTGCTGCCATAAATTATTCCTCCTGAAATTTGATTTGAAATAATTATATAACAGTAATATGTGCCGTTCAATAAAAAACTTCTAAGTCGGCTTTTGCTGTCCGTATTTTCACTCAACAAATGTTATTTTTGACTGTTTTGTATTGTAATCCTTTTTTATTTATACTATAATTCTTTTATTAAAACTATTGGAGGCACTGATATGGCAGACGCGAGCAGAAAACTGAGGATACTCCGATTACTGGATTTGCTTCGCAGCGAGACTGATGACGAGCATTGCCTGACCACTGTTGAAATCTGCGATAGGTTAACCGCTGAAGGATATGAGTGTGACAGAAAGACTCTCTATGATGATGTTGAACTTCTCAACGCTTATGGTGTTGCGATTGAAAAGCAGAGATGCGGTAAGGGTAACGGATACTATATTGCCGATCAGCAGTTTGATGTGAGCGAACTGAAGATTATCGTTGATGCTCTTCACGCCGCCAATTTCATTAATGAGAAAAAAACCGATGCACTGATTGAAAAGGTTGCCCGTCTCGGAGGTAAACACAAAGAAGGCGCAATCAAGGCAATTGATGTTCATTTCAACAACCGCAAGCACAGCAGCACCCACACCTATTATAATGTTGAAACCATTGCCAAAGCCATCAGCGAGAAGAAGAAAATCTCGTTTTACGCCTATAATCTCAACTACAAGGCAACTCCGGTTTACAGACATCATAAGAAGAGATACACGGAGGAGCCGATATCGCTGGTGTTTCACAGTGATAACTACTATGTGATTATTTATCGCGAGGACAGAGGTGTATTCACAAGGAGAATAGACCGTTTATCGGATATAAGCGTATGCGACGAACCCATCAGCGCGGAAGCCGAGGCGAGAATCGCTGAAACCGAGAAGTTCAGCACGGATGTATTCGGAATGTATATAGGCCGGAGGGAAAAGGTCACGCTTGAATTCACCGATGAGACCTTTGAATACATATTTGATAAATTCGGTGAGAAACAGAAGATAAAAAAATCCGAGGTTATAGACGGTGTGCAGATATACAGCACAGAGGTTGACGTTGAGATAAGCCCGCCGTTCTGGGGATGGATCTGCACATTCGCAGGCAAGCTGAGAATAGCCGGCCCGGACTGGGTGAACACCGAATTCAATAAATGGAAAAAGAATGAGAATAAGATAGTTACGGAGTAATTATAAGCGATTTATTATCTCGATTATTTCTGAGTTTTTCAAGAGCGGCTGTTTCGGGCACTTTTTCCTCGATACCGTATCGGGGTTTTTGTACCATTTTCCTTTCAGTTTTTCTCTGACAGACATTTCATAGTTTGAAATATTTCTATTGGATGAAAGTACAAAAAGATGTTTAAATACGGATAATAATATGCTATAATCAAATCGACAAATCGGGATTTGACGAGATATCACTTGATATCAGGAAGGAACAAAAATGAAAAAAATAATTTCACTTATACTTTCGATAGTTTTGCTTGCCGGAATACTGCCGGCGGGTGCGCTTGCGCTTAACCCCGCATCCGCAGAAAAGAGCGAAGGATATTCAATTTCATCTTTAAGTTTTGACGGCAAAACAGCCACGGCGGATATTGTCAACCCGGGCGCCTGCAAACTTGTTGTTGCTGTATACGACCCCGACAGCGGCAAAATGCTCGGCTCGGGCATAACCGCATTGGAAAAAAACGCAGGAACGGCTCAGGCGATGATTGATATTCCCGCAATGCCGCAGTATTTCCTTGCGCGTGCTTTTTTGCTTGACGGCAAAATGGGCGCATTATGCCCGAAATACGAAACTCACCTTTATACGAAAGCGTTTGAAAATTATCTCAAGGTTACTCTGTCCGTCTGCTCGTCGCAGGGTGAAAGCACCGTTTTAATTCCCGGTGCCGAAGTTACGGCAAAGGACGGATTATGCGACTGCGAAGGCGACGGAAGATATGACGACCGCACAGCAGTCACCGGCGGTAACGGTGAAATCATTTTTTATTTCGAACCGGGCGAACACTCGGTAACCACTTCGGCTGATGGATATTTTCAGACAACGGCAACTTTCACTGTTGCGGAAAACGCAAAATCATTCACCATAAAACTTATGAAAGACAGCGGCTCAGGTTCCGAGCCCGGAGATAACACTTCCGACGGCACCGGCAGTGATGATGGCTGGGTTGACAGAACCCATTACAAACTCGGCTCCTTCCCTCAGACTGATGTTACCGAGAGTATGGGCTCAATTCTTGATTCCGAAGCGACAGCCTGGAAATCATACAGATATTACAGCGGCACCGGCAAATCAGACGACGGCAGTATGACCGCCGGCGATTTTATGCTCTACTGCGATGTGACTTACGGTGAGGATAAATACAGGGGCGTAACCTTCAGCACATACAGGCCCACCAGCACAAACTATGAAACCTCGGCTTCGGCCTATAATTTTCAGGATGATAACGGTTATACCTGCGGCAACATATACTGGTTCAGATATGAACCGGTTATATGGAGAGTCCGCGATTCACAGACCGGCCTCGCGATATGCGAAACGATAATCGACAGCCGCCCGCTTACCGAATATGCAATAAGAAACAAATCCGACAGGCAATACTATAACGACAAAGGGGCGCTTGCCAACGATTGGGAAACATCTTCGCTGAAAGCCTGGCTTAACAATGAGTTTTTACAGATGACGTTTACGGAAGATCAGCAGGATTTAATCAAGATCAATGACACCGACGGCGGAAATGAAAAAGTCTTTTTGCTTCCGGAAAAATATGCGACAAATCCTGTTTATTTTCCGAGCAACGATGCAAGGCATGCCCAGGGAAGCGATTACGCAAAGTGTCAGGGCCTGCATGTGCAGGGCGGCTATTCCGAATGGCGCTTAACTTCACCCGGTTATGATTCTTATTTCACCTGCGGTGTCACAAATGACGGAAATATCACTGAACAGTGCGGTGCCAACACTACATGTGCCGGCGTGCGGCCTGCAATAAAACTCAATCTCTCTGACCTGCCCTCCAGGCCTAACAAGAGCAAAAAGGCGGCCGCGCCGACCGGAGTGTTTGATTATTCATATGATAACTGCAAACCTGATAACGATTATATTCTGCTTAATGTAACCGGTTACAAAGACGGCTTTGCTCTCACTCAGGAAAATCTTGAATATATCGATTTGATTACAGCCGATTCAAGCGGCTCGGTATCCGGTGCATTTACGCCGCGAAATGCAATTACCGGCAGTACAACACTGTTAATCGGCGATTTCGGAAGCGGCACGCAAGCCGTAAAACTGACCGCTCTGGAAGGCGTGACCGGACAAATCAATATCGTAAATTATTACAGTTCAATTTCAGTGGATTATAAATCGAAACTTGTATTCCACACCGATATGCAGGCGCCCGACGGTTTTGTGATTGTATGGTCAACGGGCGATACAGGCCCAGAGTGCACAATCGGGAAAGCGGAAAAAAGCGAATACAGGATAAAAGCCGACCTTGTAAGAACAGCCGATAACACGGTTGTCGCTTCAACATGGGAAGAAGTTGTTAAGGTCGACACGCGTTTCTTTGCAAAACTTGTTGCTTTTTTCAGAGGCCTGTTCGGAACTCTGCCCGTCTATGTGGATAATAACAAAAAATGATGCACATAAACCCGACAAATTCCGGTTTGACGGATAGATTATGAATAATAAAAGCCGGGATCTGCGGAGGCATAAAAATGAATATGTGGTTTATATTTGCAATCCTGTCCGCAGTTTTTGCGGCGCTCACCTCAATACTTGCAAAGGTTGGTATTGAAGGCGTCGATTCAAACCTCGCAACGGCTGTGCGCACAGTTGTTGTGGTGGCAATGACGGGCGCATCCTGGCTCTGCTATTATAAAGCTATTCAGCTGGGTGATGTTTCAAAAGTAGTACCGATAGACAAGCTGAGCGTCGTTATTACGCTGATTCTCGCGTTTGTCTTTCTTCATGAATCATTTACGGTTAAATCCGCCATCGGCTGCGTGCTAATCGGCGCGGGAACACTGATTATGGTGCTGTGAACAAACAGAACCGCAGATATCGTTCGGCGAATCAAACAAATTCGGATTTGTAGGAATAAAAAGCAAAATCAATATGGAGGACTATGATTTGGCAAAGCCGGGCTGTAAAAATCAACAGGAGAAAAAAGAAATGCGCAGAGCTCTTTCTGTTTTTTTGATAGCTTTGCTGCCGCTGGCAATTTTTTGCGGCTGCGTAAATATAAAGAAAAACAGTAAAACATTATTTATCTATATGTGCGGCTCCAATCTCGAAACAAAGCAGGGGCTAGCCGGGAAAAACATTGATGAACTGCTCGCTGCGTCCGTCAGTGATGATATGAATATCGTTATTGAAACCGGCGGAGCTGCAACATGGCGCTCTCACGATATAGACAACAACGCTCTTCAGCGTTATGAAATTAAAAACGGAAGTCTCAATCTGATCGAATCCCTGCCAAACGGCAATATGGGTGACAGCGAAACACTCGGTGATTTCTTAAAATGGGGATTGGAAAAATATCCCTCCGGGCGCAATATGCTTGTGATGTGGGATCACGGCGGCGGCTCTGCAAAGGGAGTCTGCTTTGACGAAAACTATTCCTTTGATTCCTTATCATTGGCCGAGCTGAAAGAGGCCCTTGATAACGCTCAGCTGAAATCAAAGCTTGATTTTATCACCTTCGACGCCTGCCTGATGGCAACAATCGAGGTGGTTTCCGTAATGAGTGATTACTCAGAATATATGATTGCTTCCGAGGAAATCATCCCTGCCGGCGGCATGGATTACAAGGCAATGTGTGAGGCATTCGCTTCGGATAAATCAAATGAAGAAATCGGCAAAAAAATCTGCGACAGTTTTATGGACAAATGCAAAAGCACAGGCAAGGATACTTATTCAACGCTGTCTTTGATTAACCTGTCAAATGCCGACGAGCTCGTGAAACAGTTTAATGAATGCTCCGCATTTCTGAATAAAACGGCAGAAACCGAGAACTTTTTCACCCGTCTGACTGCCGCCGCGAAAAGGTGCGAGAAGTTCGGCCTGGATAACCCCTTTGATGACAGCTCAAACATGGTAGACCTGGTGAATTTTTTTGACCTGGCATGGGATGAGGGCTTATCCATGGTGGATCTGATGAGTGCGATTAACCAAGCGGTTCCTTATATGGTAAACAGCGGCAGCCGCAGCAACGAAGGTGTTTCCTTCTACTATCCCATAACATTTAACGAGCGGGAAATTGAAGACTATGTATCGCTCAGCGTCAGCGAGGAATACGGCAGATTCCTCAAAAACCATTTCTTAAACGTCCCCGATGTTCCGATTGAATTTACCGACAAAGGCAGCATAAGCGAAAGCGGCGCCTTTTCCGTATCTCTTACAAAAGAAAGCTACGCCTACCTTTCCGCCATTGATTTTATGCTGATGAAAACCGACAGCGACGGCACGCGCCATATTCTCTGCACCAATAACGATATCGATAAAGATTATGAGAATATGGTTTTCAAGAGCAATTTCAGAGGTGTTACTCTCGCGTTTAAGGGGCACCGGATGTATTGCTCGGCTCTCAGCAACTCAAATGATTTTCTTGCCTTTGAAACACCCGTTAAAATCAATTATGACAAAGAACCGTTCAAGGGCGTTGACAGCGCCGCACTTCAATACGGATTTGTGTGGGATGAAAGCGTATTCAACAACGGTTACTATGTGGGCCCCGATATACATAAAGGTCCGGATGAGAACGGGATACCCGATAATACGAGTTACAATATCAGCGAGGATGTAAAGATCAGGCTGCTGACCGAAAAAATAATCAAAGACGGATCAGTAAAGGATGTTTACGGCGAAGAGTTTAAATGCGGGAAGCTCACTTTTGACAAAGATATTACCGAAATGCCGCTTGACGGAGGAGAATATCAGTATGTATTTATTGCAACGGACATTTTCGGCAACGTTTATTATTCGGATATGGCGACGATGAAGATGAAATACACTTATGACGAGCTTCTTAAGAATCCGCTCCCCGACAGAACGCCTGCGGCAAATATAACGAACATTGAGCCGTTTGATTTGGAAATATCTCTCAGATAACAAATAAAAATCAGCCCGCCGCAGGTTTCGCCTGCGGCGGGTAACGCATTTCGGTTTTTTAGGTCACGATTCAATAAAGCATAAGGTTGGTCGTTTCCTGAAGTCTCTTATTAATGTAATTATCCACTCCTGTGGGATCCTTGCTTTCTCTCATTCTCGCAAAGACGACATCTTTTTTGATCGAGCCTGTATCAATATCAAACATATCGCCCTTGACCTCATAATAATTATAATATTCGCCCTGCTTCACATAATATGTTTTCTTTTCCATATTGCATTTCATCATAATGGGATTTGAGATATTGATACCGGCATTAAGCATGACCTGCTTTGCGGAAACGCCGCCGCATCTTATCCTGAAGGCATTCATCATTTCATCCGAAAGATTGATGTAACTGCCTCCGTCAACGTAGGTGCAGCAGTTACCCGAATGTAAATAATAAAAATCGGGATTATTATTGCTGCTCGCTATAGCGATCTTTTTGCCTAATATATAACTGAAGGGATAATACTTCGGGTCTTTGCCCTTGGGCAGTTGGACTTTGATCTTTCCCGGTTTTGCCGCGCGGTCATAAATCAGTCGGATATATTCGCTGCCATACAAATTCATTTCCATCGGGCAGCTGTTTTCATGGCCCTGATATGTGTCATCGGTGAACAGATTGACAACAGCTTTTTTATCGCCCGTCTCTTCTTTGGTATAATACATAAACGTATCAAAAACAGTTGCATAAGGGTGAGCTTTTTTGTAGCTTTCAACATCTACACCCGCATTAAAGCTTCCTTTGCCGGCGATAAAGGTCGCATCACCGGTGTAAGGAATAGGATAATAAGTTATTTTATTGCCCTGAGAAAATGAAGTCATATTTTCAAACGGAGATTCTCCTGCGGAGAATATGAAATTCTTTATTGCATCGGCATAATTATCCGTAACCTTATAGCCGAGATAGATATAGCATCCGCCCGCACCTTCGTTAAAGTTTTTATCAAGCACGGTATAGCCTTCATCAGTCAGATACTTCTTTGCGGCTTCGGCGCTCTTCATATCGCCCGCTAATTTTACATCGCTGATGTAAGAGGCGTCTTTCTCAACCTCTTCAAGTCTCGGAACAGCGTCTATCTTGCTCGCGGGGTTGCCGACATCGGAATAAGCGTCAATATTTTTTAAGGCTGCGTTAAAGCTCTCAATGATGCCACTGAAGTTTGCATTGTCGGGATCATTTGCTGCATCATATCTGACTGCAAATGCGGCAATAACCTTGACAAGTAGGGTTTCCGCAAAAATTCTCTGAGCCAGGCGGAATTCATAAGCCTCCGTATCAAAGCTGTATGTATTTGCGCAGGCTTCATCAAACAAATAGAACGGGTTGTCATCCCCCTTGCTGTTAATCATATTGACGGCGTGATTATACAGAGTATAAAGCTGAGTATCAACCTTGGAGGCAAAGCCGTAGTAGTTGTTATCCAAAACATCCGTGGATTTGCTGAGAATAAATTTATTAAGAACGCTGTTGTATTCGGCAGCTTCTTTATCAGTCATATTATCCCAGTCGATTTCGGCATATTGCGGATATTCTTTTTTGATATCATTTCTTGCGCGGGCATAGATGTTGTTGATGTTTTTAAGCAATGTGTTCATATCATTCATTGTCTTTGTATAGTCATCAACTCTGCTCTTGAGTGTTGCCGCAAGATTTTTGGATATAGCTTCTTTGATCTCCGAAATGCCGACAAGCACATTATCAAGCTTGCCGTTAATCTCGTTGAGCGTTCGCATAACCTCGGCATGTTCGGATTCAACAATCCCCGTTGCTTCAAGAACGCTTTTGGCGATAGAATAGACCTGACCTGCAACACCGCCCCAATGGCATATCTTTCCGAATGTGGTATTGACCCCCTCTGTATATTTTTGAATTTCAAGCAGGGTTTCGGTGTTAAGAGTAACTTCTCTGCCGAGAGACTCCTGGGAGTAATCACGGCTGTTCAAACATTCGGCAGCAGTCGCTTCGCCCCAGCCGTTTATCAGCGAGCCGGCGGCAAGCTTAACTGTACCGTTCATATTGAAATTGTCGCTGCTCTGACCGTTTGCGGGCACGGAAATAACTGCCGTTGCGACAATCTCGCTGTCAAGCTTTACAGATTCGACTTTTGCTCCCTCAAAATCATCGGCAAAGCTGAAATTGTCCGCGCTGAACTTCTTGTCAAATTCGCCGCCGAGCGCATAGAGTTTGAGGGTCAGTTTCAGATTATCGCCGTCATTTTCAACATAGTCAAAAACCGGATAAAAATCTGCCTGAGGAAGAGAGATCTCCGCCTCGCTGCCGCCAAGTTTTATTGATTTGCCGTTGATAAGCCCAGCGAAATCGTTTACGCTTTTAATTTCATCTGCCTTGAGCGTGAGGGTGACGGTATCATCTCCCTTTTTCTCAACAGACTCGACCGAAACGCCGTCTATGACAATATTTTCGGCTGTCAGTTCATTCGCGTCAACAGAGCCGCGGACCGCTAAATCAGCCGTGATTTTGCCGTCACTGAATTTTAATGTGCTGCTGTCAAATCCCGTATATTCGGGCTCAACTTCAATCTGAGCAGAAACATTTGAATAACCGTCCTTGAGGGCATCCGGCAAAATGCTGACGGTTCCCCACTGATAAACACCGGCTTCATTGCGTACGGGCTTACCCTTGAGCAGTAAAGTGAGGTTTTTACCTTTGGCGGAAACGGATTCAACATCCATTTCGGCAAAAGCATCTTCGAGCATTATATCTTCTTCCCCGATATTATCCTCAAACTCGCTGCCTTCGACCGTAAGGGTGATCTTCGTTTCTTTATCCGCCGCTACTATCGAATCGATATCCGGAGTAACAGAGATTTCCGGATACTCAACCGGAACCGAAGCAGAAGCGCCGAGCTCCGTAAAGACAACATCGTAGTCTGAGGGAACATAGTCGGTCATAGCGTCAAACGCAAATGATATATCCAAACTGCCGTCTGAATTATGCTTCACATTTTCGATCTCCGATTTGATACTGACTTTGTTTCCGGTCAGCGAAGCTGAGCCGTCTTCTTCGGTTTTGATTTCATCCTCGGGAGTTTTGTAGCCGATCTCAATATTATCGGCGGTAACACCCGAAAGATCAATATCATCCGATGAAACAGTTGTAACATAGTTGCCGCTCTTTGAGAATTTGACCTCTGTTGCGGTAATTGCCGGTTTTTCTTCTTTTTCTGATTTTCCGCAGCCTGCAAAGGTGCCTACTACAAGCACGAGCGCAAGAAGCACGGAAATCACTTTTTTCATTGCTTTTGCCATATGGGTTCCTCGCTTCCTTCCTAACAAACAGTTTATTTTTTCAAAATCGCCAAGCTGAACTTGATCCAGTTGATCAGCCGCATCACAAGGGTCTTGATTTTGCCAAAGAAACGCTTGACTCTGCCAAGGAACGAATTATCCGGTTTCTCCGGTTCAGTCGTCGCCTTAAAAGGTACCCCGCTGATCGCCGCCGCATCTTCTGCGCCGCTTCCGGAGGGTGCGCATACGGTCGTCCAGGCATATGCGATCACATCTTCTTCGCCTTCCTCGCCGAGGTAGACACGGGACAAGGCAGGTTCAATGTCTGCGGATTCATACATTTCAGTAATGATCGTATCAAGCTGCGCATTCCGCTCCGTATAGCTGCCGTCTTCTCCGGGAACGATGGTGTATACATCCTCGGCTTTTGTATACCGCGTGCCGAAATCCGCGTTGATCCGTTCGATGCAGTATGCGATACAGGCTTCCAAATCAGTAAAGTCTGTTCCGTGCAGTGTATTGAAATCGGCAAAAAACATCTCTTCGGTCAGTTCATCCCCGATGCCGTTCTGCAGCGCATACGCGGCACCGAGGTCATAGACCGCATACATCTTCTTTTCCATCTCCGCCATTTGCGCTTCATGGGTAATCTTTGCAGCGATTGCTTCATCGATCGATGCGTAGCCTGCTATGTCTTTTCGATGTCCTGCTGCCACAACGCCGCCGGTCACGACAAGCTCTTTGCTGTTCACGGTCAGCGTTTCAGCAAAGCTCGCATTGACTGCGCTGTAACCGAGGCGCGTCAGCGTGGACGGCAGCGTAATGCTGCGGGGATAGAGCTCACTGAACTCATCATAAGGAATTTCGGTGATACCCTCCTCAATGACCAGCTTCTTTACCAAATCGAACCGGGCACGCGCCGCTTCTGCTGCGTCCATATCCTTTGTTCGTTCTTCCCATACACGGTCGAGCTGCCAGCCGATGCAGTCAATCATTTCGCTGGATTCATTGCCGTCTTCGTCGACCTCAACCTTGACCTCGTCCACGATCGGGCCGTTTCCGCTGACGGTCAGTACACCGCCCTCGGTCAGCGTCCAGGTGATCCCTTCGCCGCCGGTACCGGTGGCAATTACATCGGACTGCGCCGCAAAAGCCATCGGCATCACAGCCATTATCATGAGCACTGCACAGAACAGTGCAAACCATTTTTGTATTTGTTTCATTC
>CADBBH010000005.1 GCA_902792905.1 Oscillospiraceae bacterium
TCCGGCAATATTCTACTCTTTTTATCGACTGATTTCCACTGTTTTATGATTTATTGTCAGTTTTTTGTTTCTTCCTTGCGTTTAATTTTTCACTCAAACGTGAGCTTTACGCCGTTATATAAAGTAAATACTTGACAATATTTTTCCGTTCGGGTATAATGCCGTCAGTCAGTTCGAAACCATCCTGACTTAAAACAAAACTATGGGAGAAAACTTGATATGAACAAAAGAAACAAATTCATTGCCGCGACGGCGCTGATTGCAGCTCTCTACGCGGCGCTTACCTATGCGCAGAATTTTCTTCTGCCCGGCACTGCGACAATGGCTGTGCAATTCAGGGTATCCGAGGTGTTGAATGTGCTCGCGCTCTTCACTCCGGCGGCGATTCCCGGCCTGACAATCGGGTGCATAATCGCAAATATCTACTCCATAAGCTCCGGCCTTCCGCTCGATATGATTTTCGGCTCGATAGCTACGCTCGGCGCAACCGCCTGCATATGGTTCCTGAGAAACGCAAGAATCGGAAAATACCCCCTCTTCGCGATGCTTATGCCCGCAGTCTGGAACGGAGTAATAATCGGCTGGGAAATTGAGCATTTCTTTATTGACGGCCCATTTGAGTGGGCAGGATTCCTGACACAGGGCGGATTTGTCGCTCTGGGCGAACTCGGAGTTATGCTCACGCTCGGCACAATTCTCTATTTCGTAATGATAAAGCACGGCCTCGACAGAAAGCTCTTCAGCAACCGCATAGGCGAAAACTGACAAAACAAATATCCCCGACCTCAAAGGTCGGGGATTGTTTTATTTATGTTTGCGGCTGATTTTTTTCAGGCCGCTGGTACTGCGGTTAAACTTTTCTGCAGCTATGTCATAATCGGATTTCGGAACATAATCATAATCGGATTTTTTACCGGCTTTTATCAAAATCAGTGATATGATGACAAGCGCAAGGCCTGCAAAGAAACCGATTATCTCGAGTTTAAGCATATAGAACTGAAAATGCAGATTTACAATTTCAACTGCACAACAGACAACCATAGTTATCCCTATACCGAGGAGACTTTCGCCTGCTTTTTTCATAAGATATCTCCGTATTATTAAAGACCTGTCTTTTCTCTGATATAGTTTCTCGCGAGCAGAGCATATTCAAAGGGGTTTGCCTTTGCGGGATCCTGCTCGGCTTCAACGACTATCCAGCCTTCGTAATCGGCTTCGGCAAGAATATCAAAGACGGGAGTGAAATCAAAATCTCCGTCACCGGGAACGGTGAACGCGCCCGCTCTGACGCAGTCGAGGAAGCTCCAGCCCTTTTCCTTGCCCTCTGCTATGACGGCGTTTCTCGTGCTCTTGAGATGAACGTGTTTGATTCTCCCGACATACTTTTTAAGTACGCCGATTGCGTCCTCGCCGCTGAATGCGAGATGACCGGTATCATAGAGAAGATATACGAGATCGGGGTCGGTGATTTCCATGAGCTTATCGATTTCGGCCTCGGTCTGAACGCCTGTGCCCATATGATGATGAATTGTGAAATACATGCCCTTCTCTTTCGCGAGGCGGCCCATTTCATTGAATCCCTTGCGGATAAGTTCCCACTGCTCGTCGGTATAGACGGGCTTATCGCCGAAGATGCTCTTGCTTGTTCCCTGAATCGAGTTGCCCTGCTCGGAAGCGCCGATTACTCTTGCGCCGAGAGCATAGAGAAAATCTCTGTGCTTTATGAAAGCTTCGATTGTGGCGTCATAGCCATCGGAGAGAAGAAGCGAGGAGAACCAGGCGTTGCAGATTCTCATTCCTCTGACATCGAGCTTGTGCTTGAGAATCTCAACATCCTTCGGATACTTATTGCCGATTTCGCTGCCGGTGAAGCCGGCGAGAGCCATTTCGCTCACGCACTGCTCAAAGGTGTTCTCCGCGCCGAGATCGGGCAGATCGTCGTTGGTCCAGGCGATAGGGGCAATAGCGAGTTTGACTTTGTCTTTATTAAGCATTGGATAATCCTCCCTTTATCAATACAATCTTGCGTCTTTGATATGAGCCTGCATATCCTCATAGGCAGCCTTAACCGTATCGCTCTCGGAAACGGAGGCAACGCCGACACGCCACCAGGCGTCATAGCCGTCGCTCATGCTCTTGTGGGCGACCTTTATATCAAACAGGCAGGGAACTGTCTGCTTTACGGAATCCTCGAGCGCGGCTCTGAGCTCGGCAACGTTCGTTACTCTGTAGCTCTTGCAGCCGTAGCCCTCGGCAATCTTCGCGAAATCAACATTGATGAGAGCGCCGTCAAGAAGACCTGTCTCGGGATTTCTCGCGCAGAATCTGGTGCCGAATGTATCAGTACCCTGATTATTCTGAAGGTTCTCAATGCAGCCCCAGCCGATATTGTCGAAGAGCATAACATTGATTTTGAGATTCTCCTGAACTGCGGTGTGCAACTCGCTGTGAAGCATAAGGAAACTGCCGTCGCCGCACATTGTGTAGACCTCTTTATCGGGGCGGGCAATCTTGACGCCGAGAGCGCCGCAGATTTCATAGCCCATGCAGGAGAAGCCGTATTCCATATTGTAGGTTCCGGGGGTGAAGGATTTCCACAGACGCTGCATACATCCGGGAAGCGAGCCGGCAGAACCGACAGCGATGGCATCCTTCGCGATGAAATTATTTATTTCGCCGAGCGCTCTGGTCTGGGAGAGACCGTTTTCAAGCTCAATTGAGTAGAGGCGGTCAACCTCTGCAACGTAATCGGCTTTGATCTGAGCGAGCTCCGCTGAATCCCAGCCGGATTTATAGCCCTTCGCTTCGAGAGCTGCGGTAAGCGCCTCGAGGGTAAGCTTCGCATCGGCTACGACGGAAACTGCATCCATCTTAAGAGCGTCAAACGCGCTGACATTAATGCCGAGCATTTTAACCGAAGGATTGCGGAAGCCCCATTTTGAGGCGGTGGTGAAGTCCGTAAGGCGTGAGCCGGCGGAAATGACAAGATCGGTAATCTTCGCGAGTTTATTCGCCGCAGGACCGCCCGTAACGCCTATACCGCCCATATTCAGCGGCAGGTCAAACGGAATGTTGCCCTTACCCGCCTGAGTCTCGGTAATCGGAATATTGAATTTCTCAGCGAATGCGACAGCTGCGGCATAAGCCTCCGAATAGGTTACGCCGCCGCCCGCGATGAGAATGGGCTTTTCGGATTCCATTATGGTTTTAACCGCAATATCTATTTCGCGCTGAGTCGGGATTCTTCTGTCAAGATACCAGACTCTCTTCTTAAGGAAATAATCGGGATAATCAAAGGACTCGCCCTCGACATCCTGCGGCATCGCAAGGCAGACTGCGCCTGTTTCGGCGGGGTCAACCAGCACGCGCATCGCGTTGAGGCAGGCAGTCATAAGCTGCTCGGGGCGAACTATTCTGTCCCAGTATTTGCAGACGGCTCTGAAGGCGTCGTTCGCGGTGGTGCTGTAGGAAGTGGGCTGCTCAACCTGCTGAAGCACGGGATCGGGCTGGCGGCAGGCGAAGGTATCGCCCGGGAGCACCAGCAGAGGAATTCTGTTTGCTGTTGCCGTACCGGCGGCGGTGACCATATTCAAAGCGCCGGGGCCGATGGACGAGGTGCAGGCGATAATCTTCCTGCGGTGATTCTGCTTTGCGAAAGCAATCGCCGCGTGAGCCATACCCTGCTCATTATGACCCTGATAGAATTTCAGGCTGTGGCCGCCCTGCTCGAGCGCCTGACCGAGACCGACTACGCAGCCGTGGCCGAAAATGCCGAAAATACCGTCAACGAATTTTGATTCAACGCCGTCAAAGCTGATATACTGATTATCAAGGAATTTAACAAGCGCCTGTGACATTGTCAATTTCATAATTATTCCTCCGCTGTCTTTTTCGGGAAGCGAAAACCCACTCTCCCCTATTATGGATATAATATCAAATCATATATAAAAATACAAGTTAAAAATTTGCTCCCGGGCAATTTTTGTAAAAATATTGATTTAAGAAACAATAAATGCTATACTGTTGATGCAATAAAAATTTCGGGAGATGAAATTAATGAAAACAGCAGTAAAAATCATAGCGGTTATCATGGTCCTTGCGACAATCACAGTCCTTTTCGCAAGCTGCGGAAAGACCCTTAACGGCACTTATAAGCCGACTGACGGCGTTGGTTCACTTACATTTGACAAAGACGGCAACGTAAAGGGCGAGCTTTTCGGAATCACGCTCAGCGGCACATATTCGATTGATAAGGACGAAATCAAATTCGAGAAAGAGACAGTTCTCGGCATCGGCGGAACACTGACATATTCCTTCGAAAAGAGCGGCAAGACCATTATAATCGATGGCAAGGAATACGTAAAAGAGTAATTGAATACCGAAAAGGGCGGCTGCCTTGCAGCCGCCTTATTTTTATCAATAGAACTGGATGAAGCCCGGTTCAAATCCGGTTATTTCTTTATTGTCATCAAGCGTCAATATGATTGAGTAATTATCATTGATTTCAGCCGTCAGAAAGCCTCTGAATTCGTCTGACCCGGCAAATTCTTCCGATACTTTCAGCGTAAATTCGCCTGTCGTAACCTGCGGAGTCTCGCCGTCAAGAGGGCTGTATTCCGGCCCGGGAGTACTGAATTCTTCGGAAAAGCGCTCTGCCGTTTCAATATCATCAAACTGATAGATGAACGGCGCCGTCAGATACCATTCCCTGCCGCTGTCAGAGTCGGTATAGCTGAATCTGCACGAGCGCGCGCTGCACTGCATCGGCGCGGCATAACGGAATTCGTCGGTTATTTCGGATACGGCGACTTTTTCTGCCTTTTCGGCGAGAATATCGGTACCGTAATCCTCTTTGCCGTCAGCCGAGCACCCGTAATAGTGGATAAGGCCATTTTGAGTGAAATACACCGAATCCCCCGTCACCCACTTATCGCCGGATTTTGAATATGAGATATATTCGATATTACCCGGCTTGAATTCTTCGATATAAATATCCCCGGCGGTATCGCCTTCAATCTCAGAAAAGTGAACGGAGTAGTTTTCGCCCTCCGCCTTTATCCAGAAGGTCTCTTCTCCGTTGAGGCAGTAAACTACGGTAATCTTTTTACCGCTTTTTGTCTTTGTATGATAATCAAATCTGCCCTCGGCAAAATCCATTTTATCATAGACGGAATAAACGAGATTTCCGCGCCGGTCATACCAGTTTTCGGGTCCTGTTGAGTTATCTTCGCCCTTAACTGTTTTTTTGGTAAGGCCTTTGAAATCGGGACGGTGATTGAAATCTATATTCGCGCAGTCCTTCAGAACGGTTTCGGGATGAGGACAGTCTGCAAATGCCGCTTTGACTTCTTCAGAGCCGATAATTTCAGTCTTGTTTACGCTTGCACACGAGGCGAGCGAAGCCAAAATGCATAAGCAAATCATCGTGGCAGCAAGTTTTTTCATATTTCACCTCTCGGAATAAGGCTCAGCGGCAGCTCAAGATTATTCTTCTCAAGCAATTCTTTATCTTTCAGAATATTTCCGGCGTTTCCCTGCGCGGCGATTCTTCCGCCGCTCAGCAGAATTACCCTTTCGCAGGTGTCAAGCACGAGGTCAAGATCGTGCGTCGCGATAATTTTAGTTTCGGGAATTGAATTGAGAATCGATATGAGACTGCGTCTGTTCTTCGGGTCAAGCGCAGATGACGGCTCGTCAAACAGCAGTATTTCAGGCTTCATCGCAAGAACCGTCGCTATTGCCGCAAGGCGTTTTTCGCCGCCCGATATTTTATGATTGTATCTGTCTTTCAGATATTCCGCGCCGAGTTTCGCAAGAGCTTCATCCGCAGATTTTTCCGCGTTTTCACGACTTTCGCCGTAATTCACGGGGCCGAATATCATATCGTCGATTACCTTGGGCATAAACAGCTGATTATCCGAATTCTGCATTACATAGCCCGTTTTTCTGCGGATTTCCGCAAGATTATCTTTTGTGAGAGGCAAATTGCAGACGGTAATATTTCCGTCATAAGAAAGCAGACCTGTCAGCGTTTTAAGCAGAGTGCTTTTGCCCGCGCCGTTCGAGCCGATAAGGCCGACACTCTCACCCGCTTTGATTTCAAAGCTCAGCGAATCGAGAACCGGAGCGTCGCCTTTTTCATATGAAACACAAACGTTTTCGAATCTTATCATTTCAATCTCCCGAAAAGCGAAATAACATTGAATAACCTCGCCGCAATAAACAAAGAAATAAGAATCAAGGCAATCAGAGGCGATAGTCTGCTGTATTTTTTGGGCGGAGAATAATCAAAATCTCCGGTAAAGCCGCGAAGAAGCATTGCCGAATATATTTCATTTGCTCTGTCGGAGCTTCTCAGAATCAGCTGACCGAGGAAAGTCCCCCAGGCGGAGAAATGTATTCCCTTCTGTCCCGGAGCGCGCAGATGATATGCATCTGTCATAACAGCAACCTCGTCAAGCATCGCCGAAACATAGCGGAAGGTCAGCAGAAGAAGCGAAACGAGCAGCTTCGGAAAATGAATCTTCCGCAGAGCTCTGCATAATTCGTCAACCGGCGTCGTTGACACAAGCAGAAACGACATCATCAGGCTGAAAACGCCTTTCATCATCAGCGTTATCATTGAAATCACACCGCCCGAAACAGCAACATTCCCGATTCTCAGCATTATTTCCCTGTCAAAAACTGGATTGAAAACACCGACCGCGCAAACGAGCGGGAGAACTATTCTCAGTTTATAAAAGCAGGTGCCGATCGGTATCAGCGCAAGCTGATAGCCGATAACCGGAAAGAGAAGCATCACGATAAGTGCCGAATAATCATATTTACCGAATGAGACGGTTATAATTATATAAGCGAGAGCCATCGCAAGCTTTGACAGCGGCGAGAGGCGGTGAACCAGAGAGTTCCCCTGAGCGAGCGCCTCAACCGCTTTTATCTCCGCACCCGCCTTCCGAGCTTTATTCACCGCTTTCACCTGCCTTTATATGTTGATTCTTATATTATTTGCTTTCTTGCTGTTTTTTTGCCTTTTTTCTGAAGAATCCGCCCGCAAGGCAGACAAGCACGGCAACTCCCGCAACCATAGCCGAGCCGACTATGCCGGAAACGCTTGTACCCGCAGGGTTCTCGGCATCAAACGAGAACGCGTAATCGGGAAGGAACGAGGTCTTTTCCTGAATTGCCTCGGCCTTCTCTGCGGCACCGCTCTCGACTCCGAAATTCTCCTCATCAAGCGCCATATTCTCGGCGTAGCCCGCTTCTTTATTGCCGAAGAGAGCCCATTCGAGACCGTCGGGATTGGAACTTGCGAGCAGGGAAATACCGCCGCCGACAACAAGGACGACCGCCGTGAGAGTGAGCAGGGTTGCCTTTATCGATCCCTTCTGCTTGGCGCTCTCATCAAGTTTGATATCCCTTATAAGTTCGGGCCTAGTCTCGTTGACAAAAATCAGCACCGCCGAGGTGATGAGACCTTCGATAAGGCCTATCGCAAGATGAATAGGCTGCATAAGCATAACGAATGCCTTGAAGGGAAGTTCGGTTATGCCGGAAAGCTGAGTTTCAAGAACGACCGAAAACGCGCCGAGCTGGAGAGTGATAATACATCCGAGTACGGATGCGAGAATTATCTTGACTCTGTTTGCCGCCTTATTGCCTTTTGAAGCAAGGAGACTTCCCTGCATAATCGGCCTGTAAATCAGGAAATATCCGACAAAGCAACCGTAGAAGGCCATATTCCACACATTCGCTCCGAGAGCGAGAAGCCCGCCGTCCGCGAAGAAAAGGCATTGAATTGCCAATATGACTATCATCGACAGGAAGCCCGCCCACGGGCCGAGCAAAGCGGTCAGCATCATGCCTCCGCATAAGTGCCCCGATGAGCCGGTTCCCGGAATTGTGTAATTGATCATCTGACCGGCGAATACGAGCGCCGCCATAACCGCCATAGTCGGCAGTCTTTTGAATGTCGGCTCGTCGCCGAGTTTTTCTTCCTTTTTGAGTTTGTAGATTGATATGCCTGCAACCGTTGCCGAGGCGGCATACATAACCGCCGCGACGGGAGGAGCAAGCAAAGCGTCCGCCATGTGCATAGTGGTATTCTCCTTTTAATCATCTTTCTCCTTCAGGCACTTCAGCACCTCGGAAAAGGAGAGACCGTTTTCCCTTGCAACGCGGGAAATATCATCGTATTCGTATTTTTCTTTTGTCACGCCGTAACCGGACGAAACCTTTTTGCGGATTCCGCCGAACTGCGTGGACACCGATTCTTCGGTGCGGCTTAAAGTGTATCTTCTGCATACACTTTCTCTTAAACCGATTGTGGATGTATATCTGAAAATCGTTTTAATGAGCTCATCTTTTTCCGCCTCGCGGCAAAGAACGCACAGAAGCGTGCCGGGGCGGTTTTTCTTCATTCCGGCGGGAACGGTATATACCTCAACGGCTCCTGCCTTGAAGCACATTTCGCACGCGAAACCTATTTCCTCGGCAGTCATATCATCGATATTGCAGGATAATTCGGCTATGCTCTCCCTGCCGCCTTCGCTCCCGCCGAGAAAGGCGCGCACGCAGTTTGCCCTCTCAAAATCCTTTTTTCCCATACCGTAGCCGATTGCGCTCACTGTCATAACCGGCATGGTGCCGAATTCATCCGCAAAATATTTCAGAAGGGCGGCGCCTGTCGGAGTGCATAATTCGCCGTTTATATCATCGCTGTAAACGGGTATTCCCTTGAGAATCAGCGCTGTCGCGGGTGCCGGCACCGGCAGAATTCCGTGGGCGCATCTGACCTGCCCTTTTCCTGTATTCACCGGCGAAGCAATGATTCTGCCGGGAGAGAGTTTATCAATAAGCAGACACACGGCCGCGACATCGGCAACCGCGTCAAGAGTCCCGACCTCGTGAAAATGTATATCCGTAACAGGGACGCCGTGAACTTCACTCTCGGCTGCAGCTATTATTTCATAGACGGCGCGCACATCCGCCCCGACCTTTTCCGAAAGATTCAGGGAAGCGACAATCTCTTTGATATCGTTAAGTGAAGAATGATGGTGGTGATGTTCGTGATGATGCTCTTCGCCCTCTTCCTCGCCGTGAATCTTAACAGCCATATGAGTGCCGCTGATTCCGCATTTCTCGGAATCCTCCGCGATCAATTCAACGCCGGGGACACCTATGGAATTGAGAAGCGAGAGAATTTCGTCTTTATTGTCAAAAAGCTCCAGCAAAGCGGCGGTCAGCATATCGCCTGCCGCGCCCATTGAGCAGTCAAGATACAGAGTTTTCATTTCTTCGCCTCCATATGGTTTATCATACCCGCAAGGTAGCCTGCCCCGAAGCCGTTATCGATATTGACAACCGAAACCCCGCTCGCGCAGGAATTGAGCATTGAAAGCAGAGCGGAAAGCCCTTCAAATGATGCTCCGTAGCCGACGCTTGTCGGAACCGCTATAACCGGGCAGTCGGCAAGGCCGCCGATAACGCTCGCGAGAGCTCCCTCCATGCCAGCAATGGCAATTATGACGGAGGCACTCATTATTTCATCGATATGAGAGAGCAGTCGGTGGAGCCCGGCTACTCCGACATCGTAAAGGCGAATGACCTCGTTTCCGTGAACCTCGGCGGTCAGAGCCGCCTCCTCGGCTACGGGGATATCGGATGTTCCGCCGGTCGCGACGACTATTGTCCCTATGCCGTCAGGTGCAGGGATTCTACCGATTACGCCCGCGCGCGCATCTTTATTGTATTCAATTTCAAATTTCTCCGAAAGCGCATCGGCCTCCTGCTGAGTAATCCTCGTTACAAGCACGGTCTCAATGCCGTTTCCGAGCATTGAATCTATAATGCCTTCCATCTGCTCAACAGTTTTGCCCGCGCCGTAAATGACCTCGGCAGCGCCCTGTCTGATTCCTCTGTGAAGGTCAACCTTGGCGTAACCCAGATCCTCGAACGGCTGCTTTTTGATTTTAAGCAGCGCCTCTTCTGCGGAAAGCTCACCGCTTTCGACTTTTTTAAGCAATTCTCTTATTTCGGTTTTCATCTCTTTTTCCTTTCCCTGTCCGGACCTATTATAATAACAAAAGGCAGACAGCCCGCTCTGCGAGCCGTATGCCTTCATGACACACAATATTGATAAAAAACAAATCCGACGGCTTCTGCCGCTCTGTCCGGTTTCATACCGTAACAGATATATTTTAACATATAATATATTTTAATTCAAGTGCGTAAATAAAAGCGGCAGTCACTCTGACTGCCGCCGTGTTTTATTTAATCGCGCTCCAGGCGAAATGGTCGGTATGAAGAAGCTCGTGAGATTTATGGGAGAGGGGTTTCTCAAGATATTCCTCATAGAGCTTCAGAACGGAAGGATTCTCGTGTGAGAATCTGATGGGATTATCCGCATCGAGCTTATAGAGATGCTCATCGCGCTCGCCCGCAAGCTCAAATCCGTCGCAGATAGGCTGTCCGCCGCCTCCTCCGCAGCCGCCGGGACAGGCCATAATCTCAACGAAATCATAGCTGACCTTGCCTGCGCGGATTGCGTCGAGCAGTTTACGTGCATTGCCGAGACCGCTTGCGACAGCTACCCTGACTTCAACCGAATCAATCGCGAATGTTGCCTCGCGCCAGGGACCGTTCAGACCTCTGACAGCCTTGAAAGCGTCGGCTTCGGGATTCTTTCCGGTCACAAGGAAATATGCCGAGCGCAGAGCCGCTTCCATAACGCCGCCGGTTGCGCCGAATATGACAGCGGCGCCCGAACCGTCGCCGAGCGGGGAATCGAATTCCTCTTCATCAAGCGATGCGGCATCAATACCGTGCATTTTTATAAGTTTCGCGACCTCTCTGGTAGTAAGGACAACATCGACATCCTTCTCGCCCGAGCTCTTCATCGTCTCGATATCGCACTCACTCTTCTTTGAGGTGCAGGGCATAATCGAAACTGAATAGATTTTATCCGGGGAAACGCCGATTTTTTCGGCAAAATATGTTTTTGCTACCGCGCCGAACATCTGCTGGGGAGACTTTGCGGTTGAGAGCATATCTACCATATCCGGATATTCGCTCTTTATAAATCTGACCCAGCCGGGGCAGCAGGAGGTGAACATCGGGAATTTATGCTCATCTTTATGCGTAAGCTTTTCTATGAATTCGCTGCCTTCCTCCATTATGGTAAGGTCTGCGGAGAAATTGGTGTCGAACACATAATTGAAGCCCGCTTTTCTGAGAGCGGCGGCAAGGCGGTTGACACTCGCCTTTTCTCTGTCAATTCCGAGCGCCTCGCCCCATGCGGCGCGGACCGCGGGAGCAATCTGGACAAGTGTAATCTTTTCGGGATCATCGAGCGCCGCATTGACCTTCGCGGTATCGTCTCTCTCATAGAGAGCGCCGACCGGGCAATGGGTTATGCACTGACCGCAGAGCGAGCAGTGAGCCGATTCGAACGGTAATCCGCCGGCAACGCCGATTGTTGTATGAGAGCCGGTGCCCTCGACATCCCAGATATTGAGACTCTGCACCTTGTCGCAGATCTGGATGCAGCGCATACATTTGATGCATTTGGAATTATCCCTGATAAGCGGAAAATCCGTATTCCAGTTCATCTTCGGAGGAGTTACCGAATAGGAGTTTATGTTTATGCCGGATTCCTCTGCAAGCGACTGCAGTTTGCAGTTGCCGTTTCTGGAGCAGGTGGTGCATTCGGTATTGTGCTGGGAGAGAATCAGTTCAAGGTTCACGCGCCTTGCCTGACGAACTTTCGCACTGTCGGTCAGCACCGATATACCCTCTTCAACAGGGCAGTTGCACGCGGCGAAAAGCTTATCCCTGCCTTCAATTTCAACAAGGCAGATACGGCAGGCGCCGATTTCATTGAGGTCTTTGAGATAGCAGAGAGTCGGGATATTTATCCCTGCCGCCTTTGCGGCTTCAAGAATGGAAGTGCCTTCTTTTGCGGATACATCAATTCCGTTGATTTTAAGATTTACCATCTGAAGTACCTCCCTCCTCTGAATTTGCCGTAGCCGAAGTGGTCGCACCCGAGACATCTGGAGCATTCCTGGGAGGCCTCTTCATCGGTCATGCACTGCTCCATAAGAGCAAAATCGTGCTTTCTCTCGTTAGCGGCGCGCTCTTTCATCTTGACTCTGCCGCATGCCGGTTTATCAAGCAGAGAAGGCGCTGGCATCTCAATATCCAGAGCGAATTCGTGGTTATATCCGAGATAAGTATCGATATTTCTGGCGCCGACCTTGCCTGCCGCAATCGCTTTGATTACTGTCGCGGGACCTGTCGCGCAGTCGCCTCCGCAGAAAATACCGTCAATGCCTTCAAAATCGCATTCGTCTGTTGCGGCTATTGTATCCCACTTGAGGGGAAGCCCGTGCTCACCGAATTTTTCGGATTCTATCGCCTGACCTATGGCGACTATGATAATATCGGCTTCAAGTTTAACCTCGGGCTGATCCGCAGGTCTTACACCGGGTCTGCCGTCTCTGCCGATAGGACCTATAATCTGCGGCTTTACGACGAGATACTTCGCTTTGCCGCTCTCATCGCCTTCAACGCTGACCGGAGCCATCATCGAAACGACCTCGCAGCCCTCGGCGATCGCGCCCTCAACCTCTTCAGCAAGCGCGGTCATATCCTCCTGCCTGCGTCTGTAAACAATGCTGACGCTCTCGGCGCCGAGACGGACCGATGACCTTGCGCAGTCCATTGCGACATTGCCGCCGCCTACAACCGCGACCTTTTTGCCCGAGAAATCGGGTCTGTCGCCGTCGCCGATTCTTCTGAGAAGATCAACTGCGGAGGTTACGCCTTCAAGCTCCTCGCCGGGAATTCTCAGTTTCTTATCGGAATGAGCGCCGATTGCTATATAAACGGCGTCGGAATTGTTTCTGAGTTCATCAAGCGTAATATCCGTTCCGATATCAGTATCAAGGTGAAGCTTAACACCTGTTTCGAGGATAACATTAATTTCGTCCGTAAGAATCTGCTCGGGCAGGCGGTAATCGGGAATACCGTAGCGGAGCATTCCGCCCGGGAACTTCCTCTTTTCATAAACGTCAACATCGTGACCCATAAGGGCGAGATAGTATGCCGCAGTAAGTCCGGAGGGGCCCGCGCCGATAACAGAGATGTGCCTGCCTGTCTTTTCAGCGCATTCTGGAGGCGGAACGTGGCCTGCCTTCTCGGCCGCATATCTCTTGATTCCGCGGATATTTACGGCATCATCAACCATACCTCTTCTGCATCCGTTTTCGCAGGGATGCTCACAGATAAGTCCGCAGACCGAGGGGAACGGATTATCCTTGCGTATGAGCCTTACCGCGTCGGCATATCTGCCCTGAGCCGTCAGGGCAACATATCCGGGAATATCAACCTGAGCCGGGCAGAGCGACGAGCAGGGAACAGGCTGTTCCTCGCGCGCGGAGCAGTGATTGCAATTAATATGGCTCTCATAGTCATCCCTGAATGCGAGCACGCTTTTAAGAGCTACTTCGCCTGCGGTATGACCTATTGCGCAGTCCGCGCTCACGGCAATTACGCGTGCGGTCCGCTCTATCAGAGCAATATCCTCCGCCGAGCCATCGCCGTCAAGAATCCTGTCATAGATTTCTCCGAGTTTTTTGAGACCGACTCTGCAGGGTGTGCATTTGCCGCAGCTCTGCGAGAGGCAGACATTCACAAAGGCCGCGACGGTATCCACAGGGCAGAGACCCTGCTGGGCGTTTGAGAGCCTCGAAGTGAGAAACGAGGCCATCTTCTCAAGCTCAAGGGTGTTTCCGCTTTTTGCCGTCAAAGAAAGTTTTCCCAATTATTATCATCCTTTCCCGTTGATTTCTTTGCATAACATATTCAGTTTACCAAAAACAGCGAAATAATGCAATATAAACAGAATAAATTGTATCGTAAATCTTGTTTTTGGCATACTTGACAAACAATCTTATATGTTTTATTATAAATTGTTGTAAATAAATTCTTGAAAAGGAAGAGAAAAAATGAGCAATCAGAAACTGAAAATCGACAATAAGGGCTTTGCGGTATTTGCCCTGTTATTCGGAATCATCGGTCTGCTTATCATGGCTCACCACATAGTAAGCTATGAGAATATTCTCAGGCCCTTTATGGATTATCTCATTGAGAACCGCATCATAACCAATGACAAGAGCGGTGTTGCCTTCCTGCGTATGTTCACTAATGAATCGAATATCCTCGTGGATATCTGGCTGGTTCTCTTTGCGCTGGGCATTTTCGGCAATAAAAAGCTCTATGCCCTGACTCACAAGGAATGGCTCAGAGGAGCAATCACGCTGAACATCGCGGTAACCGGCATTATCTATTTTACCGTTCTCCTCCCCTCCAGCCAGCCCTTCCCGACTGAAGTGAACGGAGTGAGCACGGGCGGCATGTGGTTTTCAAATGTCGTTAACTACTGGGATCATCTGATTACACCTGTTTTCTTTACCGCCTGCTGGTTCTTCCCGGTTGAAGAGAGAAAGATTCCGAAGGTGAAATACGGCCTTGTCTATCTCATTTACCCCATCTGCTATTTTATCGTATGCATTATTCTCGGCGCTCATGACGGATTCTATCCCTATCCCTTCCTCAGCGGCAGGCAGATGAGCTCAATGCTGCCCGGCCTCAAAGATCAGCCCTATAACCCCGTAACCGGCACTCTGCTGCTCGTGGCGGTCGTAATAGTTCTCTCCGGAGTATTCTTCGGAATCGGATGCGCTCTCAACGCAATACATAACAAGAGAGTCAAGGCTCCCGCGAAGCCGGAAGAAAAAGCGTAAATAATTACAAAAACACATCCGACAGGGGGACTTCATTCAATGCTTTCAAAAGTAAAGGGGCTTTTTACCGAGATTAAAACCCACTGGAAAGAGCCCGCGCCCGGAAACTATGTGCCTTATAAAGAGTACAAGGATATTCTGCTCGCAGTAGGTTCGAATTACTCTGGCTCAAAGATACTTGAATATATAGCGTTCGCGGCTTCGTGCTACCTGATGATGTATCACTACAAGCTGCCGTATCTTACTTTTTCGATAATCAATATTATCAATATGCCGCTCAACTATATCTGGACAATGATCACCTGGTATGTGGCGGACAATCTCGGCTTCCTCAAAAAGACAACCGAGCGCAAGCTTTATCTGCTCTATACGGTCCTCTTTGTCACGGGCGCGGCAATGATAATATTCGACCCGTCAAAGCTATTCAATCAGTCGGGCAGATTCGTGACCTATCTCAACAGTCTCGAGGGCATAAACTGCTCCTCCGCTTTCAAGATTCTCGGAACCCATATCGCCTGGAACGGCTGGTTCGGCGCGAGAAACATCTTCTGGCGCAAAAAGCTTCTTCCGAAATTCGGCAGATATAAATATTCGCTCTATTGCGACGCCGTTCCGAAATGCGTGATGGTATTCCTTATCGGCTGGCTCCCCTTCTACAACATCCCCGATGTCATTACGAGAGTCTGGGTAGCAAATCTTATGTTCGCCTGCTACAATATGTTCGGCTTCGCAAACAATCTTGAAATCTGCACCCAGAATATCAGCCCGAATATAAGAGAGAGAATCCTTGTCAGAACCTATCCGATAAAGATTTCACATCTGCTCAATTCCATAATCGCGATTGTGATGCCTGTAATCATCGGTATGCTCCGCTATGAATGGGCGGATATAAACGTATTCAGATATGTCATACCGATAAGCTTCACCGTATTTGTCGCACTGACAATGATTTTCATCGGCAGAATCAAGGAGAGAATTCCGCAGCCGCCTCTCGAAAAAAAGGTTGAAATCAAATTCTGGGACGGTATGTTCGGCGTAATGCGAAACAAATACAAGTGGATGAAGACTATAGTCGATCTGCTTGACGCTCTGGGCAACGGTATGCTCCCGTTTGTTACCATACTCTATCTCTATACCTTCCGCCTGAGCGGACTGACATATTCACTGCTTGTTACCCTCGTCTCATTTGCGGGCACTCCGCCCGATTTCTTCTCGCCTTACTTCATGAAGAGATTCTCATATAAGCAGATATGCATCTTCTTCCAGCTTTCCAGAGCAATCGGAAACGGTATAATTGTTATCGCCCTGCTCTTCTTCGGCGATAAGGTGATGCTCTGCGGCACGGTCTGCGTAGTTACTCTGATTCTGCTCGAAATGTGCAAGACAGTACCCGTTACCGCGCAGCACGATATGGATGTGCGAATTGCGGACTATCAGATGTATCTCTCCGGCGAGCGTCTCGAGAGTTTCTCGGGAGTATTCGGCTGGTTCACAGGCCCCATCACCTCGTTTGTCGGCCTGATTATTCCCCTTCTGCTTCTCAAATACGGCTTCAACAGCAACTGGGATATCCTCTTCCTGGACGAATCAAGAATAAAAATAATAGTTATACCTATTATAATAGATGTCGTCGGCTACCTGCTGATGACCATCCCGTATTTCTTCTGGGATTATGACGACGCAAAGGTCAAAAAGGTTATTGAGGTGCTGAAACGGCGCGAGGAGGTAACAAAGGGCGAGGACAATCCCGAAGACGGCGATACTCCGCCCGAATCGCCCGAGCCGGATGAAATCCCCGAAGAAGCGGAGGTGATGTCATGAGCAAAAAAGAAAAGAAAACAGCTAATCCCAACGAGGAGATAAAGCTCGACATCCCCGCCGACGAAATCTGGACCTATCATATTGAAGGTCTGCAGGCCCCCTCGGTCGGAAAGCCCGTCAAAAACGCGGCGGCAAAAAAAATCGGCACGGTTATTCTGCTTCTTATCGCAATCGGTCTCTCGATTTATTTCTCGGTCAGAGCCGTCCACAGCGATACTTATAAGTTTGAAGAATATAACGGCGGCTGGGAGCTTATCAAATTCAGTAACCCCGGCGAGCAGACCGAAATTACGGTTGACTATGTTGACGGCGATAAATCAAAGCCGATAAAAGCCATTCACGAATACGCCTTCAACTGCGATGAAAAACTGCTGACCGTCAACATCGGAAAAGCTGTGGAGAAGATTGACGGCAAATCGATTTACTCGGTCTGGAATCTCCGTAATATCCATGTTGATAAAGATAATAAATATTTCTGCGACATAGACGGCGTATTATATAATAAGGATAAAACTGAAGTAATCTGCTATCCGATAGACCACGATGCTTACCTCAGGGAAAAAGCCGGATATGAAGAAGAGATTCCCAAGGATGATGAAAAGCGCGCGGATGAATATAAGATTTACAGAGAGAAGATCCAGACCTATACGATTCCCGAAACGGTAAAGAAAATCGGCAAGCTCGCGTTCAACTACGCGAATCTCGCCGTAATCAATCTGCCGGAGGGACTTGAGACGGTGGAGACAATGGCCTTCTTCAAATCCTGGGATCTCGCCGAAATCAACACCTACGGAAAGAACGGCAGCTACCGTTCGCTGCCCGAGGGAATCAGATACATCGGCTCCGACGCTTTCAGTTACTGCCAGGGAATGAACTATCTGTATATCCCCGCGAGCGTCACTTACATCGGCCACCACGCATTCTGGGATACGGTCTATAAACAGGACGGTGAGCTCAGGGGTGTTTCGGCAATCAATGTTGCGCTCAGCAAGGACGAGTTCAAAGACAAAGTAGATACAGGCGACCAGTGGGCTCCGAAATATGACTTCAATCTCTTTAAGAAAACAGTCGATATAAACTACGGAGCGGTCAGAGAAAAATAAACAAGGCAAAGCCCGCAGGGGAATTCCCTGCGGGCATATTTGCGCTTTTGTGCTTTTTAATTAACTCAGACGGCTCTTGTAACCTTACCGGAGCGAAGGCAGCGGGTGCAAGCATAAACTCTCTTGGGAGTTCCGTTTACAACGGCCTTGACTCTTTTAACGTTGGGTTTCCATGTTCTGTTTGAACGTCTGTGTGAATGGGAAACCTTAATGCCGAAGGACACATCCTTACCGCAGAATTCACATTTTGCCATGTGTCGCACCTCCTTTTGTCAGTAACGAGCAATATATTAACAGATTTTTTTGAAAAATGCAAGTATTTTTTTATATTACCTTAAAATATATTTTTCCTATATTTTTGAAAAAAATCAAAAATCAGTCATAAAATGTGAGTATTTCTCTTAAAATTTCAAATGTTTTTGATATTTTTTCGAATTTTCTCTTGACAAGCGGGAATAATAGTGGTATTTTAATAGCAGAAATAATATTTGGAGGTCACAAATATGGCAGATAAGCAAAAAGCGTTGGAAACAGCTCTTGAAAAAATTGAAAAAGCATACGGAAAAGGCTCAATCATGCGTCTCGGTCAGGCAAACGGTCTCAATGTTGAGGCAATCTCAACCGGCTCAATTTCCCTCGATGTCGCCACAGGTATAGGCGGCATGCCCAGAGGCAGAATAATCGAAATCTACGGTCCCGAATCATCCGGTAAAACCACCCTCGCTCTCACGGTAATAGCCGAAGCGCAGAGAGCCGGCGGCGAGGCGGCGTTCATCGATGCGGAGCATGCGCTCGATCCCGTTTACGCAAAAAATCTCGGCGTGGATACCGATTCCCTTCTTGTCTCCCAGCCCGACGACGGCGAGCAGGCGCTTGAAATCGCCGAAACCCTCGCGCGTTCCGGCGCTATTGACGTTATGGTAGTCGACTCAGTTGCGGCGCTTGTTCCCCGCTCCGAAATCGAGGGCGAAATGGGCGATTCCCATGTCGGTCAGCACGCCCGTCTTATGTCTCAGGCAATGAGAAAACTCGCCGGAGCGATTGCAAAATCGAATACACTTATAATTTTCATCAACCAGCTTCGTGAGAAGGTCGGCGTAATCTACGGCAGCCCCGAGGTCACAACCGGCGGCAGAGCGCTCAAATTCTACGCGAGCATGCGTATCGATGTGCGCAGAGTTGAAGCAATCAAGCAGACCGGCGGCGAAATCGTCGGCAACAGAACCCGCGCGAAGATAGTTAAAAACAAGGTTGCCCCTCCGTTCAAAGAGGCGGAATTTGATATTCTCTACGGCAAAGGTATCTCCAAGGTCGGCGAAATAGTCGATCTCGGCGTCAAGTACAACATAATAAAGAAGAGCGGTTCCTGGTTCTCCTACGGCGATGCCAAGATAGGACAGGGCAGAGAAGCAGTCAAGGATCTGCTTACCTCAAATAAGGAGCTTGCCGCTGAAATCGAAGCCAAAATCAACGAAGCCATCCAGGCTGAGATTGAAGAGAGAAACAATCCCACCGACAAGAAGGAAGCGGAAGTTCCGGCTCCTCAGGTTCCGGCCACCAAGGCAGGTGCAAGAGCCAAGCTCGATATAGTGGTTGACGAAGACGAATAATGAAAATTTCCTTTACCCACGGAAAGCAGAATAAAATTCACATCTCAATCGACGGCGAGTACAGATTCACCGTGGATGCGGAGTACTGGTTTTTAACCCCCTACTGCCGCATGAGTGAAATCAACGGCGATGAAGAGTATGAAAAATTTATGACTGAAACCGGCTCGAGATATGCATTTATCTCGGGCCTGAGGGTTTTATCCTACGGCGATAACAGCCGGCGCGACCTTTATCAGAAACTTATACGCAAGGGACATAAGGCGGAATATGTCAACAATGCCCTTGACACGATGGAGGAATACGGCTATATTAACGATAAGCGCTATGCCGAAAACACCGCCGACCGCCTTATCAGGACAAAGCATATGAGCAGGGCGGGCATAAGATCCGAGCTTTTCCGCAAAGGAATATCAGCCGAAATTATCGAGGAGACACTTGAAAAAATTGAGGTTGACCCAGTCAGCGAAATAAGGGCGCTGATTCAGAAGAAATACACAAGATATCTCGGCGACGAAAAGGGAACTCAGAAGATTATCGCAGCTCTCAGGCGGCTCGGTTATCCCTGGAGCGAAATCAAATCGGCAATGAGCGAAGAACTTAGCGACACGGAGGCGCAATTCGATGACTAAAATAGGAATTATCTCACTCGGCTGCCCCAAGAATCAGGTTGACGCCGAGAGAATGCTTGCCACGCTTGACAGAAATTATTATGAGATTGCGGACTGTTATGACGGCGTTGACGCGGTCATTATCAACACCTGCGGATTCATTGACGCCGCCAAACAGGAGGCAATAGATAACATCCTCGAAATGGCTCAGCTCAAGGAAGAAGGGCTTGTCGGCAAAATCATAGTCACAGGCTGCCTGAGCGAAGTCTACAAAGAGGAAATATTCGCTGAGATGCCCGAGGTCGATGCAGTTGCAGGCATCGGCGCGATTGGCCGCATTGATGAAATAATAGAGAAAGTTCTCAAGGGAGAGAGAGTCTGCGACCTTGCCTCAAAATATGATCTGCCGCTCATCGGCGAGCGTCTGCTTACCACCCCCGAATACTGGGCATATCTCAAAATTGCGGACGGCTGCTCAAACCATTGCGCATACTGCGCAATTCCTTCCATCAGAGGCAATTACAGAAGCGCTGATTTTGAAGATTTAATTGAAGAGGCAAAGCAACTTGCGGCTTCGGGAGTAAAAGAACTTATTCTGATAGCTCAGGATACGACCGCCTACGGTATGGATAAATACGGAAAGCTTCGCCTGCCCGAGCTGCTTGAAGAAATCTGCAGAATCGACGGCATCGAGTGGATTCGTCTGCTCTACTGCTATCCCGATAAAATTACCGATGAACTACTTGAGGTGATGGCGCGCGAGAAAAAGATTCTTCACTATATCGATCTGCCGCTTCAGCACGCGGATGATAAGATTCTCAAGGCGATGAACAGACACGGCGATTCCGCCCTGCTCCGCGACGTTATTTCGAGAATCCGCGCCGCTATGCCGGATGCCGTTATCCGCACAACAATGATGGTCGGCTTCCCCGGCGAGGGCGAGGATGAATTCGAGCATCTGGCCGAATTCGTGAATGAAATGGAATTCGACCGTCTCGGCTGCTTCTCATTCTCCCCGCAGGAGGGCACACCCGCCTTTGATATGGAGGATCAGGTTGACGAGAGTGTAAAGGTGCGCAGAGGCGAAATCATAATGCAGGATCAGCTCGAAATTGTCACTCTCAAGAATCAGGAGAGAGTCGGCAATATTTACACAGTTCTGGTTGAGGATTATGATTCATATTCCGACAGCTATTCGGGCAGAACCTATATGGATGCGCCCGAAATAGACGGCATTATCAGATTCACAAGCGAAAACAACTATAACCCGGGTGATTTTGTCACGGTTCAGGTAATAGGAGTCAATGATTACGATCTGATAGGCAAAGAAGTAAACTGATTATTGACTTTTTAATAAAATTAAACTATAATGCAATAAATAATAAAAGCAACGGTCGGGAAGAGTAGCTTCCGGCGGCATAGCAGAGAGAGGGCTGAATGCTGAAATGCCCTTTATGCCAAGGATTGTGAAGTGCGCCCGGCGGCCCGCGGGAGGAAAGAAAACGAGTATTTCCGTGCGTACGGCTGCGTTAAAGCCCAAGAGTTATAAATCGGAGTGGAACCGCGACTATCGCCTCTGCAGTTTGCAGGGGCGTTTTTTTTATGCGAATCCGGTATTATCAAAACGGAGGACACAATGTTTGACAGATTAAAAGAAGATATTACGTGCGTGCGCAACAGGGATCCGGCGGCGAGGAGCCTTTTTGAGGTTCTTTTCCTGTATCCCGGCTTCAGGGCGATACGAATGCACCGCACGGCCAACTGGTTTTACCGCCACAGATTCTTTTTCATCGCACGCTGGATTTCTCAGAGAGCGTCGAGAAAGACAGGCGTTGAAATCCATCCCGCTGCAAAAATCGGCAGGCGCGTTTTCATCGACCACGGCACAGGCGTTGTCATAGGCGAAACCGCCGAGGTCGGCGACGATGTCACGATTTATCAGGGCGTAACTCTCGGAGGAACCGGCAAAGAGCTCGGCAAGCGCCACCCGACCATCGGCAACAATGTAATGATTGGTTCGGGCGCGAAAGTGCTCGGTCCCGTTATCATAGGCGACAATACAAAAATCGCCTCCGGCGCGGTGGTTCTCAGGAACATTCCGGAAAACTGCACTGCGGTCGGCGTGCCGGCTAAGATAGTCAAGCGCGACGGCGTGAGAATTGATGATGATCTTGACCAGATTGACATTCCCGACCCCGTTGCCCAGGAGCTTGCATCCCTGCGCAGAGAGATTTATAAATTAAAGAAAAGCATGGGCTCATCAGCAAAGACGGAGGATTACAATGAAGATTTTTAATACGCTCACAAGAGAAAAGCAGGAATTCAAACCGGTCGAGCCGGGCAAAGTAAAAATATATGCCTGCGGACCGACCGTATATAACTATATCCATATCGGCAATGCCCGCCCGCTCTGCGTTTTCGACGTACTTCGCAGATACCTTGAATACAGGGGATACGAAGTAACCTTCGTTCAGAATTTCACGGATATTGATGATAAAATAATCAAAAAGGCAAATGAAGAGGGAAGCGATTACAAAACAGTTTCCGAGAAGTATATCGAAGAATTCTGGAAGGATGCCGACGGACTGAATTTCAAGCACGCAACCATTCATCCGAAAGCTACCGAAAATATCGATAAAATCATCGAAATCGTGAGCGGACTCATCGAAAAAGGCCACGCCTACGAGGTTGACGGCGATGTATATTTCAGCACCAAGACCTTCCCCTCCTACGGCAAGCTCTCGCATCAGCCGCTTGAAGACCTTGAGGCGGGCGCGAGAATCATGGTCGGCGACATCAAGCGCGATCCGATGGATTTTGCCCTCTGGAAAGCCGCGAAGCCCGGCGAGCCATATTGGGATTCCCCCTGGGGACACGGCAGACCCGGCTGGCATATTGAGTGCTCGGCAATGAATCTCCGTTTTCTCGGCGAGAATATCGATATTCACTGCGGCGGCCTCGACCTTATATTCCCCCATCACGAAAACGAGATTGCACAGAGCGAATGCTTCACCGGCAGGCCCTTCGCGAATTACTGGATGCATAACGGATACATAAACGTTGACAACGTCAAAATGTCTAAATCGCTCGGCAACTTCTTCACAGTGCGCGATGTGGCGGAAAAATACGGTTATGAGCCGATAAGATATCTGATGATTTCATCATCCTACAGAAGCCCCATCAACTACTCGACCGATATTATCGAGCAGTGCAAGGCGTCACTCACCCGTCTCTACACCTGCCGCGACAGCCTCGATTTCGAGCTGAAAAACGCTCCCGAGGGCGAGGCCGACGAGAGCGTAAAAGCGCAGCTTGACAAGAGAGTTGAGCAGTTCAACAACGCGCTTGACGATGACCTCAATACTGCAGACGGAATTGCCGCGGTATTCGATCTCGTAAGAGATATAAACACCCTCGCGCTCGGCAAGGGTGTATCAAAGGGAACCGTTGAATACGCCATTAAGGTTTTTGATATGCTCACCGGCGTTCTCGGCCTTGTCTATAACAGAAAAGCCGAGGATTCGGATGCCGAAATTGACGCGCTTATTGAAGCGAGAACCGCAGCACGCAAGGAGAAGAACTGGGCGGAGGCGGACCGCATACGCGATGAGCTCAAGGCAAAAGGAATAGTGCTCGAAGATACACCGATGGGTGTCAAGTGGCACAGAGAATAATATAAGAAATCCCCTCTCCTTCACGGAGAGGGGCTGCTTTTTTCACTGATTGTCGTCGTACTCGTCGATTTCGTCGGGGATACCGTCACCGTCGGAATCGGGCAGGGAATGGCCGTTTTCAAGGATTTCGCCGATTCTGACATTGCGCTGAATTTTTACTTTTTCCACCTGCTCGTTGAGCATTTCCTTGACATCGAACGGATGCTTCACGTTTTTAAGCGTAATTTCCGGCATCGTCTTGTCGCTGGAATTGACCGTAATCGTGCCGACTCCGAAAATACGCTGCCAGAGAGATTTTTTCATTGAGATATCGCGGACCCTGTAGAGCTGAACCTCGTCTAGTTTTACGGAGAGAGCGCCGGTTTCAATAAATAAGCGGTCCTTTGAGAGGCGGTATTTAGTGAAGGAAAGGGGCATACCTAGATGCCTTGTACGATCCTTCCATAAGAATTCAATTTTTCTTTTTTCGGTTTTAGCCATAATCTTATCCTCTCAAAGTGAATTGACAAAATCGATTATATCATTATCGCCGGCGCGGTTGAGAACTCTGCCCTCGACAATCTGCGCGCCCGACGCGCTCGGCTGAAGATTTTTGACTGCCTCACCGAAACCGCTGCCGCCGGAGGTGGCGAAAAGGATAATCTTTTTACCCGAGAAATCCGCTCCTTCGAGAAAGGTATTGATAATCGTCGGGGCAATATACCACCAGATCGGGAAGCCGAGAATAATCTCATCGTATTCCGCGATTTTTTCGGGCATTCCCGCGATTTCGGGGCGCGAGGATTTATCCTTCATCTCGAGCGATGAACGGCTCTGCTTGTCCATCCAGTTAAGGTCCGCCTTGGTGTAGGGAACAAGCGGCGCTATTTCAAATAAATCGCTGTTTGCCGCCGACGCTATACGCTCGGCGACTGTTTTTGTCGTTCCCTCCGCGGAAAAATACGCTACAAGTCTTTTCATATCAATTCTCCTTTATTCTCTTATTATAAATCAGTCTCAATATTGCGGCGGTGCCGATGAATATACCTATTCCGCCTGCTAGGGCGGGGACCATAAGGGCGTATGCGACGGGAAGATTGAGTTCTTTTCCCTTGAACACCATATTGTAAAAGAATTCCGGTCTGTAAAACGGATAGGGATAAAAATGCATTCTGCCGAGCGCTCCCCTCGCCATAGAAAAAAGCGAATAGGCGAGCGGATAAATACCCGCAATCCAAGGCGCTTTCGCGGGGATTCTCTTATCTGCCGCCGGGAAGAGGAATATAATCAACATCAGCGGCGGCATAATCATATGATGAAAAATCTGCGTGAAGCTGTGCATCGCGTTATAGGGAGTGTCCCAGGTCAGCGGCGGGGACATTTTAAGCGGAAATCCGCTAGTATAGACTATTCCCGCAAGCAGGATATAGGTTGTCACGAGGAGCGTGAAAGTCGGGTTGAACGCGATTTTCCGGGCTTTTTCATTTCCGAACACGGCGATTCCTTTTATTATCAGATAAAGCGAAGCGAGAATATTGCTGTGAATAGTGAAAAACGAGAGCACATTGAACTTGCCGTAATCAACCGGAGACCACTTGGGATCATATTCATAGACATAATATGAGAGGCGGTGCATAATGACGAGCACGCCGAAAAGTCCGATTATCAGCAGAAACGCTCCGAATACCCTGCTCTTGTTCGGTTTGTTTATTTTGAGTTCATCCATTACGGCAACCTTCCCAGATACTTCTTGCCGATTGATTTGAGGCGTTTTTCCCTCTCAAAATAATCGGGCATCACGCGCAGAATTTCATCATAGAATTTCTTTGAGTGATTCATCTGCTTTATGTGACAGAGTTCGTGAACCACCACGCTGTCAAGGATTTCAAGCGGCATCTGAGTCAGCAGGCAGTTGAAGCTGAGCGTCGCCTTCGCCGAGCAGCTCCCCCACCTTGTTTTCGGGTGCCTTATCGTAATTTTACCGTAGTTCACACCGAGCAGATTCGCATAGTATGCGACTCTCTGCGGGATAACCGCCTTAGCGAGCGCAGTGAATTCTTCAAGTTCCTTCTCCGTATAGGGAGGAAGCGGGTCACCATAGAGCGATCTGTGCTTTGAAAGCGCCCTGTCAATCCACTGCTCATTTGAATTGACATAGGCCTCTATATCGCGGTAGCTCATTCTTTTGGGCGCGCGCACCACAAGCTTGCCGTCCGCCCTGAGCTCGAGCTGAATCGTTTTTCTGTTGCTTTTTATAATATCCGGATTATATTTCATCTCTGTTCTTCTCCGCCGAATATATCTTTTTATAAAATTTAATTTGCAGAAATACTATTTTCTCTTTTTCATAAGGAGCGCTCCGCCGATTGCGGCACCCGCCGCGCCGAGCACTATCCCCGCCTCGCGGAAGAAGGTCTTTGTTCCTTCTATGCTGACGGGCGCCATTTCATAGAGTGCGTAGGTCAGCTTTTTATCGGTTATATCTCCGATCAGTTGGGCGAATGTTACTGTCTGCGTTTCAAAAGAGCCGTCGGGCTTTATATCGAAGTATCTGGCGCCTCTGAGAAGACCGGGACCGTATGCGCTGAAGCCGCAGCTCTGAGTGAATCCGAGATACATCCCCTTGTACTCAGCCATAAAACTGTCATTATGATTGTGACCGACAAAGAGGGCACGCATCTCACCTTTTTCGAGGAAGGCGTCAACCTCGCCGCTGTTGATAATCGAGGTCGCCGGCGATTCGCCCATGAAATCCCTTATTGAGTTCACATTGTGAGGGTCGAGCTTATACCACTGATTGCTGAAATTGCCGTATGCTCTGATACCGCCGCGTGAAAATCTGCCTACCTTCTCAAGCACCTCAAAAAACTCGGGAGTCGGAATATGCTGAAACGCGAACGACGGCAGAAGCCGGCCGCACTTCTCTTCATAAGAATCACGGGTACGCCGATACCATTCGACCTGATTCTTGTGAATCGCGCCGAAACCGCCCGCTCCGTCCTTGACGTGCGTATCGAAAAGATAGATAAGAATTCTGTCCTCAACGCTCAGGCAGAAAGTCCCCTCATCGCCCTGACCGGGTCCCTCATCGCAGACAAAACCGGGCAGCGCCTTATACATTTCAAACTGCTCGGCGTTGCTGATTCCGCACTGGCTGTCATGATTGCCGAAGGTGACGGTGAACGGAATACCTCTCGAGGTCATCGGCTCGCAGATGGCTCTGATAACCTCGTTGGTACGCCTGCGCGTATCGGTGAATAAATCGAGCGCATAGCCCTTTATCTGATCGCCGGTAAGCACGACAAAATCCGGCTTTGCGGCATCAAGAGCCGCATTCATAAGCTTAAGAGTGTTGGGATTTATACGATATTGCTCCTGAATATCCGCAAACTGCAGCACCCGGAAATTTCCGTCTCTGAAGCACAAGTCTCTGTTCTGCATTATATCTCTCCCCGATACATATATATTTATTTTATCATAGAGAAGGAATAATAGTCAATAATCAGTATGGTTTATAATATACACAACCCGCAGAGCGTCGGATTGACTGCCCTGCGGGAAAACTGATGATGTTATGTTTTACTGAACAAACGCAGATGCATATATATCCGCGTAAATCTGGATTTCATTGACCTTATCTTCAACTGTATCTATATGAGTCAGCACACCCTCACTGTATTCACGGATACTCTCGTAATCGGTCTTTTTGCCGTTGTCAATCTTGCTTTTGAAAACAGTGAGCGTCGCGGCTGAAGCGCCGTAAACGCTGTCATCGGGCGTATATTCCTTATCTTTGAGAGTGGAGCAGGTGAAGGAAACAATGTTGCCGTCCTCATCATATACGATATAACATCTCGATTTATTGCTCTGGATTACATAAGTGCCGTCTGAAACGGTTATAAACTCAAGAAATTCCGATTTAAGCTCCGGAGTCTGGCCGTCTTCGTTATAGATAAATCTGAACGAATCGGTTTTGGCATCATATTCTGCTTGATAGGTTGAGGTGAGGCCCTCATTCATAAACTGAAGAATATAACCGCTGCCGTCTCTGTTGAATATCACGCTGCTGTTTCCGGCATCATCCTTGAAGATGTCCGGAGCGCTTTCGGGAGTAACCGAATCATTTATCTTATCTGTCATCTCAAACGAGGCAACCGCAAACGGATCAAAAGAGCGCAGGATATAATTGTCATCAAGAAAGTAGGAATCGGGATTTTCGAGTTTTACGGATTGATTGTGGCTCTCCTCAAGCAGGGTAACTCTCGTCCTGAGAGATTCAAGCACAGCTCTGTAACGCTCCTTCGCCCCTTCAAAGGTTTTCTCTTCATTCGTGATAACAAGCGTATCTTTATATATCGTTTTCGGCTCCCCGTCTCCGCAGGCGGTCAGCATAAGCATAAGCGCCGCCAGAGCGAGGCAGATAAGCTTTTTCATTTTGCTTCCTTGCCGGAATCGCTGAGCAGCTTTGCCAGCTCTTCCATAAAAGTATTGATATCCTTGAACTGTCTGTAAACGGATGCAAATCTGACATAGGCAACCTCATCGAGGTCCCTGAGCTGCTCCATCGCAAGCTCGCCGATAACCTCGCTGCTTACCTCTCTGTCAAGCCCGCTCTGAAGCTGGAGCTCGATATTGTCAACTGCTTTTTCAAGCTGATCGAGGGAGACAGGCCTCTTTTCACAGGATTTGAGCATGCCGCGGAAAAGCTTGTCGCGGTCGAAAACCTGCCTTGAATGGTCTTTCTTGACAACGATAACGGGAACGGTCTCGACGATTTCATAGGTCGTGAAGCGCTTGCCGCAGGAATTGCATTCCCTTCTTCTTCTGATGCGCTCGCCCTCGTCGGTCGGTCTTGAATCGATTACCTTACTGTCTTCGCATGAGCAAAACGGACATTTCATTGCAATTACCCCTTATGGAAATTATTTTGAAAGAAATTTATCTGCGAATTCCCTGACTTTCGCTTCGTAAGCGGCGCTGTCGGTAGGATAACTCTCCGCGTGACCTGCGCCGGGAATAACAAGCAGATCCTTATATTCGCTTGAGCAGGCGGCATAAAGCTGATGAACCATATAGGTCGGAACGAAGTCATCCTTGTCGCCGTGGATAAAGAGGATGGGAACCTTTGCGACCTGAACCTTGTTGATGGGATCCGCGTCTCTGAAATCCCAGCCGTTCAGGGCCTTGTTGAAAATGTTTGATGTATAAAGAATCGGGAAATTCGGCAGATGCATGGAATTATTGAGAATATGCTCAAACTGATCGTAAGCGGAGGTATAGCCGCAATCCGCAACGGTGAATTTGACATTTTCGGGAAGGGAGGCGTCGCCGCTCATCATAAGCACGGTTGCGCAGCCCATTGAAACGCCCTGAAGGATAATCTCAATATCGGAGCCGAATTTTTCAAGCATCCAGTAGAGCCATTTGAGCGAATCCTTGCTCTCGTGATAACCGAAGCCGATATACTTGCCGTCGCTCTCTCCGGCCGCCTGATGGTCAACGATAAAGAGGTTCATACCCATATCGTGATAGAATTTCGCCATCAGTTTGTATTCGCCGTTGCCGGTGCTTCTGTAGCCGTGTGAGCAGAAGACGAATTTCTTCGAGGGCTTGTCGGCGGGGATGAATTTTGCCTTGAGGCGGAAATTGCGCTCGTTTATCATCTCAAAATATTGCTTTTCCACAGTATTATACCATGTGATTCTCTCATCCTCCTGAGAAACATCAACATGATCCATCTTCTTATATGCGGCATCCGCAATCTTGGGATAAAGAAGCGAATCGCGGTTCATAACCTCGTTGAAGATGATATAACCCGCTCCGAATGATACGGCGCCGGCGGCAACGGCTGTTCCTATAACCGCTTTTGTCACTTTATTCATATTCAAACCTCACTTATCATATCAGACATATTGTATAATCCGCTTCCTTTGCCTTTGAGCCAGGCGGCGGCATTGACCGCGCCGGTAGCGAAGAGGGATTTGCTTCTTGCCGAGTGGGAGATTTTGACTATTTCGTCATTTCCGGCGAAAATCACTTCGTGCTCGCCGACTATCGTGCCGCCTCTGACGGCGTGAATTCCGATTTCGTTTTTACGTCTGGGTTCGCGTCTCTGAGTGCGGTCAAATGTGTATTCCGTTTCTTTTTCGAGCTCGCCTTTAATTGCGTCGGCAATCATAAGAGCGGTTCCGCTCGGAGCGTCAATTTTGCGGTTATGATGCTGCTCGACTATTTCTATATCAAAGCTGCCGCCGAGCACTCTTGCAGCGGTCTTCGCGAGCTCAATCATAAGATTCACGCCGAGACTCATATTTCCGCTGAAAAATACGGGGATGCTCTCTGAAGCTTCCTGCATTTTTGCTTTCTGCTCATCCGAAAGGCCGGTTGTGCAGACAACCGCGGGAAGTTTATTTTTCACGCAGTAATCCATCATCGGCTCAAATACCGCCGGATTGGAAAAATCTATGACCACGTCGGCTTCGATACCGCTTATCTCATCAAATGAGGGAAATATCGGATAATCGCGCAGAGCGGAGGTGTAAATATCAACACCGGCGACGATTTCTGCGTTTTCGCTCTGTGAGACGCACGCCGTAACCGCTTCGCCCATTTTTCCGCTGCAGCCGCTGAGAATGATTCTTACCATAGTTTAAGCACCGATGAGGCCGTGCTTCTCGAGCGTTGCTCTGAGCTTCGCCTTTGAGGGCTCATCCATCTCGATAAGAGGCATACGTACGGGACCGACATTGAGGCCCATCATATTCATGGCTTCTTTTACGGGGATGGGATTGACATCGATGAAGAGCGCGTTGCACAGATCGAGCCACTTGAGCTGAAGCTCGCGTGAGCCGATATAATCGCCGTCAAGATATTTCTGAACGATTTCGTGAGCGACGCCGGGAACAACATTCGAAAGAACGGAGATTACGCCCTTGCCGCCGAGCGAGCAGATGGCGGTAATCTGATCGTCATTACCCGAATAAATAGTGAGATTGTCGCCGCAGAGAGCCGCAGTCTGAGCAACCTCGGAGATATTTCCGTTCGCTTCCTTTGTAGCGACGATTCTCGGATGCTCCGCTAGAGCCGCATAGGTCTCGGGCTTGATGTTGACACCGGTTCTTGATGGAACGTTATAGAGAATCATCGGAGTCGAGACTCTGTCCGCGATGTAGTTATAATGCTGAATAAGTCCTCTCTGGGAGGTCTTGTTGTAATAAGGAGTAACGTGGAGAAGAGCGTCAACGCCGCATCTCTCGGCTTCGTTTGAAAGCTCAACAGCGTATCTTGTATCGTTGCTGCCGGCGCCCGCGATAACGGGAACCTTATTATTTACAACATCAACACAGAGCTTGATAACCTTGACGTGCTCTTCGGTTGAAAGAGTCTTTGCCTCGCCGGAAGTGCCGCAGACGATGATGGCGTCCGTGCCCTTCTTGAGCTGATATTCGACTATCTCGACAAATTTATCATAATTTACGGTCTGGTCTTCATTGAACGGGGTGATGATGGCGACACCTGCGCCTGTAAAGATTACGGGTTTCATAGCGGTTATCATCCTTTCGTTATCAGTTGAATTTGCTCTCGATTATGCCCTTGCTGCAGAGTGTCTCCGCGAGCAGGACTCCGCCGCCGGCGGCGCCTCTGAGGGTGTTGTGTGAGAGGCAGACAAATTTATAATCATACTGAGTATCTTCTCTGAGACGGCCGATTGAAATGGCCATACCGTTTTCGAGATTTCTCTGAAGCTTTGACTGCGGAAGATCGGGTTCTTCAAAATAATTGAGGAACTGCTTCGGAGCGGAGGGAAGCTCTGCAATCTGGGGATATCCCTTGAAGTTTTTCCAGATTTCCTTCATCTGCTCAACGGTCGGCTTCTTATCGAATCTTACGAATACAGCACCCATATGTCCGTCGGAAACAGCTACTCTGAGGCACTGCGCCGTGAAATTCGGCTTTGTTGCGGGAACGATTTTGTCGCCCTCGATGCTGCCCCAGATTTTGAGCGGCTCGATTTCGCTCTTCTCTTCCTCGCCGCCGATGTAGGGAATGACATTGTCTATCATCTCGGGCCAGGTGTCGAAAGTCTTACCCGCGCCGGAGATTGCCTGATAAGTGCAGACGAGAACGTCTTTTACACCGAACTCTTTATCGAGAGGATAGAGGGCGGGGACATAGCTCTGAAGCGAGCAGTTTGATTTGACGGCGATGAAGCCGCGCTTTGTGCCGAGGCGTTTCTTCTGGGCCTCGATTATATCGGTATGGGAATCATTGAGCTCGGGAATAATCATCGGAACATCGGGAGTGTGTCTGTTCGCGCTGTTATTTGAAATAACCGGGCACTCCGCTTTCGCGTATTTCTCTTCGAGCGCCTTGATTTCGTCTTTTTTCATATTGACCGCGCAGAAGACAAAATCGACCGCTTCGGCGATTTTATCGATATCCGCTTCGGCGTCCATAACCTTCATTTCCGCGACCTTCTCGGGGATGGGAACGGTCATGGCCCATTTTGAACCGACGGCGTCTTTATACGCCTTGCCTGCCGAGCGCGCGCTCGCTGCGAGCACTTCGAGTTTGAACCAGGGGTGATCCGCAAGAAGCGTAATGAAACGCTGGCCGACCATACCTGTTGCGCCTATGATTCCGACTTTATAGTTTTTCATAACAAGCACCTCTGCTTTATTAAATATACTTGACAACTAAATATATACATATTAAAATATATTACGCTAATCATACCACACTATTTAGTGTCAGTCAACTGAAAATATCATCATTTTGCGTAAAAAACATAATAGTTTTATGTGTAAATATACAAAATCAGAGGCAAATAATGAAGAGAAATGAATTTTTTTACAACCTGCCGCAGGAACTGATTGCCCAGCATCCGGCAGACCCGCGCGATTCCTCGCGCCTGCTCGTTCTCGACAGAGAGACGGGCGAAATGCAGCATAAAACATTCAGGGATATAACGGAATTCTTCAGACCGGGAGACTGCCTGATTCTCAACAATACCAAGGTTCTGCCGGCCAGAATGTACGGCGTCAGGGATGACACGGGCGCCGTTGTCGAATTTCTGCTGCTCAATCAGAAATCATACGATACCTGGGAGGTCATAACCGGTCCCGGTAAAAAAGCGAGAGAAGGACATAAGTTCACCTTCGGAAACGGGGAACTGACCGCTGAGGTGATTGAGGTTCTTCCGGACGGAAACAGGATAGCAAAATTCGGATTCGAAGGCAATTTCTTTGATGTGATTGACAGAATCGGCGAGATGCCGCTCCCCCACTATATTACCGAAAAACTCGAGGATAAAGAACGATACCAGACCGTCTATGCCAAGGAAAACGGCAGCGCGGCGGCACCGACTGCGGGGCTTCATTTCACTCCTGAGCTTCTCAAAAAAATCGAGGATTCCGGAGTCGGCATAGGATATGTTACCCTTCATGTCGGTCTCGGCACTTTCAGGCCTGTAAAAGCGGAGAACATCGAAGATCATCACATGCATTCCGAGCATTATTATCTTCCCGCGGAAACAGCCGATCTTATCAACAGAACAAAAGCGAACGGCGGCAGGGTTTTCGCGGTCGGGACCACATGTACGCGCACTCTCGAATCCGTCGCAACATACAAAGGCAAAATTGTCGGTGATGAAGGGTGGACAAGCATCTTCATCTATCCGGGCTATGAATTCAAGTGTATTGACTGCCTGATAACGAATTTCCATCTTCCCGAGAGCACACTGATAATGCTCGTAAGCGCGTTCAGCGGATATGAAAACACAATGAACGCCTATAAAACCGCAGTTGATATGCGTTACCGCTTCTTTTCCTTCGGCGACGCGATGCTGATTCTGAAGAAATGAATAATAAAATGACATAAAGGCAGGTAATAAATATGGCTTTCGAAGCATTCATGACAAAGGCGGTCGCCTTTCTTACATCTCTCTTCCTGACGCTGATTCCCTATGCGGGTATCGCTCTTCCGGGCCTCGATGTTTCGGATGAAAACTGTCTGGTCAATATTGAGATGATTTCCGACACTCACCTTGAAGCGAACGGCATTTTCCGCCAGAGTTTCATGAAATCGGGCTTCAGCACGATGAAAAGATCCAAAGCCCCGATTGACGCGGTTCTTGTCAACGGCGATATCACCAATTACGGCGATGAGGAAACTCTGAAGCAGTATTTTGAGCTTATTTCCGAATACAGTCCCGCGCCAGTAATCAGCGTTGCGGGCAATCATGATATAGGCCATGTCGGCGACAGAGGGGTTACCGATATCTCGCGCGAGGAAGCGCTCGCGAATTTCATCCGATACCGCAACGAATACCTCGGCACCGATTACGATGTGAATTATTACAGCACGGATATCAACGGCTATAAATTCATAATTCTCGGCGATGAAGTCATTGACGGCGGCCACTGGGACGCTATCTCGATGACAGACGAGCAGCTTGAATTCCTCGATTCCGAGCTCGCCGAGGGAACAGCAGAGGGCAAGCCGGTATTTGTCTGCTGCCACTGGCCACTCGACCACATCAACGGCGAAGATATGATATGGGACGGCAGCGGCATCGGTGAGGATGAATATCCCGTTAAGGAAATCCTTGAAAAATATGACAATGTTTTCTATATCAGCGGCCACATGCACGCGGGAATAAAGAGTCATCTTGCTGAGGAAAAAACCGGACTTTCAAGCGCCGAGCAGGTAAACGGAGTGACCTATATCACCCTGCCGACCTACGGCATTGTCAACTGGTTCGGCCTGACTCATTCAGGCACCGGCGGACAGCTTGAGGTCTATGCGGACAAAGTGGTTTTCAGACCCGTAAACTACATAACCGGCAACTGGTATGTAAACAGCGCTTATACATTTGAACTTCAGTAAACGGAGGATAACATGAAATCTTTCAAGAGGATTATTTCAGTGTTGCTCAGCGTTCTTCTTCTCTGCGGAGCAACCGCAACCGCGGGTGCCGACGGCGACGTCCCCGCGCAGGCGGATTTTGTGCCTGTAATCAGATTCGTCGCCTCGAGCGACACGCACATACGCGATGATAACGATACGACTTATAACAGAATCGGCAAAATGATGGAGATGGCCTACGCAGATGCGGGCGCAAACACGGCTTATGATAAACTCGATGCCGTTCTCATCTGCGGCGACCTTACAAATGACGGAACAAAGAGCGAATTCGACAAATTCGCGAAGGCAATCAATGAATCGGTACGCGAAGGAACGCAGTTTCTCGGAGTTGTCGCAAAGAATCATGACGGCTATGTGATGAACCGCAAGGAGCTTCGTTCGTATTATAAGAGCGTAACCGGCAACGATGCCGATTTTCATAAAGTCATCAACGGCTACCATTTCATCGGCGTTTCCGCCTCCGAAAACGATGTTCAACACTATGACTCCGGTCAGATTTCGTGGCTTAAGAGCGAGCTTGATAAGGCGAAAGCCGAAAACCCCGACAGACCCGTTTTCGTTATGCACCACGAACACAACAGGGACACTGTTTACGGCTCATCGAGCTATGACGGCTGGGGCGTAACATATTTCAACAACACTCTCAAACAATATCCGCAGGTTGTTGACTTTTCGGGTCATTCGCATTATCCGCTCAACGATCCCCGCTCGCTCTGGCAGGGAGATTTCACGGCAATCGGCACAGGCGCGGTTTATTACTCCGAGTTCACAGTCGACAGAACACGCACCTATCATCCCGACGACGCCTATTCAACCGCGACATTCTGGATAGTCGAGCTTGACGCTGCAAACCGCATGCATCTGCGCGGATTTGACATAGAAGCGGGTGAGATGATATGCGAATATCTCCTTGAAAATCCCGCAAATCCGGAAAACAGAGAATACACGGTAGAAAAGAGAAAAGCGGCATCAAAACCTCCCGTATTCGATGAGGACGCCGAGATCGCGATTACTCCCGTCACCGGAGGATATACGGCTGCTGTTCCTGCCGCGGAATCAACCGACGGTATGCCTGTCGTACTCTATCGCTATAAGATAATTAACAAACTCGGCATTACCGAGAAAAAAGGCTGGGTGCTCCCGAAATACTATCTTGCCGGAGAGCAGAAGACAATAGACCTCAAGGTAACAGGTCTCGCGTCAGGAGAATACAGAATCGAGATTCTGGCCGAAACCGCTTACGGAGTTGATTCCGAACCGCTTACCGCCGAAGTGACGATTGATGACGGCGGCTGCCCGTACTGCCACGAGCCGCACGAAGGATTCGCCGGCTTTTTCATCTCGATATATCATTATATCGCCTGGTTCTTCACAAATCTATTTGCATAATAAACTGCCCGCAGGAATTTCCTGCGGGCTTTAATAATCAGATATTCAATTATTCCGTTGGATTTCAAAATTATCCGGATCGGCGCCCGGAACGGATTCAAAGTTATAAACAACGGTTTCCTCGCCGTATTCAAATGTGCCCGTGTTGTCGCCGGTGCTGAATTTTGCGTTTGTAACATCATCAACCGAACCGAAATGAAAAACTATATCCGGACCGTTCTGCTCGCAGGTGAAGGGAACTCCGCCCGTGCCGTCGGCTCTCTCGGTGCGGCCGTTTGACTCGTCATCAAAAATGAAATATGTATCGATTTTTCCGTCGATTGAGGCCGACCAGACACCTTTGCCGAAAAGCGGCTCCGGAGCGGGAACTTCAAAAGATTCGGGATCCGCGCCGTCAACGAAAACGAATTCATAGGTCACCTTGTTTTCGCCGTATTCAAATGTGCCCGTATTGTTTCCGAGATCGAATTTCGCATTTGTCACATCATCTGCGGAACCGAAATGGAACACAACATCCAGACCGTTCTGCTCGCAGGTAAAGGGAACTCCGCCCGTGCCGTCGGCTCTCTCGGTACGGCCGCTCTTATCATCATTAAAAAGGAAATACGTGTCGGCATTGCCGTCGATATTTCCGAGCCATACGCCTTTTGAGAAGAGATTCGGCTGCTTCTCTTCAGCAGATTCGGTGGATTCGGGCGTTGTTTCCGCTTCTTTTCCGCAGCCGGCAAACAACATGAGACTTGCAAGCGCAATCACAGCCGCCAGAACAACCGCAAGAATTGATTTAGTTTTCATAATATACCCTCCTTTGGGAATCTTACAAAATTATTATACCATTTCCTGCCCGGTTTTTCAAGGATTGAATCAGGTACGGGAATTAAAAGGGGCGGCAATTAACGACTGCACAACTGCTAACGGAAACCAAAAATGTACCCTGTGTTCATTAACAGTTTGCCGGCGCAAATATCCTTAAAAAAATCTTGACATACCGCGCCCGTTATGATATTATATTCAAGCATTTACGGAGAGATACCGAAGTGGTCATAACGGAACGGTCTTGAAAACCGTCGTACTCTTACGGGTACCGTGGGTTCGAATCCCACTCTCTCCGCCAGATTAACGCAAGCTTCAATTTAATATATAAGATTAACGCTACCATGGAGAAGTACTCAAGTTGGTGACGAGGCGCCCCTGCTAAGGGCGTAGGTCGGGTAACCGGCGCGGGAGTTCGAGTCTCCCCTTCTCCGCCACATCGATAAAGTCGACATTTTGCAGAAATACAAGATGCCGGCTTTTTCTTTACCCTTTATTTATCAAGAGTTTTCGCAATTTATAAACTGCAGAACTATTCCGACGTTGTCGAACAATTGATTCATTTTGTTGTATTTTATTGACTAAAACCGCCGCGCTTGGTATAATATTGCTCGCAAATAAATCCGGTCGGTAATAAACCGCAAGAAATATAACGGCTTCGGAGCCGTCGCCTGAAAGGAGACTGAATATGGATCTGATACCCAGCTTTTCCGTTGATCATACAAAGATAGTTCCGGGGATTTTCACCAGCAGAGTGGATACCCTCGCGGAGCAGACCGTCACAACTTATGATGTGAGGGTCACGAGGCCCAATGCCGAGCCCGCAGTTGACGTTGCGGCCATGCATTCTCTTGAGCACATCATAGCGACTTATCTCAGGAACGAGCCCGAATGGAAGGATCAGATTATTTACTGGGGTCCCATGGGATGCCTTACCGGTTTTTATCTTATCCTGAAAGGAAACCGCGCGCCGAAAGAGATTTATGCTCTGATTCTCAACGCGTTCAGGTCGGTTGAAGAATATGAAGAGGTGCCGGGCGCTTCGCCTGTCAACTGCGGCAATTACCTGATGCATAATCTCGGAATGGCAAAATGGCACGCCCGTAAATTCGCTGATTATCTTGCCGCAAACGCGGATAATCCTGAAATATTCGAATATCCGAGATCCGAGAGGCTTGTAACTGAAGACGGCCGCAGCTTCTTTGATTCATAAAAACACACCGGTTGCCCGATGCAACCGGTGTGTTTTTATCGGTTATTTTTCTTTATAGTAAAGCATACAGTGGCAGTAGCCCTCAAAATCCGGGTCTTTTATCTGCTCGCGGAATTCCTTGCACATGCATTTGAATTCTTCGGTCCGCTCTCTGCGGCAGGGGCAGTAGCCGCCGGTTTTTTCAAGACCCGCTTTCACTGTATCAACAACCTGCTGATTGGAGTTGAGTCTGATTTTCATAAGCCGTCTCCTTTATTTATCTGCGATTTTCTTCGCAAAGTCGGCAGCAGCCTTGAGGTCGTCTGCGTTGGGTCTGCCTTTGTGTAAACCCTTGAATTCGCCCTTGCAGTGGAATTCTCTGTTATCCATCGGGATTCCTGCCTTGTCCGCTTCCGCCTTGACTTTCTTCCAGGTGGAGTTCAGCATAGCCGCCGAGCCGAAGTTTACTATTTTGCCCACCTTGCTTTTATCCAGCGAACCGATGAAATCGCGGACTTCGGGATCGATACTGAAAGCGTAATAGGAATTGCCGAGAAACAGAATATCAACCTCTTCATCAACAGGAACGCTGATGGGCTCAGCCTTTACGCCTACAGCTTCTGCAACCGCCTTCGCGAGGCGCTCGGTGTTGCCTGTTTTTGTATAGTATCGGACTGCGATTTTCATTTTCATTTCCTCCGGTTTCAATTAAAGAGCGGCGGCGACGGCTTCTTTGACCTTCTTCATATCCTCGGTCGGCTCAAATCTTGCGATAACCTTACCTTCACGGTCAACGAGGAATTTGGTGAAATTCCATTTGATATAAGCTTTGTCACCGAATTTTTTATTGTTTGCGCTTGTGAACTTGTTAAGGGCGGCATTTTTAAGACCTTTGCCGAATCCTTCGAAGGGCTTTTCAGTCGCGAGGAAAACGAACAGCGGATCGGCATTGTCGCCGTTGACATCGATTTTTTTGAACTGCGGGAATTCCGTTCCGAATTTAAGGGTGCAGAACTGATGGATTTCATCGGCGTTGCCGGGCGCCTGATTTGCAAACTGGTTGCAGGGAAAATCGAGAATCTCAAAGCCCTTGTCCCTGAACTCCTTATACATTGCCTCAAGCGGCTCATAGTGCGGAGTGAAGCCGCAGCCGGTTGCCGTATTGACGATAAGCAGAACTTTCCCGTTGAACTCGGAGAGATTTACTTCCTTGCCCTCTCTGTCTGTAACTGTAAAATCATAAACTGTTTTCATTTTTTACTTCCTTTCTGCATTTAAAATTTTATATAGTGTTTTATACAGCGTTACGGCCTCCTGCTCGGAAAGATTGAATTCTTTTATCATGCATTCCGGCACGCAAAGCGCTTCTTCTCTGAGTTCTTTGCCTGAATCAGTGAGAGTAATCACAAGATTGCGCTCATCGGATTCATCCCTCTGCTTTATTATATATCCCTTTTCTTCAAGTTTTTTTAGCAGAGGAGTAAGAGTATTGGATTTAAGGCAGAGAGTGTCGCAGAGACATTTTTCATTTGCCCTGCCCTCTTCCCAAAGCACCATCATTACAATATACTGAGTATAGGTTAAATCGAGCTTATCAAGATGGGGCTTGTATTTGCGGGTAATCAGATTTGATACGGCATAAAGCGGAAAGCAGAGCTGATTCTTCAGCCGCAGCGCTTCATATTTATTATCCATTTTCAGACACCTCCGAAAATATATCGCATGCGATTTGTTATCTGTATTATATCGCACGCGATATAATTTATCAAGAGGAAAACCAAAAATTTTTTATGCCGTCTTTTTTTGATAAACTCTCTCCCCTGCGGGATTTAATTTTTACACTCAAAATCTCATTTTCCGATTGACATATTGAATAAGAAATAATAGAATAAAAAAGAGGTGATAAGAATGAAAAAAATATTTTCATTGATTATGGCAGTTCTGATTATCTTCACTGTCGGCGGAGTTTCGACAATCGCCGCAAATGCGGGCGGAACGACCTATTATATCGATTCTGCAAAAGGCAGCGATAAAAACAGCGGCAAGAGCGCTGCTAAGGCCTGGAAAACACTTGAAAAGGCATCGAAAATCCGCTACAAGAAGGGCGACTCAATCCTTCTCAAACGTGGCAGTAAATTCAACGGCACTTTCACGGGCGCCGGCTACGGCACAAAGAACCTGCCGATTACGGTTTCCGCCTACGGAAAAGGCAAAAATCCCGTTCTCACACAGAGCAAAGACGAGTACATAATGTTCTTCAGCGATATCAAATACTGGACCATAAAAAACCTCAGCTTCAGGGATTCAAACAGAGCTATCAGAATCTTCGCAATGAATGATGTTGATGTCACGGGAGTCAGAATCACCGCCTGCGATTTTGACAATATCGGCAACAATCCCGGCAAGGAATTCGACGGCGAGCCCTGCATCTTCGCGGATAACGGCGATTCAAAAGCCCTGCTCAGGGATATGGTTATCTCAAATCTCAAGATTACCAATTGCGGAAGAGGTATGGAAATAAAGGGCAAAAACCGCGAGAGAGGCATGGAAAGCTTCGTAAATGAGAAAGTCTCTTACAGCCCGAATATACTTATTGAAAATATTTATTGCAAAAATCTGCAGTATGATGCGATTATCCTGGGCTCGATGAGGGATTCGAGAGTGCGCAACTGCCGCCTTCTCGACACCTGCTATAAAAACGACTTCGCGACAGCGCCGATATGGCTTCATCACTGCGACAATGTTACGGTCGAATACTGTGAAATCACCAATGCAAACGGTCAGCTCGACGGCATGGCAATTGATTTTGACGGCTGGACCATTAACAGCACATATCAGTATATTTATTCTCACGGCAACAAGAGATTTATGCGCAACTGCCTGTTTGACAGGGAAACGCGCAACAGAAACAACACGGTCCGCTACTGTCTGAGCGTCAACGACAACGAGGGCGTATTCGATTATCCGTCATTCGTCATCCCCAATGAAACCAGCAATTTTTTCACTTCGATGGAAGGCTTCAATTTCTACAATAACACGATTATCAACGGCAATCCGTATCTCTGGATTAATATCAAGAGCGCGAATGTGAAGAATAATATCTTCGCGAGCGACAGCGCAATCAGAGCCGGCGGCAAGGCGCTTCTCAACGGTCTCTCGATAGGCGTGAGCAAGAGCGGCAATGTCAATACGACAATAAGGAACGCGGGCTTTGCGGGCGGAGACACATACAATATCAGATCCTGGATGCTCAGGGATTCGTCCAAGTACATCGGCAAGGGCTGCTTCACCGATGCCTCGACGGCCGGTATGCTTAAAATTCCTGTAAAATAAGTAAATGCAATAATTATATTCAAACCCGCGGGACATTAAACGGCCCTGCGGGTTTTCGCTTTATCCGCCTGCCGTTACATTTTCCATAAAATGTGAAATGTTAATATTAACAAATTATTAACTGTCGCTTTAAGCATTTATACAATTTTGATTAAAATCTCTTATAATTGCGAAAAATTTGTTGCATTTTACACAAAAGATTATATAATTGAACTAAGAGTATATGAATTTTAATATACTTAATAATATTTTGGAGGAGATACTATGAAAAAGAGGTTCAGGAAAACTCTGGCGCTGCTGCTTGCAGCCCTGATGATTGCCGGGCTTGTGCCGGGGTTCTCACTCTCCGCTTTCGCGGACAGCACAGATGATTCTCCTGTCAACTATGATTATCCTGTCATCGCCGCGGACAGTGAGGCAGAGGTAACCTTGGATAACGGGGAGAGGGCTTATTTCAAATTTGTCCCCGAAAAGACGGATTACTACGCTTTTTACTCAACCGCTGAAAACATGGATACATATGGCTATATCTATCTGGTCAATCCTGCAGAGGCGGGCGCTGTTGCTAACCTTGCCAATGACGACGGCGGAATCGGAAACAACTTCCGTATAGAATATGTTCTTGAGGCGGAAACCGTTTATTATCTCGGAGCAGGATTCTGCGGCAGCGGTTATTCCGGCACTTATACAGTAAAACTTGAAACCCTTCATGAAAATGACGGGTGGGGTGAGGAGGATATCGCCGTTCAGCCCACCTGCACGGCAGAGGGCAGCGCGAGTGTGGTCTGTAAGCACTGCAACGAGACTTACTCCGTTCCCATCGAGAAGATTCCTCATACGGATGAGAACGAGGACGGAATCTGCGATGTCTGCGAAGAGGTATTCTGCCACTATATCACCGAAGGTCAGAATTACACAGCCGGATATGCTGCGGGAGAGAAATACGAGCTTCGCTTCAAGTGCCTTGTGACAGGGGACTATAAACTTACAGATAATTCAAACTATTACAATCGTTATTTCCTTGATCCCGACGGAAACCGGTTTTATGAGAGTTGGAACGGAGTATACTATTATTATGCATTGGAAGAGGGAAAAACCTACTCTCTGATTTATGAATCCCCCAACTATGAAAGCTCTATAGATGTTACAATCAATCATTATCATTCAGACGCGGATGATGACATGGATTGCGATATCTGCGGTCAGGTTTACCGCTTCGCAGTTGAGGAGGATAAATTATCCGAATATACCGTTCCTGCCGGAGAGATGATTGAGCTGCTCTATACACCCGAAGTGAGCGGAGAATACCGTGTCACCTGCACATACGGAGAAAGCGGCTCCTGCTGGAGCTCCAGCTTATTAAATCCCGAAGGCGAATCCTTATACGGCAACTATAACGCTTATGATTTTGAAGCGGGAAAAACATACAGCAGGTTTCTCTTTAACGGCGATGAAGAAGATGATACCATCTCAACTCTCTTTATCCATAAGCATATTGACTCAAACGGCGACGGCGCCTGCGATAAATGCGAAAAGCAGATTCTGAAGGCGATAAATGTTGACGAGGAAACCGAGATTACCATCCCCGCCGGTGAGAATATGAGACTGTCATTCACTCCGTCAAAAACCGGCAAATACAGGATTAAAAGCCCGAACAACGCAGTGGCTTACGCATTATATGACAGTGCCGGAAACTCAATATATACTTATGGAGAAATAAACCTTGATGCCGGAACGACATACTATGCTGAAATTTCAAATAATTACTCGCGTGAGTGCACTTTCAGCTTCACGGTTGCCCATGCCCATGTGGATGCGGACGGCGACGGTGTCTGTGATCTCTGCGAAGAGCAGTTCGCATCCGTAATAGCAGAGCATGAGGTGGCGGAGCTGCAGATGGACGCAGGCGATGAAGGCCTGGCCATATTCACCTGCCCGAGGTCCGGCAAATACTATTTCTGGTATTCAAGCAGAAACGGCAGCGGCAATTTCAGCAGTATCACTGATTCAGACGGCGGTTACGTTACTAATAACGGCAACAATTCTTACACTCTTACAGAAGGCAAAAAATATTTTGCAAAATTCTACGCTTACGATTCCGGCACAACTTATGTGTGCGCCTTTGCTCATGTTCATGCCGATACCGACGGCGACTGTGTCTGCGATATCTGTGAAGAAACAGTTTTCACCGAGCTTACCGAAGGCGTTTCGGCAAAAATCAGCATAGCCAAAGGCGATTATGCAATCGCAGTTATCAAGCCGTCAGCATCCGGTGAATATTCTATCAACTACAGCGGCAATGTCAGCACGGATCTGACCAGAGCCGACGGCGGCTATGTGGGTTACGGCCAGAACGGCAGAATACTGACCGCCGGCGAAACATATTATTATAACCTGCGAAGCTATAATTTGAAAGCTGAGAACTGCAGCGCAATATTCAGTCATGTTCACAAGGATTCCGATTCCGACCATAAGTGCGATATCTGCGGCGAGGCATTTGAATACACCATCATTGAAGATCAGCCGCTCGAGCTTACTCTCGGCTATATGGAGACCGCAAGGGTTATATTTGAATGCGAAAGAACCGGAAAATACATAATCCGGACAGATAGTTTAAGCTACGGCAGCGTTTACTGCGACGGCCAATATGTCAGCAACGACTCCAACAGCAGATACAGCTTCACAGCCGGCAAGGTTTATGAATTCACAGTCACCGGATACAACACAAGCGGTCCGAAGAACGGCACTGTATTGCTTAAGCACTGCCATGTCGATGCAGACAATGATATGCTCTGCGATATCTGCGAAATAAAATACCGCTTTACGGCAACGCTTGATGAGAAACTCAGTTTTGAAGTTCCGGCAGGCGAGCAATATGAGGTTCTCTTCACACCCGAGGCCGACGGCACGTATTCTTTCGAAAACTCTTTCAGCAGCGGCAGCGTTTATCAGGGCAACAATTATGTTTCCGGCGACTGGGATTCTTATAATAACAGCTCAGTCTATAACCTCAAGGCCGGCAAAACTTATACTTATGTATTATACACCGAGTCTGTGGATTTACCGATTAGCATAACCGTCAGACATGCCCACAGCGGACCCGAGACCGTTATCCTCGCGCCAGGCATCGCTTCGGACGGCTTCGGTTATATAGTCTGCAAAGACTGCGGAGAAACCATATACGGCATAATTCAGAACAGAGCCAATTCTTCAAGCGAGGGCGAGACCGATGAGTTGCGCTATGAAGTATATACAAAGGGAAGCAAAAAAGAAATCAGAATCACCGGTGTTAAACAGCCCTGCCCCGAAAACCTTGTAATTCCTTCTGAAATCAACGGAATACCGGTAACCTCGGTAAATAGTTATTTTGCTGAAATGGGAACCCAAAATCTCAAGAGCGTTACACTTCCGGATACCCTGGTTTCAATCGGCAACGGCGCATTCCTTTTCTCCGGCATTGAGTCTGTTACAATTCCCGACAGCGTAAAGGTCATCGGCGAGATGGCATTCGCATTCTGCAACAATCTCAAAGAAGTGGAACTCGGCACCGGCGTTGTCTATATCGGAAAAGACGCTTTCGCCGCGACACTCAGCGACGAAGATCGCGAGATGCTCGAAATCATGATTCCGTTTGAGAAGCAGATGATTGAAAAAGAATTACAGGAATACTTTGAATATTTGTCCGAGGCATTCGGCACCGAAATCACAAGCTGGGATCAGCTTCTTGAAGCAGCCGAAGCCAATCCCGATGTACTCTCTCCCGATGAGATTCAGGATTTGATGTATGAAGTATCAATGACCGAAACGATGATGGAAATGTATCAGCAGATCCTTGATATCGAAGGTTCATCGATTGAAACCATCGTTTACGGCGGCAGCGAAGAGGAATTTGAAGAAATAATCATCGCTCCGGGCAATGAGATTTTTGAGACGGCTGACCTTTTCTATAACGGAGCCGTGCTCCACACCGCGACCTTAAAGGCCGACGGCGAAGTAATCGGCACAGTCAAATTCGCAGAGGGACAGAAGTCCATTGATCTTCCCGAAGTTCCCGAGAAAGAGGGCTATACCGGCTCCTGGCCCGAGTATTCGCTCGGCACCGAGGATATAACAATCGAGGCCGTTTATAAAATCAACAGCTATTACGCAGTCTATAAAGACGGCGAATCCACCTGGATGACAGCCCAGATGGAATATGGTTCACCTCTTCTCAGCCCCGAGAACAATCCCGAAAAAGAAGGCTATGAATTCGGCGGCTGGCTTGATGCCGACGGCAAAACGCCCGGGGATTATGATGGAATGCCCGCGAAGGATCTGACATTTGACGCGGTCTGGATTGCGAAGACTTATACCGTAACCTTCAATACCGACGGCGGCAGTGAAATCGCACCTATCAATGTTGCATACGGCGCTCCCGTTCCCGCACCTGCAGCCCCGACCAAGGAAGGCTTCGTATTCGACGGCTGGTCACCCGCCCTTCCCGAAACGATGCCCGCCAATAATATAACCGTGACCGCTCAGTGGAGAGTTGCCAATCCGACGGCAGGCGCAGTTCTTAAAACCGGTTCCGGCAAGACGGTTGACTTCCGCGCGAGCGTGACGGTCATCGCAAAGGCGGAGAATGTTCCCGACGGATACATTGTAGCAATCTATGATGCCGACGGAAACGAGCTCGTCAGAGGCGACAAATCCGGCGCGACACACACTGCAAACGAAATGAGAGATGGCAAAACCTTCGTCGCCAAAGTTATTGATGCGGGCGGAAATGTTCAGTCCGACGCAAACGGCGGCAGGCTCGAAAAGAGCGTTGAAGTCAAGGTCAAGGCCGGCTTCTTTGATAAGATTATCGCCTTCTTCAGAGGCCTCTTCAGAATCCTTCCCAAGGAAACCATAGAACCGTAAAAAAACAATCAAATTTCAACGCCCTCTCCTTCGGGAGAGGGCTCTTGTTATTTTGACGTTACATTATCGACAATATGTGTTCACTGCCACTTGATTTTTTATTTTTCCTGTGATAAATTAACGATGTAACATGTGTAACCCCCTAAATATGTGCAATTTCTTTCGGGTAAAGAGGAAATAAAAATGAAAAAAGTATTGATTGCGACGCTGGTCCTGATTTTCTCCGCCCTGCTTCTCACAAGCTGCGGCGCAAAGAACGAATCAGCTACAATAACCATCGCCGTCGTTTCATCCGCCGAAAGAGCGGCCGGCATGCTGACCGAAGCCTATAAGGTTAAAGAGAATGTTAAATTCTCAACCGAAATCACGGATGCGGAGCAGGCGCTCGATTCTCTTAAAAGCGGAAAAGCCGACTTCGCGCTCATCGACCGGGTGCTGACAGATGAGGAAAAAGCTTCGGGCCTTACCGAAACGGCATTTGCCTCTCTGAAGGATGCTCCGAACAGTATGATTTATATTATCGCCCCGCAGGATATCGGCGAATCCGCCGCGGGATTCAGAGATTATATCTTATCATCTTCCGTGAGCGATATTCTTGCATCGGCGGGCCTTGTCACCGCAGGCGCTTGATTTGATAACCCCCCCTTGAATATACCATCTTACAACGAAGGACCCGACCGCTTTACGGCTGGGTTTTTCGTTTATATAAAATCAAAAGCTCTGTCATCGGACAGAGCTTTTATTGGAGCTACTGGTCGGACTCGAACCGACGGCCTGCGCATTACGAATGCGCTGCTCTACCAACTGAGCCACAGTAGCATATAATGATATTCTCTTTTCAACTGCGGTATGCGCTGCTCTTCCCTCAGAAACATAGTCGCACTGCTCCTCGTAGCGTCGCATTGCTCCTTGTTTCTTCACCTCACCGCCTCGCTGTATCCGCCACCGGCGGCGCTTCGGCGGTTCGCCCAACTGAGCCACAGTAGCATAAAATGATATTCTCTTTTCAACTGCGATATGCGCTGCTCTTCCCTCAGAAACATAGTCGCCTCGCTCGCTTGAAGCGCTTCGCGATTCTCCTTGTTTCTTCACCTCACCGCCTCGCTGTATCCGCCACCGGCGGCGCTTCGGCGGTTCGCCCAACTGAGCCACAGCAACATTTCTGTTTTCAACGCTTATGTATTATACTTTATATAAAGAGATTTTGCAAGAAAAATTTTGAATTCGGGCAATTTTTTGCCGATTTTTACAATTTCGAAACATTTATTTAATAATAATACCTTGAATTGACGGCTGAAAAAATGTATTCTTTAATTGTCGAAAGATGAACTTTCCGCAAAAGGAGTTGTCTTATAAATGAAATTCAAAAGTATAATTGCAGTGGTTCTCGTATTCTGCTGTATCATCGGATTCACCGCCTGCCGTAAAATAGAGTCAAACGGCGAATTCGAAAAAGTCAGTGAGGTTTACGTCGTCGGCGAAGACGGAGAAGAACATACCCTCGCTGCGGCCGTTAATCAGGATACAGGCGAAACCGAATATTATTACGAGGATAATGAAGGCGCAATCATCACCGTCAAGGCGAAAGAGGGAACCTTCGGCAAAACTCAGTTCTATGTGACGGACAATGCCGGCAAAGAGGTCACCGTCAAGGCAAAGGTTGAGGAGAAGACCGTCACCGCAAGAACAAAAAGAAGTGAAAACACTTCGGAATATCAGGATGTTTCGCTCACACCCGAGCAGGAATCTTTCCTTCAGAATTTTGAAAATGCCGATCCCGAGCAATATCTTGACAAGAACGCGGAAACCGCTACCCTTGCAATGGGCGAAGGTATCCATGATATGGAGAAAATCAGCACTTCCGTCATCTATTATCCCGGCGACAGCTCATCATCCTCATCGGGCAACAATCAGCAGCAGGGTAACAAGAATCAGCAGTTCTTCAATCAGCTTTCAAAGAAGAGCGAATATACTCTTAAGTTTACAATGAGAAGCGATACCGACGGTCAGGTCTCGATGATGCCCGTTACCATCGTCAAGAAGGGCAACAATATGTATATGGAAATGTCGATGCCCGTTGACGCAAGCGGAAACGGAAAATCCACAGGCAGCATGACCGTAAAGGTTTATATCAAAGACGGAAAATGCAGAGCATATCTGCCCAATCTCAAAGCATATTTCGAACTGCCCAATGAATCTTATAAAGAAATGATGGAAGAGGTCGCTCTCGGTATGCAGTCCACAGACCAGACCGGTTATCAGGGCACCGTCAAGGCCATTCTCAATGGTAAATCCTATGATGTGGATATCTATGAGAATGACGGCAACACCGTATATTACTATTACAGCGGCGCTACTCCCAAGAGAATTGAATCCACCGCAAAAGACGGCTCAAGCTCAATTCTCGAATATACTCAGATTGCCTATACAGCAGATAATAAGTTCTTCACGGAGCCTATCGGATATATCAACATGACCGATCTTATGAGCGGCGATTCGAATATATTCCCGGGTCTGAATTGATGAAAAAAGCCGCTTTCATCGCCGGAGCATCCGGAGGAATAGGCAGCGCGATTGCCCTGCGCCTCGCGAAAGAGGGCTTCCATATCGCCTGCTGCTATAATAAAGACAAAGAGGGAATTACGGCACTGAGCAAAATGCTCGACGAGGCCGGTGCGGACTATGCTGTTTATCAGCTGGATGTTTCGGATTCCCTTGAAACACAAAAGGTTTTCACAGAAGCTGCCGAAAAATCCGGCGGCTTCTCAGTGCTTATAAACTGCGCCGGCGTGTCGCTGAATAAGCTCCTGACCGACACTTCGCCCGAAGAATTTGATACTCTGGCAGGCGTTAATTTCAAGGGAGTTTACAATACCTGCCGCGCAGCAATACCCGATATGGTCAGAGAAAAATACGGCCGAATTATCAATATATCCTCAATGTGGGGAATTTACGGCGCATCCTGCGAGACGGTTTATTCCGCCACAAAGGCGGCGGTCATCGGCTTCACCAAGGCGCTCGCAAGAGAGCTCGCGCCGAGCGGAATCAATGTAAACTGCATCGCTCCCGGAGCGATTGATACAAAGATGAATGAAAACCTCTCCCCTGCCGAAAAAGAGGATTTTGCCGCTCAGATACCTCAGGGACGCTTCGGCTCGCCCGAGGAAATTGCGGGAATCGTATCATTCCTCGCGGGCGAGGATTCGTCATACATAACTGCTCAGGTTATCACCGCAGACGGAGGGCTCACATAATGAGCAATAAGAAATATCCTCACGCTGCGCACAGGCAGAGAGTCCGCAAGGCGTTTCTTCAGAGCGGAACCGAAAATATCCCCGACCGCGGTCTGCTTGAATTCCTGCTTTTTTATGCGATTCCGCGCAGAGATACAAACGATCTCGCGGCGCTGCTGCTGAAAGAATACGGCTCACTCAAAGCGGTGCTTGACGCTCCGTACGATGAACTGATAAAAATCGAAGGCATAGGTGAAAGCGCAGCGTTGCTTCTCTCTTCCCTGCCCGAAATCTCAAAACGTTGCGACGGAAAAAGAATAAGCCCGAAGGCAATTTATGAGCCGGGCGAAGCCGAAAGCTTTGTAACAAGACTCTTTGAAGGAACGGAAAACGAGGAATTCTATATTATCTGCGTTGATGCCGCTCAAAGAGCCGTTGCCTGCGAAAAACTCGCCTCAGGCGATGAGAGCAGCGTCAGAGTAGATAAAAAAGCGGTGCTGAAAACTGCGTTTGAAAACGATGCCGATTCCGTGATTCTCGCCCACAATCATCCGAAAGGCGAAGCGGCCCCTTCAGAGGCCGACATTGAACTGACAAAAGATGCCGGGCGTCTGCTTGCCGAAACAGGCATCAGACTTGCCGACCATATTATCTGCGGCGCGGGCGGCTGCCTTTCGCTCGCATCAACAGCTAAATTCTCATATATTTTTACGGGGGAATAAAGATGAAAGAGCCCGAATATCACATTAAATTGACGGAAGCCGACGGCGCGAAATACGCAATAATTCCCGGAGACCCCGGCAGAACCGAGCAGATTGCCTCTTATCTCGACAATCCGCGCGAGGTTATGTTCAACCGCGAATTCCGCACATTTGAGGGATATCTTGAAGGTGAGAAGGTGCTGGTCACCTCTACCGGCATCGGAGCTCCCTCGGCTGCAATCTGCATCGAGGAGCTTGCGCATATCGGAGTCAAAACATTCATAAGAGTCGGCACCTGCGGCGGAATGCAGAAGGAAGTAAAGCCCGGCAACTTAGTTATCGCAAGCGGCGCGATAAGGCAGGACGGAACCTCAAAAGAATATATGCCTGTCGAGTTCCCTGCTGTTGCCGATATTGATGTGACAGTCGCGCTCAGGCAGGCGGCGCAGAATCTCGGTATTCCGAATCATACGGGAATAGTTCAGGCGAAGGATGCTTTCTACGGTCAGCACGATCCGGATTCAATGGGCGCAGGCTATGAGTTGAAAGACAAATGGCAGGCGTGGCTCAAGGGCGGTTGCCTTGCCTCCGAAATGGAGAGCGGTATTCTGTTTATAGTCGCCGCGCTCAGAAGATTAAAAGCCGGCGCTGTTTTCCACTGTGTATGGAATCAGGAACTCGCCGGCCGCGGAATGCCGGAAGATATGAAAAATGAAAATACCGACGGTGCTGTGCGCACCGCCGTTGAAGCAATAAGAATTCTGATTGAAAACAGCAAGGAGGGCTGATTATGTTTTGCACCAATTGCGGCTCAATAATCCCCGAAGGGGCAAAATTCTGCACCAACTGCGGAACGGCAGCTCCCATCGCGCAGGAAAACACGGCGCCCGTTATCCCCGAGAATCCCGTTGAAGAAACCGTTCCCGAGGCAACGGAGCAGATCAATGAATTTAACAGCGCACCTGAAACACCCGCGCCGCAAGAAACTCAGATTTCCGACACGGCCGCAGGAGCGGCAGCATCAGGCACCGCGGTTTTCGGTTCGCATCACCCGACCCCGCACCGTCGAGGCCGAAGCCCCAGGGCACCTGGTATGATCAGCCTTATACAATGTCACAGAATCAGGTCAATGAAGGAAATTATAATTACAACCGTCAACAGCAGGGCTATGATATCGACCCGAACGAAGCAATAAAGAATCCGTCATTCGGTGACGCGATAAGGAGTTTCTTCACCCGCTATATTGATTTCAGGGGCCGCTCCAGCCGAGCCGAATACTGGTATGTAGTTCTGGCTAGTTATCTTATCGGCATAGCATTCGCTGTTCTTATCGGAATTACAGATAACATCAGACCGGTATCAACAATCTTCTCAACCATTGAAGGATTCTATTCCTTCCTGGTATTTATCCCTTCGCTTGCAATCTGGTTCCGCAGACTCCACGATACGGGCAGAAGCGGCTGGTATTTTTTTGTAATGCTTCTCCCGATAGTCGGCTGGATTCTCATGATCGTCTGGCTCTGCTCCGGCAGCGACGGCGGAAACATCTACGGACCCGAGCCGAAAATGAAATAATATACCTGCCGTCGGAATCCCGACGGCATTACCGTATAAAAGGAAGATGATAATATGTCAACTATCGCAATTGCGGGCGCAGGCGTCGGCGGCCTTGTCGCCGCTCAGAAGCTCGCCCTCGCAGGTCACGATGTAACCGTCTATGAGCGTAACAGGGAAGAGGAATGCGGCCACGAGCAGAAGGATTCCTTTGATGCCACGGCTATGGATTTTGCCGGCATAGATATTCCGAACGGTTACATTGCGCCCGGAAACGATATAACATTTTATCCGCTCGATGAAAATATCGAGCCGATTACCGCCCCCTCACCTGAAAACTATAAGAATATCACTGTTGACCGCAGGGTTCTTTTTGCTTATCTCAAAGGTCTCGCACAGGTTGCAGGCGCGAAATTCTCATTTGAAACAGCAATAAACGCGCCGATTATGCTCGGCGGCAGAGTTGCGGGTATAAAAACCTCGAGAGGCGATTTCTATGCCGATCTTGTGATTGACTCGTGCGGCATTGACTCACCGCTGAGAACTCAGCTTCCCGAATATACGGCGATCGATCACGAAATCGGCTTCTGCGATTATATCACCGCTTACAGAGCGTTCTTTGAGCGCGTTGAATGCGATGAAGATACGGGTGAAAGATACAAGATCTATCTAAACAGCGACACAGGCTTCTCCTGGATTATCACGGAAGAGAACTGCGTGGATGTGCTGATAGTCGACTTTGAGGATATTCCGTTTGCAAAGGTTGCGGACCGCCTTCACAAGCTGAGCCTGAGAAATCCGCAGATGGGAAAGGAACTTATTAAGGGAGGAAAATTCACACGCATTCCCGTTCGCGAGCCGCTCGCCGTGCTTGTATCCGACGGCTACGCCGCCATAGGCGATTCGGCATTTATGACCTATGCGGTAAAAGGCTCGGGTATTGCCTATTCAATCAAGGCGGGAGCAATTCTTGCCAAAGCAGTTGAAAAAGATGAGGATAAGCTGTTTGACGCCGAGAATCTTTGGGAATACCAGAAAGATTTCTATAAAGAGGTCGGCTTTGACGCGTGCAGAATCGCGCTGCTTAAAAATCTTATGCCCTATTTCACGGCGGATGAATTAAATGAGATATTCAAACGCCGGCTTGTCACATCCGAAGAGCTTGAAATGCTCCTTGAAGGGAATATACCAATCTCAAAAATACCAGGTATGCTCAAGGAAAAAATCAAGCTGCTCGGCGATATGCCGGAATTCAAAGCCCAGTTGATGACGCTTATTGGCTGGTTCGGCAGATTCACGATGGTTGAACCCTTTATGCCGAATAAATATTCGCGCGAGGATGCGGATAAATGGCGCGACAGATATAATAAGTTTTTTGATTCCGTCAAGAACTGCCACGAAAACATAGCGCAGGCGGTTGAAAAGGCAGAGGACAAGAAAGAAAAGAAGGAAAAGAAAGCGGCGCAAGCGCTCGAGAAAGCCGAAGAAAAGAAAGCCAAAAAAGAAGAAAAGGCCGCTCAGGCAGAGGAAAAGAAGGCAAAGAAGGAAGAAAAGAAGAAGGGCGGCGACGATGATGAGCCCCGCCATCTGCCCGCTCTTAACGATTGACTATGATTGATTTTCATTTTATAATAAACAGCATACTGTTCGGCGCCGGTCTTGCGATGGACGCATTCTCTGTCTCGATAGCCAACGGCCTGAACGAGCCCGGAATGAGAAAACGCCGGGCTGCAGTAATATCGGGCACATTTGCATTTTTCCAGTTTGCAATGCCTCTTGCAGGCTGGTTCTGCGTGCATACAATCGTCAGATACTTCTCGGCAATTGATAGATTTGTTCCGCTTATCGGATTTGTCCTGCTCCTTTTCATCGGTATTAAAATGATACTCGACTCCGTTCGCGGGAAACCCGAAGACGAAAAACCCGCAGTCGGTTTCTTCGGCCTTGTTGTTCAAGGCATCGCGACATCAATCGATGCGCTCTCCGTCGGCTTCACCATTGCGGATTATCCCTTCTGTACCGCGCTGATTGAAGCGCTTATAATAGCGGCTGTCACATTCGCAATCTGCTTCGCAGGCTGTGTCATAGGCAAAAAAGTCGGCTCGAAATTTGCAGATAAAGCCGGTATCGCGGGCGGACTGATTCTTATATTTATCGCCGCAGAAATACTCATAAAATTTATTATGCACAGATAACTCAAAGCAGCCCCGACGGGGCTGTTTTTTTGTTCTTGACAAATACCCCCTGAGGGTATATAATCAAGACAGGAACAATACCCCATGTGGGTATAGGAGGTCAGGATGGAAAATTCAAAAAAATGCTGCTGCGAAAAGCATACGGTCAGAGATGACACGCAAAAGAAGAAGCTCCTTAACAGACTCAAGAGGATTGAAGGTCAGGTAAGAGGGCTTGAAATGATGATTGAGAATGATATTTACTGTAACGATATCCTTGTGCAGTCAGCCGCGGTCAACGCCGCGCTCAACTCATTCAACAAGGAACTCCTTTCGGCTCATATCCATACCTGCGTGGCAAGGGATATACGCGACGGCAAGGATGAAGTAATAGATGAACTGACAGCAACGATTCAGAAGCTGATGAGGTAATATGGAACAGTATAAAATAACCGGAATGAGCTGCGCCGCCTGCTCCGCGCGGGTTGAAAAAGCCGTGTCGGCGGTACCGGGAGTATCATCCTGCTCTGTGAATCTTCTGACGAACTCAATGGGTGTGGAAGGCACGGCGGATTCCGCAGATATAATCAGGGCGGTGACCGGCGCGGGATACGGCGCTGAACTTAAATCAAACGAAAATAAAAAAACGGACAAACCGGAAGATACACTTGAAGATACCGAAACCCCGAAGCTGATACGCCGTCTCATCGCATCGGCTGTATTCCTGCTTGCGCTGATGTATTTTTCTATGGGGCACACTATGCTTCATCTGCCTGTCCCCTCTTTCTTTGACGGCAATCACATCGCGCTTGCGATTCTGCAGATGATACTGGCAGCGATTGTAATGATAATCAATCAGAGATTCTTCATCAACGGATTCCGAGGAGCGATTCACAGGTCGCCGAATATGGATACTCTTGTCGCGCTCGGCTCGGGAGCTTCATTCATCTGGAGCTGCGCAGTTCTGTTTATGATGACCTCTCCTCAGGCGGATACCGGGGAACTTCATCATCAGCTCTATTTTGAATCTGCGGCGATGATACTTACCCTGATTACCATCGGCAAAACGCTTGAGGCAAGATCAAAGGGCAAAACCACAGATGCACTGAAATCCCTGATGAAGCTTGCTCCTCATACCGCGACAGTTATCCGTAACGGCTCGGAAGCCGTAATACCCGCAGAGCAGGTGAAAAAGGGCGATATTTTTATAGTGAAACCGGGTGACAGCATACCGGTTGACGGCTTTGTAATCGAAGGTAATACCGCAATAAACGAATCTGCTCTCACGGGAGAAAGCATACCCGTAGATAAAGCGAGCGGCGATTCCGTTTCCGCAGGCACGGTAAATCAATCGGGTTTCATAAAGTGCGAGGCCTCGCGCGTAGGAGAAGACACAGCTCTCTCACAGATAATCAGGACTGTTTCGGATGCCGCGGCAACAAAGGCACCGATAGCAAAAACAGCGGATAAAGTAAGCGGCATTTTCGTGCCCGCTGTTATCGGAATTGCAATTCTGACTCTTATTATATGGCTTATAATCGGCAAGAATTTCGGGTTTGCGCTTGCAAGAGCAATATCGGTGCTTGTTATCAGTTGCCCGTGTGCGCTCGGTCTGGCGACTCCTGTCGCAATTATGGTCGGCAACGGTGTAGGTGCGAAAAGCGGAATTCTTTTCAAAACAGCCGCGTCTCTTGAAAATGCGGGAAAAACACAGATCGTCGCGCTCGACAAAACCGGAACCATCACAAACGGCGAGCCAGAAATCACAGATATCCTTCCATTCGGAAATCTGAATGAGGCGGAATTCCTGAAGCTTGCAGCTTCGCTTGAAGCAAAAAGCGAGCACCCGCTGGCGAAAGCGGTTATCTCACGCGCAGACACCGAGAAATTTGATTTATTTGAAATTGACGATTTTGAAGCGGCGCCCGGAAACGGACTTACGGCGAGACTTGAAGGGAAAGAACTCGCAGGCGGAAACAGAAATTTCATATTTAAAAAGGCAACTGTTCCGGATGAATATATACAGAAAGCGGATTCTTTTTCAAGTAAGGGAAAAACACCTCTGTTTTTCTCATTCGGCGGCGAATTTGCCGGTATTATCGCAGTCGCCGACACGATTAAATCCGATGCGAAGCAGGCAATATCAGAGCTTCGTAATATGGGCATGAAAGTCATTATGCTAACCGGTGACAACAGGCGCACCGCAGACGCAATCGGATACCTTGCGGGTGTTGATGAAGTCATAGCAGAGGTTCTGCCCAACGGCAAAGAAAAAGTCATCTCCGCTTTGCAAAAATACGGACGAGTCACAATGGTCGGCGACGGTATAAACGATGCGCCCGCGCTGACGCGCGCAGATACCGGTATAGCAATTGGCGCAGGAACAGATGTTGCAATCGACGCGGCCGATACGGTGCTGATGAAAAACAATCTCGGTGATGTTCCGGCGGCAATCCGTCTCAGCAGGGAAACGCTTAAAAAAATCCGCCAGAATCTTTTCTGGGCATTCTTTTACAACGCAATCTGCATCCCACTTGCGGCCGGCTGTTTTGCTGAATTCGGGCTGACGCTGAACCCGATGATAGGCGCGGCGGCCATGAGCTTATCCAGTTTCTGCGTTGTTACTAATGCACTGAGGCTTAATTTCATTAAAATACATAACCCCGGGCGGGATAAGAGAATTCTTCCCGTTACGCTTCCCGAAACATTATTCAAAGCCGAAAAGGAGAATAAAAATATGATTAAAACAACAATTAAAATTGAAGGTATGATGTGCCCGCACTGCGAAGCGAGAGTCACCGAGGCATTCAAAACCGCATTCGGAATCGATGACGTTACTTCATCCCACGAGAAGGGTGAAACAGTGATTCTTTCCGCATTCCCCATTGACGAAGCGAAGGCGAAAGAAACAGTCGAGACTGCAGGATATAAGTTTATCGGGATTGAAAAAGAATAAACCGAAGCCATCGTATTGCATCACGGCAAAATGCAGAAAAGCCGCCCACGCCGAGTGGACGGCATATTTTTTATATATGATTATCCTTTTCTTCTGACAGCTCTTTTTTGTGAATCTGGTAAATACCGATGTGCCCGATTCCTGAGCCCTATTCTTCCGTTTTATCGGTAAGGACAGTCCATCCATCCAGACTGCCTTCTGCGGTATGGATAAGGACCGAGCCGTCTTTTACCTCCGCCGTACCCAGAAAGCCGGGTAAACATAACGGCAGAGTGATATTATCTGAAGCAGGCTTCAGCCGGATAATCCGACGCGCGCTGTCTGTCTCAAGACCCAAAGCCGCAGTTAATGTGGTCCAGCTTGACATCGGACGCGTATAGTGATGTCCGCATTCCCAGTGATCCCAAAGCGCACCAAAGCTTGCCTGATTATCGTACACGGCGGTAACAAGGGCATCGGAATCATCTCTCATTCCTACGCTCAGGCACAATGCTGCAGTGACATAACCGATTCCGGTCCAGGTGGCCAGAGCCTGGCAGTTTTTGTAAGAATAGAACGTGGTGCTCCGACCTTCGGGGCAGGACGCGTTGATAAGCCCGCTGTCCTGATTAAAGTTTTGTTTCAGAATAACCCTCAGAATATCTCTTATACGCCCGTCACTCAGATTGCCGCCGATGCCGGACATGCGAAGGAACCATTCTCCGTCGAGCTGATCGGTCATCAGAGTTTCGTCCTTTGCCTCGCCGTTAATCCACAGGTTGTAATACTCCCCGTTCCACAAGCGCTTTTCAAGCGAATCTAGGCCTTTTTTGAGTAGGCTCATCCACGCAACGTTTCGAACTGTATCATCCATCTCCTTCGCAATGCGGGAAGCCGCTTTAAGCGCGGCAAGCCAAAGGATTGATATGTAAACCGGTGTGCCGGAAAAATTCCAGGCATCATAAGTGTTGCGTTTCGTGTCTCTGTCGGGCAGACCGTCGCCGTCTGTGTCAAGCTCGCCGATGGAATTGACAGCGCTTATGACATGCGGCCACATCTCTTCAAGGTATTCTTTATCGCCGGTATAAAGATAGTCGCGAAGCACCATAAGCACGAATTGGTTATTCATATCTACGCGGTCGAAACCGTTGTCAACGTGTTCAAGATCAGGGGTGAAGAAATGATGCACGCGCCCGTCTTCGCGCTGAAACGCGGCGCCCATGCGCATTTGCCTGAGCTGAAGATCGGGAAAGAGAGCCAGCAGACCGAATGAAGCGTGATAGGTGATATCCGTTGTGTGGAATCCGCAGAAGCCCTGTCCCTCCCACAGTCCGAACTTGCCGTCTTTAAGATACCATGAGCACTTTACAATCGTGCTCAGATGTCCGCTCCAGCAGTCCGGATAAACTTCGGGCAGATTTGTATTATACATCAATTCAGAAAACGCGACAGCTTTTTCATAAGCTTCCGGAACGTGATTCATCAGAAATGCATTTGCTTCAGCGGCTCCCCCGAAAAGGTTTTCATAATAATGTCCGAGCCGCCGCTCATCTTTTGAAAAATGATTCGGGAAATACCAGGTAAGGATGAAACGCACCGTCTTTTTTTCTCCCGGTGCAAGCCGAACCTTGCCGCAGAGAGCTGCAGAGCCGAACTCCTCCGTTTTAAGTCGCTTCTGCCCGCGTATGGCCTCAAGAAACGCCGTCTTCTCTGCGCGGTTCGCAGGGAACAAAGGCTGAGTTTCGCGGATACGCCGTAAAACGGACAAAGCAAACGGATAATTAATATACGCACCGAACAGGCCGTCAATCTCCTTATCTGAAAGTCCGGAGATGTTCTCGGGTATTTCAGGCGGCGGTGAACCGGCATCGCTGTCAGGCAGACAGCCCGTTTCGCGAAAGCCGAACAGCACAGATTCCTGGCTGACTCCGAATGCGTCATCCTCAAAAACGTATTCTCTTATAAATCGGCGGTATTCTCCGGCTATAAAGGTCTTCTCGACGTCGCCGTTGATACCCAGACAAACTTCGCCGCAGTCGGGCGCATCGGTCTGCAGAGCGGGACGCATTGCGACGCTTACACTGCCGGAATCGGCGGAAATCTCATTTATGCATCCGCCCTCATTGCAGAAATCCGGCACAAGAGTACCGAGCAAGCTGGCCGTAATCGGTTCTGTTCCGGGGTTTTCAATCTCAAAATCCATATAAAAACCGGGCGTTGCCGAAATATCCGTGCGGTGCGGAACAAAAGGCGCGACCGCCCGTCCCTTCACGCGGCATGGCAATGATTTATCCTCATATTGAAGCTCGCATACAGGGAAACGCCCGTCAAAGCGGATGCGTTCAACAGGTTTATTCCAGGGAAACAACCGATAAGTAAAATCATCAGGGTCGGTTTTCATTCCGAGCTTCCGCACAACCGTATGCCGGCCGGCCTGTTCCGTTCGGATCCAGAATGACAGCGCGCCCGTGTGGCTCTCTCCATCATCAACCTTATTTTCCCAGCACACATTCGTCATTCTGGGAGGGTTGGCAATCTGCCAATAATGGAATTCGCCGTCCGGCAGAAGCTCTACGCTTCCTGCACCGATTCCGCCCAGCGCTATACCGCTGTTTGAAGGCTTGTTCATGATAATCTTTGCCACTGAAAAACCACCTTTCAGTCAGAATTGAAAGCGAACACTCCGACTATACGTGCCGGTTTATTGATTTGATTATAGCATATCATTCGGCATTTTCAAATAATATATTTCTATGGACGAGCCGAGGAATCGCAGAATACGAATAATTAAATAAAAAATACTGTCATTCTGAACGCGAAGCGTAAAGAATCGCAGGTTAAGCATGATATTTTTATGCTCCGCATATCCTGTTTGCGGGCGGATGATATCCGCCCCTACGGGAGTGCATAATTATAATGCGCCTGCCAATGCGGTCCTTCGCTGCGCTCAGGATGACAATAGGTTATAGTAATACTTCAAGTAATAACGCCGCCCGATGAACGGGCGGCGTTTTGTAATTCTGTGTCTAATATCAGCAGGCTTTGATTATGGCGTCGATGACTGCCTTGAAGATATTGTTCCAGAAGTCGCTGAAGAACCATTTCAGTTTATCCATGAAACCGTTTCTGACCTTGACGGCCTGAACCTGTGTTTCATCGAGTGTGTTGCCGTCGGCATCGACGACCGCGGCGTAGATATTGTAATCCTCTGTCGGGTCTTCGACCGTGTAGCTTTCGCCCGTACCGACATCCTCGCCGTTTACGAACCAGTGAATTTCGGCTCCTTCGGGCAGATTTTCGGCGTTCACCGTAAATGTTCTGTCCTCTCTGTAGCCGCTTTCGCTGCTGTCTGTATAATCTTCAATTTCAATCGAGGATATATTCGCGTAAACGGGTTTAACGGTTATTCCGCCGATGGTGAGTTCATATTCCTCCCACTCGCCTGCGTAACCCTGTTTCTCGGGAACATCGGGTTCTTCAATGCTCTCTGTTTCAACGGTATAGGGAACTTCCTCAACCGTCTCGCCGTTTTCGTCAACGAAGGTGGCGGTATATTCGATTGCTGTATATTCCGCCTTAATTGTTACATCGGCGGCGGCGAGGGTGTATGCGCTCCATTTGCCTTCATAGCCCTCTTTATCGGGAACGGCGGGCTCGTCAATGCTGTCATCTTCAACGGTGAATTTAACTTCCTTAACCGTTTCACCGTCTGCTGTAAATGTCGCTGTGTATTCGATTGCCTTGAATACCGCGTTGAATTCGAGATTCTGTGCCGGCATTGTATCGGGGATTTCCGCATCCCAGCCGGTGAAATCATAATTATCCTTCTGCGGTGTGCGCGGGCTTGAAACCGGCGCGCCGAAGGGAACGGTGGACTGCGAATACTGCTTGCCGTCAACGAAGAAGGTTACGGTGTAGTCAACCGGCGTTTCGGTAAACTGCGCCGTGTATGTTATGTCGCCTTCAGCTGCGGGGAAAGCCGCGCCGGGAGCATATTCGTTGTTGTTGCCGTCTTTCCAGCCCGAGAAGGTGTAGGTGTACTGACCGCTTTCGTCTGTGCGGGTGGGTGTTTCTCCCTTGTATTCGGGAGCGGTTCCCTTGAGGATTTTACCGCTCTGAAGCTCTGTGCCGTCATAGTTATTGAATGTTACCGTGCAGGGCTGTCCGATTACGACCGTTGTCGCAGGGCTGTCATCGGAATTCAGAATTATAGTACCCACGCCGAACGTGCCGTATTTGAAATTCTCCGGTGTCACTATATCATTGCCGTCCTCGAAATGATATCCGCCTCTTGAGAATATTCCGCTTAATTCATTTCCGCCTTCGGCGGTTACGATGCTTATGCCCGAAACGGTTAACCCTTCGTTGACTAAACTATTATCAACATAGATGCCGGTGAATCTTCCGGTTGCTTCAACTGTGCTGTCTGCGATATTCAGAGAACCATAGGCATATAGTCCGCCTCCGTAAGGACTGCTCGCCTCGGCTTTAACCGCGCTGCCCGTAATGTTTATATAATTTGATTTGATACCGTCACCGCCGTATTCATCTTCTGTTGCAGTCGCGTTTACTGTTGTGCCGTCTACAGACAGACTTCCGTAGCATAGTATGGCAGAAAGAACTGCCGTTATATCAATCGAACCTTCGCCTTCAATTGTGAGAGCGGCGGAATCATTATCATTTGGCAGAAATATTCCCTCACCCGCGCTGCCGTTTATGATATTTTCACCTTCAACATTTATTGTGAGGTCGAATTCCGTGTTTTCAACAAGGATATTTGATGTAAAATCCCCGCCAAAATCATATTCCTTCGTGCCGGTGATTGTCGCGTTATTGAGATAAAGCGTGCCGCCCTTGCCGTCATCATCGGGAACGAATTTAACCGAGCCGCCGTCGGTGACTGCAATGCCGTCAAGCGCATCAAGCGAATCCATATTGTCGCTCGTTACCTGATTGCCGCCTACCCAGAGGGGATATTCAATAACATTCACAATTTTGGGCGGCCAGTTTGCGGGTAAAGGCTCGCTGTCGTAGGCAAAGCCTTTGAGATGCGGATAGAAAAAACAGGTTTGATTGTTTGCCCTTGTCAGCCAGGGGCTTTCTTCGCCGGCTTCATACGTGAATACCATATTTTCAAGTGCACTTTCGCCGGTCATCAGATCGGTGGTGAGGCCTGTGACATTTGTTCCTGAGCCATAGCCAATCGCATTTACGCCGGTGCATATGTCACTGTCATAATAGCAGTTGGTTGCTTTTCCTTGACTGGAGTTAAATCCTGCCACGCCGCCGACATAACGGCTGCCTGAAACATCGCCCGTGTTATAGCAGTTTTTGACTTCGGCGTTATTAGAGATAAATCCTGCCACGCCGCCGACATTATTTCCGGTGCTGGAAACACTTCCCGTGTTATAACAGTCTGTGACTGTGCCGTAATTCAATCCGACAACGCCGCCGACATTATTTCCGGTGCCGGAAACACTTTCCGTGTTATAACAGTCTGTGACTGTGCCGTAATTCAATCCGACAACGCCGCCGACATTTTCGGTGCCTGAAACATCGCCCGTGTTATAACAGTTTGTGACTGTGCCGGAATTCCTTCCGGCCACGCCGCCAACATTATAAGTTCCGTTTATCTTTCCGCCTTCAAGACCGACATTCCGGACCTTGCCGCCTTCGTTGACAAAGCCGAAAAGACCGACGTTATCCTGTTGCGGGTTGTTGTAAGTAAGCCCGGTTATTTTATGGCCGAGGCCGTCAAATGTGCCGGTGTATTGTTTGTTATTATTGCCGATTGGAGTCCAGTCGGTGTAACCGCTCGCATCAATATCATACATCAGTTTTGCGTTGAGACCCGTTTCACCGCTGTTGACGAGTGAAGCAAAAGCCATAAGATCCGAGTAGCTTGAAATCTCATAGACATAACCATCCGCCGACGCGGTCATGCCCCTGACAGCCACCGTGCCGAGCACGAGCATAAGCGAGAGCAGAATTGACAGAATCTTTTTAGTCATCTTCATAATTCTTCCTCCAATAGAAATTTTATGAAATACCTACGCGACTATTTTAACATAATGATACAGTGAAATACAATAGTAATTTGACATTTTCTTCCGCCAATAACCTGTTTTTGCCCGATTCATTCTTGCGGTACGTTCAGAAATTAAAAACAGCTACCATTCGGGAGCCGAAAAGGCGGTTAAAGTATTGATAGTTAAAAAAATATTTGATATAATATTTTTCGATATTGTAAATAATTCTGCTGAAATTAACCGACCGGTAAGTCGGAATATTCACATCCCGAGGAGGATTCGGTATGAACCGAAAGCGCAAATCAAAAAAAATTCTGTCCGTCATACTGACGGTTTCGTTGCTTGCAGGCGGCCTGCTCTGCCTGTCGCCGGGTGCTGACGCGCTGTATTACAGCGAGGGACAGAAGCTTGCCAGAGCTATCACCGATGAAGGCATTGTTCTGCTGAAAAATGAAAACAACGCTCTGCCGCTCGCGCAGGGCTCAACCGTTGCGCTTTTCGGCGAAGCGCAGAGAATGGGACCAAAGGATAATGACGGCACCTGGAATATGAGGGGCTATATTCCTTACGGCTACGGCTCGGAAACTCAGGTTGCAGACTTTGACGGAAAACAGATTGACCCTCTTGACGCACTGAATGAGGCCGAGAAGAACGGAGAAATATCCATCTGCCGCAAAATCAGCGATAACTACTGCGCCGCACTTGCCGCGGGTAAAGAATATGAACCGACAGAAGCGGAAATAAATGAAGCCGCCGGCCGGGCTGAAACCGCCGTATTCTTCCTCAGCCGCTGGGGCGGAGAGGCGTTTGACTTGGCCCGCGCTAACTGGTATCTGAGCGAGAGCGAAAAAGCCCTGCTCCGTCAGCTGACGGCGGCATTCGATAAGGTGGTTGCCGTGCTCAATACTCCTTCGGTAATCGATACGTCATGGGCCGCCGATAAAATTGACGGCATTCACGTTGACGCGGTTTTATATGTCGGATATACCGGCATGCAGGGCGGCCTCGGCATTGCGGACGTGCTGCTCGGCCGAGTGAATCCCTCGGGCAAAACCAACGATACCTGGGCTAAGGATATCGCCGATTATCCCTCAACCGCCGGCTGGGATAACCAGCATCAGGCATATGAGGAAGATATCTTTGTCGGCTACCGCTGGTTTGAAACCTTTGACCCCTCTTATCGGAAAGTCAACTATCCGTTCGGCCACGGTCTTTCATATACAACCTTCAGCATAGAGCCCGAAAACTTCAGGCAGCAGGACGGCATAGTCACCGTTGACGCTGTTGTAACAAATACCGGCAGTATGGCCGGTAAGCAAGTCGCCCAGCTTTATGTCAGCGCACCACAGGGTAAGCTCGGGAAACCCGGCAAAATCCTTTGCGGCTACGGCAAGACGGCTATGCTCGCGCCCGGCGAATCACAGACTCTTGAGCTTTCGGTAAAAATGACTGACCTTGCATCATTTGACGACCTCGGCAAAACCGGAAACAAGGCCTGCTATGTGCTTGAGCAGGGCGATTACCGCTTTATGCTCGGCAGCTCCGTGCGCGATGTCAAAGATGCCGGAACCGCGGTAATTGATTCGCTGACCGTAACTCAGAAGCTTTCATCACTCTGCCCGACCGACCTTGAAAAGCGCCTGCTTGCAGACGGCAGCTATGAAACGCTGCCCGTTCGCGAAAAGGAACAGAATTACGTACATACGGAATCGCCCAAAGCGAATGTACCCGAAGGCAAAAAAGGCGCCGGCCACCGCCTCTCCGAAGTCGTGTTCGGAACAATGACTATGGATGATTATCTCGCTCAATGGAGTGACCGCGAGCTTGCGACATTCTTTGTTTCATACGAGCAGAATCAGGTCGGCTGCAGCGACGCTCTCTGCGTCAAATACGGTCTGAACCGTTTCTCGCAGGGAGATGGCGGCATGGGACTCTGCTTTATGGGCACCGCCTACCCCTGCATTGCGATTCTCGCTTCAACCTGGAGCGACGCTCTCGCCGAAGCTTTCGGCCTGCTGCTGGGAACCGAGCTTTATAAAAACAATGTCGGAATGTGGCTCGGGCCGGCGGTGAATATCCACCGCAATCCACTCTGCGGCCGCAATCTTGAATACTGGTCCGAAGATCCGTATCTGACCGCCAGATTTGCGACAATCATTGTGAAGGCGGTTCAGAGGAACGGCGTTGCCGTATGCATAAAACATATGATCTGCAACGAAAAAGAGTCAGGCAAAATCTGGAGCGATTCACAGGTCTCGGAGCGCGCACTTCGTGAGATTTATCTCAAGCCGTTCCAGATGGCAATCACCGAGGGCCACGCCGAAGGAATAATGACATCATACAACATAGTCAACGGCGTTCCCACAAGCGAATATACCGACCTTCTGCGCGGAATAGTCCGCGGCGAGTGGGGCTATGAGGGCTTTATCACAAGCGACTGGGGCAACTGCAAAAATCAGGTGAAAGAGATTAACGCCTCCAATAACGTCCATACGCCCTATGACCATTGCGACATCAACCTTATCTATGCCGCAATCGACAGCGGCGAGATTACCCGCGCCACACTTGAGGAGGGCGCGAAGCAGATTCTCTGGACTCTGGTTCGCACTCCGCGCTACTATCGCGCCAACGCCTGCACATTCCCGCATGATTATGATGAATACGGACGCTGCAGAATCTGCCACAGCCCGGATCCTGCAATCCGCCGTGACCTGGCGAAGAATCTTGCAAGACTTGCGCCCGAATCCGGCATAAATCCGAATTCAGCCGTCACATTCGACTACCGCGATTTTACCGACTTCATCGGCAGAAACACCGAGAGCTTCTGCGCCGATATAATGGCACTCTTCAAGCTGATTTTCAATTTCTTCACGCAGCTCATCGGCCGTATCATGGCTATATAGAGAAGCTATATCAACTGTTGTTTCGGATAAAGGAGTATATCATAAAATGAAAAAGATTCTCGCCTTTCTGGTCAGTATATTCCTGACGCTTTCTTTTACTATCAACCGTAAAATTACAGGCGAAAACAATCCCAACCACGAAATTACCATTCAGCAGAACCGCTTTGCTGCGGAGAACGAGTTCATCTCAATGAAGCGAGAAAAAACAAAGCTTCCGACCTTCAAAACCGAGCGCGAAAATCTGCCGAAACCTTCGTGGGAAGGTCACGACGACGCGATTGACTGCTACTATAAAGCCTGGGAACTTGCGTTTAAGAATCTGAAAAAACCGTCTGCGTTTTCCGGCTATGTTTCAAACTATATCGACACGGCATTTGACGGCAACCTTTATATGTGGGATTCGGTTTTTATACTGATGTTCGGCCGCTACGGCGCACGCTCATTCAACTTCCAGGGAACTCTTGACAACTTCTATTCGCATCAATACAAGGACGGATACATCTGCCGTGATATGGAACAGGACACCTGCAAGGAACGTTTTACGCGCTTTGATCCTTCCGCAACCGGACCCGATGTGATGCCATGGAGCGAATGGGAATACTTCAAAAACTTCGGCGACACCGAACGGCTTGCAAAAGTGTTCCCGTGCCTTATGGCATACCATCAGTGGATGCAGGAATTCCACACCTGGCCCGACGGCACCTATTGGTCCAGCGGTCTCGGCTGCGGTATGGACAATCTGCCGCGGACACAGCCGGGCTATGATTCTGCCGTATCTCACGGCCATATGATCTGGGTTGACGCCTGCCTTCAGGAGCTTATGGATTGCCGCATTCTGACCGAAATGGCAAAGGTGCTCGGCAGAGAGGCGGACGTTGCGGGTCTTGAGGAGGAACGCGCAAATCTTCTTAAGACTGTAAACGAAAAACTCTGGGATGAAAACACCGCTTTCTATTATGACCTATGGAAAAACGGCGAATTCAACAATGTCAAGCATATAGGAGCTTACTGGGCACTGCTTGCCGAAGCTGTTCCGCAAGACAGATTGGACAGGTTCCTGGCGCATCTTGAAAACGAAAATGAATTTGCAACTCCCGTTATGCTGCCCGCACTCTCGGCAGACCATCCCTCTTTCAGCCCTACCGGCGGCTATTGGTGCGGCGGCGTCTGGGCTCCTACAAGTTACATGGTGCTCAAAGGTCTGGATACCTACGGCAAATACAACCTCTCCCATAAAATCGGTTTGAACTATCTTCAGAATGTAGTCTCCGTTTTTAACGATACGGGAACCGTCTGGGAAAACTATGCGCCTATGCCGGGCGAGGATGGCAAGCCTCACCAAGGCGGTGTGTCACACGCCGATTTTGTCGGTTGGACCGGTATTGTTCCTATCTCGGTTCTGTTTGAATATGTTTTCGGCATCAAACCGGACGCTGAAAGCAACACCATTCGCTGGAATATAGACCTCACAGACAAGTTCGGCGTTGAAAACTATCCGTTCGGCAAAGACACAACGCTGTCGCTTCAGTGTTCCGCGCGCAAAGACACGACCGAGGAGCCCCATGTTGAGATTAAATCCGACAAGCCGGTTACCATCCAAATCTTCTGGGATGGAGGCAGCAAATCAAAGACCGTCACCGCCGGCAACAACTGACATCGTCAAACAGATTTATAAATAAACCAAAGCCCTTGAGAACTTATGTCCTCAGGGGCTTTTGCAATTATTGAGGGCCGGAAAGGTAAAAAACAGCTGTATTTGTTTAATTACTGCCGACATTATTGCACAGAATACGTGTCATTTTGGTTCATCAGAACGCGTTCAATAAGAATCACGGCTGAGAAGGCATAAAAATACCGCCCACAATTAGTGAGCGGAATAATGACTATTAAATTGATTTGGCCTTATAAACCGGAATTTGTATTACAGGATGCCCTCATATTCCATAGAACGAGCCTTGCAGCTTCCGTCCAACTTCTCGAATTCTCCGTATCCTGCAAAATGAAGACCGCATTTCTCCATCACATGTCCGGATGCGAGATTAGGTTCCACATGACTCGAGCAAAAATGTGTAATACCGAATTCTCTTTTGGCAAAATCAATCATCGCTCTTACAGCTTCCGTTGCATATCCCATTCCCCAGCAATCGTACCTGAAGTTATAACCGAACCCCCAAAAGCCTTCTTTTCGGGAACTCGGACCTATACTTCCGCTTCCGATCAGTTCTTTATCAGATAAACGAACAAATCCGAAATGATACTCTCCGTGAAATTCTTCGACAGAGCAAAGCCATTCACGGAGTTTCTCTTTATCGGTATATGTCGGATAGACCATATACCTTGCTACGCGTTCATCACTTACCCACTTCCATACAGCATCCGCATCCGCAACTGTCATCGGGCGCAGCAGTAAACGCTCAGTCTTTATCTCATAATCATGTGCTTTCATTTTGTCCCCTCCGCAAATCAAGATTTATTGATTTGATTATAATACAATAATTCATCAATAGTGCGCTGCGCCGCACTCGCAATACTGCTTGATACCGAACAGCCAGCAGAAGAATTTTGCTATATTCCAGATGAATTTCAGGAACCCGTTTTCGGAGTGGCATATATGATTGCATACCGTGCCGGTAACCGCGCCGCATTTGTCGCATTTTCCGTCGCCGTTATTGTCGGCATGTCCGGTCGCGGGTATTGTTTCACCGCATATCGAGCAGACTGCCGATGAGGTGCAGGTGGGTTTGTTGACGCTCTGCTTATGGTCGCAGGGCGCAGGCTTTTCGGGAGCGTTTTCATCTGTCAGAATAAAGTCTTTGAATTCGGCGGAAAAATCCGCGTTTCCGCTGTTGCCGATTGCAAGATAAATATCCGTCATTCCGGCAGTATCCGCTCCTGTGAGATCGAATGTGAAAGAAAAGGTCTTCCATTCGCCTGTGAGCGATAAGGGCTTTTCAATAAAACCGTATTCCGAAGGCGCGCACGCGAGAACAACCCGTGCATTCTGATTTGCTCCGCCCGCCGCTTTCGCGCTGAATGTAAGTTTATATACGCTGCTGGCGTTTCGCTTGATTTCATCGGTTATAAAGCGTTTCATACCGGCGCGCGAATACTTCGATGGGACATCCACCCTGTAAACGGTTTTCCCGCCGTCGGTATAAGCGCTGAGGTCCGTTTCGTAGCAGGTCATTTCAGTCCAGCGGCTGAAGAAATCGGCGTTATCGGTCAGGAGGTTATCGGACCTGTATGCAGGCTTTTCAATATGAATAACGCCTGAAGCGCTGTCATATTCCGCCAAAGTGCCGTAAGCGCTGAGTTTATTCAGATTGACATATCTTTTGCCGTCAACGGTAACAATACCTGATTTTTCATCGGTTCCGAGCTTCTGAAGAATTTCCGCGGGCAGAAGAATAGTGCCTTCAGAATTGACCGGGCAGTAAGATAGGAATGTTTCGCTGCCGCCGATAAAAATCTTGTAAGGGAATATATAATTCGCGTTATAGCTGACCGGTGCCGGATTGATTCCGCCGCCGTCCGGCACTGTGAAACTCAGCTGAGCGACTCCCTCGGGTATGCTGCAGTCGAGCTGAGCCTGTGAATTAACGGGATTTCCGTCAACAAACAGATTTTCAAAACCGATATTGTATCCCGAGGACGGATATTCCTCGTTTTCAGCTCCGATTATTAACGCGGTGCCGTCTGAGGGTTCGGTAATGTAAGGAGTGCCGCGCGGAGCGGTTATCGAGACATTTTTAAAGGTGAAATTTTTTTGCGGAGTGCCCTGATTGTTTGAACAGAAAAGCCAGGGCAGAGTTATAACATCGGTGCAGTCAAGTCCATCGAAAACAATGCCTTCAATCGCAGAGCCGTCGCCCGACGCGCCGTACCAGTTATTTACGCAGCCCTCGTCACAGCGGAAAACATAAGAATCGCGGAAAGTCACCGCGCCCTGAATACTGCTCTGCGGGAAAAACGCCGCGCAGGTGGAACCTATGATATTATTCTCAAATATGCTGCCGCCGCAGTTTCCGCCGAAAACCACTGCGTTATCGCCGGGATATATATAATTGCCTTTCACCCTGATGTTTCGGCTTTCAAAAACAGATATTCCGTCCGTGCACATAGTCGAGGCGAGAATTTTGACGTTCTCGATTTCCATGTTGTCGCACTGCCAGCCGAGCGTCAGGGAATAATTCTGCGAATCAATGAGTTTTATATCTCTGACGGAGCAGTCGGGGTATTCCACTAGCATAAAAAAGCTGTCTTCGGCCGAGCGTATGTCCGTTTCAAAAATATCGGAATACGGGTCAAGTACAATGCCGTGGCCGTAAATCCTGACTCCGGGAGCGGCCGCCCTGACTCTCGCGTTCAGAACGCAGCCGGGTGCGATATAAACAGAAGTTACGGGGTGCTGAGTGTCACTCACGGGAGTTAAGACAGTTTTGCCGTTTGCCGTCGATTTGGTAAATGAAGTTTTGCCGTCAACGGTCAGGTATTCTCCGTTTTTCATTTCAGTCAGATGGGAATCAATCACAAGAACAGAGTCGCCATTTCCGATATAACCGCCGCCCTCGGGTCTGTCGGCAAACACCGAAAGAACAGTTGTGTCATCGCCGTCAAGGCGCAGCGCAAAGCATTCATCCGGCCGGGAAACAGTAACGGATATAACGCCGTCTGCGTATGATACGGGATAGTTCTTTGCGCCCGGTATGACCGAAAAACTGCCGAAATCTCTTTTGACTCTGATATTCACTGTGACCGCGTCGCCTGAAAAGGCAAACTCACAGAACCGCCTGTGCATATCGGGCCTGAGAGTCCGCGCGCCGAGCAGAGTTGATGAATTGCTGCGGTCATAGACTGTCAGAGGTATGGTTTTATCTCCCTGAGTTACAGTCACTTCGTATTCGTAATTGCGGGTGATTCTTTCGTCATATTCGGGATATGCGAGCAGAATATTCCCTGCCGACGCTGTTCCCGCAGGGGAAAGTGTCAGCAATAAAGCCACCGATATTATAATGCTTATTATTTGCTTCAACTTACGCATGATTTGCCTCCATTAATCCCGATCTGTATTGTTCTTTATTCGCAGTCAATCCGGCAAACCGGAATCTGTCAGTTAATTATTCCGGCGAAAAAAGATTTGACTTGAAATCTCAGCTTATACCATAAACTGCGCAGCAGCCACAGAAACAGCCGGAAGGTATTCCCTGAGGGCGTTTCCTGATTGATTGAATTTGTGGTAATTGCATTGACGCCGAGATTATATAACCTCTCGCAGTTTTCCATATCGTCGATTGTCCACACAAAAACATCAAGCCCCGACTCGATAACAGCTTTCACATAATCATCAGGGTGAAATACATGGATATCCATGCCGTCAAGGTGATTGCCGACTGCAAAATCTATGTTTTCCTGCGAAACATCTTCATAGCTGACAATTAAATACACAAGCAGAGACGGCATTAGTTCTTTCATTTTCAGGCATATTTCACGCCCGAATGAAATAACATGAAATCTATCCCTTTCATCCCGCCCGGAAAGAATAGCGGCAACTTCATAAAGATAATCGGAGTCTGCTTTTTCCTTAATCTCAATCACGGGGTGCAGGCCGTATTTTTTGCATACATCAAGGTATTCCTCAAGTCTTGCAACCTTGAGACCCGGGTAGTTTTCAATATTGTTACCGCTGTCAACATTGAATTCCATAATCTCGGCATAAGTCAGCTCTGAGATTTCGCCTGTTCCGTCTGTCATGGCGTCAACGGTGTCGTTGTGCATAAGAATCCACACGCCGTCTTTTGTGCGCTGAATGTCACACTCGGCTCCCCAGAAATCCGATTTGCCTGCCGCCTCATAAGCGGGCAGCGTGTTGCCGGGAGCGACCGCGGAATATCCCTGATGCGCTATCATACGCACTGCTCCCGCCGGAATACTGTACGTAGAATAAACTGACATTGTTTCTCCTGCTGCAAATGCATAAACGGTACAGCTTATCATTATTGCAAAAGTGAGAAAAGCTGAAAGAGTTTTTTTCATTTCAATTCACCCCGTCAAATCCCGGTTTATCTGCATTTTTCCTGATTATTCAAAGTCATCTTTTGTGAAATCGCCCTGTTTCTGCGCCAGACCGATGTATTCGCACCCGCCGTTGCGTCCGTTATACCATACGCTCCATACATCCTTCCCGCTGTCATAGAGAGCCGTCGGTTTGTAGCAGGAATCCGCGTCCCATTCACCCTCAGAGGGAGAAATCAGCGGATTGAGCCTGCAGCGGCGGAAGCCGGTAACACCGTCATCGGAGCATACCGCGCAGATGCACGCCGTATTGATATCACGGTAACCTATATAAAAAACAAGATAGCCAAGGGCTGGATGCCTGATTACCTGACAGCCGCCGATACGGTTCTGTTCGTACTCCTTAAGTTCGTTTTTCTCCAGAACCGGATTCAGCGGAGATTTTTTCCATCTGATGCCGTCCGTGCTCTCTGCATAACATAGCACATTCGGCTCATAAGTCTCGCCTGCGCTGTACCACATTCTGAAAACACCGTTTTCGTAAAGCACACACGGATTCATTACCGATTCGCCTTCAAAGGACGCTTCGGGGGTAATAACCGGCTCCGCGCAGACCCGCCGGAAATCAACCCCGTTTTCACTCTGCGCGACACCTATATAACTTTTGTCATGAGCCTGCCCCGTATACCACATCCACCAGATATCGCCGACCCGGAGAACACAGTTGCGGTTAACCAGATCCTCCCAACCGGTGAACGTATCCGGTTCGAGGGTCACCCGCGGATTGCTCCACCCGATGCCGTCTTTTGAAAAAGAAACAGACAGAGTGTTGGTTTTTCGTGTGGAAACATCCATGCGGAACATACCATCCGGCATTTTTGAAACATAAGCGTCAAAAAGCGTGCCCGTATCGGCATTGCCGAAAACCGGATTATTTTCATATTTTATAAACTGCATAATAACATCCTTTCTGCGTTTTCCGTGCTTACTGTCGGTAATCCTTAGCGTCCGGAACGATTTGCACGACTGCCATGACTGATTATAAACGATAAATACCGGATTTTCTTATTCCGGCAGAACGGCTTTCAAAACCGTTTCCAGTGCTTTAGCCATACAGTAAAATCCCAGGTCGTTGGGATGAGTGTTGTCCACGGTTCCCGAGTCGCCGCCGAAAGTGAGGAGCATCTGTGTGCCGTCGATGAAATAAACGTTCCGGTCTCCGTTTTTCACCGCATTTTCCCAGGTGTGTCTGACAATATCGCGGCGGATTAAATCATCTTTGTCCGGGTTAGGCTGAGGCCGCGTCATAAGAATAACGGGCAATGCCGGATTGCTTTTCCGTACCATGCTGAAGAACGGCGCGTGCGTTTGAGCCAGATGTTCGGGAGTAGGAGAGTTGTGGTCATAGTCCAGCACAAAAGCCGACATTTTCAAGCCAGCGATATACTCCGCCATACAGGTTTCCCCCATAGCGCTTCCGGAAAAGCCGAGGTTAATATGCTCGCATGACAGCAGCCGGGAAAGAATATTGTCATAAGCGTTTCCGGGTCTTGAGGCGCAACCGCCCTGTGTGATGGAAGAACCGTAGTAAACCACCGGCGCCTGAATACGGTACTCAGATGCCCTGCCGAATTCGCTCCCGGCAGGAAGACCGACTTCAAGCGCGGTTACGCCGCTGTAAAGCGGAAAATGAACGGTTATTTCGTGCATACCGCCGTCGCTGTTTCCGATAAATAGCTCAGAAGTCCAAACCGTTTCCAAATCTGCCGGCGGTATAAATGTACCGCGATAAATATTATCGGAATAAAGATCAAACCCCGCGCTTCCGGTAAGCGCAAAATGCTGCATCCGGGTGATTCCGCGCATTTTTGCCTGCAAAACAATTCTGTCGGCGTTCGTTCTGAAACGTAAGCGCCCGCCCGCGGTGTTCAGATTAAGACCTTTCACACCGTCGTTTGCTGCGGCGGCAACATCATAAGGAAGACGGTAGTAACCCGATTCATCATGCAGAAGACCGTGTACCGTGAACGGTGGCTGAGACACGTCAAAATAAACGGTCTGTTCATTATCAGCCGCGGTTGCAATATAGCTTTTATCGTGATTGCTTTCTCTGCCCATATACTTAACCTTCCATTCTCAGTACATTATCACCCGTGAAAACTCCGATTTGTGAAATTAATTATAGCATATTTCTACAGAAAATTAAATAACCAATTCTATATTACGCAGCAAGCCTGTATCGTGAAACGGCGATATGCCATCGGCTGAATGATGATTCGCTTTTTGCGGTAATGATACAGATAACCGCAAATCTGTAACACTTGAGTGCATACGAACGGATTTATATTGAAAAGTTGTTTATTTTTGCTATAATTAAACCTATAGAGAAACGAAAGGGGGAATCTGTTAATGAAAATAAAGAAACTGGTGACCGTGATAACCGCATGCGCTGTAATCTGCGGCATCTCCGGGCCCTTTGCCTTTGCAACCAGCGGAAGAATCGACCCCGCAATTATCGCCGAAACAAGCCGTGTTGCCGTCGATATTGAAAGAGAGGGCATCGTCCTGCTCAAAAACGATGACAAGGTTCTGCCGCTCAATAATAAAAAAATCAATATTTTTGGCGTCGGGTCCGCGTTTCCTTACATCGGCGGAACCGGTTCGGGTCTCACCACATCGGATAACCCCGTATATCTCTATGACGCTCTTGACGCTGCAGGTGTGGAATACAATAAGGAACTGCGTAATCTATATGAAGCGAACGGCGGAAAAAGCGATTTGCCTTATGTTGACCATACGATTATCAACAATCTCGTCAGTCTTGCTCTGTTACAAAAATCGATTGATGAAATGAATCCCCAAAAGCTGACGGATAAGATTATGAATCACGCGAAAGCGTTTTCCGACACAGCACTGATTGTTATCGGCCGCACCGGAACCGAGGGCAGCGATATGCCCGCGGATCTCCTTGTTCTGAGCGAAAACGAAAAAGCAATGGTTGAAAAGGTCTGCGCCTCTTTCGGCAATGTCATTGTTATTTTCAATACCGGCAATATTATGGAGATGGGCTGGATTGATGAATACGAAAGCATCAAGGCGGCAATGGAGGTCTGGATTCCCGGCGAATTCGGCTTTGAAGCGGTTGCCGATGTACTCACGGGCAAAACAAATCCTTCGGGCAGACTCAGCGATACAGTCGCTTATAAAACCGCCGACCATCCCTCATCCGAAAACTTCGGCAGCTATTCGTTTGATGATTCCAAAGACCATTATGTTGAATATCAGGAAGGCATCTATGTCGGTTACAGATACTTTGAGACGATGGCCAGGGATAAGGTGCAGTTCCCGTTCGGCCACGGACTCTCATACACCCGTTTTGAGAAGGAAATCGTTTCTCATTCCGTTGACGGTGATACCGTCAACCTTGATGTGAGAGTAACCAACTCGGGTGATACCGCGGGCAAAGAGACCGTTCAGATTTATTACTCCGCGCCCTACACCGACGGTGGAATAGAAAAGAGCGCCAAAGTTCTTGCCGCGTTTGATAAAACAGAGCTTCTTGCGTCGGGAGAAAGCGAAACGGTGAGCATTTCGTTCCCCGTCAGAGATATGGCTTCTTATGATTATAAAGTCAATAAAGGGTATGTGCTGGAAAAGGGCGAATATAAAATCATACTCGGCGAAAACGCCCGCGATGAAATCTCTTCATTCACATACAGTGTCGATGCCGATAAGGTCTATAAGACCGATGAGGCCACCGGCACGGCAATAGGCAATGTTTTTGATTTTGCATATAACGGATTCACTGAGTTTTCAAGGTCGAACCCTGAAGCCACCTATCCCAAATCAAGGAATCTGACCATCGGCAATCAGATTAAAGAGGCGGATTCCCTGCCGGAACCCTCTCAGGGCGAAATCCCCGTAACAGGCGCCGTTTATGAAAAAACCATCACGCTTAAAGATGTGAGCGAGGACGAGTCCCTCTGGGATAAATTCCTTGACCAGTTCACGCTTGAGGAGCAATTTATGATGGCTGCCTTCGGCGGATACCAGACCTATGGCATCGAGCGTCTCGGCATCCCTCACACAATGGACGACGACGGGCCTCTGAGCGTCAAGGGTAGAAACGGCACCGTATTCTCAGACAGCGGAACGGCGTATCCCTGTGAAGTCTGCGTTGCCTGCACCTGGAATACCGACCTTGCCGAGTTAATGGGCAGATGCGCGGCAAAAGAGGCGGCTGATTTGGGCGTTGACGTATGGTACGCTCCTGCCGTCAATATCCACCGTTCGCCGAGAGGCGGCAGGAATTATGAATACTATTCCGAAGATCCTCTCATTTCGGGCAAGATTGCCGCGGCGGTCATAAGGGGCTGCAACGAAGGCGGGCTGGTTACAACCATCAAGCATTTTGCGCTCAACGACCAGGAAACACACAGAATGGGCGTCACAACCTGGGCGACGGAGCAGACAATCAGAGAAATCTATCTCAGGCCCTTTGAGATTGCAGTCAAAGAGGCGCATCCACTCGGCGTAATGGCGGCTCATAACAGACTCGGGCCTTACTGGAGCGGCGGCTCATCTGCGCTCTGCAAGCAGGTGCTACGCAACGAATGGGGATTTGAAGGTTTTGTTGTTTCCGACTACGCGACGAATCTCTTCTTTTCATCTTATGAAAGCCCCGCTGTCGCAGTGTATAACGGGACCGATGTGATGCTTACCGGGCTCTGGGAACTTGAAAAATTCTCAAATCTCACCTTGCTTCGCGCCGCTTATGCAAAAGACCCTGTCGGATTCGGAAACGCTCTTCGCGATTCCTGTAAGAATATCTGCAATATGGTTATGCATACCAAGGCGTTTAATGACCCCGGTGTTTATCCCGATGCCGGCAGGTTAAGCACATGGATTATTCCTTTGACTCAATGGAAATTTGAATCTCCTTATACGGTATCGACATTGAAATACTTTGCCTCAAATATCGTTAACTTCGTATGCTGGATATTGTATAAAATTCTTATGTGATTGCAGAACCTGAATCCTGAATATGATATAATTTCAGCCCGCACCGAATAATCGGTGCGGGCGTTAATTTTTGTTTGCAAACTTACTCTTGTGATTTGGTCCTTATTTGGTCCTTATTCTCGTGCAATCTCGTGTTTTCAGGTGCTCTCACATCAAGGCCATTTTCAGCATCACAAAAATCCGATAAAACTCGAAAAAAACGTTGTTTTCAAGTGTATTCAGTTGCATCCATATGTACTGAAAAAAGGCTCCGGAGAAAAACTCCGAAGCCTTGGGAAAATACAAGTTTTTATCTCTTTGAGAAAAATTTTCGATTTTCAGCCCTTATATATCAAGGCCTCGCGGGATTTGGGCCCTATTTGATAGCGAATTGAGACCCGTAAAATCGGGCTCAAAAAATCTTTTTTGAGAAAATCCGGGGTCTCAATTTGAGAACTGGGGTTGCTTATATATCAAGGGATTTCGCCGATATTGAGACCCGGACAGGCAAAAAGCTGATGCGTATTGCCTTCTTTTTTTGGCCTCTGTACCCCAAGGCTTATTTGAGTGATAACTTAAAACCGAAAAAACAACTAAGTTTTTTATGCTGAGAAACTGGGGTGGGAATTAACCGGAATTAAGCTGATCCGCAGTTGTTTACAAATTGTAAACATCTGACATTCCCATCTTTTCGATAAGGTTGCCGAGGGATTTGTCATACTGCGCTTTTAAATATACCAATAGTCAACTATAACTATATGCAACTCTTTTGTATATACTTAATAATCTTTGTGGCATTTTCTTCAGAAATTGAAAACATAGTACGGTTGAACACTAATGCATATTTTAATACATCTTTTATTCCTTTAGCTGATAATGGTTTACTCAATATGGTAAAGTCATTTAAATGCATATTATATTCGTCATATTCTATTCCGTCAAAATTAGCTTTATTAACTACTCCATCTGCTTTTCCGTAGGCAATGATTCCCTTTCCATTTTCATATAAAAAGACAATGTCATCCTTATGAAGCTTTTGGATTTTTTCCTTATAACCGGTACTATATGCCGCGACCTTACTGTTATCCAACATATCTTTAGTAGAATTTGGATTGTATCTCTTATTAGTATTAACAATATAGCAACTGTTTTCGTATTCTAAATAATCCTCCGCTTGAGAGTAGGTGTTAAACTCTATATAGTATTCTCCACCTATTTCAAAAACCCAGTAAACTATTGCATTAATATCAAGGCCGTTTCTTCTCCAATAGATAATTGACTCAACAGTATCGTGATCCAAACCATTTGTGACAATTAAAAAGTGCTGCCGCATGTTAAACATATCTTCCGATAATTTCTGACTTTCGTTCAAAGAAAAATACTTCTCATGGGCTTCTTTTAAATCTCTTCCGTCTTTAGCATATTTTTTATATGACTCATTTAAGTGATTATAGTCACTTCTGCCATATAATTGCCCATAGCGGAAAACTTGTAGTAAGTTTTCTTGATTGCTCTTCCATCTTTTTAACTCAAAGATGTATAAATCACCATTCTTGTCCACTGCAAGAATATCGGGTTCTTCCTGACGAGGTCTTTCCGTGAAAATGGTCATTAAATCATCAGAGGAAATAAAATCTATTATATTCTTAGATAACAGATTCTCAAGATCCTTTTCTTTCCAGCCAATATTAGAAAGATTAACTCTTTTTACTTTACTGTAATCAGACCGATTTATATCTGAATTTAATTTGTACAGCATGTTTTAACCCTCCATCGCTACTTAAAACTATGGATTTTTAAGTAATTATCTAAATCATTATATTCGCTTTTGAGAAATTGAGATAAACTATAATAGTTAAAACTCGCTTTCAATCATTTTGATCTCTTCATTACTCAACTCATAAAACGAATATAGCATTGAATCAATTTTGTTTGTGCCAATCTCAACATCCAATTGATTTAAACTAATACTTTTTGCAATATCAATAAACGGCTGTTGTTTTTCAATATCCATATTAGGGACAAATAGCTTTCTAATATTTTTAGGTTTAACCTCGGCAAATAGCCTACCCTTTTCTTGTGTCAAATTTTGGTATAAGTAATTAATGGTTTTTGAATTTAAAACAGCAAGGATAAACCAGTAGTCAAAACTGCAATTATCTAAGAGCTTTATTAGCAAAAGAGAGTTTAGGGGATAATAATTATTTTCATCTATAGTTGCATATATTCTGTCTGCAGTTTGACGTAAAAGAATTTTAGTACCTTGAAACAAATAAGATTCTCTAGGCCAATGTAAACACCAATAAGGCAATTTCCCTTGTTGTGTTTCTCTCTTTTTTGATAATTGGGTTTTGTGCGATGTTAAATAGTTGTAAATGTTTGGGTACTTGGGTGTGTTTGTTTCTTTTGTTGAATAAATAATATATCGATTATCCCATTCGATTTTGTAGGCGTCAATTGCTTTTCCAATTAGCAATGGATGAATAATATCTTTTTCAAGAGAGTATTCATTAATTGTTCTTTCGCTTATGCAAAAAACATCGTTTGCTCCTGTAGCAATACCCGCTGATACTGTATCTACAATTTCATCAAAAGGAGTTGATTTTGCTCTCATCTTTTGCATAAGTTTGTTTTTAGAGTTGTTAATTCCAAAAACATGACTAGGAATTTCTTCTAAATCTTTAGATGAAAGATACGCTTCATTATTTCCCCAAACAATATCCCTGACTGCAATACTTCTATAATCTGCATATAGAATCAAATAATCTTTATTAGGCTTCCCTTTTTGAGAAAAGAAAACGCATGTTGGAACACTAAACTTCTCGAAAACATTATCACCAAGGTTAAATATACTTAACAACTTGTTTTTCTTAAATATAAGAGTTCTAGCTTTTTCATACTCATTTTGGAATAAAAGCGTATTGGGGACAATAAGTGAGAGAATACCTTTTTCTTTCAAGAGACGTATTGACTCCGAAATAAAATAATTGTATGAATCCGGCGTTCTTTGATGTATATCACTGTATTCTGTTTTTAGATATTCTTTTTCTTCTTTTGTTAGGGTTACGCCATAGGGTGGATTCCCAACTATGCAGTCAAACCCTAAAAAAATGCCTTTCTCTTTATCATCAGCTGTTTCTGGGAATTCAATTATATCAGGGAACTCTATAGCCCACTCAAAAGCATCTTTGAAAATTTTATCATAAGCATATGTATTTGAACCAGTCTCGTATAGTTCTAATTGCTCATATGCATCATGTAATTGAGCACGAATATTGTTGATTGTTTGCCTTATTGCGGCCTTTGTTGATTTATCTGAGGTTTCAACGTATTGTTTTACATATCGTTTATATTTATCAAAATCTTCTCTTCTAATTACAAAATTGCTATTAGTGATTGTTTTTCCAACCTCGAATTTTATTTTATGAATAAGGGAATTTCCAACTTTGAGTTTAATATCAATATTGGGTAAAGTTTCCATTATACCTTTTTCATAATACGCATTTTTAAGAAGTTCAATCCATAATCTTAGCTGACAAATATATACTGCCTTCGGGTTTATATCTACACCGAATAAACACTGTTCTATGATAACCCTTTTTTCATTAAAAAGTGTTTTTTGTAGTCTTTGTGACTTTACACTATCTTTATTGTAAACGAAGTAATTCTCCTGACCATCGAGAATGGTCAAGGTGTCATTTACAACCGTGATTGTATAATCCTCAACAAGGTCGTTACTTTCAAAATAAAACAGAACTCCTAGCCGCTGCTTTGCAGCTATCAAAAAGTTCAAAGCCGAAACTAAAAAGTGTCCGGAGCCGACGGCTGGGTCACAAATAGTTATATGATTAATTATGTGATTGATCTTTTTTCTATATGATAAGCGGTCGTTCTTATCGATTTCCATTATCATATTTATAATGTCGTCAAAAGAATCGCAATTCCATTTTAATAAATCATTAATCTTGTTAACAATAACCCTGGTTAATGATTCTTTGCATATGTATTCAGTTATTATTGACGGAGTATATATAGCACCGTCTTTATAACCATTTATTTTTTCAAATATCAATCCCAAAACAGCCGCATCGATAATATTGTTTAATTCCGTATTATTCGAATCCGAGCAAAATGTATAGCTGTTTAAAAAATTAATGACATACTGAAGCAAAGGCATCTCTTTAGGCGCCTTTTTCCCCAGAACCGTTTTATGCATTACTAATATGCTCTCATTTTTTATATCTTTAACAGTAGCATCAGATTTTTCAATTTCCTGCCTTTCAAACAATGAACTGTTAAGGTATGGGATGTTTTTAAATTTATCGTAAAACTCATTGCATTCTCTGTCTTTTTTTCCGAGAACATTAAAAAACAGATTCATTATGTCATCAAAACTTTTTATCTTATCTGTGTTCAAAATATGGTAATTATCATTATCACCATTGAAAGAAATTAATTGACCTTCAAACAGTTTAATAAACAACAATCGATTAAGCCAGATAATAATTAATTCAAATGTTTTTTCTTTGACAAGCTCCTCGTCGTCAAAGTCCAAGTCATATTTAAATCTGTTATAAAGCTGGGCTGCAAATGTATTTTTAACATCAAGATTTATTGTTATCTGCGGCTTGTTTTTAACCTTAATTTCCTGCAAGCCCATTATATACAGCAATTCTTTATAAAACTTATCGTTAAGAGTATGCTCTCTCATTTGCAGCTTAGGAGTTTCTTTCAATAAGTATGGCGCAGAAAGCACTTTGTATAGCTCTCTCATGCCGGATGTGCTTTTAGCTTCATCAGTTATATTAAAATAAACGAAATCAATGTTGCTATGTTTCTCATCTTTTAGGTGATCACTAATATCTTTGTAGAACTTGCCATTGTCTTTTGAATAAATCAACTTATTATTCTTATATTCATAATAGAGATTCTCAAGGTATCCGTCGCAAAGTCTTTCGATATCATTGGCATCAAAAATAAACCACTCATAACCATTTGTGACTATGAGTCGCTTTATTCTGCTATCCCGATTGCGCTTAACATTTTGGCCATCAACCCTTCTGGTTTCTGTAAGATAATATAATATCAGTTCATGAAAAGCTTTTTTATTTAAATCGTTTGTGGTTATCATTTCAGTTTTATTTGAGGGCTTTTTAGCCTCAATCATTACTAAAAGCTTATCATCACAGGAAATAGCACTGTCAATATTATTCTTTGTGTTTATTGTATATTCCGGTGAAGGATAGATAGCTCTTTTAAGAAAACCATTAATTATATTCTTAATATTCTCTTCACTTTCGTTTTTGTCATTTGCTTTGTTCAATTCCGCAATAAAGGCTGTTAGTTCAGAAGTGAAAACTGAAAAAACAGATGGATCTATCCTCGATGAAGCATAGTTATCATTTTGCGCAGTAATGGCCTGAAGAATTGTTTTTATTGACATAAGTATTCACCTCAAACAGATTAAATGATGTTGATTCTAAATGCTGCAAACTATATTATATGTAAATGTGGTATTACGGCACACCGATTAAACAAACAACTTGCTAAAAATATCGTTTTCCATGTCCGCTATATTGTAAATATTTTCAAGCACATTGAATGTTTCTTCGAGATTTCGCCTTAATCTTGCTTTATCTTAATATATCTTGCTGTTCAATTTAACGCATTCATCCCTGAATTCACGAACTTCAGTATAGAATCCATAGCCGAAGTCAATTCCACTCATATGGTTTTCAAGGAAGTCGTTCAGGTAATCAATTATATATCTCAGTTCGCCTGAAATATTGTCATCAATAGAGACATCGTTTTGCCGTATGAAGAATACTGTTTCCGATGCTTCTGAATCTTTAATAAAGTATTACTACCACATATTGAATTAATTATACATAATCTGGTAATTAATTTCAATATAAATAAAATATATCTTCGCAGAATCTCCCTCGCATTTTCGGAAAGGGTTGTGATTATTCCGGCGTGGAATTGCCGGAAGTTTCACAATAATTTCCGCCCGGGCAGTGACACATATTGTCTCAGAATACGCAATACTATCGGGAACTGTCCGGGTGATGGGTAATCCAAAAGGGAAGTGAACTTCCCTGTGGCACACGATTTTGCCTTCGCAAAGTCTAGTGTGTTAGACTTTTGCGAAAAGAGTGGAAAATCGGCTGCTGAAATTGTATATACAACAGGCGATTCTTCCAGGATGCATTGCGGTTTGTTATAATGCATCCGCATCATAATCTGTCTCATATTTCAGAGGATTATGATGAAAACAATAACGCAAAAGTCGTAACACACTTACCTTCCGCAGAAGGAAAACAATTATTCAATCGTCACCGTCATCGTAGCGATCAAAATCATTATCCTCGAAGCTTTCGAAGATTTTATCAATGTCTGACATTTCAAGCTCACCGTCTTCATTAAGAATCACATCGGGAAGAGGCATGATGGAATCGGTATAACTTTCGGGAAAAACTTTGACGGTTTCATCAATATTTTCTTTATTATCGTTTACGATATAGGCGAGTCGTTTGTGACAATATCTGCGCATTTTCCTGAGAGTTTTCTTTTGCAATTCGATAACATCTCTTTTTGTGATTCCGTAATGTTCAGAGGTTTCTTCGATTGTGTGAGGGAAAAAGTATTCTTCATCACCGCCGAGGCCGAAGCAATATGATATCAATTTCTGCTGCCTTGGGCTTAATAAGTCCAGGGCATTTTTTATTGTCTCATAGAAGTAATCTATGAAATATGCTTTCTCTGCGGAGATGCTGAAAATATGAAGTCTTTTCTGCCAGTAGTCCTGAAGAAGAACATTTTCTGTAATATTCTTTCTTGCCTCCGGAGTATGGTCATAAGAAGTTGTGGTTCTTGTGGCAATTCTGCATTCGGTGTTTGATGTTTTTATCTCCTTGACGATGTAATCAATCATATGATTGAACACACATGTTCCGATAAAAGTTGTAAATTTATAACCGAGATCGGGATTGAATTTCGGAGCAGACATCATAAAAGACAGGGCGGCTTCCTGATTAAGATCGTCAAAATCAGCATCTGCCGGAGAACCGCAATAGCCGAAAGCTTCTTTACATTTATCGGTTATCAGACCTACATTTTGATCGTAAAGCAAATGCAAAGCTTCGTTATCTCCGTTAATTACTCTGAGCGCAAGCTCCTCATTTGTGTATTTTGTTTCGCTCATTTTTTGATTCCGCGCCAGTCGGCTTTAAAAATCGGAACAAGTGCGTCACGGAGATTATCAGTAAGTTCCTGAGGAAGAGGAATGCTTTTAGTTATAACATTTACCACATCGCCGGCAAATTCTTCCGCATTGATTTTTCTCAAAGCCCCGTTAGTTCTCATCTTATCTTTCATAAGTTCGGCGACCGTTGCTTTCATTTCCTTATGGAATTCTTTAGTATTATCACCCAGTTTGTCTTTGGTTTCTTTAAGGATAATATTCAGACAATTCTGAATTTTGGAAATGTCGGCAGAGTAAACCGGTTCTTTTTTCGCCGCAACGGTATCGGCATTTTCATCTTCTCCGTACTTCCTGAGAAAATCGGCAATAGTTGAATAAAGAGCGTTTTGTGTTCTTTTCACTTCGGCGTTAATGTCTTTGAGATAAAACGCTATCAGATGCATCAGTTCTCCGAATTTTTCATGCTCTATAAGGAGATTGAGAACTCCGGTATCGACCTGATTTGTATAAAGCTTATCCGCCGCTTCCTGCGTAAGCCCCAGCACCTTAAGGTCATAATTTATGACTTTTGGGTTATCGGTTTTAGCCAGAACAAAGTCAACCGACACATTGAAATACTTTGCAATCTCCAGGGCTGTTGTTGAGGATATGGACCTTTTATCCAATTCAATATCGCCGAGTGTACTTCTGCTGATACCGATTGCCTCTGCGAATTCATCCTGATTCAGTTTTGCTTCCTTTCTTAAATCTCTGATTCTTTCTCCGGGAGTTCCCGGGAGATATTCTGCTGCCATAACTTATGCCTCCTTTATAAAAACAGTTATTATTTGCCCGAAATTATCAATATTCCGTCCCTGCCTCACTTTAATTCTCTCATAAATAAAGTCCAAAAATACGGACTTCGATTTGCGGGCCTCAGACCTTAAATGAAAAAGTAAATGCAAGGAAAACTGAACATTTAGTTTTGCAAACGTGCATTTAGTTTTGCAAATGGTATAATAGAGTCGCTGTCAGGCAG